>NZ_BAAAFD010000060.1:0-509 GCF_039523355.1 Aliiglaciecola litoralis | reverse complement strand
TATTCGCACAGGTAGCCATGATATTCGTAGTTGATAAAACCGCCCAAAGATTGATGCGCTTTCTTGTAATCGGATTTACTTTAGGCGCATTATTTTCAATCTACCAGATTACAAAAGGTCCAGAATTGAGTGTCGTTATTTTTATGGGAGTATGGTTGATTGGGATAAGTTTTGCGGCTTTAAACATCATGAAGCAACCTACTACGATTGAGTTCGATGAGCTGAGTGGGGAGATTCGTTTCTCTAATCGTTTTAAAACTTCAGTACACACAGTTAAGGAAATGGAAAAAATAGCCTCAGAAAACACTGTGCTTACTTTTTCGTTTAGCTCAAAAAAAATCAAAATGCCTAATCAAATAACAGGCTTACACAAATTGATTGAAAAAATAAAAGAAGCTAATGAACATGTCGAAATTATTGGGTGTTAGTGCGTATAACAAGTTTGTTAAGTTCGCCCAACAAGTTGGGCTGGGACGCGTAAACTGCACGCGCCCCTTACAAAAGCGTTA
>NZ_BAAAFD010000059.1:0-523 GCF_039523355.1 Aliiglaciecola litoralis | reverse complement strand
TTGCCGTTGTCTTCCTAAGACCGCTTGGCCTCCGACTTACAAAACTGAAAAAAACTAAGCATAATCTTAGCTAATTAGGAGAAAAATAAAAATTCTAAAAAGGAGAATTAGAACTTACAAATAAAAAAACAAAACTTAACTTACCAACAGTCTTCTAAATATTTCCTGACCTTTTTCTCACTGATTCCTAGTCCGTATGCAATCTCCTTAACTGTAAACCCTCTTTTGACTAACTCATGAACTATGCTAACTAGGTCATCCTCACTTTCAATATAGTACGTTTCTCCTTCAATTATTACTTCTTTTTTCATTTCTCTTTCACTGATATCATATATGTAAAAACTCATATATAAATCTTTCTCTAAACTTTTACGTTTGTATCTCTCGACTTTCAATAAGAGGCCTCCAATTTTTTCCAACACTGCATTCATAAATTGAAGGTTCCAATTTTTCTATCTCCAATTTTTTAAAAAAGGCCACTTTTTATTAAGTCGGATCGTAGCCATGTCGTTCTGTGGGCCAA
>NZ_BAAAFD010000058.1:0-528 GCF_039523355.1 Aliiglaciecola litoralis | reverse complement strand
GCTCACAGAACGACATGGCTACGATCCGACTTCAACATCTATATACCAACGGGCATAGTTATGCTAATGTATTATGTAACAGTGAAACTATAACTCCAAATTATATAACAACTATTACAAATGATTTTAACTATGAAGGAATATTATCTATATATACAGACGGTACAAATATTTATTTTGTATATTATTCAACTAATGGATATGTAAAATTAGTAATATTTGACACATTCACGAATACTGTCATATCTATTAAACAATTAATTCAATTATCAAATAATAGTTCAACTTTTACTATCGCTAACGGATACGTATATGTATCCGTACAACAAACGAATTCATTTACTGTATATAAATTTGATTTAAATGGAAATTTAATAACATCAAAAAGTTTTACAGGAACTGGATTTATAGATATGAATGGATATATAGTACAGTTTACAAATGGACTAAATGCAGGTTCTAAAATTTTAGTTTATCCGAAGTCGGAGGCCAAGCGGTCTTAGGAAGACAACGGCAATCCGCAACTCC
>NZ_BAAAFD010000057.1:0-550 GCF_039523355.1 Aliiglaciecola litoralis | reverse complement strand
ACATAACGCCTTGCTAAGCGGTTGTGGTGAATTGGCGGTTTGTTTGCGGCTCTTTGCAAACAAGGTGACAATTTACCACAATCCGACTTGAGCAACTTGTTATACGCTTTATTCATTGAAGTACTCCACGATTTCTTTATCGTCGACCACCATATGATCAGTGATGTGAAAAACATCTTTGAGCCATTCGTGCTCCAGAGCTTCAGCTCTATCAAGAATTTTGCCCAAAAAGGTTACCTCTCTCCATGGAGATTCCGAAGCGTCAACTAAACCAACTTTAAAATTATCATCGTCAGTCCAAATTCGGAATGGGAAGGCAACCCGAGCTTCTGGGCCAACCTCATCATCTCCCCATTCTCCGAGCCCGACAATGCCGCTTAAATATTTTTCATCGTGCCCATGACTGAACTGAGCATAATAAACTGCGAAAGCATTGTCATCTTGGTAAACAAAACGAGTCAGTCGTACGGTTTTATTACCGCAACACTCACATGTACCTTCAACGGGGTCTTCGAACTCTATTTCGATCATAATTTTTTACGTATAACGC
>NZ_BAAAFD010000056.1:0-553 GCF_039523355.1 Aliiglaciecola litoralis | reverse complement strand
ATATCTACTGTAAAGAATACTTTTTCATCATATAAATCTGCAGTTTCTTTAATTTCTAGTGTCCTTTTTCCTTCTAAAATATCATCTAATTGTTTTTTTATCTCTTCTCTTTTTTCGTAAAAAATTTGTTTTACTTCACTTGGAACTCTTAGGCATATATACTTTCTACGCTGGATCTCTAGGCACCTCGCTTATAAAAATTTGTGATTATACATTTTTAAACCTTTCGCCTTTCTGTCGACATAAGTTTTTAAACGTCATTTCCGCACGTAATATTGTGGATTTGAAAAAAGTTTTAAATTTTCATTTTTCTTATACTTATACTTATTTCATTACTATTGCAACTAATTATAAATATGGAGATACTGAAAAAATTTTTAAAAAATTTCGTAGTTATATTTATAATCATGACAAAAATTCACATGTATTTTCTATAAAGGAAACCACAAAAAATTCAAATGGTCTTCATTATCATATTTTAGTTTTCACGAATAAAAAACTGGATTATTCTAGAGTTCACAAAAAGTCGGAGGCCAAGCGGTCTTAGGAAGAC
>NZ_BAAAFD010000055.1:0-563 GCF_039523355.1 Aliiglaciecola litoralis | reverse complement strand
GCGTAAATTAGCACCTAACAAACGCATTAACTTGCTCGCAAGCTCGCTTGGACAAATACTCGCTGGCTGGGGCTCATTCTTCGCCAAGTTTAGCCAGCAAGTATTTGCCAGTTATGCGAAGCGTTATACGGATTTCTTTTAAGGGTTAAACGATATTTGGGATTGGTAGTAACAGCCTAGTGTTGTCGCTCTTTTTCAAAACGTATTCGTTCTCTTTTTGCCAGTTTCAACATTGAGCGTTAACGAGCCTTTTCATCGTTTCAGTTGTCATGGTTCTGTTAGGTAACTTAAAAAGTTATCGCTTTTTTCAGCGATTCGATTGTAGTATTTGGTTTAGTAATTTTAATCGTGGGCTTGGTCAGTATGTGTTCTCCGTATAACAATCCAATCAACCTGACACAAACTCGCGACCATTGTTCGTGCCTCACAAAGTGTAGGCCACGTGTTTGTGCAGTCTATTAGGGGCGTTATACGGATTTCTTTTAAGGGTTAAACGGTGTTTGGGGTTGCTGGTAACAGCTTGGCCTTATTGCTCTTTTTCATACAATATTCGTTCTCTTTTT
>NZ_BAAAFD010000054.1:0-581 GCF_039523355.1 Aliiglaciecola litoralis | reverse complement strand
AAGACAAGATGCTGGATCAACTCCTTGGCTCACAGAACGACATGGCTACGATCCGACTTCAAATTCCGCAACAAAATGAACATTTTGTGGAACTTCATATTGAGTAAACTGTTTATGAGAAATTACGAAAAAGTGGATTTTCTTAGCTATATCTGGATATTTAGTATTTAGTTCATTAAAAACTTGTAACATTAAATCCATATTTTTCCTTTTTGTCAATCCACTAACAATTCCAAATTTTATACTATTTGGAAAATCTTTATCTAATTTTTGTCTCATTTGTGAAACTAATTTT
This sequence comes from Aliiglaciecola litoralis, assembly GCF_039523355.1. Classification (NCBI taxonomy): domain Bacteria; kingdom Pseudomonadati; phylum Pseudomonadota; class Gammaproteobacteria; order Alteromonadales; family Alteromonadaceae; genus Aliiglaciecola; species Aliiglaciecola litoralis. Next base: position 286 of record NZ_BAAAFD010000054.1, on the reverse strand, counting down.
TCGGCATTTTCTACAATTTTAAAATTAATTCCATGAAAAACTGGCAAATCGACCTGTAATCCTACTTCCTGAAGATTTATGGCGGAAAATTTTGAATTTGGTATAAATTTAACATCTTGTAATAAATACTTGTTAACAATTTCAATATTTGGAATTCCATCACAAGTTGTATAAAATAATTTCTTTCCTTGAAATTGATAAAAAGCATAAGTCGGATCGTAGCCATGTCGTTCTGTGAGCCAAGGAGTTGCGGATTGCCGTTGTCTTCCTAAGACCGCTTGGTCTT
>NZ_BAAAFD010000053.1:0-598 GCF_039523355.1 Aliiglaciecola litoralis | reverse complement strand
TAACGCTTTGAATATGGGGCAAATATGAGCGCTTTGGCCGAAGGCCAGCGAGTATTTGTCCCAGTGAGTTTACGAACGACATAATTCATTTGTTATGTTCCAATTCTTTCGCGATTGCTCTCTGAACCTTTGGTTTTTTCAACAAATTTTCATAGCCATCAAACATTGAACCGACTGTTTCTTGAGGAATAAATTCAGAATTTGGTTTTGAATAAAACTTCATGGCGGCTTGAAATCTTGTCATCGCAATCCGCATGATCGAAGAAATTAATTCAGTGTTGTCATGTATTTCTGAAACATCCAAACAACCTTTCAACTTTGTTTTCTCTTTGCCATCCTCACCTTCGTATTCACTCACTGTTGTTTCCCAAGCTGTCCAATCAATTTTATGGTCGGGAAACTCTTTCTTTAGGTTCTCGAATAGTTGTGGGGCAAACACATTTTTAAGTACAAAGTCTCCTGTATTCTTATTGATTCGATTCATCTCATAAGACAGGCAGGAACCCAAAGGTACAGGTTGTTGAGCATAAGCGAAGCTACTTAAAAGAAACAAAAAGATAATGATTACTCGCAAGCTACCTCCTTGGAACATAACGCC
>NZ_BAAAFD010000052.1:0-607 GCF_039523355.1 Aliiglaciecola litoralis | reverse complement strand
ACCTATGATCCACTGACTCAAGGCTCAGGATTGATCAATGCATATGCTGCGGTAATGAGTCAAGCCAGTGGTTGTGCCAACGTAGGCTTGGATATTCAAGCAGACTTGAATGGTGTTCAACACTTTAAAGGCCCAGCAATGGTAACTGCGGATGGTAAACTTGGTATCAAGTTGACTACCGGTGAAGTGATCACAGAAGGTTTTGATTGGGAAGGTGCCGGTCTATTAGGTTTCGATTGGGGCGTATCGTCACAGGGCTTTGATTGGGGTGATGCAGATGCATTGGGCTTCGATTGGGGTGACGCCGATGCAATGGGCTTCGATTGGGAAGTTTCATCACAAGGCTTTGATTGGGAAATTCGTGCACTTGGTTTTGACTGGGGTGATGCAGGCGCGCTAGGCTTTGACTGGGACTTCTCATCACTGGGCTTCGACTGGGGCAGTGCCGCATCGGAAGGCTTCGATTGGGGCTCAGTAGATGCCAAGAGTGTAGTAGGCGCGAGCTTTAACACTGAATCGGTTCAAGAGTTACCTGCCGAAGCAGTGGAAACCAGCGATGACCTATTAGAAATCGCGACAGACGGTATCTAAAAGTTAACTAACAGCA
>NZ_BAAAFD010000051.1:0-643 GCF_039523355.1 Aliiglaciecola litoralis | reverse complement strand
GCCAAGAGTGTAGTAGGCGCGAGCTTTAACACTGAATCGGTTCAAGAGTTACCTGCCGAAGCAGTGGAAACCAGCGATGACCTATTAGAAATCGCGACAGACGGTATCTAAAAGTTAACTAACAGCATAGCCGCACTCAATTGAGTGCGGCTTTTTTATGCGCGCTACTTTTGCTTGTTATGGGGAGTCGCCGAGACATAGCTTACGATTGCCAAGCCAAGCCTCCTTATCTCTGGTTGCCAGAGATAATCAGAAAGTTAAGTGCGCGTAACTAGAGATGTGGCGCCAGGTTGATTGGCGGTTCGATTAGCAATGAACCCTTAGACTAAAATAATGACCCAAAGTCTAGGTAATTTATTTGCACCTCACAAAGTGACTTAAATAATGAATCAATTAATCCATAACTACGTTCATATATTAAGTTACACCTATTCATAATTTAAGTGTTAATTTTCAATTGTACTAAAAATTCATTTAAAACAGATGGTTACAATGGTATTTGAAGTTGGCACATTCTATGCATTGTCTGGTCAGAGTAATAATATTTATCCGTAATGGAGTTGTAACATGAGTTTTTTCACAGATAAGAAAACATTATTAGTTGGGGCCATCTCCCTAATGAGTAGTGTCTCAGCAGTGATGC
>NZ_BAAAFD010000050.1:0-655 GCF_039523355.1 Aliiglaciecola litoralis | reverse complement strand
ACTAGTTTTACGCTTTCCTAGAAAGTAGCAAATGAAACCCATGCACGGAGCTAAGATGAGCATAAATATCGCTAAGTCTGTAAAGTTGATAGTTGTCATTTTTTAATAATTCCTTTTACGTCTAACGCTTTGCCAATGGGCAAATGCGAACGTTGTTGGGCGAAGCCCAGTGAGTAGTTGTCCCAGCCGCGCTTTTTGCGGCGATATTAGGCAACTTGTTATATAACACTACGGCCACTGAACTTGCCCCATTAGGTCTTTGTATGATGCTAAAGCGCGCCATATCGAAACCGCTAAATCCTGTTTCCTAATTAGAACTTGATATAGAAACACTGGTAACAACCACAGCAATAATATTGCCACTTGAACGAAAATTGCAACGATAACAAATTCTCGTTCACCACCCAAAGCTAGAAGCGCCACAAAAACATTTAGGATCAAGAGCACCCAGATAGCTTTCTTTGCATCCGATTTTATAATTGTGATTGATTCAGATGGTTCTTCGTTGCGCACTTGATTCCCTGTGTTATATAACGCTTTGAATATGGGGCAAATATGAGCGCTTTGGCCGAAGGCCAGCGAGTATTTGTCCCAGTGAGTTTACGAACGACATAATTCATTTGTTATGTTCCAATTCTTTCGCGATTGCTCTCTG
>NZ_BAAAFD010000049.1:0-673 GCF_039523355.1 Aliiglaciecola litoralis | reverse complement strand
ACTTGGAAAACGGTTTTGGCAAGATCAATTGTAATAGTGCTAGTATTTATCATGGTATGGCTCCTTTGGTTTCGACACCTTCACCTTAGTTCATAATGACAAAGGTGGGGAGTCCATACCATTGAGCGCCAGCCAGCGAGTTGGGGTCCAGTTGAATGGATTGTTATAAGCACGCGTATATTTTTGTCCGACTCTCTTTAAACGGAGGTTGTACAACCTCCGACATCCAATCTGTTTTGCTTAGCTTAATAGAATCTTGCATTGACTCTAAAAAATCATTGAAACCAACCAATTCTTCATGAATTGTAACTGTATTACCGGAAGCCAAATGGAAATCAAGGCATATTAAATCCGTAGTAATTTCGTCAATTTTGTAAGCTTCGATTGATACAACATCAGTCCAACTAAAAAGTAAATCATCGTCAATGAGTACTGCGCCAGCTTCGCACGACAAGCGTTGAGGTTCCTTTTTAGTGAACAATTTTCGAATGAAATCAATCATGCTTCAAGTGCTTATAACGCCCCTAATAAACGGCAAATGCTTGTTGGCTAAAATTAGCGAGGAACGTATATGGACTCCCCTTGTAAAGCAATCATGTGTTAAATTAATTCATTGGTGCAATTAACAAGTTCACGTATATTCGGTTTCATTGTGGGGAGCTACCCCGAACCT
>NZ_BAAAFD010000048.1:0-692 GCF_039523355.1 Aliiglaciecola litoralis | reverse complement strand
AGTGATGTTAGAGTGCCAGCCGCGACACAGAACACATGTTCGAAATCCTGAATTAGCTCAGTCCAGTGAGACTGATTGAACCCCAAATCAACCAGGATGGGATTCGATAATATGTCCGCATCATCACGTGCGCTTGAGTTGATAATTCGGTGGCTATCATCCACGAGTTGCAGATAGTCAACCAGTGTAAACGGAAGCCCTTTAGGAGAGTCTGCTCGAAGATTACCCGCAAAAGGCAGTAACGCTGCTGGCTGATAATCTTGCCTTGCACACTTTAGGCGCCGCTTAATACTGGTATGGTGCGATGTCTCCGGGGAGTATGCCATGGCCGCGCGAATAGGATTTAAGTCCACATACACCATACACGCCGCTAAGGCTTGCTCATCTAACAATGCTTGAGATTTGAACCGTCCTTCCCAGAAGTGCCCGGTACACTCATCCTCACGATTAGCTTGTCTGGCAATATGTTCATTCAGCTCACGCATGAACCAACTGATATCACACAGCCGAGCGCGATACACTGACAAGGTATCCTGCAGGGTCAATTGCTCGAGTTGACATAGCGGCGGTTGTTGGGAATCCACAAACCGCTGGACCAACACCGGAGTACGATGCAATCGCCTCCAACGTATCGCCACCTCTTCATCGCTCATGCTCATGGCCCTATCCTTGTCCACATGCAATACCACATG
>NZ_BAAAFD010000047.1:0-813 GCF_039523355.1 Aliiglaciecola litoralis | reverse complement strand
TAAAGTGTTGAACACCATTCAAGTCTGCTTGAATATCCAAGCCTACGTTGGCACAACCACTGGCTTGACTCATTACCGCAGCATATGCATTGATCAATCCTGAGCCTTGAGTCAGTGGATCATAGGTCTTGCCTGTGGCTGGATCTCTTAGCTGAGAGGCACTGTCCATCAAACGACATTTCACATCATCCGGCGTTAAGTACGGGTTGTACTGAAGCATCAACGCCACTGTACCTGAAACCACAGCCGCAGCTTGTGAGGTACCTGATATCTGGTAATAGTCTTCACCTAAGTCATCTTCAACCAAGTTTTGGTTAGTCAGCAGACCCTTGTTCATTTTCGAACGAACGTGACCACCAAAAGCAACCACTTCTGGCTTCACGAAGCCTTCAAAGGTGGGTCCTTTAGATGAGAACGTGGTGATACGGTCATCTGAGAAATTCGATTCTGTGAAGTTATCGGTCACAGCACCAACGCTGATAACATATGGGTTGTTACCTGGCACGGTGACGCTGCCGTAATCTGAACCAGAGTTACCTGCAGAGGTCACGACAACCACACCAGCATCCCACAAACGCATTACCGCTTGGTTAATCGGATCGTTCCAGTAGGTAGACTGCACGTCTGCACCTAACGACAAGTTCACCACACGAATGCGGTATCTAGCGCGGTTTTGATAAATATAGTTCAAACCATCCAATACATTGGTATAGCTACCACTGCCGGTGCCATCAAATGCTTTAACTGACAACAAGTACACATCTGGTGCCATACCGTTGTATTTACCGTTTTCGCTTTGAAGGCTGCTGGCAA
>NZ_BAAAFD010000046.1:0-813 GCF_039523355.1 Aliiglaciecola litoralis | reverse complement strand
TAAAGTGTTGAACACCATTCAAGTCTGCTTGAATATCCAAGCCTACGTTGGCACAACCACTGGCTTGACTCATTACCGCAGCATATGCATTGATCAATCCTGAGCCTTGAGTCAGTGGATCATAGGTTCTGCCTGTTGACGGATCTTTTAGCTGAGAAGCACTGTCCATCAAACGACATTTCACATCATCTGGCGTTAAGTAAGGGTTATACTGAAGCATCAGCGCCACTGTACCTGATACCACGGCCGCAGCTTGTGAGGTACCTGATATCTGGTAATAGTCTTCGCCTAAGTCATCTTCAACCAAGTTTTGATTGGTCAGCAGACCTTTATTCATTTTCGAACGAACATGACCACCAAAGGCAACCACTTCTGGCTTCACAAAGCCTTCAAAGGTGGGTCCTTTAGATGAAAACGTAGTGATACGGTCATCTGAGAAATTCGATTCTGTGAAGTTATCGGTTACTGCACCTACCGTTATCACATAAGGGTTGTTACCTGGCACGGTGACGCTGCCGTAATCTGAACCAGAGTTACCTGCAGAGGTCACGACAACCACACCGGCATCCCACAAACGCATCACCGCTTGGTTAATCGGATCGTTCCAGTAGGTAGACTGCACGTCTGCACCTAACGACAAGTTCACCACACGAATGCGGTATCTAGCGCGGTTTTGATAAATATAATTCAAACCATCCAATACATTGGTATAGCTACCACTGCCGGTGCCATCAAATGCTTTAACTGACAACAAGTACACATCTGGTGCCATACCGTTGTATTTACCGTTTTCGCTTTGAAGGCTGCTGGCAA
>NZ_BAAAFD010000045.1:0-833 GCF_039523355.1 Aliiglaciecola litoralis | reverse complement strand
TTCAAACCATCCAATACATTGGTATAGCTACCACTGCCGGTGCCATCAAATGCTTTAACTGACAACAAGTACACATCTGGTGCCATACCGTTGTATTTACCGTTTTCGCTTTGAAGGCTGCTGGCAATAATACCTGAGATATGACTACCGTGACCGTTTTGGTCATCATTCAACAGCGCACTGACTACGCCATGGGTAGCATCATACTTGTAAAATGCACGAGAGCTATTTAATGAATTTTTAAGTAGGGGCCTGCCCTCTTCGCCACCCATTAAAGTACCACTGTCCAATACCGCAACAGTAATGCCTTTACCAGTGATACCAAACTCATGTAATTGGTCTGCGCCGGTTTGGGTCGCAATGTGGTTATCAATAACGAACTTTTTCGTGCCACCCGTGATTGTTGATATAGCACCTGGAAGCGCCATGGTCATGACATTACGGTCTTCGGTCATTCTCAGACCTGACACACTGGCCAGCTCAGTGGCTTGTGACGACGTTAAGTAAGCGCTAATGGCGTTGATAATTGGAAATTCACGAGCCACTGCACCGCCGACGTTCTCAACCGCTGCGACCAAGGCGTCACGTCCCAATCCTTGTAGGATATAAGAGTTCTCTTGGCGAAGATCAGTGCTCACCACCATTTTAGGGGTGCTACCTGACTGGGTAAAGAAAGGAGCACTGTTCGTGCTCGACTGCATTGTCAGCATCACTGCTGAGACACTACTCATTAGGGAGATGGCCCCAACTAATAATGTTTTCTTATCTGTGAAAAAACTCATGTTACAACTCCATTACGGATAAATATTATTACTCTGACCAGACAATGCATA
>NZ_BAAAFD010000044.1:0-934 GCF_039523355.1 Aliiglaciecola litoralis | reverse complement strand
ACTTGGAAAACGGTTTTGGCAAGATCAATTGTAATAGTGCTAGTATTTATCATGGTATGGCTCCTTTGGTTTCGACACCTTCACCTTAGTTCATAATGACAAAGGTGGGGAGTCCATACCATTGAGCAAAGCCAGCGAGTAGTTGTCCGGTTGATTGGATTGTTAGGCTTACTTGCGCTTAAAAACAAGAAGTACCAACAAAACAATTATTACAAAAAAGTGCACTAATAATATTAAGCCCTCTCTACCATATAAAGTAAAACCGTGTAGATGGTTGAACGTATGCTGAAAGTACCCGCATGCTCCAGTACCCAGCCAATTTTGGCCCGGAGTTCCGCCACAAAAAGGAATAGTAGCAATGGTATTCACAATAAGTGATAGGACTACTATTCCCAGTACAAACTTCACTAATATTGAGATATTTTTTTCACTCATGCTTGTCAGCCTAACGCCCCTAATAGACTGCACAAACACGTGGCCCACACTTTGTGAAGCACGAGCAATGGCCGCGAGTTTGTGTCAGGTTGATTGGATTGTTATATGTCATGTACGCCACGTTTAAACTTGCGCAACAAAAACACCGCCAATACTAATAACAAAACACCGAAAGTATAAAAAACAATATCTTCGTTAAACCCATCTTGGACGAATACTACTTTATAATAAACATCTTCGCCTGAATCTTGATTAAAAAAATCAACCGGCATAACGCCACGAACAATTTGGAAGTAGCCCTCTAGGAGTAAAGCAATTCCAGCAATAAAAAGTGCTTTAACTTTAAACATAACGAATAACCAAACCTAGTGACATTGGTGTTACCCACTAAAAGTGGACATCCTGTTTAAGCGTAACGAGCTTCATATTCCAACGGACTTAAGTATCCCAATGTCGAATGTAGCCTTACGCGATTATAAAATATTTCAATATATTCAAA
>NZ_BAAAFD010000043.1:0-989 GCF_039523355.1 Aliiglaciecola litoralis | reverse complement strand
TGGAAAACGGTTTTGGCAAGATCAATTGTAATAGTGCTAGTATTTATCATGGTATGGCTCCTTTGGTTTCGACACCTTCACCTTAGTTCATAATGACAAAGGTGGGGAGTCCATACCATTGAGCAAAAGCCAGCTGTTTTTTGTCCGTTTAAGCAACTTGTTATGTACCGCTTTCAACAAGATACATATCTTCAATTTGTTTTACATTAAGTTTTGCAGAGGTTTTCCGCGCTTTTGATAACTGAGCAAAACTCATAAAATTCCATTTATAGATCTCACGATATTCACCGACAGTAAAATTCTCAATCCATTTTATGTTTTCGAATGAGCTTGTTACTGATAAACCGCCAAATATTCCCTTTTTAATCTTAGTTTCAGATTTAAAGCTAAGCCCTGAATCAAGCTCTAGCTCATACGCATAGCTAATTTTACAATTTACCAGTAACTTACGAATTAGCATTTCAAAAGACAGTTCAAACTTTTTAGGGTTGAACCATATAATTAACTCACTGTATTTATGTGCTTTGTAAACTGCATCAACTAGAAATTCAAAGCCCAAATCATTCTCAGTAATTCCACTTAATGCGTAGTAGTCATTGTGGCCTTTTTTCTCTAGTTTATTTTTAAATGCCTTCACTCCACATGAAGCCCCTTTCCTTATTCCATAAGGGCCTCCAATATCGAAGTCTTTAGGTGTTTCTAAGTTACTTTCGAACAAATCCAAAATTGAATTGACCAACATGGGTCTTTCAATAGTTTCTTGGTCTTCATCCAAGACATAAACTTTTATCACTTTAAACTTTTCTTTTTTCTTAAAGAACACTACTGAATTCCAAAAGGTACATAACAGCTTAAAAGGTACATAACGCTTAACATATGGGGCGCAGGCTTGCTGGCTATACTTGCGAAGAATGAGCCGAGCCAGCGAGTATGCGTCCCAATGAGCGCAGCGAATGAACATAATGTGCTTGTTATGTTTTTAGCGCAAG
>NZ_BAAAFD010000042.1:0-1111 GCF_039523355.1 Aliiglaciecola litoralis | reverse complement strand
TCAGCGTTTGACCAAATCGATAACGCTCCAGAAGAGCGTGAGCGTGGTATCACAATTTCAACGTCTCACGTTGAATATGACACACCTAACCGTCACTACGCACACGTAGATTGTCCTGGACACGCCGATTATGTGAAAAACATGATCACGGGTGCTGCTCAAATGGACGGCGCGATTTTGGTTGTTGCTGCAACAGATGGTCCTATGCCACAAACACGTGAGCACATCTTGTTAGGCCGTCAGGTTGGCGTACCTTACATGATCGTATTCATGAACAAATGTGACATGGTTGACGACGAAGAGTTGTTGGAACTAGTAGAGATGGAAGTTCGTGAACTTCTAACTGAATACGAATTCCCAGGTGACGACTTACCAGTAATTCAAGGTTCAGCGCTTAAAGCGTTGGAAGGCGATGCAGCATGGGAAGGTAAAATTGTTGAGCTAGCAGAAGCGCTTGATACTTATATTCCTGATCCAGAGCGTGCAATCGACAAGCCATTCATTCTTCCAATCGAAGATGTATTCTCAATTTCAGGTCGTGGTACAGTAGTAACCGGTCGTGTTGAGCAAGGTATCGTTAAGGTTGGTGAAGAAGTAGAAATCGTTGGTATCAAAGATACGACTAAGACGACTTGTACTGGTGTTGAGATGTTCCGTAAGTTGCTTGACGAAGGTCGTGCAGGTGAGAACGTTGGTGTACTACTACGTGGTACTAAGCGTGATGACGTAGAGCGTGGTCAAGTATTGGCTAAGCCTGGTTCAATCAACCCACACACACAATTCGAAGCAGAAGTGTATGTATTGTCTAAAGATGAAGGTGGCCGTCATACTCCATTCTTCAAAGGCTATCGTCCACAGTTCTACTTCCGTACAACTGACGTAACAGGTGCTGTAGAGCTTCCTGAAGGCGTAGAAATGGTAATGCCTGGTGACAACTTGAAATTCAAAGTAGAGTTGATTGCCCCGATTGCGATGGACGAAGGTCTACGTTTCGCAATCCGCGAAGGTGGCAGAACTGTTGGCGCTGGTGTTGTTGCAAAAATTATTGCATAAGCCAGACTCCAAATAGAATTTAAAAAGCTGCCTAGTGCAGCTTTTTTTATGCGCCAAC
>NZ_BAAAFD010000041.1:0-1250 GCF_039523355.1 Aliiglaciecola litoralis | reverse complement strand
TGGTGTTACCCACTAAAAGTGGACATCCTGTTTAAGCGTAACGAGCTTCATATTCCAACGGACTTAAGTATCCCAATGTCGAATGTAGCCTTACGCGATTATAAAATATTTCAATATATTCAAAGATACTGGATTTCAACTCCTGTATCGAGTGGTATTTTTCGCCGTAAATCAGTTCAACCTTGAGACGGCTAAAGAAGGATTCCATTACAGCATTGTCCCAACAATTGCTTCGCCTACTCATGCTCGAGATGCCGCCGATTGAGTCAATCAATCCTTGATATTTCACTGCCCGATATTGCACCCCTCTGTCGGAGTGGACAATTAACCCCGGTTTCACGATCCGCTTACTAATCGCCATTTGTAAAGCATCAGTCACTAATTGCTCTGACATACCATCATCAATCGACCAGCCCACAATGGCACGGGAATAGAGATCCATCACGGTCGCTAGATAATTCCATTTCCCTTTTACTCGAATGTAGGTGATGTCGGTTACCCACTTTTGATTCGGCTTGGTTGCTCGAAAGTGGCGATTTAGGATATTTTCGCTCACCCCCACATTGGCATAACTAAATCGTGAGTATCTAAAAGCTTTACCGTTTCTAGCGCGTAGATGCAGTTCCTGCATCACCCGCGCCACAGTATTCAAACTGCAACGTATGTTGCTTGCATTCAGACTGCGAGTCAGCCTTGGGGCTCCATATCGTTGTTTGAAGTGGGTGAAATGCTCGATGACATGACTTCGCAAACGTTGGTGTCTGCACTGTTTACTGCTTGGCTTACGGCCCACAAATCGATAATAGCCCGAACGCGACACCTTTAAAGCTTTGCACATTATGGTTATTCGAAAGCGAGCACAAAACTGTTTGATCAGGGCGTACTTTACCCTTGGTTTTTCGCAAAGTACGCTGAAGCCTTTTTTAGAAATTCATTCTCTTCTTTTAAATCTGTCAATTGTCGCTTCAATCGCTTTATTTCTTCAGAGTCGTCTGTTTTGAATTGAACACCGTTAACTCGACTGAATTGTTTATCCGTTAACCGGCTAAACTGCCTGCGCCAATTATAGATTTGCTGTGCACTGATCCCTAATTCCGCGGCAACAGATCGATTACTATTACCTGGAAGATCTGCCCTGCGAACAGCCTCTTTGCGAAAAGTTTCAGTATAAGGTTGTGCTTTCTTTTTGCGTTCCATAAATCACCTCTTATCTAACTATAAGAGATGTCCACTTTTTTTGGGTAAGTTCT
>NZ_BAAAFD010000040.1:0-1316 GCF_039523355.1 Aliiglaciecola litoralis | reverse complement strand
GAGCCTGTAACTAATTTTGTGTAACTGCCTATCACAACATACTCTAGTAAGAGTTAAGGATAGGCAGATGCAAATGAACAAAAAAGAATTAGAAGCTTTCGCCAAGGAAGCGGCCAAAGGCATTAAAACCCCACAAGATCTCAATGAGTTCAGCCAAATGCTGAAGAAGATCACCGTTGAAGCTGCATTAAACGCTGAGATGGATGAGCATTTAGGTTATGAGAAACATGCTAAATCGGTGATACAAAATAGCCGTAACGGCAAAACGACTAAACGTATCAAAACCGAAGATGGTGAGTTTGAACTCGACACGCCTCGTGACAGAGATGGGTTATTTGAGCCTAAGCTGGTTAAGAAACACCAATCTCGATTTACCTCCATGGACGAGAAAATATTATGGCTATATGCGCAAGGCATGAGCACCCGTGAAATCGTTAAAGCCTTTGATGAATGGTACGGTGCCGATATATCGCCAACGCTAATATCACGTGTTACCAATGCGGTTATTGACCAAGTTATCGAATGGCAATCACGGCCACTCGACCCGATTTACCCCATTATCTATCTCGATTGTTTGGTGGTGAAAATTCGCCAAGACAAACGTGTTATCAACAAATCCATATTCCTAGCTTTGGGTATCAACACTGAGGGGCATAAGGAGCTTCTGGGCATGTGGATAGCTGAAAACGAAGGCGCGAAGTTCTGGCTGAACGTGCTAACTGAATTGCAGCATCGTGGTGTTGAAGATATCTTAATTGCCTGTGTGGATGGCCTCAAGGGCTTTCCTGATGCGATTAACTCAGTGTATCCTCAAGCCCAAATTCAACTGTGTATTGTGCATATGGTGCGTAATTCATTGAAATACGTTTCATGGAAAGACTACAAGGCTGTCACCACTGATTTAAAGCAGGTTTACCGCTCATCCACTGAAGATGAAGCGCTACTTGAACTCGAACGATTTGGTGAAAAGTGGGATGACCAATATCCGCAGATAAGTAAGTCGTGGCGTGCGCACTGGCAGAATCTGAACACCTTATTCAATTACCCTGAAGATATCCGCAAAGCCATTTACACCACCAATGCCATTGAGTCTCTCAACAGCGTTATTCGTAAGGCCATTAAGAAGCGGAAGATATTCCCAAGTGATGACTCTGCCAAGAAAATGGTTTACTTAGCCATTACCGAAGCATCCAAAAAATGGTCGATGCCGATCCATAACTGGCGTCAGGCCATGGTTCGATTTATCATTGAGTTCGGGGATCGCCTCGAAAAGCACATTAACTAAATGGCAGTTACACAGAATCTGTTACAGGCTC
>NZ_BAAAFD010000039.1:0-1327 GCF_039523355.1 Aliiglaciecola litoralis | reverse complement strand
TGCGAAAGCATTGTCATCTTGGTAAACAAAACGAGTCAGTCGTACGGTTTTATTACCGCAACACTCACATGTACCTTCAACGGGGTCTTCGAACTCTATTTCGATCATAATTTTTTACGTATAACGCTTTGCCAAGGGGCAAATGCGAACGTTGTTGGGCTTTGCCCAGTGAGTATTTGTCCCAGCCGCGCTTTTTGCGGCGAACTTAGGCAACTTGTTAGCTGCCTTTTCGTATAAACTTTGCAACTTCGCAGTCTTCTGGTACCCGCTCAACACGGTTATCAATATTATCAGAAACAGCTACCAACTCTGATCGGACAGGAAGTTGCTTTGGCAACTTAATGTTTTTAACTATTCTGAGATTATGTAAAGCGTTTAAAACCCACCAACCAGGATCTGGTTCGTCATTATACAAGCCCAACATAGCAGAGCCAGGATAAGCGTGATGGTTGTTATGCCATGCTTCGCCCATAGAAAGGAACCCTGCAATTCTAATATTGTGACCTTGCACTGCGGCTCCCTCAACCTCCCAAGTTTTATCACCTTTATTATGAGCGAAGTAACCTATTAGCCAATGACCACCAACTGATATTACAACTCGGACTGAAACACCCCAAACTAACCAAGAAATGCCTCCAATAAGAAATAAAGGAACGGCCAAAACTAACTGTTGAAGCATCCAAGTTCTTTCGATGAATTGATAAAATTTATTTAAGGATACAGATTTTTCTATTTCAAATTTAGGAGGATTGTTTAATGCTAGATCACAATTTAGTTGCCACCAACCATCCGTTAGGATTTTTGAGCCATGTAGTAAATAATCATGGCATCGAGATTGTCTTTGCGCCCAATCTCGGAGGTCGTGTTGAATCATCATGCTGATTGGGCCAGCCATACCAACTAGTACACCTAAATATACAAATAAATACTCCATCCATTTCGGGCATTCATATGAACGGTGGATGAGTAATCTATGCATTCCTAGGGAATGCCCAAAACATAATGTGATTGCTGTAAGGATTAGAAAAACTAAAAACGCAGAAAAAGATAATACAAAAGGTGCGATGAAAATAGCCGCCACTAAATGCGTTAAAAACCAAATGGATTTAGTCGGCTTCCACTTTACAGTGCCACTAAAAGCACTCGTTTCATCATCTGCTTTAACTCTATCCGTATTGAGCATAACTATCCTAAGGCTGCTAACGCTTTTGTAAGGGGCGCGTGCAGTTTACGCGTCCCAGCCCAACTTGTTGGGCGAACTTAACAAACTTGTTATACGCACTAACACCCAATAATTTCGACATGTTCATTAGCTTCTTTTATTTTT
>NZ_BAAAFD010000038.1:0-1342 GCF_039523355.1 Aliiglaciecola litoralis | reverse complement strand
AAATAGTTAAAAAGAAACCAAATAGCTTATGCTTCCTTTTTAGTTTGTTAAGATCTAAAAGCCAACTATTCATAGTGAACTCACATTCAGTTAAATTAACTCTACATTAGAGCTAAAAACATAACGCCCTGCTAAGGGGCAGTTGCGAGTGTTGTTGGCGAAGCCAGCGAGCAACTGTCCCGCAGCGTTTTTTGCTGCATACTTGAGCAGCTTGTTATGTGAATGTTCATTTATTGTCATCATGTTTAGAGTCTAATTTTGCTAACCAATTATTTAAAAGTTTGAGCTTCTGTTCCGGCAAAAATAAACATATAAGAAGACTTAGCCATACAACCCCTTCGAAAGTAATCGTAAAGTAAAAAAATGTGGGTTCTTTATTAATGTTACCACCGCCACTTTTTACGAAAGCATCCCCAGTGTAAATTTCATAACCTAATGAAATAGATACAACAATAAATACAAAGCCAATAAACAATCTCAAAAATTTCTTATCCGCATTGGGGGTTTAAGTACACATTCACGCAAATTCACATAACGCTTTGCCAAGGGGCAAATGCGAACGTTGTTGGGCGAAGCCCAGTGAGTATTTGTCCCAGCCGCGTTGTTTGCGGCGAACTTAGGCAACTTGTTATGTGCCATTGCTAACAATTTAGTGGATGCAAAAAATAACCGCTTGATTTTTCGAAACGCATGCTTGGTACAGATAATTTTTCCCCGTTTATTATTATGTTGAGGTTTTCGATCGTTAGCACTTTAAAATCCGTGGTAGGTAACAAGATAGATTCAAAGTACTCATCTTCTATATTATCTGAATTATTTTTCATGATAGACCCAGCATGATACTCGGCTGTTTGATAATCATCGCCTCGGCTTACAACCCGAGCAAAGGAACTTATAGTTAAATCAATATTTTTATCTTCAGCGACTGCAATAATGGCTTGTTGTGGCCAAATCACCTCAGAGCCTTCTGGCACTGTGAATGTAACAGAGAAAAAGCGCTTCTCTCCATATATACGAATTGAAAACTTGGCAATTACATCCTTGAAGTTCAATACCAGAGTGTTATCTGCGCCGACCTCTCCTCTACAGGACTCCTTCTCAACAGAGCCGCCGTCTGCGCTTGGGAAGTAAAAATCTTCATTGATAACAGCACATGAGCTAAGGGCTAACAGGGTTAATAAAGTAATCAGTATTTTCAAATCAACCTCTTGGCACATAACGCTTTAGTAAGGGGCGCAGACTTGTTGGCTAAACTGCGCGAAGCGCCAGCCAACGAGTATGCGTCCCAGCCCAGCTTGCTGGGCGAACTTGACTAACTTGTTAGGTGATTTACTTTGGCACA
>NZ_BAAAFD010000037.1:0-1382 GCF_039523355.1 Aliiglaciecola litoralis | reverse complement strand
GCGAGGAACGTATATGGACTCCCCTTGTAAAGCAATCATGTGTTAAATTAATTCATTGGTGCAATTAACAAGTTCACGTATATTCGGTTTCATTGTGGGGAGCTACCCCGAACCTTAATGGCTTAATCCACTTTCAAGACTCCTTATCGAGCAAAAGGTATCGAAGTACCGTCGTTCCTCACAGGTTTTGTCTTGCGTGCTTTAGTTACACTTTTTCATTAGTTTTACATACTTGCTTTTACTTGGCTAACGTCGCTGCTCTTTTTTGTCTACCTATCAATGCCTCTAAGCGAAATTTGGCTGATAGGCAGTGCCAGTTCGCAAAATAGCAAATGCCATTCTGACGAGCTTATTGGCTAAAGCAACGGTCGTTTTATTTAAATGATTTCGGCTGGCTTGCTCACGTATCCAGCAGCTTAGCGTGTCCTGTTTTTCTTTGGTAGAACAGACTACCGCTCGAGCACCATGCACCACCAGTGAACGCAAATATCGGTCTCCACGTTTCGTAATGCCAAACAATTTGTTATTACCTCCCGTTCCCGTGTGGCTCGGAACCAGACCTATACTGGCACTGGCATCTCGACCACATCGATAGGCCGATGCATCCCCCAATCGGGCATATAATCCACTTGCCACTATCCACGACACGCCAGGCAGCGAAATGAGTAACTGACAAGCCGGTACTTGTTTGGCTAAAGCCATCAATGCCTGTGTGCTTTGTTTCACCATCTCTTCAAGATGATATAGCTCTTGCAGCAAACCATGTAAGACTAATCGAATAGTTGGGGTTAATGAATTTTCGCCATCTTCGAGGTGCTCAGGTAATTGCCGCTTAAATTTACCGACCGTTTTGGGAATTTTAATACCGTATTCCAAACCCAACCCTCTGGCTCGATTGATCACTTGAGTGCGTTGTTTCATGTAACCTTGACGCAATCTGAGCAAACAAGCCAAATCCTGCTGCTCTAGTGTTTTGACTTTGACAAAGTAAGTTTTGGGCCGTTTTACCGCCTCAAAAATTGCTAACGCATCATTGGCATCGTTTTTATTACCACTGCGGTACTTCGCCACGATATGCGCGGGAACAAGTTTAATTCTATATCCCTGAGCTTCTAATTTTCTACCAAAATGGTGAGCTGTGCTACAGGCCTCCATACAAATAGTTGCACCAGAATGAAGAGCGATAAACTCAAGCATCTTAGATTCATTCATTTTTTTGTTGAATTTAAGCACGCCGTGGTGGTTGAAAAAAGCGACTTGGAAAACGGTTTTGGCAAGATCAATTGTAATAGTGCTAGTATTTATCATGGTATGGCTCCTTTGGTTTCGACACCTTCACCTTAGTTCATAATGACAAAGGTGGGGAGTCCATACCATTGAGC
>NZ_BAAAFD010000036.1:0-1802 GCF_039523355.1 Aliiglaciecola litoralis | reverse complement strand
AAGCGTAGGTCGTTGTTTATAAATGGCATATAACAAGTTGCTAAATTTCGTTCGTAAACTCACTGGGAAAATTACTGCTGGCCGTTCCGGCCAAAGCGCAGTATTTTCCCATTAGCAAAGCGTTATATGCCTAGGGAGTTATTAAGAATATGGATTATCTATTCGTTGGTATTGTCGCTCTTGTTTTTCTAAACTTTTCTGTGAGTATTTATCTTTTTAAGCGCAGTGACTTGGACCGTTTCCAAAAAATTGCGCAGGTAATAGTTGTTTGGTTGATTCCTTTTTTTGGTGCTATTGGTTTATGGTTGTTTAATCGTAGTCATGATTCTGATAACAATAAACCAAGTGGTGGTTCGTTTGGTGGCGGTTCACAGGACAGTATCGGAGTGTCAAGTTCGGGTGATTAAATCGGCATATAACAATCCAATCAACCTGACACAAACTCGCGGCCATTGTTCGTGCCTCACAAAGTGTAGGCCACGAGTTTGAGCAGTCTATTAGGGGCGTTATACGGATTTCTTTTAAGGGTTAAACGTTGTTTGGAATTGGAAGTAACAGCCTAGTTTTGTTGCGCTTTTTTAAACTGCATTCATTCTCTTTTTACCAAATTCAACTTTAAACGTTAACGGGCCTTTTCATCGTTTCAGTTGTCATAGTTCTGTTAGGTAACTTAAAAAGTTATCGCTTTTTTCAGCGATTCGATTGTAGTATTTGGTTTAGTAATTTTAATCGTGGGCTTTGTCAGTATGTGTTCTCCGTATAACAATCAAATCAACCTGACACAAACTCGCGGCCATTGCTCGTGCCTCACAAAGTGTAGGCCACAAGTTTGTGCAGTCTATTAGGGGCGTTATACGGATTTCTTTTAAGGGTTAAACGTTGTCTGGGTTTGCTGGTAAGAGCTTGGCTTTATTGCCCTTTTTCAAACTGTATTCGCTCCTTTTTTGCCAGTTTCTACTTTAAACGTTAACGGGCCTTTTCATCGTTTCAGTTGTCATAGTTCTGTTAGGTAACTTAAAAAGTTATCGCTTTTTTCAGCGATTCGATTGTAGTATTTGGTTTAGTAATTTTAATCGTGGGCTTTGTCAGTATGTGTTCTCCGTATAACAATCCAATCAACCTGACACAAACTCGCGGCCATTGCTCGTGCCTCACAAAGTATAGGCCACAAGTTTGTGCAGTCTATTAGGGGCGTTATGTGTAACGGGAGGTATTGTGACAACAATTTTCGATCTTAGGGATGAGCCAGATGATTGGGCTGTAGAAATTAACGAAGATATTACTGTTAACTTTCCTGATTTTTTCGAAAACAATCATCGAATAGGTTCGCCGGAGTGGTGGGAATCGACAGAGTTTGATATTGCAAACGGCAAAATAAATCATGCAGGTCCGTTGCTTGATGAAGGCGAACTGATAGATGTTGTATCAATCGAAACATTGGATAAGGATTACAATAGTGCCAGCCCTTATGGCGGAGGTATGCCTGAATATGTTATTGAACGTGATGATTTCTGGTTGCACGAAAGTGTAGCAGTTGACAAATTGGTAGAAACTGAGTCGATCACAATTATGCCATCAGGTGAGTTAGATGAGACATCAATTTACATAGAAACAAAAGTACGCGTGTGGTAACACATAACAAACCAATCAACCGGACGCGAACTCGCTGGCTGGGGCTCAATGGTATGGACTCCCCACCTTTGTCATTATGAACTAAGGTGAAGGTGTCGAAACCAAAGGAGCCATACCATGATAAATACTAGCACTATTACAATTGATCTTGCCAAAACCGTTTTCCAAGT
>NZ_BAAAFD010000035.1:0-1973 GCF_039523355.1 Aliiglaciecola litoralis | reverse complement strand
AACTTTACCGCCAATGCTGTGGACAGACGCTGTCCATGCGGCCTTCAATTCTACTATTTCTAAAAGTCGTTTCGCGGTGCTCTGAGCTTGCTCAAGGAAAGGCGAGAAACGGCTTTTAGAAATACCACGTCTTTTGTGCCGGAACAACTGGACCAAGGTACTGATCACGCTTATTCAAGGTACAGTTTTCAGGCTCTGACCCCATCATAAGCAGGTCTTTTACGTATAACGCCCCTAATAAACGGCGGTTACGAGCAATAAACGTAACCACATAACAACAATGCCCAGCGAGTAAGCGTCCGGTTCATTAGTTTGTTATACGTCTAATACCTGCGCTAACGCCCTCAACAACTTTACCGCCAATGCTGTGGACAGACGCTGTCCATGCGGCCTTCAATTCTACTATTTCTAAAAGTCGTTTCGCGGTGCTCTGAGCTTGCTCAAGGAAAGGCGAGAAACGGCTTTTAGAAATACCACGTCTTTTGTGCCGGAACAACTGGACCAAGGTACTGATCACGCTTATTCAAGGTACAGTTTTCAGGCTCTGACCCCATCATAAGCAGGTCTTTTACGTATAACGCCCCTATTAAACGGCACAGACTTGCTGGCTATACTGGCGAAGAATGAGCTAAGCCAGCGAGAATGGGTCCGGTTGAATGGTTTGTTAGATTGCCTTTCACAAACCACTATGCAAAACGAGTATTTCATGTGATTCATATGTGCCTTGCCGATCCAAATATATATAAATTTGAATTCCACAATCGTATAAAAAGGTTCTGAAACAGCTTTCATCCCTATTTTCAAGAATTGCCTGATATCGATTTAAGTTACTGTCATATATGTACGCAAACTTCTCATTTTTTAGTACTTCCTCAATATGATTTTGGGTGTCCCCTTTAACCATATTTTCAAATAAAAGATTATCGATATCGGATTGAGTTGGCCCACCAATATTTTTCTGGCAATACGAAACCAAAACAACAACTACTAAAGGCAAAATCAACAATTTTTTCATGGCAATCTAACGCCTCTAATAAACGGCGGTTACGAGCAATAAACGTAACCACATTACAACAATGCCCAGCGAGTAAGCGTCCGGTTCATTAGTTTGTTATACGTCTAATACCTGCGCTAACGCCCTCAACAACTTTACCGCCAATGCTGTGGACAGACGCTGTCCATGCGGCCTTCAATTCTACTATTTCTAAAAGTCGTTTCGCGGTGCTCTGAGCTTGCTCAAGGAAAGGCGAGAAACGGCTTTTAGAAATACCATATTCAATGTGCCGGAACAACTGGACCAAGGTACTGATCACGCTTATTCAAGGTACAGTTTTCAGGCTCTGACCCCATCATAAGCAGGTCTTTTACGTATAACGCTTTAAACAGCGGAAAGACTGAGCGCTTTGGCCGTTGTTTGGCCTGCGAGGGATTTTCCGATGATTTAACTTGTTATATTTCACGATATTGAACCAGATTTCCGTTTCTTAGCCAAGGCAAAGCAACCTAAACCAAGCAACACGCCAGCATAAGGGATTGAACTACTAACAATGCTCACTAAGACATCAGCTACGATCATTACTGCCCCAAGGATGTAAAGAAGTGTGGGTGTAAGTATACCTTTACCCTTTGAACCATTCCCATAAAGAAGTGAAACAGAAAATATACCTAGCAAAGTACAAAATATGGCGCTAAATGCAATTGCAATCTTATCACCCGAAAACACAGATAAGGCCAATATAGAAACGGACAATATTAGTCCTATCACCCCGAAAATCCTTGCTGTACGAGGCGACAGTTTTCTGGTCAGTTCTTCGTTGCTAGGGATAAACATAAGTTCTCAATGAAATATAACGCCCCTAATAAACGGCGGTTACGAGCAATAAACGTAACCACATAACAACAATGCCCAGCGAGTAAGCGTCCGGTTCATTAGTTTGTTATACGTCTAATACCTGCGCTAACGCCCTCAACAA
>NZ_BAAAFD010000034.1:0-2029 GCF_039523355.1 Aliiglaciecola litoralis | reverse complement strand
GTAGTTTTAATTCCTTCTGCGTGCTGGCCCATGAAAAGCAATAGACCTAGAAAAAAACCGAAAAATGCAGGTCCCAAAATCCATCTGATTTTATACATAGTTCATACTTCCTTGATTAAACATAACGTCCCTAATAAGCGGACCAAAACTTGTGGCCTATACTTTGTGAGGCACGAGCAATGGCCGCGAGTTTGGGTCAGCTTGATTGGTTGGTTATACGGAGAATACAAACTGACCAAGCCAACAATTTAAATTACTAAAACAAATACTACAATCGAACGGCTGAAAAAAGCGATAACTTTTTAAGTAACCTGACAGAACTATGACAACTGAAACGATGAAAAGGCCCGTTAACGTTCAAAGTTGAATTTGGCAAAAAGAGAACGAATATTGTATGAAAAAGAGCAATAAGGCCAAGCTGTTACCAGCAACCCCAAACACCGTTTAACCCTTAAAAGAAATCCGTATAACGCCCCTAATAGACTGCACAAACACGTGGCCCACACTTTGTGAGGCACGAGCAATGGCCGCGAGTTTGTGTCAGGTTGATTGGTTTGTTAGACGGCATTGCGATCTTTAAAGTAACTGAACAATATTGGAAGAATAAATCCTACCAACATTAACCACAACAACGAGAAAAAGTTGTCGAAAAGCGCAAACAAAGCTAACCCAACAAAGACGTAAACAGCTAAAGAGATCCATTTAACCTGATTAGAACCCCTACCTTTAAAAAACCAAGTAATTAAAATAGCCAAAGACAACAATGTCACAGGAATTACCACAATAAAGCCTTCACCCATGCTAGTGTTCCTTATGTAACATGCCGTCTAAAACGCCCCTAATAGACTGCACATACTTGTGGCCTGCACGTTGTGAGGCACGAGCAATGGCCGCGAGTTTGTGTCAGGTTGATTGGATTGTTATACGGAGAACACATACTGACAAAGCCCACGATTAAAATTACTAAACCAAATACTACAATCGAATCGCTGAAAAAAGCGATAACTTTTTAAGTTACCTAACAGAACTATGACAACTGAAACGATGAAAAGGCCCGTTAACGTTTAAAGTAGAAACTGGCAAAAAAGGAGCGAATACAGTTTGAAAATGAGCAATAAAGCCAGGCTGTTACCAGCAAACCCAGACAACGTTTAACCCTTAAAAGAAATCCGTATAACGCCCCTAATAGACTGCACAAACACGTGGCCTACACTTTGTGAGGCACGAGCAATGGCCGCGAGTTTGTGTCAGGTTGATTGGTTTGTTAGACGTAAATTGTTTAAACATTACTTTGAGCCGATGGTAGATCGTGCTTAAAGACTAAAATTAACAAATAAATTAAACCGATTGGCGGAATGAACCCCGAAAAAAAGCCAAAAATTGCAGTACGAATAGGGTTACTAGTTTTACGCTTTCCTAGAAAGTAGCAAATGAAACCCATGCACGGAGCTAAGATGAGCATAAATATCGCTAAGTCTGTAAAGTTGATAGTTGTCATTTTTTAATAATTCCTTTTACGTCTAACGTCCGAATTTGCTGCACAAACTTGCTGGCTATACTAGGCGAGGCACGAGCCGCAGCCAGTGAGTTTGGGTCAGCAATATTCGTTTGTTATGTGACATTACCTTACGCACTTTTTTATAAAATGGCCACAAACCGCAGCCAGCCCAAAGAATAGGAGAGAAAAAGCGACCATCCCGATTAAAGGACCAATGATTGCCTCTTTACCCTCTTTATCGCTAAGAACAACTTCTGATACGCCATAAAGAACGCCAACCCCAGCGACTAAAAAAAAGGAAAAACCTATAAGCATTGAGAAGAACACCAGAGGTTTTTGTAATCGGTCGAGCTGTAAACCAATCAATATAGCTTCAATTAAGCCCACTTCAATTTCCTTGGCACATAACGCTTCGCATAACTGGCAAATACTTGCTGGCTAAACTTGGCGAAGAATGAGCCCCAGCCAGCGAGTATTTGTCCAAGCGAGCTTGCGAGCAAGTTAATGCGTTTGTTAGGTGCTAATTTACGC
>NZ_BAAAFD010000033.1:0-2249 GCF_039523355.1 Aliiglaciecola litoralis | reverse complement strand
GTTCAGAGAGCAATCGCGAAAGAATTGGAACATAACAAATGAATTATGTCGTTCGTAAACTCACTGGGACAAATACTCGCTGGCCTTCGGCCAAAGCGCTCATATTTGCCCCATATTCAAAGCGTTATATGCCTAAGGGAGTCTGGTGCTAATTTATCTGTATCCATTATTTATGATACCAATTTATGCAGGTATCTTTTATGTGATATTGAAGTGGCTTAAAGTCGATTCATTTCGTGTAAAAAGAAGTTTTGTTCTAGCTGCTACTCTTGCAACAATTGAATTGATTTGTAATTTAATTGTTTTTACTTTGGATCTAAATGGAATAGCAAACACTGTTTTATCTGTTGGTGTTTTTGTATTTGTTATTCGCAAATTATTAATCTTAAAAACATGGCAAGCAGTTGTAATTCCAATCGGTGTAACGGCTTGCGGATACTTAATAATGGCGGTATTGCTAATGGTGTTTTTCCAATTTTTTGGGGCATCAAATGGCGGCATATAACAAAAACATCATGGTGGGAATTTTACTCGCTGAAACAGCGCTCCTAAAATCCCCATATGTTAAGCGTTAGAGCTACCAAGATTTTGGAGTTAAATTGAAGGTTTTCATCATATTTCTAATTTTTATTTCTACTGTGTCCAATGCAGAGGAAGTCAAAAAAGTCGAGGGTGAAAAGATAGGTTACTCTTGTTTTAAAGAGCCATCTTGGCCTAATGATAAAAATATAAGTTACTTATGTGTTTTTGAGTTAAACACGGTTAGTCCATTTTACGATGATGATAAGCGCAATAAAATAGTTAAAAATTTTGTTGGTTCTATAAAAAAAGATTGCAAAGTATCCGAAGGAATCGAAATGGTAGAGGCAAATTCAGTTGCGGATCATGGGATGTTTCTAATGGCTTATCATGTAAGCTGTAAGTAGCTCTAACAAGTCGTTTAAAAGGACAAAAAACAGTTGGCTGTTTTCGTTCCTCAACATTTTAGCCAACAATTTTTTGCCTCTTAACGAGGCGTTATACCTTCTTATGAAATATTTGTATTTAGTTGTTTTAATGCTGTGCTTAAGCGCATGCTCCCATATTGAGTCAGATGCTCCTCTGCTGGATCTAGATTACGCAGAAGAACCGTTAAACCTATTCGAGTATGTTGATAGTAATTGGGAAAAAGTTTGTTTTCTTGGCCCTTATTCAAACGACGATGCCGCACTTGAATTGTTAGGCTTTCAATGGCCGCTAGAAACATTAACGTCAGTTTGGGTAAACGAAGGAGTCACTTTATTAGTATTTATTGAAAATGGCTCGATTGAGTCGTATTACGAGGTTTCCAGAGGGCGGTATGATTTCAGTGTTTTTTCAAACTCTTGTATCAAACGTAGCGCTGCCACATTTATAAAAAACGGTTCAAAGGTTGTTCAAACACAGGTATAACAAACACATTATGTTCATTCGCTTCGCTCACTGGGACGCATACTCGCTGGCTCGGCTCATTCTTCGCAAGTATAGCCAGCAAGCCTGCGCCCCATATGTGAGGCGTTATGCATTCATGGAAGTATGGCGAAAAAGTCAATGATTGAGAATCGCAAAGAATATTATCGCAAATGTAAGTGCGGTAGAGATCACGAGAATAAATTTATCCGTGGCATGTTTAAATATAGTGATGAAGGTGAAACTGCTTTCTGTCTTGCTATGCTTGAGCATCAAAACGAGCGCCATATTTGGCTTTCATTTATGACAGGTGAGTGGCCAAACACCAATCAAGAAGATTGCGCAGTCACTTGTCACATCTATACAAATGAAAAAGGTCGAGTTTTCACAATTCAAAATGGCGAGGATTCACCATTTAGTAATGATGATATTTTCGATTGTTACCAAGTTACACGCGAACAAGTATTGGCGGTTAATGGCGCTAAAGAGTGGTTTATAGATACCTATTTATCGCTGTTTAAAACAGATGACGAAATTGGGAACTACTTGGTAGCAGAGAATGCATAACAAGTTGCTCAAGTTCGTTCGTAAACTCACTGGGACAATTAACAGTTGGCTTGGCGCTTCGCGCAAGTTTAGCCAACAGTTAATTGCCCCTTAGCAAAGCGTTATACGTAAAAGACCTGCTCATGATGGGTCAGAGCCTGAAAACTGTACCTTGATTAAGCGTGATCAGTACCTTGGTCCAGTTGTTCCGGCACATTGAATATGGTATTTCTAAAAGCCGTTTCTCGCCTTTCCTTGAGCAAGCTCAGAGCACC
>NZ_BAAAFD010000032.1:0-2294 GCF_039523355.1 Aliiglaciecola litoralis | reverse complement strand
TCAAGCTCGCTTTTCCAATAGACACCTCGTTCACTGACAATATTTGAATCGCCACAAGCAACTAAAACAAGTATTGAAAGATGTAGCAACAGGTGTTTGAGTCTTTTCATTGGCATATAACGCTTTGCCAAGGGGCAAATGCGAACGTTGTTGGGCGAAGCCCAGTGAGTATTTGTCCCAGCCGCGTTGTATGCGGCGATCTTAGGCAACTTGTTATATGTCATTTGTTACTCACCGTCCGAAAATGAATTAGAGTCACCTGGACTGTTAACTTTTAATCCTTCTTCCGGAACACCTAGTACAGCTCCATTAAGGATAGCAACACCAATAATAGGCCCTATCAATGGCAGAATTGCAGCTAACAGTCTGTGATTTTCTAGCGTCCTAATTTGTCTTAAAAGATACTTATTGCGCTTACATTTCGACAAGCTTTGAATCTTACTTGAGATCAACGAGTACACAATTACCGCACTCACAAAATGAATGGCGATAATTATCAAGATAACAACAGTAAAATTAACTTCGCTCATGACATATAACGCTAAGCTAACGGGCAGAAACGTAGCGGCATAATCGCGAAGCGCCGCTGCGTTACTGTCCCAGTGACCGGAGGGAGCGCGTTGAGCGCCTTGTTAGCAGTCATGATTTACACGGATATTGTCAAATATTGCATTCACAGAAATTCCTTTGAACTTTATTAGGTCGGGTACAAAATCAAGCTCAATGATTGAAAACTCAAATTCTTCCGTGCGAGTTCCATCGGCTGTTTGACTTATCAGCGAATCTATTTTGTGTGCTGGCTCTAATGAAATCCCAAAATCATTATTTTCTAGATATACCATTGAAGTTATTCTTTCTCCGAGCGAAAACTCCATTCCCAATGGTTCTGCAAAGTCATCTGCACTATGTTTTATTAAGGGCATCACCGTGCCTTTGGTCTCATCAAAATAAAATAGAATCGACAAGTGTTCTTTAGACTTTGAGTTTTCAAATGTTACTTTTGCTAACTTATCCCATTCGCTCGTAGTGTTTACACTTTCAACAACGGTAACAAAGTTTGTGTTGCAAAATGCATATCCAACTCCCTTAATAAGCTCAGAAGAAGGGCCGTCCTCAACGGATATATAAAATGTCGTTTTCGCTTCTTTGGGCTGTCTGATTTCACTTAAATCTAACGTTGTAGTTGATGTACAAGCTGACAAAAAAATCGCAAATAGTAAAATAGTTAATCTCAAAAAGACCTCCATGTTAAATGACTGCTAACGCTTTGAATATGGGGCGAATATGAGCGCTTTGGCCGAAGGCCAGCGAGTATTTGTCCCAGTGAGTTTACGAACGACATTATTCACTTGTTAGTTGCCAAAGAGCTTAATTTATCCACTAACTCTTGTTTGCCACCAAATAACATCTGTGTTTGGCTGCAAGCGTGTAATTTAGGTAGAGCGTCATTTTTACCAAAAACAACGTATGTGTAACCAACAGCAGCGATTGAGGCACAAGTGCCTTCGCTAATTTCGGATATTAAAACATCTGTTTCTCTGGCACCTTTGAACCCTTTTGTAATGGAAAGGTAATTGGTTACTTCCGTTAGCCCAGTGCGTTTTGCTGATTCAATTTGACCAATATATACATAATCTGCATTTTTAAAAGCGTCTTCGATACTTGCCTTAATGCATGAGCAAGCGAAAGAAGAACTGCTGAATATAAAAACCAAAAATAAAAATAATTGTTTCATAACCCTCCTGGCAGCTAACGCTCCAATTACGGGCGGTTTGAGCTGGCTATAAAGTGCGAGGAACGAGCCGCAGCCAGCGAAAAAGCGTCCCAGTATATTGGCTTGTTAGGTGTAAACTGCGCTATTTTGAAGATACGCGACCTCCCATAAACCATCCTATTAACCCCAGCACAAGGCCAAAACTACCCAAGCCCAACACTATAACTATGGCTTCACTAATTGGTTCATCACCTAGTGAGGTAAGCATACCAATAAACATAAAACCAACCAACATGGAAAGAACAAAGCTACTTATGAGGTAAATTACTAAGTTTTGTTTGGTCTTATTTTTAATATATAAAAATAGCGGTACCGATAAGAGCATTGTTAAAACAACGGGGAAAATAAAAAGGAATAGTAAAGTTAAGATCATGCTGAGTTATTCATTTACACTGGTGTTACCCACTAAAAGTGGACATCCTGTTTAAGCGTAACGAGCTTCATATTCCAACGGACTTAAGTATCCCAATGTCGAATGTAGCCTTACGCGATTATAAAATATTTCAATATATTCAAAGAT
>NZ_BAAAFD010000031.1:0-2502 GCF_039523355.1 Aliiglaciecola litoralis | reverse complement strand
TGAATACATTTAGCCTTTACACCATTAATTTGATACTCATCAGAATTAACAGCGTTCACTGCGCCTTTAAGGCCTTTACTCAGTTTAGAAATTAACGACATTTAAAACCTCCATGTACATATAACGCTTCACATATGGGGCGCAGGCTTGCTGGCTATACTTGCGAAGAATGAGCATGGCCAGCGAGTAAGCGTCCCAATGAGCGCAGCGAATGAACATAATGTGCTTGTTATGTTTTTAGCGCAAGCAAGTGCCATCATCGAAAGAATATGTGAGTAATTTATTATTAGACACTGCTATTACTTCCTTTTCTTTTATCGACCGAATAGCGATATTTTTTTGTTCTAGCTGTTGAAGAAGTTCTTCGCAATTATCAAAGTCGCCTGGTTGTGGCATGCCTTTATATTGAGACTCAATTATGTCTTGGAATGTACCAACGGGCTTGAGGTTAAGTTTCTTTGCTTCTTCCTTGCTAATTCGTTGCCCAGTAACTGTGGTCTTTTCATTATTTTTACTTGCACAAGCGGTAAGTAATAAGCACAAAAACAATAATACGATTTTATTCATTTTGACTTCCTTGAGAAAAATATAACGCCCCAATAATGGGCTAAAAATTGTTGGCTATAATGACCGAGGCACGAAGGAAAGCCAACGAGTTTTTGTCCCAGTGACCGAAGGGAGCGGATTAATTGGATTGTTATATCCCATACTGGTTAACTGAAGGAAACGATAAAACAACCCACCATGTCAAAACTGAAAAAGCGATTTTAGCAACTAACTCCAAAATTGACTTCAGAACAATACTTCGGTCACCTTCAGGATTACCCCAACCTCCCTTGAAATCATCATCTAATGAAATTAAGTGACCTACGGAAGCAAATACAGTTACACAAGCAAAGCTAAAAGCCAGAGATACCTCACCAAAATACGAAATTAGCAAAGTTAAAATTAAAGCCCATATTGAAAATATTAGTACTTGTCTCATTTGGGATATAACGCTTTGCTAAGGGGCAGTTGCGAGTGTTTTTGGCGAAGCCAGCGAGTAACTGTCCCGCAGCGTTTTTTGCTGCATACTTGAGCAACTTGTTATGTGCCATTTGTTCGAACTTCCTCGCCGCAGCTTAGACAATAAACGCTGCCTTTAAACCAATGAAAAGCAAGCTCCGCTCCCGAGTCATATTTCGAGTTCTTGTGAGGCTTTTTAAACCAAAGAAACATAAGTTTTTTCGAGCACACTGGGCATTTGACAAAAGGGGCTAAACTGTAATGCGCAAAACTGAAAAAGACTCCACTAAATAGTAAGATAAGAGTAACGTACTCAAGTGTTTTGATACTAGAAAAATATGCAAAAGGCAACAGAACACATACTGACAATAACAACTGCCCAGCAGCAATAAATGCTGATAATGAGCAATACCATCCTAGCTTTGGTGCGATCTTCAACTAATTATCCTTTGGCACATAACGCTTTGCCAAGGGGCAAATGCGAACGTTGTTGGGCTTTGCCCAGTGAGTATTTGTCCCAGCCGCGCTTTTTGCGGCGAACTTAGGCAACTTGTTAGGTTTCAGGTGCATTTTGGATGCCTGAATTGCCATTTAAAACATCATTTTCGAAAACATACCAAGAGCGCTCCATATTTGAAATCCAATGATCCTTGTTTCGCACTTGACCGGATGCTTCCTTCGCGTAACCAACAGCTTCACTTAATTTTCCTGATGTATACCCATTTAATTGCGGTTTAATCTGTGAAGCCATAAACTCCAATTTTCGTAAGGGGCTGGCAGCTTCCTTTTTGCTGTGAGCATAAATTACCTCATCGATTAAGCTTCGCAGTTCTTTTAGTTTTTCATTATCCATTTCGATTAACCTCTTTTATGAAACCTAACGCCCCTATTAAACGGCACAGACTTGCTGGCTATACTTTGCGAAGAATGAGCTAAGCCAGCGAGTTTGGGTCCGGTTGAATGGATTGTTATGTTTCGTTGGTGGGACAACTGCTGTCGTCAAAAGAGTATTCATAAATTCCATGTTCACTTTCTAATACAACATTATTTTCGTCCACTATGCGCATTTCTAAGTTGCTTCCTGCCAAAGCCGATAGTAAACCTTTGCAATCACCTATATCTTTAGGTTGCGGAAGGCTCTTCATGCCCGCCAAAGCTTGCATAAAGTTACTAGACTCATTCTTCTTATTTAAACTCATTTTTAATTTAGGTCCTGGCGGTATTTCAGACCGTTCTATTCTGGTACCCGTTACAGTGATCTTTTGCGATGATTCATCGTCAACTTTTGGTTTTGAAGCACACGCGGCCACCAAAGTTACAAGCACTAAAATAAATAAAACTCTCATATAAACTCCTTTTCTTTAAGAAACATAACGCTTTGCCAAGGGGCAAATGCGAACGTTGTTGGGCTTTGCCCAGTGAGTATTTGTCCCAGCCGCGCTTTTTGCGGCGAACTTAGGCAACTTGTTATATGCACTAATCTTTATCGACCCAATG
>NZ_BAAAFD010000030.1:0-2572 GCF_039523355.1 Aliiglaciecola litoralis | reverse complement strand
TTAATGCCTTTGGCCGCTTCCTTGGCGAAAGCTTCTAATTCTTTTTTGTTCATTTGCATCTGCCTATCCTTAACTCTTACTAGAGTATGTTGTGATAGGCAGTTACACAAAATTAGTTACAGGCTCCCCTCAAGTGCATATAACGCTTTGCCAAGGGGCAAATGCGAACGTTGTTGGGCTTTGCCCAGTGAGTATTTGTCCCAGCTGCGCTTTTTTGCAGCGAACTTAGGCAACTTGTTATACGTTTATTGAACATACAAGCTTGAATACTCTCTTAATATTGCATCTAACTCTGCTGAATCACATTTCAAGTTGTCAGTAACCAATACGACTGGTGTCTTGTACCAAATTTTAGTGATTTTGAAGTAAAACTTATAGAACCAATTTAGGTCACTAAAAAACCTTTCATCATCCTTTAAATGAACTGCAAAGTGTGGCGGAGGATCCAAATCAGGACAATTTATTAACTTAATTTCAGACCATTCAATTAGAATATTATTTGGTAATGTTGAGTTATCTATCAAACCCTCAGGACTAAACTCTAAACCTAGACATGAACTTCTTACAATTAAGAATTGAGCATATGAGTAAACACTCATTATTAATCCCAAAGATGTAAAAAGTAATGATTTTAAGCCACTTATCTTATCAACATAAAACCCATAACCACCATATATAATAAGAGGGAGTCCAATCAACAAACTTAGTAATGCATAAAACAAAGCTTTACGTTTGCTTATCTCAATTTGCACCGCGGCTCCCTAAACGTATAACACTTAATATAACTGGGAAATACGAGCGCTTTTCAGCGAGTAGTTTTCCAGTTTATGTTTTTGTTATATGCCGATTTAATGAAGGTCTGCAAACACTTCTGGATGTTGTTCAGCAATACGTAATAGTGCGATAGCAGGACCCTGAGGATGTCTACGACCTTGCTCCCAATCTTGAAGGGTACGCATACTGACTCCCAGTAAACCAGCAAAAGCTGATTGGGATAAATTTAGTTTTGAACGGATTACCTTTGGCTCCGATGGTTCCGATAACTCAGTAGTTTTTAACAATAACTTACCGTGTTTAAAACGCTTAATTTCATTTAAGCCTTCTAAGATTTCTAGACCTATATCTCGATTACTCATGATCTATTGCCTCCGCTATTTGCTTAAGAATATGAGATGCAATTGTTGAACGCTCAGATTTACTATACATAGTAAGCATCCAAATCTCATGTTCTGACTTTTTCCAGTAATATATTGCACGTACACCACCACTTTTTCCTTTTCCGGAAGGAGCCCATCTAACTTTCCGTACTCCTCCAGATCCTCTAACAATATCACCAGCATCAGGCTTTTGTAGCAAGTAAGATTGCAAGCCTCGATAGTCATCGTCCGATAAGTAATTTGGTAAAACTTTCGTGAATATACTTGTTTCAATAAATATCATAACAGAATCATACGGCAATGCCGGACTTTGTCAACAAGCTACAACAGGCATATAACGCCTCTATTAAACGGCACAGACTTGCTGGCTATACTGGGAACGAAGTTGCTCCAGCCAGCGAGTTTGGGTCCGGTTGAATGGATTGTTATATGCACGCACTTTAATTAGTAGACACTTCATAGCGGCGACTATCTGATGAAAAACCATCTGGGCATGAATAATCTATAAATACTATCAGCTTATTGTCCGAATCAGGAGATACGAAACCTAATGCTTGTGGTTCGCTGACATTTGGACTGCCAATAAAAGCAGAAATCTGTTCTTCATCAGGCCCAATTAAAAAATTTCCTAATGCAATTGGCGTGCAACCATTCTTAAGTTGAGCTGGGCCTTGGAGTTCAATCATTTTCGAAAGTTTGTCTACCGTTATTGAATAGGAAAACCCGAGAAGTTTCGCAGAATCTTCATCTAAAGCAAATGACTCGATTGGTGGTGAAGCCAAAGAGCACAGCGGAAAAAAGAGTATAAAAATGTACTCTAGCTTCATTTAACCCTCAAGTGCATATAACGCCCCTAATAAACGGCGAAAACTTGTTGGCTATACTGGCGAGGAACGAGCTCCAGCCAGCGAGTTGGCGTCCGGGTGATTGGTTTGTTATACATCACTACTGCTATTTTTAGCAACCCACCAAGCCGTTAAGCTGATAGATACCGCAAGACTAAATAATTCTACCCTTGCACCAAAAAACAGGACCGGAAAACAGCTAGCTAAACATAAATAGTGGGGTTTAAATAAACTAAACTTTTTTAGTAAATGAGCAATAGGTAAACCGTAAAAGAAAACAATTGGATATATTATTACCAGGCTAATAGAGGCAGCCATGAAGCTTCCAGCTAAAAATTCAAAAAAACCTCTTTCGCCGATATTGATAACCATGAAAAATGGAAATGCTATTAGCGGCCCTAGAATTGCCCCTTTTAGTAAATCAGCATGTTGAATTTTCATGGTGTTGGTGTTACCCACTAAAAGTGGACATCCTGTTTAAGCGTAACGAGCTTCATATTCCAACGGACTTAAGTATCCCAATGTCGAATGTAGCCTTACGCGATTATAAAATATTTCAATATATTCAAA
>NZ_BAAAFD010000029.1:0-2582 GCF_039523355.1 Aliiglaciecola litoralis | reverse complement strand
AATAAAAGAAGCTAATGAACATGTCGAAATTATTGGGTGTTAGTGCGTATAACAAGTTTGTTAAGTTCGCCCAACAAGTTGGGCTGGGACGCGTAAACTGCACGCGCCCCTTACAAAAGCGTTATATTTCATGGCTGGAATTAATTGATGTTGCCGTTTAAACCATTTCCGGGTTTTAAGTGGGTTCTATTAGTTTCTTGTTTTGCTTTTGCTTTAATCCGACCTGAAGCAGCTTTTGTCAGTGTCATCTGGTTTAGTTTTGCGTCGTTCTATCTTTGTAATAAGCTTAGCCTGCGAGTAGTTGGAAAGCCTTTTGAAATACCTGCTAGAGGTGTAGAAAGGAAAAATATCCACCCTTTTGGATTGTTACTTCTGGTCCCATTTTTTGCAGGTGCTTTTTATCCTGCAATGTGGTTAAAAAGTTTGGCAGTATTTATTCGAGGTTATTTTTAAAATTGAAATATAACAATCCATTCAACCGGACCCAAACTCGCTGGCTGGAGTCACTTCGTTCCCAGTTTAGCCAGCAAGATTGGGCCGTTTAATAGGGGCGTTATATGTACATGGAGGTTTTAAATGTCGTTAATTTCTAAACTGAGTAAAGGCCTTAAAGGCGCAGTGAACGCTGTTAATTCTGATGAGTATCAAATTAATGGTGTAAAGGCTAAATGTATTCACTGCGGTCATAGTCATTTCGAATTGGGAAGTGCTCAATTAAATACTGCAGGTATGACTTTTCTCAACTTAGATTGGGCAAATGACAGTGCATCATTGTTATCATGTAAGGGGTGCAGTTTCATAATGTGGTTTGCGGAAGAACCAAAGAAATTAATTTAACAAAGTACATATAACAAGTGAATAATGTCATTCGTAAACTCACTGGGACAAATACTCGCTGGCCTTCGACCAAAGCGCTCGCATTCGCCCCATATTCAAAGCGTTAGACGTACAGGGATGTTGCAACATGTATCAGTTTGAGTTTTTTGTTTTACCTGTCATTTCTGTTTTAATATCAGCACTAATCATGTCATCTAATACCTCATTTTTTAAAAAGTGCAGTCTAATTATACTTGTTGTTTTTTTATTGGCTGGTGCAGGTGTTTTTTTGCACACTCCAAGCCAGTTTGAATTGGCATTAAGGTTCTTGTATAGCAGTGCGCTAATTGAATTAGTCTTAATTTATCTGGTAGCTAGCATTTCAGTTGTTTTTACATATTCTTATGTTTCAAAAATTAAGCTATTTATAAGTATTGTTAGTGGTTTAATTACACTAGTAGCTTTGCCAATTTATAGTTTGTATATTGCCTGTTATATTGGAGGTTGTTAATGGCAAGTACGTCTAACAATCCAATCAACCGGACGCCAACTCGCTGGCTGGCGCTCGTGCCTCGCTATTATAGCCAGCAAGTTGGCGCCGTTTATTAGGGGCGTTATATGCCTAGATTTAAATTTCTGATTGATGTTTCAAATATCCAAAGCAAAACACTAGCAGGTGCGTTTTTAGGCCTTAATTTTTTCATTTTGGCCTCTGCTTTTTTATTTTTGTGCTTTGTCTTGTTATACCTATGGGGGCTCTCGCAACCGGCTGGTTCTGGCGTTGGAATGCTGATATCCGTGCTTTTCATTGCATTGTCTTTCACAATTGCATTTCCGTGGTTCCATTTTATATATGCCGGCAATGAAAGTATGTATGTAATACTTGCTTTTATTACAGCCTCTTTTTTACTAAATTGTTTAATTTTAGGAGCGGTTTTTGGTCGTTTTATTATTCGGTCACGCATATAACAATCCAATCAATCTGACCCAAACTCGCGGCCATTGCTCGTGCCTCACAAAGTGTAGGCCACCAGTTTGTGCAGTTTATTAGGGGCGTTAGGTGCATAGGGTGCTGACACTCATAATAATAGTTTCAATTCTTATATTTCTATCTTTTGTCACGGAAAAACTATCCACGCCGCCGATAGAAAAGGAAATGAAACCCAACTTTTTTGGCTATTTTACCGCGTGGATAGGGTTCGGTATGTGTATTCTCCCAATATATCAACTATTAATCGGTGACACAGATGCCGACACTTGGATCGGGTTTGCAATACTGACTCCTGGCGGTTTATGGGGATTTCTGCACTTTTTAACTTTAAAATATCGATATGACAACAATGGAATTGAAAGAACCAGCCTCGTTAGCATCGTTAATGCTGGAGCTTGGAAGCACTTCCAAAGTGCTTACTATAGTCCAAAATCATATGCTCACATTTTAGAATTTTCATATGGCAATCTCCGTGTTTATAACGTAGTTAAAAATAAAAAACATTTTTTAGACTTTTTAAAAGACAAGGGATTTGAAATTGGTTAATGCACCTAACAAACGCATCAAACCTGACTCCGCAAGCAGGCCGGTTTTTTGCAAAACACACGGCGCAAAAAAGCGTCCAACTTGCTCCGCTGTTTATGCGAAGCGTTAGGTGCCAAGTGAATCATGTCTAAATTCTCAAAGTTTATGATTTTAGCTATTCCAGTATTAGGCATTGGCATTTACTTTGGCTACAGAGACCATATGAAACCAGTAAATTTTTCAGCTGAAG
>NZ_BAAAFD010000028.1:0-2948 GCF_039523355.1 Aliiglaciecola litoralis | reverse complement strand
GTTTAGCCCCTTTTGTCAAATGCCCAGTGTGCTCGAAAAAACTTATGTTTCTTTGGTTTAAAAAGCCTCACAAGAACTCGAAATATGACTCGGGAGCGGAGCTTGCTTTTCATTGGTTTAAAGGCAGTGTTTATTGTCTAAGCTGCGGCGAGGAAGTTCGAACAAATGGCACATAACAAGTTGCTCAAGTATGCAGCAAAAAACGCTGCGGGACAGTTACTCGCAGGCTTCGCCAAAAACACTCGCAACTGCCCCTTAGCAAAGCGTTAGGTGTCTATGAAAGTTGTCTACATTTACGGTTTTCAAGGGATGTTTGTTGGAAACTCAGAATATGACTATGCTGAGCCTGAAATTGGTGATGTTCATAAATGTATGGTGTTCATAGCTCAAGATATTGATGAGTTAGATTTTGATCGGGCATTAATTGAGGTTAAAAAATATGGCTTCGACCAAGTGATAAATTTAACAGGTAACACCCTGAAGGTAGAGGTGCTCAATATCGACTCGTATGAAGGTTTCACTGGTTTTTATACAGAAGCTCTTGAAGAAGGAAGTTCACTTGTTTATTACCCAAACACCTAACAAGTTGCTAAATTTCGTTCGTAAACTCACTGGGAAAATTATTGCTGGCCGTTCCGGCCAAAGCGCAGTATTTTCCCATTAGCAAAGCGTTATATGCACTCTGAACCGACTATATGAAATTTAACTTTTATCTGGCTAAGAATTTAAAGTTTAGGATTTTTTTTCTTATTCTGGCAGCGTGTCTAGGCCTATACATTTATTCCGATTTATTTGTAAATGGCAAGTTTATGGGAATCGAGGGCGCTAATGATTTTAAAGGTGTTTTTTTATTCTTTTTCTCCCTTATTTGTGTGGTTTTTCCATGGCATTGGGTCGATAAAGATTAGTGCATATAACAAGTTGCCTAAGTTCGCCGCAAAAAGCGCGGCTGGGACAAATACTCACTGGGCAAAGCCCAACAACGTTCGCATTTGCCCCTTGGCAAAGCGTTATAAGCCAAAGGAAGATATGAGTTTACCGAGGGAACAATTAGCTAAAGTTAGAACACCGTTTAGGGTACTCGCGGGGTTTATCTTTGTGCTTTCATTCTTTGCTATTTTAGCCACGGTTACTTTTGCGTTCACTGAACCATATGATCATATTATATGGCTTTTAGGTATCGTGACGTTTGGTATGTCATATATATCAGGGCATGTTGTATTCACAGGCTATGCCCCTAAGTTTTTACTGTTTACGCATGGTGCTAAAGATGGCTTATAACAAGTTGCTCAAGTTCGTTCGTAAACTCACTGGGACAATTAACAGTTGGCTTGGCGCTTCGCGCAAGTTTAGCCAACAGTCAATTGCCCCTTAGCAAAGCGTTATGTTTTTAGCTCTAATGTAGAGTTAATTTAACTGAATGTGAGTTCACTATGAATAGTTGGCTTTTAGATCTTAACAAACTAAAAAGGAAGCATAAGCTATTTGGTTTCTTTTTAACTATTTGCGGTACTGTTGGTATTTTTGAATTAACTGTCAGTTTATTTATTTATTTATTTAGGCTTTATTGAGAAGCAGATCTTTGGTGGTACTCTAGGGTATTTTATTTATTCAATTTGCATCGCTCTTATGACACATCCATGGAAAAGTGGTGTTTCAAAAACATAACAAGTCACTCAAGCAGGACAAATAACAGTTGGTTTTTGCTCCTTCGTCGCTTATTTTAACCAACTATTATTTGCCTCTTAGTGGGGCGTTAAGTTACTAAGGAAAGTTATGAAGTTTTTAATCGTATTTTTAATGATGTCTAG
This sequence comes from Aliiglaciecola litoralis, assembly GCF_039523355.1. NCBI lineage: Bacteria > Pseudomonadati > Pseudomonadota > Gammaproteobacteria > Alteromonadales > Alteromonadaceae > Aliiglaciecola > Aliiglaciecola litoralis. The sequence continues at coordinate 1,137 of NZ_BAAAFD010000028.1, read as the reverse complement.
CATTTTAGGCTGTGCTAGCACTGAGAAAAGAGAAGCGCCAAAAATAGCGCAAAAGGCCGCTCCATTCGCATGCAAAAAACCACCGCAATTCCCAATTGCAGCAATTAAGAAAAGAATAGAAGGTTGGGTTATTTTAGAATACTCATTGGATACCGAAGGGTATCCTTTCGATATGGTAGTTATAGACTCTAGCCCTGAAGGATATTTCGAAAAAACTGCGATTGAGTCAATGTCTTCGTGTAGATTCAAAGCTCCAGAAGATGTGGTGCCGGGTGAGAGATTAAAATTCACGTTAGACTTCAAGTATTCGTAACTTAACAAGTGAATAATGTCGTTCGTAAACTCACTGGGACAAATACTCGCTGGCCTGCGGCCAAAGCGCTCATATTAGCCCCATATTCAAAGCGTTAGTTGCCTAGGAAAATTTTGAGAATATTTCTACTTTTATTGATCCCGTTTGCTTCTTTAGCGTCACAAGAAAGCGAGGCTCCTGAAACTGTTTGGATTGAATCATCTAAGCATTTTAACTGTACTCCTAGTGAAATAAGTCTCAAAGGTAGTGTTTATATTTCTCTTGGCGAAAATTCATTTGAAGAATTAGCTATATTCCGCGAATCAGATAAAACATGGTTATTTTTGGTCGTCGGTAGCGCTCCAAAAGAAATGAGCAGTTTAATGTCACCGTCTGAGCTTAAATCAAAAAATGCGGTAAGCTTAACCACCGAAACCACAGGTTTCCGTTGGGAAGCTAATGGTTACAATGAGAGAGTATTTACCGCCCTAGGCAAATACACCGTGTACAACAGTGATAATTTAGAGAGTGAAGTTGGCGGTTATAAATGCGACATTGTAGTAGTCAGCAACTAACAAGTTACTCAAAAGGACGCAAGATGCTTGGCTTGCGCTCCTTCGTCGCTAATTTTAGCCAAGCATTTTTGCGCCAATTAGTAAGGCGTTATATTTTTCTCAAGGAAGTCAAAATGAATAAAATCGTATTATTGTCTTTGTGGTTATTACTTACCGCTTGTGCAAGTAAAAATAATGAAAAGACCACAGTTACTGGGCAACGAATTAGCAAGGAAGAAGCAAAGAAACTTAACCTCAAGCCCGTTGGTACATTCCAAGACATAATTGAGT
>NZ_BAAAFD010000027.1:0-2977 GCF_039523355.1 Aliiglaciecola litoralis | reverse complement strand
AAAAAGTTATCGCTTTTTTCAGCGATTCGATTGTAGTATTTGGTTTAGTAATTTTAATCGTGGGCTTTGTCAGTATGTGTTCTCCGTATAACAATCCAATCAACCTGACACAAACTCGCGGCCATTGTTCGTGCCTCACAAAGTGTAGGCCACGTGTTTGTGCAGGCTATTAGGGGCGTTATGTGTCTTTAGGAAGATGATGAAATTAGAAGGGGCAACTCTATATTGGAATACTCATAGATTTGCTATTTTATCGATAGTTTTGATCGGTTTAGTGCCAGCTACCTTTTTAGGTTATGAGCATGGAGTGCTAAGTGGATTGCTGTTCTTTTTAGGTATTATTTGCATGTTTTTATTATCAACCATAATTCCGTTCATAAAGTCACATAGGTCAAAATATGGCAAGAGTCCGTTTTAAAGCTCAGCCACATAACAAGTTGCCTAATATCGCCGCAAAAAGCGCGGCTGGGACAAATACTCACTGGGCTTCGCCCAACAACGTTCACATTTGCCCATTGGCAAAGCGTTAGGGTGCGAATGAGTAAAGTTCTATTTAGTCTTGTTGTTTTGTTAATGTTTTTGACGTCTTTTTACCAATTTTTCGTCATTCGACTTAGTATTGGTCATTTTACTTGGGCCGCAGCAGGATCGCTCATACAACTTAGTATACTATTATTGATAGTGGCGATAGTGGAGAAGTCACAATCCACTAGGCTAGCAAAAGTAGCCTTCTATTCTGTATTTTTCTTCTTATTTTGCTTTACTCATTTTTTTAAATTGAGAATGGATATACCCGTGGCGATCTTACTTTTATCAACTTCAACTTTGTATCTGCTTTCCTTCATATGGTTTAAAAAATATAACAAAATTGTACTTTCTGCTTTTGTGTCATCATTGTCTTTTTATCTCTTAACAATGATAGTGTTACCATTCTTCATTTATTTACAAATTCTTCCTATTGTCTGGCATGATCAAGAATTTGTGATCGGCCAGTTTTTTTCACAAAGCAATAATGTACTATTTGCATTATATGGTGCTGGCCCTTCTATCGCGGCAGTCTTAGTTGGTGGTTATTTTGCAAAACGCACCTAACAAGCACATTATGTTCATTCGCTGCGCTCATTGGGACGCATACTCGCTGGCTCGGCTCATTCTTCGCAAGTATAGCCAGCAAGCCTGCGCCCCATATGTGAAGCGTTATACGTAATTATGCATACTAAGCTCGCTGCAATATTTTTAATCCTAAGTTTTAATTGTTTTGGAAGTAATATGGAACAAGGAAAAGTTGAAACTCAAAAGTTATTTGATGCTGTATTTCCAATAGCTAAACAACTTTTGTTGGAAAATGAAGAGTTCTTTCCATTTGGTGAAATAATGAAACCAAATGGCGAACAAGTTAACTTGTCTGCTTCAAATGGTGAAGAAAGACCTAAATCATCAGAATTAATCGACTTACTTAAAAATCACTACATCGATTCAGCTAAAGCCAAAGAAATTATTGCATCGGCTTTGGTTTATGACGTTATGGTTAATGGCTCTGATTCAATTGCTGTAGAATTAGATCACGTTAGTGGTTATTCAGTTATCGTTGTCGTACCTTACGAGTTAACTAAAACAGAGTTAATTATCGGTGAAATGTTCACGGTCAAAGGTAAAAACAGTATATTTTAGTTTGGTGTATATTACGTATAACAAGCTGTTAAAGCGGGACAAATTACAGTTGGCTGGTTCCGCTCCGCTTCACATTTTAGCCAACTACAATTTGCCCCTTAACAGGGCGTTAGGCATATTAGGAGTAAGCTATGAGTGATATGGACGATGAGTTAATAAAAAAATATCCAATTTGGTTAAGCCTATTGGCGATGTTGAGCACTTTTTCTATTCTTCGACTTTCCCGAGAGTTGGAATTTCCATACTGGCAGGGTTTGGTTGTTGCGTTAGTCGTTGCATTAGGTATTTTTCAAGTTTGGTTTGCTATTCGTAATATTAGATTAAAAAAACTAAAATCTAGCTTTAAAAGTTCAGTAAAATCTAAATCGTAAATATGCCTAACAATCCAATCAACCTGACCCAAACTCGCGGCCATTGCTCGTGCCTCACAAAGTGTAGGCCACGTGTTTGTGCAGTCTATTAGGGGCGTTATACGTAAAAGACCTGCTTATGATGGGGTCAGAGCCTGAAAACTGTACCTTGATTAAGCGTGATCAGTACCTTGGTCCAGTTGTTCCGGCACATTGAATATGGTATTTCTAAAAGCCGTTTCTCGCCTTTCCTTGAGCAAGCTCAGAGCACCGCGAAACGACTTTTAGAAATAGTAGAATTGAAGGCCGCATGGACAGCGTCTGTCCACAGCATTGGCGGTAAAGTTGTTGAGGGCGTGAGCGCAGGTATTAGACGTATAACAAACTAATGAACCGGACGCTTACTCGCTGGGCATTGTTGTTATGTGGTTACGTTTATTGCTCGTAACCGCCGTTTATTAGAGGCGTTATGTGAATAGTGAAATATCTGATGAATATCGACTTTTCAAAAATTGAAAAATACGTCATTGCTAGTGATGTAGGAAGTAGGGATGGCATTGGAGTCGAAATTTACTCAGGTGAAACCATGCTTATGGAAATATTCCGAGATGATACAAAGAAGAAAATGGAAGTTACATTGTATCAAAAAGAGCTAGATTTGGAGTTGGTAGAACAGGCAATCGCTTTGTTTAAAAAGGAAATTCCAAATGAGTACGAGGATTAAATTGGCAAATTCACATAACAAACTGCTCAAGTTCGCAGCAAAAAACGCTGCGGGACAGTTACTCGCTGGCTTCGCCAACAACACTCGCAACTGCCCCTTAGCAGGGCGTTAGGTGATTATGGAAAATTGGAAGTTCCACGATATAAATTTTGAAGGCCAAACCAAAAAGGTTGAGGGTTTGGATATTTGGAAGCACGAATGGCATCCATCTGAGTCTAAAAGTTTTAAAGCC
>NZ_BAAAFD010000026.1:0-4049 GCF_039523355.1 Aliiglaciecola litoralis | reverse complement strand
TGGCGGAGGTGGCGGTGACTGTTGAGATTAAACATAACAAGCCAATATACTGGGACGGTTTTTCGCTGGCTGCGGCTCGTTCCTCGCACATTATAGCCAGCTCAAACCGCCCGTAATTGGAGCGTTATATTGCGTAGAGGATTGGAGCAATGAAGCATTTTTCTTTTGTACATTTGGATGATTTAGACCTAGCGTTATTAAATGACCTAGAGTGGAGGTGCGCGCGTCAAGAAACGTTATGTTTAGCTTCGGAAAAAGAATTGATTACATTGCTTAGTTATTTTAATTCGTCATTATCAAGTGAATCTCTACCTAGAATCAATGATGTTGAATTCAGCTATATTTTAAACGAATATCCCACTTCAATGTCAGATGAAAATTTCGATGAATTTTACTCTGCTTGGCTAAATAAAACGAAACGTGAAAATAACATGGACGAATATGGTCAACTGATATGTTTAAACAGTTTTTTGTTGTCCAATAAAAATAGCAAAAAGGTGGTTGTTTTAAGTGAAGCAATATAACAAACCAATCAACCGGACGCCAACTCGCTGGCTGGGTCTCGTTCCTCGCCATTATAGCCAGCAAGTTTGCGCCGTTTATTAGGGGCGTTAGGTGAATACGAGTGTTTGAAAAAGGCTTTAGAAAACTACACTTGTATATGGTTTGTTTGAGCATTGGCGTTATCAGTGGTTATATTGTATTTGTCTTGTTTCCTTTGGTTTTATGGCTATCTGCCGCCTCGCTAACAAGTTGGTATTTCGTTTTACCATTTACCTTGTGGTTAGCATTTATGATTGCCGCAGTTATTTTGGGTTTAACAATTAAATGCCAAAATTGTAAAAAACTGCTTGTTGTTATAACTAACGCTAATCACATTAATAAGAATAAAGGCTGGGTGTTCTGGTTTTTAAAAGACTTGCCACCAACTGTTTTATGCGAACACTGCGAGGCTGTCTATGATAATTCACCTAACAAATGAATTATGTCGTTCGTAAACTCACTGGGACAAATACTCGCTGGCCTTCGGCCAAAACGCTCGTATTTGTCCCATATTCAAAGCGTTATACGTAAAAGACCTGCTTATGATGGGGTCAGAGCCTGAAAACTGTACCTTGAATAAGCGTGATCAGTACCTTGGTCCAGTTGTTCCGGCACATTGAATATGGTATTTCTAAAAGCCGTTTCTCGCCTTTCCTTGAGCAAGCTCAGAGCACCGCGAAACGACTTTTAGAAATAGTAGAATTGAAGGCCGCATGGACAGCGTCTGTCCACAGCATTGGCGGTAAAGTTGTTGAGGGCGTTAGCGCAGGTATTAGACGTATAACAAACTAATGAACCGGACGCTTACTCGCTGGGCATTGTTGTAATGTGGTTACGTTTATTGCTCGTAACCGCCGTTTATTAGAGGCGTTATATCCCAAATGAGACAAGTACTAATATTTTCAATATGGGCTTTAATTTTAACTTTGCTAATTTCGTATTTTGGTGAGGTATCTCTGGCTTTTAGCTTTGCTTGTGTAACTGTATTTGCTTCCGTAGGTCACTTAATTTCATTAGATGATGATTTCAAGGGAGGTTGGGGTAATCCTGAAGGTGACCGAAGTATTGTTCTGAAGTCAATTTTGGAGTTAGTTGCTAAAATCGCTTTTTCAGTTTTGACATGGTGGGTTGTTTTATCGTTTCCTTCAGTTAACCAGTATGGGATATAACAATCCAATTAATCCGCTCCCTTCGGTCACTGGGACAAAAACTCGTTGGCTTTCCTTCGTGCCTCGGTCATTATAGCCAACAAGTTTTAGCCCATTATTGGGGCGTTAGGTGTAACTTTGGAGTCGTTTTGAAAGGTTGGGAATGGAGGTTTTTATCTTGGTGGGGAAAAAAGGGAGGTTTTTTCTTATTTTTCCTGTGTTTTGGTTTGATGGTATTCGTTCTATTATTTGGAAACTACCCCCAATGGGAATATCAAAATAAACGTAAAACTATTTCCGAGTATTTTTCTGCTGATGGAGAGGAAAATTTGAAACTCTCTTACTTTACTGACCAAGGCGATATATTTTATTTGAAATTCAGATATCAAGACGGTTATGTTTTCAAAGATCAGCTGTCTAAGAGACCTAACCAAGATGCAATTTTGAAGAAATACAAAGCTGTTATTCTGAATAAAATATGTCTGTCGGAAGAATTAACTGATCGATTGCATAGTGGTCAAAGGATATCTGTTGATTTAATCGACGGTGATCGTGAATGGGGTGTATCGCAGCTTTTTAACATGTTTATAAACTATGATAGATGTTACACCTAACAAACCATTCAACCGGACCCAAACTCGCGGCCATTGTTCGTGCCTCACAAAGTGTAGGCCACAAGTTTGTGCCGTTTAATAGGGGCGTTAGACGGCATGTTACATAAGGAACACTAGCATGGGTGAAGGCTTTATTGTGGTAATTCCTGTGACATTGTTGTCTTTGGCTATTTTAATTACTTGGTTTTTTAAAGGTAGGGGTTCTAATCAGGTTAAATGGATCTCTTTAGCTGTCTACGTCTTTGTTGGGTTAGCTTTGTTTGCGCTTTTCGACAACTTTTTCTCGTTGTTGTGGTTAATGTTGGTAGGATTTATTCTTCCAATATTGTTCAGTTACTTTAAAGATCGCAATGCCGTCTAACAATCCAATCAACCTGACACAAACTCGCGGCCATTGCTCGTGCCTCACAAAGTGTAGGCCACGTGTTTGTGCAGTCTATTAGGGGCGTTAGGCCTGAATGAGTAACATGAATATTTACGTAGCTGTTTTTTCTTTCTTGGTAGGTTGCTTGGCTTGTTTACCGCTATTCAAATATTTGCTTTCTGCGGTCTCAGGTAATGCTGGTGAATTTACGGAGGGTTATAAAAGGGTAAAAGGCCGTCATCCAGTTGAGGATGCTGTATCAAATTATAGAAACGACTCTGTAGTGGATTCATTTACAACTGCAAGCTTCGTAGTTTTAATTCTACCTTGCATACCAGCATCTTTCTTGGCTATACCGATTTATTTTTTAATTATTTGGGGTTTAGGTTTGTTTGCGTTATAGGCCTAACAATCCAATCAACCTGACACAAACTCGCGGCCATTGTTCGTGCCTCACAAAGTGTAAGCCACGTGTTTGTGCAGTCTATTAGGGGCGTTATACGGATTTCTTTTAAGGGTTAAACGATATTTGGGATTGGTAGTAACAGCCTAGTGTTGTCGCTCTTTTTCAAAACGTATTCGTTCTCTTTTTGCCAGTTTCAACATTAAGCGTTAACGGGCCTTTTCATCGTTTCAGTTGTCATAGTTCTGTTAGGTAACTTAAAAAGTTATCGCTTTTTTCAGCGATTCGATTGTAGTATTTGGTTTAGTAATTTTAATCGTGGGCTTTGTCAGTATGTGTTCTCCGTATAACAATCCAATCAACCTGACACAAACTCGCGGCCATTGCTCGTGCCTCACAAAGTATAGGCCACAAGTTTGTGCAGTCTATTAGGGGCGTTATATTGCAGGAGGCAAAATATGGGTGATTTAATTGCTTTTCTTATGGTTATACCAGTATTCGCTCTTATATCAACTGCGTTCCACTATTGGCTTCATAATCGTATTTTAGCTATTCTTATTCCGACTTTTGCAGTTCCATTTATATTGCCTCTAATTGACTATTTTATGTTGGGAAGGATCGACCCATTTACGATAGATGCTATGTTGAATGCCGCCATAATGATGTTAATAATATCATGGTTAGTATCTATTCCGTTCAAAAAGCACAGAGAGAATAATGGAAAAGGGGTGTGACATATGCAATATAACAAACACATTATGTTCATTCGCTCTGCTCATTGGGACGCATACTCGCTGGCTCGGCTCATTCTTCGCAAGTATAGCCAGCAAGCTTGCGCCCCATATGTGAAGCGTTATACGGATTTCTTTTAAGGGTTAAACGTTGTCTGGGTTTGCTGGTAACAGCCTGGCTTTATTGCTCATTTTCAAACTGTATTCGCTCCTTTTTTGCCAGTTTCTACTTTAAACGTTAACGGG
>NZ_BAAAFD010000025.1:0-4152 GCF_039523355.1 Aliiglaciecola litoralis | reverse complement strand
ACTTGGAAAACGGTTTTGGCAAGATCAATTGTAATAGTGCTAGTATTTATCATGGTATGGCTCCTTTGGTTTCGACACCTTCACCTTAGTTCATAATGACAAAGGTGGGGAGTCCATACCATTGAGCTCCAGCCAGCGAGTTGGCGTCCGGTTGATTGGTTTGTTATGTTTCACTGCTTAACCTTTAGAGCTGACCTGATAAGTAATGGTGTTGTTAATATAGCAATAAATGTTGCAGCTATAACCAAGTGTTTTGGACTGCTACTAAAAAAGAATAAATACTGCTCATAAACAGAATAGACAATAAAACCGAGACACCAAAAAAGTGTTAACGTTGGTATGATTTTAGCGCTTGAATTACCTCGCAATAGAGTGAGCGTTAAAATTGCACCCATAATATAAATCAACCACTTTACCCAGGAAAAGTGATGACCCGTTATAAGAGATAAATAGACAACTTCGATAGCTGAAAGAAGTAGCAAAACCAATGTTAACCAACAAAGTCCATTTAGTATTCTCAATTTTTCTCCTGAAACATAACGCGTACAATAACGGGAAAAACCGAGTGCTTTGGCACGAAGTGCCAGCGAGGCTTTTTCCCAGTGAGCGCAGCGAATGTGGTTTATTGTTTTGTTAGTTGCCAATTTAACCTTTACTGAAAAGTATTTTAAAGAAACCAACAGCGGCGTATAAAAATAAAAGCGCTAAAAATAATGACAACCCCATACTAGCCCAGTATAAATAAGGGCTTTCATCAATAGTGACTGAATTTCCATATCTAAGTAATGCAACACCTGTTTGGTAACTTACAAATAGAACTTTAAATAGGAAATAACAAATTACACTACTGCCAATTGCTAAAGCTAATATTTTAAAATTTAACAACTTTCACCTTTGGCAACTAACACCCCTAATAGACTGCACAAACACGTGGCCTACACTTTGTGAGGCACGAGCAATGGCCGCGAGTTTGTGTCAGGTTGATTGGATTGTTATACGGAGAACACATACTGACAAAGCCCACGATTAAAATTACTAAACCAAATACTACAATCGAATCGCTGAAAAAAGCGATAACTTTTTAAGCTGCCTGTCAGAACAATGACAACTGAAACGATGAAAAGGCCCGTTAACGTTTAAAGTTGAATTTGGTAAAAAGAGAATGAATGCAGTTTAAAAAAGCGCAACAAAACTAGGCTGTTACTTCCAATTCCAAACAACGTTTAACCCTTAAAAGAAATCCGTATAACGCCCCTAATAGACTGCACAAACTTGTGGCCTATACTTTGTGAGGCACGAGCAATGGCCGCGAGTTTGTGTCAGGTTGATTGGATTGTTATACGGAGAACACATACTGACAAAGCCCACGATTAAAATTACTAAACCAAATACTACAATCGAATCGCTGAAAAAAGCGATAACTTTTTAAGTTACCTAACAGAACTATGACAACTGAAACGATGAAAAGGCCCGTTAACGTTTAAAGTAGAAACTGGCAAAAAAGGAGCGAATACAGTTTGAAAATGAGCAATAAAGCCAGGCTGTTACCAGCAAACCCAGACAACGTTTAACCCTTAAAAGAAATCCGTATAACGCCCCTAATAGACTGCACAAACTTGTGGCCTACACTTTGTGAGGCACGAGCAATGGCCGCGAGTTTGTGTCAGGTTGATTGGTTTGTTATACGGAGAACACATACTGACAAAGCCCACGATTAAAATTACTAAACCAAATACTACAATCGAATGGCTGAAAAAAGCGATAACTTTTTAAGCTGCCTGACAGAACAATGACAACTGAAACGGTGAAAAGGCCCGTTAACGTTTAAAGTTGAATTTGGTAAAAAGAGAATGAATGCAGTTTAAAAAAGCGCAACAAAACTAGGCTGTTACTTCCAATTCCAAACAACGTTTAACCCTTAAAAGAAATCCGTATAACGCCCCTAATAAACGGCAAATGCTTGCTGGCTAAAATTAGCGAGGTACGAGCAAAGCCAGCGAGTATTTGTCCGGTTGATTGGTTTGTTATATTTTATTTTCCAATTTATACGAGCCGTTGAATTCTGCATTAAAACAATTTTCCGGACGCGGGCAACTAAGCATTTTTATAACTACCTTGTTACCTTTAAATACTAAAGAGCCAGAGTATGATTTTAAGTAATTTGGCTTATCTTTATATGATATTTTAAAATCATCTTCTTTCACTACACCTGATAATTGATCAACATGTATTTTGTAAAAGACTTCATGGTAAGTAGGCCAAAACATCTGAGATTCATCGTGAACCATATTTGGCACTTTACCCTTTAAAACTAACACATATTGTTTTATCTCTCCGCTTTCAACAACAATAACGTCTTCAAAAGATGGCCTGCCTAATAAAGCACAACTTGACAAAAACACTACTAAGAATATGACTTGCAGTCGATTAAAACGCATAAAATATAACGCCCCTAATAAACGGCGGTTACGAGCAATAAACGTAACCACATAACAACAATGCCCAGCGAGTAAGCGTCCGGTTCATTAGTTTGTTATACGTCTAATACCTGCGCTCACGCCCTCAACAACTTTACCGCCAATGCTGTGGACAGACGCTGTCCATGCGGCCTTCAATTCTACTATTTCTAAAAGTCGTTTCGCGGTGCTCTGAGCTTGCTCAAGGAAAGGCGAGAAACGGCTTTTAGAAATACCATATTCAATGTGCCGGAACAACTGGACCAAGGTACTGATCACGCTTAATCAAGGTACAGTTTTCAGGCTCTGACCCCATCATAAGCAGGTCTTTTACGTATAACGCCCCTAATAGACTGCACATACTTGTGGCCTACACGTTGTGAGGCACGAGCAATGGCCGCGAGTTTGTGTCAGGTTGATTGGATTGTTAGGTGGCGCCTGGTGTATAAAAAGACAGCTTTCCATCATGATGACATTCCAATACAAATTTACCAGCACAGTCATATACCCATGTGTCCGAGCACTCGGAAAAAATGTCCATTGCATGCAACCTAAATACTGCTACTTCAATTTCAAGAACCGGCTTCAACGCATTGAACCACAGAACAAACACCTTACCTGATTTTGGCAACTTAGACAGACAATCGTTTACTGACTTTGATTGTTCTTCCCAATTATCAAACTCCCATGTTGTCTGGCCGACAACTTTGGACCAATCGATGTAGGACCAACTATTAAAAGGGGCTAAGAGGTTGAGCTTATCAAAACATTCCTCTTTAGATTTGTCCTCTTCAATTAATCTAAAGGGTGTATTTGAAGACTCAAAAACATCAATTAGATCCCTTATTAATTCAGAGGGTAAATGCATAGTATTATGAGCCACCTAACGCCCCTAATAGACTGCACAAACTTGTGGCCTACACTTTGTGAGGCACGAACAATGGCCGCTAGTTTGTGTCAGGTTGATTGGTTTGTTATACGGAGAACACATACTGACAAAGCCCACGATTAAAATTACTAAACCAAATACTACAATCGAATCGCTGAAAAAAGCGATAACTTTTTAAGTTACCTAACAGAACAATGACAACTGAAACGGTGAAAAGGCCCGTTAACGTTTAAAGTAGAAACTGGCAAAAACAGAACGAATACGGTTTGAAAAAGAGCGACAACGCTAGGCTGTTACTTCCAATTCCAAACAACGTTTAACCCTTAAAAGAAATCCGTATAACGCCCCTAATAGACTGCACAAATTCGTGGCCTACACTTTGTGAGGCACGAGCAATGGCCGCGAGTTTGGGTCAGGTTGATTGGTTTGTTATACGGAGAACACATAACGACAAAGCTCACGATTAAAATTACTAAACCAAATACTACAATCGAATCGCTGAAAAAAGCGATAACTTTTTAAGCTGCCTGACAGAACAATGACAACTGAAACGGTGAAAAGGCCCGTTAACGTTTAAAGTAGAAACTGGCAAAAACAGAACGAATACGGTTTGAAAAAGAGCGACAAGGCTAGGCTGTTACTTCCAATTCCAAACAACGTTTAACCCTTAAAAGAAATCCGTATAACGCCCCTAATAGACTGCACAAACACGTGGCCCACACTTTGTGAGGCACGAGCAATGGCCGCGAGTTTGTGTCAGGTTGATTGGATTGTTAGGCAGATCACTCACCGTAATATCCAGCCAAA
>NZ_BAAAFD010000024.1:0-4344 GCF_039523355.1 Aliiglaciecola litoralis | reverse complement strand
GGAAGATCTGCCCTGCGAACAGCCTCTTTGCGAAAAGTTTCAGTATAAGGTTGTGCTTTCTTTTTGCGTTCCATAAATCACCTCTTATCTAACTATAAGAGATGTCCACTTTTTTTGGGTAAGTTCTGCATATAACGCCTAAATAAGAGGCGCATAATAGCTGGCTAAAATAAGTGAGGCACGAACGACAGCCAGCTGTTAGGCGTCCTGCTTAATTTTCTTGTTAGGCATACATTTATCGAATGTGAGCCTTTTTAACAATATAACCGTGTTCATTATTAAAGCCGTAATAAAGACAAAAATTTGGACATCCTCTGATGTTAGCATTTAGCTTGAAGTTTTCTTTGTACGAGACCTCAACATCACAGAAATTTTTATCACACTTAGCTAAGACATAAAGTTTTGCTAGTTCTTTATCATTTTTCTTTAAGTCATCAATTACAGCTTCAACTGCTTTTTCACTATATTCGGGGTAATTAGAAATATCGTTAATCTGAAATATTTCGGAAGCGAAGACGTTAAACGTGCAAAGTAAAAATATAAAAACACTTAAATGTTTCACCACGACTTCCTGTATGCCTAACGCCCCTAATAGACTGCACAAACTTGTGGCCTACACTTTGTGAGGCACGAGCAATGGCCGCGAGTTTGTGTCAGGTTGATTGGTTTGTTATACGGAGAACACATACTGACAAAGCCCACGATTAAAATTACTAAACCAAATACTACAATCGAATGGCTGAAAAAAGCGATAACTTTTTAAGCTGCCTGACAGAACAATGACAACTGAAACGGTGAAAAGGCCCGTTAACGTTTAAAGTTGAATTTGGTAAAAAGAGAATGAATGCAGTTTAAAAAAGCGCAACAAAACTAGGCTGTTACTTCCAATTCCAAACAACGTTTAACCCTTAAAAGAAATCCGTATAACGCCCCTATTAAACGGCACAAACTTGTGGCCTACACTTTGTGAGGCACGAGCAATGGCCGCGAGTTTGGGTCAGGTTGATTGGATTGTTATACGGAGAACACATACTGACCAAGCCCACGATTAAAATTACTAAACCAAATACTACAATCGAATCGCTGAAAAAAGCGAAAACTTTTTAAGTTACCTAACAGAACTATGACAACTGAAACGATGAAAAGGCCCGTTAACGCTTAATGTTGAAACTGGCAAAAAAGGAGCGAATACAGTTTGAAAAACAGCGACAACGCTAGGCTGTTACTACCAATCCCAAATACCGTTTAACCCTTAAAAGAAATCCGTATAACGCCCCTATTAAACGGCCCAGACTTGCTGGCTATACTTGCAAGGCACGAGCCAAAGCCAGCGAGTTTGGGTCCGGTTGAATGGATTGTTAGGTAGCATTTATTACCTGCGGCACTCTTCTTGTAATTACATGTATAAATTCATTACCTGTCATTACCGAGTAATGCATTAACTCCCCTGGTGTAGTATCAAATATTAGCGTTTCTGATTTCAAATATTTGAGGAGGCTTGAATCTCCATGGAGCCCGACAACCCCACCTTCTCGCTGATTGTAGAAGTTTTGCTGATGGTCACATTCGTCATAAATTTGAAACTGAATTGTATCTGAAAAGACTAGCAAGTAACGTTTATGTTCATTTTGCCCCTCAACGACCCTGCTGCTTTCTTCCAAAGTCAAAGTCAACAATCCATCTTGGTACTGTAGGTTATCAAGATACCAGCATTGGTAATCGTGAATATCTAGTTCCGTTTTCATGATGCTACCTAACACCCCGCATAGAGGGCAAGTTTACGGGTGCAGCTCTTGAGCGTAGCGAAATGCGCCCGTAAAGTTGTCCCAGCGACCGAAGGGAGTGAACTGATGCGTTTGTTAGGTAGGCGGAATTTATTGGGGTTTTGATAAAACAATCCATGTCTCCTTGCGTTAACCATTTGGGTGAAAATAACATTCGTTTGTCGCTCAAACAACAACTGATGTGGACAAGCGGGAATCAAACATTATACGCTCGCGAACCCGAAAAAGGTGTGTTAAAAACTGATGGGAGTGCCTCGTGAAAGGAAGAGCAAAAACAACGGCTACTAGCACAACCCCAAATCAGTAATAACATGCGATTTTAAATCTATTTTATCTCTTGGGATATCATAGTCTTTAGCTAGCGTGTCCATCAGGAATTCAATAACCTCGTCTATTTCAACATCATTATTAGTCGTCATATTTACGCGGTTGGTTACATACACAGCAATGTCGCCAACTAAAGCCAAGTCAGCGAGATCTTCGTCGGGCATTTTTATTCCATACTTCTCTTCTATTGATATAGCAAACTCGACCGTTTCAAGACCCATACCTAACTTTTCAATAACGGGCGCAGGCACGTGGGGCATAATGGCGAAGCCGCCCTGCGTGTATGCGTCCCAGCGAACGAAGTGAGTGAGTTTATTGAGTTGTTATATGCGTTGCTCATTTAAACCACTCGTCTTTGTGAGACTTGATTGTAACTTCGTCGACCTCTGGAAGTTCGCTTAACTTTAAACCACATGAATTACATGAGACAGCCCACATACCTGATTTTGAATAAAAACTACCGTTGAATATGATGTTTAACAAGGAATAAAAGCGTTTACCGCAACGTGGGCAGGTTGATAATGACAGTCGAAGCAATAAAAAGAGAAAAAGGTAGATGAATAGTGGGGCAATGAATCCTAGTGGCGGAAATAATAAGCCAAGAAAGATACCTATTGATACTAAATAAAAGCATGGCCAGCGAGCAGCATGTACGTTGTCAGAACGAAGCTTGATTTTTCTTAGACCAGCGAAATATTCTTCCATGAGTTAAGTACCAATTAGCATATAACGCTTACAATAACGGGAAAAACCGAGTGCTTTGGCACGAAGTGACAGCGAGGCTTTTTCCCAATAAGCGAAGCGAATGTTGTTGATTGTTTTGTTAGTTGCCACAGTATAATTCGACTTCAGATTTGGTTAATTTCAGTGACTCAATTGCTGTTTTGGATATTGTTTGAATATCTTTGTAGTCTTCAATACTTTTGGGATATTCACAAATAATCATTTGGGCTACTTCCCCAGCCTCTATTGGGTCAGTTCTCCTTAGCTTTTCAATATCGATAAGTGTTCTAACCCATATCTGTTCCGAAAGAATATGACCGTTTTGAGCATCTTGAAATAAATATGTTGCAAGTTCCAACCTTTCTTCTAGTCGATAAGCTTTGTTTCCGAAGAAAATAGCACCCGCAAAAGCTATCAAAAAAAGCAGAAAGGTGAATTTATTCATGGCAACTAACGCTTTAGTAAGGGGCGCAGACTTGTTGGCTAAACTGCGCGAAGCGCCAGCCAACGAGTATGCGTCCCAGCCCAGCTTGCTGGGCGAACTTGACTAACTTGTTAGGTGATTTACTTTGGCACATAAATAGACCAAACCATGTTACTAACTTCACTTGCGGCAAAGCTAACTTGCCTGTCATTAGCTTCAATAGTGTAAACACACATCAAATGCCATTGGCTAGGGTGTTGTGGATGAGGGGCTTTAAAACTTTTAGACTCAGATGGATGCCATTCGTGCTTCCAAATATCCAAACCCTCAACCTTTTTGGTTTGGCCTTCAAAATTTATATCGTGGAACTTCCAATTTTCCATAATCACCTAACTTTTCAATAACGGGCGCAGGCTCGTGGGGCATAATGGCGAAGCCGCCCCGCGAGTATGCGTCCCAGCGAACGAAGTGAGTGAGTTCATTGATTTGTTATGTTTCATTTCAATCAACCTGCTGAAACTCACTGATTAATGAATTAAATTTGGGGCTGATTTTTTCCATAAACTTTGCGTTCAAATTCCCTGATTGGCTTAGGAATTTTTTTCCGGTTGGCGAAGCATAGAAAGTCACAAGATCTCGTAATTCTGATTCAGTGAACGTTTCACTATAGCTATGCTTAAACGCTTCCAAAACTTCTTCAGTGCTCAAAAAAGCTATAATTTTGTCTACAATTGCTGAATAATCCTGCTCTAATTCAGCTCTCTCTTCGTCTGGCATTTCTGTACTTGCTAGTGCAAGAACCATTTGCTTTTTATAGTTGATTGCCTTTTGCGCAAGAAGTTGTTCCATTTGTAAAACTGAGAAAAGCTCAGTTGCAGCATCTTCTTCCGAAGCTGAAACTGATAGTGACAGAAACGATACTAATAAAGCCGATAATATTTTCAAATTTCCTCCTTGAAACTGGTGTTACCCACTAAAAGTGGACATCCTGTTTAAGCGTAACGAGCTTCATATTCCAACGGACTTAAGTATCCCAATGTCGAATGTAGCCTTACGCGATTATAAAATATTTCAATATATTCAAAG
>NZ_BAAAFD010000023.1:0-5008 GCF_039523355.1 Aliiglaciecola litoralis | reverse complement strand
TCTTTGAATATATTGAAATATTTTATAATCGCGTAAGGCTACATTCGACATTGGGATACTTAAGTCCGTTGGAATATGAAGCTCGTTACGCTTAAACAGGATGTCCACTTTTAGTGGGTAACACCAATGCCACAAGGAACTTAAATGGAATTTGAAATTTGGTACGTATTCATAGGGATTGCAATTGCACTGAATATTTCAGTTTCAGTATTCTTAATTCGTAGAGATGATTTGGAAACCTTTCAAAAAGGCGCGCAAATTTTGATTGTGTGGTTAATTCCTTTTTTTGCTGCCATCGGTCTATGGATGTTAAACCGTAGCCAAGATGTTCCAGCTAAAGCTCATAAAAGTTTCGGTGGCGGCCCACAAGATAGCAGTGGTGCAGGTTCGGCTGGAGGCGGTGATTAGTGGCATATAACAAACTGCTCAAGTTCGCAGCAAACAACGCTGCGGGACAGTTACTCGCTGGCTTCGCCAACAACACTCGCAACTGCCCCTTAGCAGGGCGTTATATTTTTCAAGGAAGACTATGAGATCATTGCTTTTACTAGTAATCGTTATTTCTTTTCAAACTCATGCAACAAAAGTTATTGAGGCTACGGCACTCACTTCCGACTTAGCTAATAAATTAGGTTTCGAGGTCATCAAAACTAAGGACAAGTCAGGTTTAACTATCGAACTTAAAGGCCCAAGCAAGCTCCTTAATTCGTGCAAGCCCCTTGCTACTGGTCATTTTATCATCGTCAAAAATAACGAAATAGCAGCCTTTATTAGCAGTGCTAACCCTAGCGAACCCAAATCCACTAGCTTTATCGCAAGCATAAGTAATCACGAGTTAGTTACTTTTATTGACTACCAGTGTGAAAACACAGCCAAAAGGTATACAGTTTCTAGCAATGATTAAGCACAAATATAACAACTCAATAAACTCTCTCACTACGTTCGCTGGGACGCATACACGCAGGGCGGCTTCGCCATTATGCCCTACGTGCCTGCGCCCGTTATTGAAAAGTTATATTTTCGGAGTAAGTTCAAATTGAGATGGATTTTATTAAGCTTATTATTTTGTGGAGCTTCGCACGCGGCTACTTGCATTGTGACTGAAGAACAAGAGTTTCTTTGGAATGAAAAATATCGACCGCTTTTTAAAGTTAATACAGATTATTTTGATGAAAGTTACTCAGTAGAAATTGTGATACCCAACAAAATCGGTGAACGAGAATATCAAAATTCGGCATTATTTATCGATAGTCTTGATGAGCCTTCTCTGTTTATGCCAGCGGAAGCTTTTGAACATGATGAAGGAAAAGTAGTGTGGTATACAGTTGGAAATGAACTGGTTAGAAAACACTTTTTAGTTTTTTCATATGGTGAAGGCTGTGGGATTTCGGTAACTGTGCCAGTAGTTTTTAACTAAAAATATAACAAGCACATTAAGGCGCTTCGCTGGGACAGTAACACATGGGCTCTGTCGCTTCGCTCGGATTTTAGCCCATGTGTAACTGCCCCTTATGTGGGTGTTATATGCTCACGAGGGAATGATGATGAGGTATTTTTCAATAATTACACTATTCGTAAGTTTCTTGTCTTACGGCAACTCAGCAGTACATCGAGTCTCAATATTTGAACTTCTGAGTAAAAACATCTCGACAGGTACACAGAAAGTAAGCGTTATTGGATATTTACAAAAGAACGGTCAAGTTTATTCTTTATACCCGTACCAAACTGATGCGACGCTCATGGACACATCTCGTGGCTTGGTTGTTGATACCGTAAATAGTACGGGGGTTGATTTATCAAACTGTGCAAATAAGTATGTGCAATTAACCGCTATTTTTGCAGTCAGCGAGCGGCCTCTGCCAAATGTTTTGCACTCGGTATCTTCAGCCATGGCTAGAGATAGTGGTAATAAATATATGGGGTATTCAGCTTGTAGTGATTAACGCATATAACAAACGCATTAACTTGCTCGCAAGCTCGCTAGGACAAATACTCGCTGGCTGGGGCTCATTCTTCGCCAAGTATAGCCAGCAAGTATTTGCCAGTTATGCGAAGCGTTATACGTCTAGGAGAATGACTTGGTCGCTACCTTAGCCATTATTTTCTTAATTCTATTTTCTGCTGCTGAATTAATTTTTAGGCTACGAATGAAATTGGGAGTAGTTCCTATTTCTATCGTAGTATTAATCGTAGTTACTCTACTTGGTGCATATGGGTATTTCTTCGAAAAGTCGGCATATGGTATAGAACGCCCCCCATTAAAATATGCATTGAGTTACATAATAATGTTCGGGAGTCCGCTAATACTAACACTTGTTGCAGCAAGCATATTTAAGAAACCTTCTTCACTTTTTATTCATTGGTTCGCTGGCATTTTTTCAACTATTTATACTGGACTCTTCCCTTTAATCGGCATATACACTGTATGTTATTTAGGCATTGACTGTATTTGAAAGTGACGTATAACAAACGCATTAACACTCGCTGCGCTCGCCAGGGACAAAAACACGTAGGCTCCCTGCGCTTCGCTTGGTATTGTAGCCTACGTATTTTTGCCCGTTATGCGGGAAGTTATATGCCTTTCAGGTTTTAGTGAAAAATTAGATTATGAGAACAGAATTAAGATCAAAAATCATTGAGATTTGCGATAAAAAAATTGCAGCTAAAGGTGACAATGTAGGATTATCATTCTATGCATTTTTCAAAAATAAAAATGATAACCCGGAATTACTTATGGAGGCAGCAACATGGTGGATACAAATACATAAACTAGATCATTTCGTTAAGGCTCATAAAATTAAAGGCATGGTTCAAAGTAACTTATAAGCGTCATATAACAAGTCATTAAAGAAAGACTCGTCACGGCTTGCTCGAGTTCCTTCGTCACTAGTTTAGCAAGCCTAAACTCGCTTCTTAATGAAGCGTTAGGTTTTTATGAAGCTCTTTTTAAAATGGACTTTAATACACTCGGTTTTCACTGGCGTAAATTTGTTTGCTCTACTGATTGTTTCATTTGGCTATGGATTTAGCGATGACACACCCGAATATTTAAATAAAATCGCAACTTTCTGGGCTTCTTTTGTAGAACTGCTTTTGTTCCCAATTAATGACTTCTATGCGACTCTGCCCAGAGAAGGATTTTTAGGTACAGATCTGTTTTATATTGGCTTGTATATTTCAAACAGCATGTTGTGGGGGCTATTGGTCGCTTTAGGTATTTATGCTTATAGAGCCACCAAAACCTAACAAACGCATTAAAGTGGACGCCTAACAGTTGGCTGGCGCTCATTCTTCGCTAAGTTTAGCCAACTGTTATCCGCCATTTATGCGGGCGTTATACGGATTTCTTTTAAGGGTTAAACGTTGTTTGGAATTGGAAGTAACAGCCTAGTTTTGTTGCGCTTTTTTAAACTGCATTCATTCTCTTTTTACCAAATTCAACTTTAAACGTTAACGGGCCTTTTCACCGTTTCAGTTGTCATTGTTCTGTCAGGCAGCTTAAAAAGTTATCGCTTTTTTCAGCCATTCGATTGTAGTATTTGGTTTAGTAATTTTAATCGTGGGCTTTGTCAGTATGTGTTCTCCGTATAACAATCCAATCAACCTGACACAAACTCGCGGCCATTGCTCGTGCCTCACAAAGTATAGGCCACAAGTTTGTGCAGTCTATTAGGGGCGTTATGTCTCAAGGAGGAAAAGTTAAATGAAAATGCCATATCAAGATCTAATATCGGAAAGGCTACAGTCCCTCGTGACCTTAATTAAGTTGTTGACTGTCATTGGTTACATCGGAGTTTTCTTATCAGTCGTTGGCTTAATAAATATGTTTTTCAGCTTTTTTAACCACTATTTTTTCAGCTACCAGCTTTTCTTTGGTTCTATTGTTCTTCTTCTTACTTCAGGTGTTCTTGCTTTGTTAGTAAGCTTTGAGGAGAGTTATAGGCAAAAGGTTCTATTAACAGTTGAACCAATTAAAAAATGAAACATAACAATCCAATCAACCTGACACAAACTCGCGGCCATTGTTCGTGCCTCACAAAGTATAGGCCACGTGTTTGTGCAGTCTATTAGGGGCGTTAGGCCTAAATGAGTAACATGAATATTTATGTAGCTGTTTTTTCTTTCTTGGTAGGATGCTTGGCTTGTCTACCGCTATTTAGGTATTTGCTTTCTGCGGTTTCAGGTAATGCCGGTGAATTTACTGAGGGTTACAAAAAGGTAAAAGGCCGCCATCCAATTGATGATGCTATGTCGAATTATAGAAACGACTCTACAGTGGATTCGTTTACAACTGCAAGCTTCGTAGTCATACTTCTTCCTTGCATACCAGCATCATTCTTGGCTATACCGATCTACTTTTTAATTAATTGGGGTTTAGGTTTGTTTGGGTTATAGGCCTAACAATCCATTCAACCGGACCCAAACTCGCTGGCTTTGGCTCGTGCCTCGCAAGTATAGCCAGCAAGTCTGTGCCGTTTAATAGGGGCGTTATACGTATTTATAGGATTAACATTTGTTAACTAAATTGATGTTCTACATTTCTATTTTTTGCGCACCTCTTGGCTTGTTTACATTTTTTGTTACTGGTGGTGCATACTTGCCAAATCCATTTAATACTTGGATAGCCGGTATAGTCATCGCAATTACGGGGTTTTTATTTAAGCTAAAATCAGTTTCTTCTGATAAAGCTTTGGGTTTTACAGGTTTGTTTGTAAATGGCGGATTAATAATATTATCAATAGTTTATATATTTTATTTTGTTGTTCCTACGCAAGATTAATACGTATAACAAACCATTCAACCGGACCCAAACTCGCTGGCTTTGGCTCGTGCCTCGCAATTTTAGCCAGCAAGTTTGCGCCGTTTAATAGGGGCGTTATGTTTAGAACTTACCCAAAAAAAGTGGACATCTCTTATAGTTAGATAAGAGGTGATTTATGGAACGCAAAAAGAAAGCACAACCTTATACTGAAACTTTTCGCAAAGAGGCTGTTCGCAGGGCAGATCT
>NZ_BAAAFD010000022.1:3861-5730 GCF_039523355.1 Aliiglaciecola litoralis | reverse complement strand
GTTGACAAGATTTCCAAGGCGTGTAGAATTCGCGTCCCGCTTGAGACAGACCTCTGGTTCCTCAAGCCGCTCACTAAGAGCAACGTTCTTTAACAATTTGCAACAAGACAATCTGTGTGGGCACTCATTATAAGAGTGCTTACCAAAAAAATTCATATTTCGAAACTTTAATTGAAGAGTTTGATCATGGCTCAGATTGAACGCTGGCGGCAGGCCTAACACATGCAAGTCGAACGGTAGCAGGAAGTGCTTGCACTTCGCTGACGAGTGGCGGACGGGTGAGTAATACTTGGGAATGTGCCTTTGCGTGGGGGATAACCATTGGAAACGATGGCTAATACCGCATGATGTCTACGGACCAAAGGGGGCTTCGGCTCCCGCGCAAAGAGCAGCCCAAGCGAGATTAGCTAGTTGGTGAGGTAAAGGCTCACCAAGGCGACGATCTCTAGCTGTTCTGAGAGGAAGATCAGCCACACTGGGACTGAGACACGGCCCAGACTCCTACGGGAGGCAGCAGTGGGGAATATTGCACAATGGGGGCAACCCTGATGCAGCCATGCCGCGTGTGTGAAGAAGGCCTTCGGGTTGTAAAGCACTTTCAGTCGTGAGGAAAGGTTGATGGTTAATACCCATCAGCTGTGACGTTAGCGACAGAAGAAGCACCGGCTAACTCCGTGCCAGCAGCCGCGGTAATACGGAGGGTGCGAGCGTTAATCGGAATTACTGGGCGTAAAGCGCACGCAGGCGGTTATATAAGCTAGATGTGAAAGCCCCGGGCTCAACCTGGGAATAGCATTTAGAACTGTATGACTAGAGTCTTGGAGAGGGGAGTGGAATTCCAGGTGTAGCGGTGAAATGCGTAGATATCTGGAGGAACATCAGTGGCGAAGGCGACTCCCTGGCCAAAGACTGACGCTCATGTGCGAAAGTGTGGGTAGCGAACAGGATTAGATACCCTGGTAGTCCACACCGTAAACGCTGTCTACTAGCTGTTTGTGTATTATATACGTGAGTAGCGAAGCTAACGCGCTAAGTAGACCGCCTGGGGAGTACGGCCGCAAGGTTAAAACTCAAATGAATTGACGGGGGCCCGCACAAGCGGTGGAGCATGTGGTTTAATTCGATGCAACGCGAAGAACCTTACCTACTCTTGACATCCAGAAAATTTGGCAGAGATGCCTCAGTGCCTTCGGGAATTCTGAGACAGGTGCTGCATGGCTGTCGTCAGCTCGTGTCGTGAGATGTTGGGTTAAGTCCCGCAACGAGCGCAACCCTTGTCCTTAGTTGCCAGCATTTAGTTGGGCACTCTAAGGAGACTGCCGGTGACAAACCGGAGGAAGGTGGGGACGACGTCAAGTCATCATGGCCCTTACGAGTAGGGCTACACACGTGCTACAATGGCGAGTACAGAGGGAAGCGAGACAGTGATGTGGAGCGGACCCCTTAAAGCTCGTCGTAGTCCGGATCGGAGTCTGCAACTCGACTCCGTGAAGTCGGAATCGCTAGTAATCGCAGGTCAGAATACTGCGGTGAATACGTTCCCGGGCCTTGTACACACCGCCCGTCACACCATGGGAGTGGGATGCAAAAGAAGTAGTTAGTCTAACCTTCGGGGGGACGATTACCACTTTGTGTTTCATGACTGGGGTGAAGTCGTAACAAGGTAACCCTAGGGGAACCTGGGGTTGGATCACCTCCTTACACTATAGGTAATGCCTGTTGTGATGTAGTGCCTACACAGATTGTTTTGTTGTTAATGATAAAGAACCACATAGCCGTTTTGCAAAAGACGGGGCTATAGCTCAGCTGGGAGAGCGCCTGCCTTGCACGCAGGAGGTCAGCAGTTCGATCCTGCTTAGCTCCACCATG
>NZ_BAAAFD010000022.1:0-3764 GCF_039523355.1 Aliiglaciecola litoralis | reverse complement strand
GCCTTATAGGTTGTATCGTAAGATATTACCGATGTTCTTTAACAATTTGGAAAGCTGATAAAAGTAATCAAAAATAAAGAGTAATAATTGAAGAGCAATCTTCAAGCGTACTCTATCTGATTTTGTGATTAGTACTTGTCACGCATACACAAGCTCTTAGATGAGCACCAACGATTTGTGAATAAAAAGGCGCAAATCGACCTGGTTTAGATAACAATCATTCATGTCTTTGTTATGTTAAATCAATGTGTTATTGCGAGTAATTTTGTTCTAGGCAAGCCGTGCGAGAAGCGAGTGAGGGAGTGTAACGTGTTACATGACCGAGCAAGCGACGAGCGAAGGCGAAGTATAGGGCAAAAGAACGACGTAATAACAGAGGGTATTTTGGGTTGTATGGTTAAGTGACTAAGCGTATACGGTGGATGCCTAGGCAGTTAGAGGCGATGAAGGACGTGTAAGTCTGCGAAAAGCTGTGGTGAGCTGACAAAACGCATTTGAGCCACAGATGTCCGAATGGGGGAACCCAGTGCATTTATGCATTATCTGCAACTGAATACATAGGTTGTAGAGGCAAACGAGGGGAACTGAAACATCTAAGTACCCTTAGGAAAAGAAATCAACCGAGATTTCCCTAGTAGCGGCGAGCGAACGGGAATTAGCCCTTAAGCTAATTGTAAGCCAGTGGAATGTGTTGGAAAGCACAGCGATACAAGGTGATAGCCCTGTACACAAAGGCGAACTTTAAGTGAAAACGAGTAGGTCGGGACACGTGTTATCTTGACTGAATATGGGGGGACCATCCTCCAAGGCTAAATACTCCTAACTGACCGATAGTGAACCAGTACCGTGAGGGAAAGGCGAAAAGAACCCCTGTGAGGGGAGTGAAATAGAACCTGAAACCGTATACGTACAAGCAGTGGGAGCAGACTTGTTCTGTGACTGCGTACCTTTTGTATAATGGGTCAGCGACTTATATTCTGTAGCAAGGTTAACCGAATAGGGGAGCCGTAGTGAAAGCGAGCGTTAACTGCGCGTTGAGTTGCAGGGTATAGACCCGAAACCCGGTGATCTAGCCATGGGCAGGTTGAAGGTTGAGTAACATCAACTGGAGGACCGAACCCACTGACGTTGAAAAGTCAGGGGATGACCTGTGGCTGGGGGTGAAAGGCCAATCAAACCGGGAGATAGCTGGTTCTCCCCGAAAGCTATTTAGGTAGCGCCTCGGACGAACACCATTGGGGGTAGAGCACTGTTAAGGCTAGGGGGTCATCCCGACTTACCAACCCTTTGCAAACTCCGAATACCAATGAGTGATATCCGGGAGACACACGGCGGGTGCTAACGTCCGTCGTGAAGAGGGAAACAACCCAGACCGCCAGCTAAGGTCCCAAAATATTGCTAAGTGGGAAACGATGTGGGAAGGCTAAGACAGCTAGGAGGTTGGCTTAGAAGCAGCCACCCTTTAAAGAAAGCGTAATAGCTCACTAGTCGAGTCGGCCTGCGCGGAAGATGTAACGGGGCTAAGCAATATACCGAAGCTGCGGATACGTGTTTACACGTATGGTAGGGGAGCGTTGTGTAAGTGGTTGAAGGTGAGCTGTGAGGCGAGCTGGACATATCACAAGTGCGAATGCTGACATGAGTAACGATAATGGGGGTGAAAAACCCCCACGCCGGAAGACCAAGGTTTCCTGTCCCATGCTAATCAGGGCAGGGTAAGTCGGCCCCTAAGGCGAGGCAGAAATGCGTAGTCGATGGGAAACGGATTAATATTTCCGTACTTGGTATATCAGTGAAGGGGGGACGGAGAAGGCTAGGCAGGCTTGGTGTTGGTTATCCAAGTGAAAGTGCGTAGGGCGTTGAATTAGGTAAATCCGGTTTAACATTAACCTGAGACACGAGACGAGTCACCACGGTGACGAAGCTGTTGATGCCATGCTTCCAGGAAAAGCCTCTAAACTTATGATATATCGAACCGTACCCCAAACCGACACAGGTGGTCAGGTAGAGAATACTAAGGCGCTTGAGAGAACTCGGGTGAAGGAACTCGGCAAAATAGTACCGTAACTTCGGGAGAAGGTACGCCCCTGTTTGTGAAGGCTTTACGCCGTAAGCAGATGGGGGCCGCAGTGACCAGGTGGCTGGGACTGTTTATTAAAAACACAGCACTGTGCTAAATCGAAAGATGACGTATACGGTGTGACACCTGCCCGGTGCCGGAAGGTTAATTGATGGGGTTAGCGCAAGCGAAGCTCTTGATCGAAGCCCCGGTAAACGGCGGCCGTAACTATAACGGTCCTAAGGTAGCGAAATTCCTTGTCGGGTAAGTTCCGACCTGCACGAATGGTGTAACCATGGCCACGCTGTCTCCACCCGAGACTCAGTGAAATTGAAATCGCAGTGAAGATGCTGTGTACCCGCACCTAGACGGAAAGACCCCGTGAACCTTTACTACAGCTTGGCACTGAACATTGAACCTACATGTGTAGGATAGGTGGGAGGCTTTGAAGCACAGTCGCTAGATTGTGTGGAGCCGCCGTTGAAATACCACCCTTGTATGTTTGATGTTCTAACATTGGTCCCTTATCGGGATTGTGGACAGTGTCTGGTGGGTAGTTTGACTGGGGCGGTCTCCTCCCAAAGAGTAACGGAGGAGCACGAAGGTTAGCTAATCACGGTCGGACATCGTGAGGTTAGTGCAATGGCATAAGCTAGCTTAACTGCGAGACAGACACGTCGAGCAGGTACGAAAGTAGGTCATAGTGATCCGGTGGTTCTGTATGGAAGGGCCATCGCTCAACGGATAAAAGGTACTCCGGGGATAACAGGCTGATACCGCCCAAGAGTTCATATCGACGGCGGTGTTTGGCACCTCGATGTCGGCTCATCACATCCTGGGGCTGAAGTCGGTCCCAAGGGTATGGCTGTTCGCCATTTAAAGTGGTACGCGAGCTGGGTTTAGAACGTCGTGAGACAGTTCGGTCCCTATCTGGTGTGGGCGTTGGATGATTGAGGGGAGCTGCTCCTAGTACGAGAGGACCGGAGTGGACGAACCGCTGGTGTTCGGGTTGTCATGCCAATGGCATTGCCCGGTAGCTACGTTCGGAATCGATAACCGCTGAAAGCATCTAAGCGGGAAGCGAGCCCCAAGATGAGTCATCCCTGATAGTTTAACTATCCTAAAGGGTTGTTGAAGACTACGACGTAGATAGGCAGGGTGTGGAAGCGTTGTAAGGCGTTAAGCTAACCTGTACTAATTGCCCGTGAGGCTTAACCATACAACACCTAAGTGCCTTCGAGCATGGGTGTTGAGTGACAAGTACGTCAACAAGACAACACAACGTAAGAGAAGAGTACGCAACTCAATTTGATTACACAGCTTTACCAAATTTGTTAAAACAGTTTAAAGATTACTTGGTTTAACGACGAAGTAATAAGTAAGTAGCTCTCCAATCAAGTTGGAGACGGCTTACAGCCGGTTTTGCCTGGCAGCCATAGCGATACGGTACCACCTGATCCCATTCCGAACTCAGAAGTGAAACGTATTAGCGGCGATGGTAGTGTGGGGTTTCCCCATGTGAGAGTAGCACACTGCCAGGCTCCCAATTCTACGAAAAGCCCCAACCAGAAAACGGTTGGGGCTTTTTCGTATAAGCGCATCCGCGCAAAGCTACTCCGCGGTCAACCTTCACAAAGTGGATTCCCAGCCTCTCGCAAGCTCGAGTCGTTCAAACGGCAGGAGCTGTGCTCCTGAGAGCCCCGTT
>NZ_BAAAFD010000021.1:0-16474 GCF_039523355.1 Aliiglaciecola litoralis | reverse complement strand
GGCCCGTTAACGTTTAAAGTTGAATTTGGTAAAAAGAGAATGAATGCAGTTTAAAAAAGCGCAACAAAACTAGGCTGTTACTTCCAATTCCAAACAACGTTTAACCCTTAAAAGAAATCCGTATAACAATTTAATCTCCGGAAAGAGTCGGTAATCTGTGACTAAGATCTTTCCATAATTTATTTTTTAGTTATTTGAAACGTTTTTTAAGTGTTTGTACAGGCTGATTTTATTTATTTGGTACAGTTTTTGGGTGTAAAAGTACAGAATTGTGCAAGGAAATTGGAAATCGTAGGAATTGGTGGACTA
The DNA here is from genome assembly GCF_039523355.1 of Aliiglaciecola litoralis. NCBI lineage: Bacteria > Pseudomonadati > Pseudomonadota > Gammaproteobacteria > Alteromonadales > Alteromonadaceae > Aliiglaciecola > Aliiglaciecola litoralis. The sequence continues at coordinate 16,165 of NZ_BAAAFD010000021.1, read as the reverse complement.
CTGTATGCGATATACAGTGATTTTTTAATCAATTGATACGTATTTTCAAGGATGAAATGATATGCCTGAATCGCCGTTTTTAGATTTTGTGTGTGATGTAATGTATGAGCGCCGATATGCGAAGCGAACCATTGAAAGTTATTCGAAGTGGATCAAAGCTTATATCAATTTTCATAAACAGCGTCACCCAAGGCAGATGGGGGATAACGAGGTAGTCGCCTTTCTCAACCATATTGCTACAGTGAGAAAGTCGGCCGCCAATACGCAGGCAAATGCGTTAAATGCATTGGCTTTTTTATATAAGGAAATTTTGGAAGCGCCACTGTCTGTCGACATGAAATACATTCGTAGCGGTCGCCAGCAAAAGCTACCTATTGTGTTAACGCAATTTGAAGTTCAAGGATTACTGGCGTGTGTTAACCCAGCGTACAAATTGGCTGTGTGCTTACTTTACGGTAGTGGGCTTCGTTTAATGGAATGTATTCGATTGCGGGTGGCAGATATTGATTTTGATTATAAGTCGGTGCGCATTTGGTACGGTAAAGGCGGAAAACATAGAATAGTGACGCTGGCTGAGGAATTAATCCCTAAAATTCGACAACAAATTGTCATTGCACAACAGTATTTAGAAAGCGATTTGGAAAACCCCAAATATTCTGGGGTTTGGTTACCCTATCGTCTGAGGGAAAAATATCCGTCTGCGAGTGAATCTCTGAGTTGGCACTATCTTTTTCCGTCGCGTAATTTATCCATTGATCCGGAAACTAAGTTATTACGTCGCCATCATATCAATGAATCGTCGGTGCAAAAAGCGGTGAAGCTTGCTGCCAAAGAAGCCTGTATTGAGAAAAATGTATCTCCTCATACCTTGCGTCATTCCTTTGCCACCCATTTATTACTTTCGGGCGCGGATATTCGCACTGTGCAAGATCAACTTGGCCATGCTGATTTGCGCACCACACAAATCTACACACATATTTTGCAGCGCGGTGGTAACTCGGTGATCAGTCCATTATCACGTTTATATTAAGTCACACTAGTGTATCAGAGAATATCAGAGTTTATGCATCGGAATGAGGCATTAGGTGTTGAGAAAACGATTCGTGAATCACTATAAAATTTGGCTTTCCGACGTATTGATGTAGTTATAATCAACACCGAATTAGATCCCGCAGGTGCGGGCGAGATGGCAATTCCGGTGCTTGCTCCAGCACTGGCCAATGCAATTAAAGCAGCCAGTGGTAAACGGATCCGGCATCATCCTATACGTGCTTGATTTCTTTAGGCTATCTAGGGAAAGTAAGTAGTGGTTGAGATTATTAGCGGCATTAAAAAACCCAGCCTAAGCTGGGTTTTGATATAAACATGATACGTGTTATTTACGCAGTTTCTGAATAAGACGAATTTGCGCAATGGCTTCTGCAAGCTCTGCAGCTGCTTCTGCGTAGTCAAAGTCAGCACCCGCGTTAGCGATGTGCTCTTCGGCTCTGCGTTTTGCTTCAAGTGCCGATTGCTCATCCAAATCTTCAGCGCGTACAGCGGTGTCTGCCAAAACCGTTACACTGCTTGGTTGGACTTCAAGTAGTCCACCGGCAATATAGATGATTTCTTCTTCACCGTGCTGTTTTATCAATCGAACCATGCCAGGATTCAGTGCCGTGATCAGTGGAGCGTGACCAGGGTAAATACCGAGTTCACCTTCACTACCGGTGATCTGAATAGTTTGCACTAGACCAGAAAATATTTTTTCTTCAGCGCTAACAACATCCAGATTAACTGTCATTGCCATGGGACCTCCAAGTAAGGTTTATGAAAATAACTAAGTAAAAGCGCAGTTACCTACGCTTTCATGCCTTTAGCTTTTTCGATGGCTTCATCAATACCACCAACCATATAGAAGGCTTGCTCTGGTAAGTGATCATACTCACCTGCAAGGATCCCTTTAAAGCCACTGATAGTGTCTTTCAAAGACACGTACTTACCTGGAGAACCGGTAAATACTTCAGCAACGAAGAATGGTTGTGACAAGAAACGCTGGATCTTACGAGCACGAGATACTGATTGCTTATCTTCTTCTGACAACTCGTCCATACCCAAAATCGCGATGATATCTTTAAGTTCTTTATAACGCTGAAGAACCGATTGAACGCCACGTGCTGTGTCATAGTGCTCTTGACCGATAACTAATGGGTCAAGCTGACGCGACGTAGAATCCAATGGGTCAACCGCTGGGTAAATACCCAAAGAGGCGATATCACGAGACAATACAACCGTTGCATCCAAGTGAGCAAAGGTGGTTGCTGGGCTAGGGTCAGTCAAGTCATCCGCAGGTACGTATACCGCTTGGATTGAAGTGATTGAACCTGTTTTAGTTGATGCGATACGCTCTTGCAGTACACCCATCTCTTCAGCCAATGTAGGCTGATAACCTACAGCTGATGGCATACGTCCAAGTAGTGCAGATACCTCAGTACCGGCAAGCGTATAACGGTAGATGTTATCTACGAAGAAAAGTACATCACGACCTTCGTCACGGAACTTCTCAGCCATTGTCAAACCTGTCAATGCTACGCGTAGACGGTTTCCAGGAGGCTCGTTCATCTGACCGTAAACCAATGATACTTTATCAAGTACGTTTGATTCGTTCATTTCATGATAGAAATCGTTACCCTCACGAGTACGCTCACCAACACCGGCGAATACTGAGTATCCACTGTGCTCGATAGCGATGTTACGGATAAGTTCCATCATGTTTACTGTTTTACCTACACCAGCACCACCGAACAATCCAACTTTACCACCTTTAGCGAAGGGGCAAACCAAATCGATAACTTTGATACCGGTTTCTAGTAGTTCAACAGAACTTGATTGTTCTTCATAGCTAGGCGCTTCACGGTGAATAGACATACGCTCTTCTTCACCTATAGGGCCTGCTTCGTCGATTGGATTACCCAATACGTCCATGATACGACCTAGCGTGGCTGTACCAACTGGAACGTGAATTGCTGCACCTGTATTATCTACAGCCAACCCACGGCTTAATCCGTCGGTTGTACCTAGTGCGATAGTACGTACTACACCGCCACCAAGTTGTTGCTGCACTTCTAAGGTTAATCCCTTCAAGTTACCTTCGGCAACTATCAGTGCGTCATATATTGTTGGAACGGCATCTTGTGGAAATTCAATATCCACAACCGCGCCAATGATTTGGACGACCTTACCTTGACTCATGTTTAGTCCTCATTAATTTTTAAAACCTTTGCCTACACCGCTGCCGCGCCGCTCACAATCTCACTGATTTCTTGTGTGATTGCTGCTTGACGTGCTTTGTTGTATACCAATTGCAAATCATCGATTAAATCGCCCGCGTTATCGGTAGCAGCTTTCATCGCTACCATTCGTGCGGCTTGCTCAGAGGCGCTGTTTTCAACGACGCCTTGGTACACTTGGGATTCGATATAACGGACCATTAATTTTTCCAAAATGGGTTTTGGATCTGGTTCGTATAGGTAGTCCCAACGATGCTTTAATTCTTCTTCATCAGACTTAGGCAAAGGCAACAATTGATCGATTCTAGGCTCTTGTGACATGGTATTGATGAAGTCGTTGTAGACCAAATATAAACGGTCTAACGTGCCTTCGTTGTACGCATCTAACATAACACGTACTAAACCAATTACATCTTGAACGCTGGGCGTATCACCTATGCCAGATTCTGCAGCAAGTACTCTGCCACCGAATCGACCGAAAAATGCACATGCTTTTGCGCCTAAGGCAGCAAAATCAACTTCTACGTCTTGTTGTTGCCATTTTTTGACATCCGCAGTGACCTTTTTGAACTCATTTGAGTTCAAGCCACCACACAAGCCGCGATCGGTTGAAATCACGATATAACCTACACGTTTAACCTCACGCTCTTCCAAATAAGGATGACGATATTCGAGGTTACCGTGGGCCAAGTGACCTATCACGTTGCGCATACTTTCGGCATATGGACGGCTGGATTCCATACGGTCTTGCGCCTTTTTCATTTTAGACGCAGCAACCATTTCCATAGCACTGGTGATCTTCTGAGTATTCTTGATACTCCCGATCTTACCTTTTATCTCTTTACCGCTGGCCATGACTTATCTCCGATTACTCAACTAACCGGCCACCGTTCTGATAAGAACAGTGGCCGCATTGATTACCAAGTTTGGGTCGCTTTGAATTTATCCAAAGCTTCAGTCAACTGGGCTTCAATTTCACCGTTATAATTACCGGTGTCGTTAAGTGTTTTCATTAGATCAGCATATTCAGCGTTCATGAATGAATGTAGTGAGGCTTCAAAGTCCAACACTTTGTTCAATTCAAGACCTTTCAAATAGCCTTTTTCTACGGCAAACAAAGACACACCCATATCACCTACTGACAATGGTGAATATTGGTTTTGCTTCATTAATTCCATAACGCGCTCACCGTGCTCAAGTTGAGAACGTGTCGCTTCATCAAGATCAGATGCGAACTGCGAGAACGCCGCCAATTCACGATACTGAGCAAGGGCTAGACGGATACCGCCACCCAACTTCTTGATGATTTTAGTTTGCGCTGCACCACCAACACGAGATACCGAAATACCGGCGTTTACCGCAGGACGAATACCGGCGTTAAACAAATCAGACTCTAGGAAGATCTGACCATCGGTAATCGAGATTACGTTGGTAGGTACGAATGCTGATACGTCGCCTGCTTGAGTTTCAATGATTGGCAATGCCGTCAATGAACCCGTTTGGCCTTTTACTTCACCGTTAGTGAATTTTTCTACGTAAACTTCGTTTACACGAGCTGCACGCTCTAGTAGACGAGAGTGAAGATAGAAAACATCACCAGGGTAAGCTTCACGACCTGGAGGACGACGAAGTAGTAATGAAATTTGACGATATGCTACAGCTTGCTTAGACAAGTCATCATATACGATAAGTGCATCTTCACCGCGGTCGCGGAAGTATTCACCCATGGTACAACCTGAGTAAGGTGCCAAGTATTGCAATGCTGCAGATTCAGACGCAGAAGCGGCAACCACAATAGTATGAGCCATTGCACCGTGCTCTTCTAGCTTGCGCACTACGTTAGCAATAGTTGAGGCTTTTTGGCCAACTGCTACGTAAACACATTTAACGCCTGTGCCTTTTTGATTAATAATGGCATCGATTGCCAACGCAGTTTTACCTGTTTGACGGTCACCGATAACCAATTCACGCTGACCACGACCAACTGGGATCATGGCATCAACGGATTTATAACCAGTTTGAATAGGTTGATCTACCGATTGACGTTCGATAACACCAGGGGCGATTTTTTCTACCGGCTCAAAACCGTCAGCTTCAATTGCACCTTTACCATCGATTGGCTCACCCAGTGTGTTAACAACACGACCAAGTAGGTTACGACCAACTGGTACTTCCAAAATACGACCTGTAGATTGGACTTTCATACCTTCTTGTAGGTCCGCATAAGGACCCATAACTACCGCACCTACAGAGTCACGCTCTAGGTTCAATGCGATAGCATAACGATTACCTGGAAGCTCAATCATCTCACCTTGCATAACATCGGCAAGACCGTGGACACGAATGATACCGTCGGTTACACCAACAATAGTACCTTCGTTACGAGCTTCACTTTTTACATCAAACTGTTCAATTCGTTTTTTGATCAGTTCTGCAATTTCAGTGGAATTCAGTTGCATGCTCTATTTCCCCGCTATGATTGTAATGCGTCTGATAGACGGTTTAGTTTTGATCTAACCGAACCATCAATTACTGTGTCACCGGCTTTAATAATTACTCCGGCTACGATCGCAGCATCGACGTTACAATTCAGCTTAACTTTTCGTGCAAGACGTGTCTCAAGCGACGCGCTAATATCGGATTGTTGCTTTTTAGTCAGTTTCACCGCAGAAGTAACTTCAACATCAACTTCTTTGTCAAACTCTGACTTGTATTCACTAAACAACACGGCGATATCAGGAAGCGCTTTTAAGCGTCCATTCTGTGCCAGTACTTTCACAAGATTCTGACCCGCTAGGTCGATTTGTTCACCACAAATATTGATAAACAATTCAGCTAGTTTGTCGGCGGCCATCGCGCTTGATAAGAGTTTTCTCATCTCGTCGTTTTTGGCTACTTCGCCTGCAAAAACCAGCATGTCTTGCCATTGTGAAACGGCTTTATTTTCAACCGCGTAGTCGAAAGCTGCTTTAGCGTAAGGGCGAGCGACAGTTGTCAATTCAGACATAGCTCATGTGCCCCTTATAGCTCAGCGACAAGTTTTTCAACTATGTCACTTTGTGCAGCAGCGTCGATTTCTCGAGCCAAGATTTTCTCAGCGCCAGCGACTGCTAATGCAGCTACTTGCTTACGAAGATCTTCCTTCACACGGTTGCGTTCGGCTTCAATTTCGGTATGACCTGACGCGATAATCTTTTCACGTTCGGCATGGCCTCGTTGCGTTTCTTCGTCAACAATTTGTGTTGCACGCTTCTTGGCTTGTTCGATAATTTCAGCTGCTTGAGTCTTGGCATCTCGTAATTGTTCAGTCGCTTTGTCCTGAGCAAGTTCGAGTTCCTTTTGACCTCTTTCGGCATTAGCCAAACCGTCAGCAATTTCTTTCTGACGTTTTTCAATCGCTTCCATCAGCGGTGGCCACACGTATTTCATACAGAAAAGTACAAAAACGGTGAACGCGATTAATTGGCCTATTAGAGTGAAGTTAATATTCACGACCACTCCTCCTCATTAATTGTTCGCAAAATTGAAATGGTTTATTACTAAACACCAACAGCGAACAGAAGGTATAGAGCGATACCAACACCGATCATCGCGATAGCGTCAATAAGACCCGCTACGATGAACATTTTTACTTGTAGTTGTGGGGCAAGCTCTGGTTGACGAGCAGCAGATTCTAGGAATTTGCCACCTAGTAGACCAAAACCGATTGCAGTACCTAGGGCACCCATACCGATTAGTAGAGCAACAGCGATATATAACATGTATCTCTCCGATTTTTAGTTAAGTTTTAAAAGTTAAAGTTAAAAGTAAAATTATTGGGCATCCTGCCCGTAAAACGAATTAGTGGTCTTCACTGGCCAGACTTAAATACACAATGGTTAACATCATGAAAATAAAGGCCTGCAGTGGTAGAACAAGAATATGGAATACTGCCCACATAAAGTGCAGCGGTAATTGATAAAGACCTATGGTCGCTATCAAAATGAATATCAATTCACTGGCATACAAGTTACCAAACAAACGCAGAGCCAACGAAAGTGGACGTGCTAGTAAAGTTACGGTTTCTAGTATGAAGTTCACGGGAATAAAAGCCCAGTGACCGAAAGGCTGCATGGTCAATTCTTTGGTAAAACCGCCGATGCCTTTCATTTTTATTGAGTAGTAGATGATCAGCATAAACACGCCGATAGCCAACGCAAAGGTTAGATTCAAATCAGTGGTCGGTACCGCTTTCATGTAAACATCATGCGGGTCCATACCAAAACCGTACTGTCCAACCAAGCCAGCTATCATAGGAAGCACATCAACAGGGACTAAGTCCATCAGGTTCATAATAAGAACCCAACCAAATATGGTCAGTGCAAGCGGAGCAATGAGTGCGCTTCGACCATGGAAGGTGCTAGTGACATTGTCATTCACAAAATCAACTACCAATTCCACGAAGGCTTGTGTTTTAGACGGAACGCCAGATGTTGCTTTTTTAGCAACAGAGCGGAAGAACCATAAAAATAAAACACCTAAACCTACCGACCACGCAAGCGTGTCGATATGCACTGCCCAAAAACCTGCATCAGAGCACGCTTTATTAAATGCAACACCGTTTTCGGTATTACACATAGTAGCATTGGTTAAGTGGTGTTTTATGTATTCTGAGGTCGTATATTCAGATGCCATTGATTAACCCAATAATAGTAATTTAAATTCGTTTCAATCCAAACCCAAAGCGGTAGTAAAGACATTTTTTATCGTTCTGTTGTTGTCTGTACTATCACCGTTGCCACCCAGTGACAAAGGGTCATTACAATGAAACTGGAGAAAAGTACTAAAGGCGCTAAATTCAACCCGTAGAACGCAATCACTGCCAGTATCACCGTTAAAATCATTTTCAGTTTTGCACCTTGACTGAAGCTCCGTACTACCAATTCATTTTGACTGGCACCAGAGTAACGAAAAGCAAGTAGTGCAAATACCGCGTTAGGTAAGATATTCATCAATCCTCCAAACAACACCGCTAGTGCCGAATGGGAATTTGATAACAACAAAGTGGAGATACTAATAATCAGTACGACCGCACTTTGGATATAGAGCACTTTGAAAGCCATCTTCTGGCCTTTCTTGGCTAAGTAATTTGCCAATTGAGTCCTCTACGCATCAAAACCATAACAAAAAGCGCCAAAAGTATACTGTTTTACCGCAAATATTCAACCATTAAGCGTCTTTTGTTGTTGTATTTGTATTAATACAGTTAAAGGCACAAAACCCCTAGTTTTACTAGGGATAAGCGTAGGTTGAAAAATAGGCCGTTAATCCTATGTAACGCAGAATTATATTTGTTCTTCGCAAAGGCTCAAAAATACCTGTCATCCCGGTGGTGCTCTTAGAGCCGGGATCTTCTCAACACCTGTTTGTAGTTAACTACGCAGTACTGTTACGGAGATCCCCGATAACAACATTCGGGGATGACATTGGTAGTCATCCCGGTGGTGCCCAACATTACCGTCATCCCGGTGGTGCTCTTAGAGCCGGGATCTTCTCAACACCTGTTTGTAGTTAACTACGAAGTACTGTTACGGAGATCCCCGATAACAACATTCGGGGATGACATTGGTAGTCATCCCGGCAGGGCTCTTGAGCCGGGATCTTCTCAACACCTGTTTATAGTCAACTACGCAGTACTGTTACGGAGATCCCCGATAAAAACATTCGGGGATGACGTTGGTAGTCATCCCGGTGGTGCCCAACATTACCGTCATCTCGGTAGTAATTAACATCACTGTCATCCCGGCAGGGCTCTTGAGCCGGGATCTTCTTAACACCTGTTTGTAGTTAACTACGCAGTACTGTTACGGAGATCCCCGATAACAACATTCGGGGATGACATTGGTAGTCATCCCGGTGGTGCTCAGAAACAACCGTCATCCCGGTAGTACTCAACATCACTGTCATCCCGGTGGTGCTCTTAGAGCCGGGATCTTCTCAACACCTATTTGTAGTCAACTACGCAGTACTGTTACGGAGATCCCCGATAACAACATTCGGGGATGACATTGGTAGTCATCCCGGTGGTGCTCTTAGAGCCGGGATCTTCTTAACACCTGTTTGTAGTTAACTACGCAGTACTGTTACGGAGATCCCCGATAAGAACATTCGGGGATGACGTTGGTAGTCATCCCGGTGGTGCCCAACATTACCGTCATCTCGGTAGTAATTAACATCACTGTCATCCCGGCGGTGCTCTTGTGCCGGGATCTTCTTAACACATGTTTGTAGTCAACTACGCAGTACTGTTACTGAGATCCCCGACCAACAACATTCGGGGATGACGTTGGTAGTCATCCCGGCAGGGCTCTTGAGCCGGGATCTTCTTAACACATGTTTATAGTCAACTACGCAGTACTGTTAAGGAGATCCCCGATAACAACATTCGGGGATGACGTTGGTAGTCATCCCGGTGGTGCCCAACATTACCGTCATCTCGGTAGTAATTAACATCACTGTCATCCCGGCGGTGCTCTTGTGCCGGGATCTTCTTAACACATGTTTATAGTCAACTACGCAGTACTGTTACGGAGATCCCCGATAAAAACATTCGGGGATGACATTGGTAGTCATCCCGGCAGGGCTCTTGAGCCGGGATCTTCTCAACACCTATTTGTAGTTAACTACGCAGTACTGTTAGGGAGATCCCCGATAACAACATTCGGGGATGACGTTGGTAGTCATCCCGGTAGTAATCAACATCACTGTCATCCCGGCAGGGCTCTTGAGCCGGGATCTTCTTAACACATGTTTATAGTCAACTACGGAGTACTGTTACGGAGATCCCCGCACTGCGTGCGCACCTAACAACATTCGGGGATGACTTTGTTTTTATGTTTGGGGATGACAGAAATGGCGCACTTGGGGATGACGCCTGATAGCAGATCCCAGCTAAAAGCATGCTGGGATAACGCTTGGGCCGTTACTTTATATGGCTTAGGATGCCGTCTAGCTCGTCTAGGCTTGAGAAGTTAATCACTAATTTGCCTTTGCCTTTGGCATTGTGAGCTATGCTCACTGGCGCGCCTAAATTGTCAGATAATTCGCTTTCAAGACGCTGAACATCAGGATCAATTTTTTGTTCAGGCTTGGGTTTAGCAGGTTCTAGTAGCCGACGTACTAGGTTCTCGGTGTCTCTTACCGTGAGTCCTTTACCAGACACCGTTTGTGCGGCTTCTGTTTGCGTATCACCTTGTAAAGACAACAACGCACGGGCATGGCCCATTTCGATATCACCGTGTTCAAGCAACAGTTTCACATCTTCGTTAAGGTTATTTAAGCGCAGTAAATTAGTCACTGTGGTACGGGATTTACCCACGGCCTCGGCCACTTCTTGGTGAGTGAGCTCAAATTCCGTCATCAACCGATCCAACGCTTGCGCTTCTTCCATCGCGTTTAGGTCTTCACGCTGGATGTTCTCAATCAGCGCAATGGCGACTGCCGCTTCGTCAGGTACATCTTTGATAATACAAGGGACAACATCCAAGTGAGCTAGTTGCGATGCTCGCCAGCGACGTTCACCGGCAATAATTTCGTATTTATCTTCACCCACTTTTCGAACCACTATGGGTTGAATGATCCCTTGTGAACGAATTGATGAGGCTAAATCATCCAAAGCCTCTGGTGACATGTCTTTTCTAGGTTGATATTTTCCGGTTTGAAGAAATTCGATGGGCAGTTTTTGCAATTCACTTTTGCTCTCTGACACATTCGAGTCATGCTTGGCATTACTTGTCGCAAGCAGTGCATCCAGTCCTCTTCCTAATCCTCTTTTTTTCGCCGACATGTCTATTGCTAACCCTTTTTATTCTTAACTGGCTTTTTGTAAATTTTTAGTGCGGCGGCGTAGTATTTCACCGGCCAATGCCAGATAGGCTTTTGCACCTGTTGATGATTTATCATAATACATCGCTGGCACACCAAAGCTCGGTGCCTCAGCTAATCGCACGTTGCGCGGTATTACTGTTCGGTAAACCTGTTCACCAAAATGACGTTTCAGTTGTTCTGAAACATCATTAGCTAGACGATTTCGCGGGTCATACATAGTGCGCAAAACGCCTTCAATTTTCAAATTTGGATTGACCACTGACGCTAGCTTATTAATGGTATCCATCAATGCGGTAATGCCTTCAAGGGCATAATATTCACATTGCATGGGGACTAACACTGAATCAGCTGCCGCCATAGCATTCACGGTAAGCTGGCTCAAAGAGGGTGGGCAATCGATAAAAATGTAATCGTAATAATCTCTAACCGGCTCCAGTGCTTTGCGCAATCGTATTTCACGGGCAAAGACTTCCATTAACTTGATATCCGCAGCAGTGTTATCACTGTTTCCGGCAATCAAATGATATTTACCGGTTGTTTCGGTGATCACCACTTCTTGAATGGGCTTTTCTTCAATTAATAATTCGTAGCAAGTGGATTCCACTTCGTACTTGTCAATACCGCTTCCCATAGTGGCATTACCTTGTGGATCCAAATCAATCAGCAATACTTTACGTTTAGTAGCAGCCATTGAGGCTGCTACGTTTACTGCAGTGGTGGTTTTTCCAACCCCACCTTTTTGATTTGCAATTGCAATGACTTTCGCCAATTTACTCTTCCGCTATGTTATCAAGTGAATTAAAACAGTAGTAGGTACTAACTAACTTTTCGTATCTTGATCAGATGACGGTCACCTTCAAGCATTGGAATAGCCAGTTCAATCGATTCTATCATTTCAAAGCCATCGGGGAGAAGTGCGATTTCCTGCTCCGGAAATTGGCCTTTCAATGCAAAGAATTCTCCTTGTGAATCTACCAGATGTTGACACCAGTGCAACATATCTTTTATCGATGCGAAGGCGCGGCTCAACACTATATCAAGTGGCACATCAGGCTGATACTGCTCTACACGGGATTGAACAGGCTCAATATTATCTAAACCCAGTTCAAATTTAGCTTGTTTCATAAAACGCACGCGTTTACCTAAGCTATCAAGTAACACGAAGTGCTTATCTGGATGCATAATGCTCAGAGGTATACCGGGCAGGCCAGGGCCTGTCCCGACATCGATATAGCGTTGTTTGGTTAAAAAGGGCGCTACGACAATTGAATCAACAATATGCTTGACCAGCATATCTTGTGGATCCCGCACGGAAGTGAGGTTATAGGCCTTATTCCATTTGTTGATCATCAATACAAAGTCTACTAGCTTTTGACGCTGATCTTCAGTGATTTCAAGCGCTAGGGGTTGCGTTACTTTATCAAACGCAGTTAACAGTTGGGTTTTTAACATATCCATTAGGCGCTTTGCAGGTCTGCGCTATGATCTTTTCTTAGCAATCCTTGCTTCTTCAAATGGACCAATAACAGCGAAATAGCCGCTGGTGTGATGCCAGAGATCCGAGTTGCTTTGCCAATTGTCTCAGGACGTGTTTCGGTCAGTTTAGCTACCACCTCATTAGACAATCCAGAAATCGTGCTGTAATCAAAGTCCATTGGTAACAGGGTATTCTCGTGCCGTAAACTTTTCGCTATTTCGTCTTTTTGGCGCTCAATGTAACCAGCATACTTGATCTGAATTTCCACTTGTTCGGCCGCTTGGGCGTTTTCAATTGCTGGACCAAAACCGTCAATACTAGTTAATTTCAAATAGGTCATTTCAGGACGACGAATAATATCTTCCAAAGAGTGTTCACGACTCAATGGATTTTTTAACAAAGGATTAAGCTTCTCAGCCGCCGCATGTTTTGGATGCACCCAAGTACTTTTTAAGCGTTGCCGTTCAAGCTCGATGGCGTCCATTTTTTGGTTAAACGCTGCCCAACGGGCATCATCAACCAAGCCTATTTCGCGGCCTTTGGCGGTCAAACGAAAATCAGCATTATCTTCACGTAACAACAAACGATATTCCGCACGGCTGGTAAACATCCGATACGGCTCTTTCGTGCCCATGCTCGATAAATCGTCGATCAAAACCCCCACATAAGCTTCGTCGCGACGCAGCACTAAGGGATCTTTTTGTTGCACTTGCAATGCAGCGTTGGCACCGGCTAGTAGGCCTTGTGCGCCAGCTTCTTCATAGCCCGTTGTACCGTTGATCTGTCCTGCAAAAAACAAGCCTTCAATAAACTTCGTTTCAAGAGTTTGTTTCAGATCTCGTGGATCGAAAAAGTCGTATTCAATGGCGTAGCCAGGGCGAATAATATGCGCGTTTTCAAAACCTTTGATCGAACGGACTAAATCAAATTGCACATCAAAAGGTAGACTGGTTGAAATCCCATTAGGGTAGATCTCAATGCTGTTTAAGCCTTCTGGCTCTACAAAAATCTGATGTGAATTTTTATCCGCAAAGCGATTAATCTTATCTTCAATCGAAGGACAATATCGTGGTCCAACACCTTCGATAACCCCCGTATACATGGGCGAACGATCGAGTCCAGAACGAATAATGTCATGGGTACGTTCATTGGTATGGGTGATATAACAGGAAATTTGTCGTGGATGATCTTCCACTTTACCCATGAAAGAAACCACTGGCAAAGGCGTATCACCTGGTTGTTCTTGCATAAGATCGTAATTGAGCGTGCGTGAATCCAGTCGCGCTGGGGTGCCAGTTTTAAGTCGATCGACTCTAAATGGTAAAGCACGAAGCCGTTCAGCAAGGGCGATTGAAGGTGGATCGCCGGCTCTACCGCCTTTGTAATTTTCCATTCCAATGTGGATAGTTCCACCAAGGAAAGTACCTACGGTCAACACCACTGTCTTGGCTTTAAATTTCAGACCCATTTGGGTAACGACACCGCAAACGCGATCGTTTTCGACAATCAAGTCATCACAAGATTGTTGGAATAGGGTTAAATTGGGTTGATGTTCGATAATGTTACGGATCGCAGTGCGATATAACGAACGATCAGCTTGAGCTCGAGTGGCTCTTACCGCTGGACCTTTGCTTGAATTCAGTGTGCGAAATTGAATACCCGCTTTGTCTGTAGCCAGTGCCATAGCACCGCCTAATGCATCAATTTCTTTGACCAAATGACCTTTTCCGATGCCACCTATGGCCGGATTACACGACATTTGACCAAGGGTTTCGACGTTATGGGTTAACAGCAATGTATTTACACCCATTCGCGCAGAGGCAAGCGCAGCTTCGGTTCCTGCATGACCGCCGCCAACAACAATGACATCAAATTCTTGCTGATAAAACATATGCGCCTCTAGATCTAACGTTAGTCAAAAATTAAGCTCCGATCAATTTTGCGATCGCAGTTTAAAAAAGGGCGCGTATTCTATACTTTTTTTAACCAAATAGAAATGCATAAAATTCGTTCAATTATAGGTGACATGGGGTTTTAAAGCAGATTAATTTTATTGTTTTACTGACGATCTCTCGATCTTAATATCTTTAATCTATTTAGATCTTTAGTTTATTTTTATTATTATTAGCGATCGCATTTTCTGTACATAACCCGAATTAGATCATTTAAAACAATAACTTAAGTAGAGTCTTAAGGTGTGATCAAAACTTGATCAAAACGGTATAAGCTGTGGTTAACTAGCGATCTTATCCACAGGCGTGATCGCTCCAATTTATATCCAGTTGATAACTACAAGATGCTAACGTCATATCCTCATAGTTATACACAGACAATATTCGCGATTTATCAGGACTTTTAAACAGGTGATCATCAAAAAAATGTTTAGAAAGATCGTTTTAAACTCTGTTTTTGGGTTAAAACACCAGCACTATTGTCTGAATTTGATTACTAGAGGCTCGCAAAGAAGTGCATATTTTGTATTTAAAGAAGAGAATAGAAGTCGAAACTGGATAAATTTAAGATAATTTTTAGACTGTATTTAAACCTTTTTGCGCATCGATACGACTCATTACTTACTTCAATGGTCAATTGACCCTATATGTCGAGATAAAATTATGTTTGCACTGACTAAAACCAAAACAATTACTCTACTGTCTACCATCGTACTTTTAGCAAGCCTTACCGTATCTGCTGAAACCCTTAAGCAGACTTTTAAGGTCACTGAAGGCGGTGATTTATATTTACGCACTGATGTCGGCCGCTTGGTTATCGATACTCATAACAGTGATGAAGTACTGTTAGAAGTGGATATCAAAAATGATGAAGATGATAAATTTGAATTAACTCACGATGTAGACGGTAATCGCGTGAATATATATGGCAAATTGGAAAGGAATAAAAGCTGGGGTTGGGATAATCGTTTGAAAGTGGAATTTAGGGTCACAGTGCCAAAGCAATTTAATATTGAACTCTATACTTCTGGTGGTTCGATAGATATTGAGGACTTAAACGGTAATGTTGATGCTCATACCTCAGGCGGCTCGATTGAAGTAGGTGATATTCGCGGAAATGTGAAACTAAAAACCTCCGGTGGTTCAATCAGTACCGAAAGTATTTATGGTGAAATCGACGCTCATACATCCGGTGGTAGTATTCGCGTGACCATGGCCAAGCAGCCTACACAAGATGCGGAACTAAGTACTTCAGGCGGTTCAATTAAGGCTTATTTGCTCGAAGACATTAAAATCGACATTGATGCTTCCACCGGTGGTGGTCGAGTGCGTTCAGATTTTGATGTGGATGGACGAGTCAAAAAACAATCTATTCGTGGTGAAATCAACGGCGGCGGTCCGCGCCTAGAATTACATACCAGCGGTGGCAGTGTGTCGATTAAAAAGTTGTAGAGACGGCCACGTCATCCCGGTGGAGCCTGTAACTAATTTTGTGTAACTGCCTATCACAACATACTCTAGTAAGAGTTAAGGATAGGCAGATGCAAATGAACAAAAAAGAATTAGAAGCTTTCGCCAAGGAAGCGGCCAAAGGCATTAAA
>NZ_BAAAFD010000020.1:0-24259 GCF_039523355.1 Aliiglaciecola litoralis | reverse complement strand
TACTCATCACCGCATAGGCACACACGTCAATCGTGAAAAGTGACGCTAAAAACAAGAGTCGGTCTTCGACCCATTGACGGCGGTGTTCATAGCTTTGGCCCGTGACGCTGTCTTCTCCACACAAATACGCCCGACGCACACAACGCGACACACAATGATAATACGGCGTATCGGTCAAACTGATTTGGCGCTTTCGAGGAAGAGCCATGCACACGTCCTTTGAGAATTGATAGACCTAAAGCCTAGCTGAATTTGTCTAACAATGAGGTCCAGTTCTGCGTCCAGTTTGAGTGACTGTCCTGCATAACAGGTATTGAATAATATGAGTGACTGTCCTGACTAATAACTATAAAAACTAAAGGATGGGTGTCCTGCATAACACTCTGACTAAACGTGGGGCTGTGAAAAATAGGACTTGGGGTGCCTGTCCACGTAAATGGATTGCATAGTTTAAAAACACCAAAATCATAATTGTAGAACAGTTAACAAAACCAAAAATGATGTGAAAACATGAATTAAATCAAGAACAAAGTAGCGGTTCCAAGAAATGCAAAGATGCCGACTACATCAGTGATTGTGGTAAGTATGACACTTCCCGCAAGCGCAGGGTCAATTTTAAGTTTTTTCATTACTAAAGGCAGTGTCGCACCTGCTAACCCTGCCGCTATCATATTTACCAACATGGCAAAGGCGATAACAGCGCCCAACATCCAATCTTGTTTCCATAATGCGATTACTGAGGCTATCAAAATTGCCCAAATAGCCCCATTAAAAAAACCAATAGCAAGCTCCTTACTAATCAACCATCTTGAGTTGCCTTCATTAACATGTCCCAAAGCCATGCCGCGAATAACTAGAGTTAACGTTTGATTGCCTGCAACACCACCCATGCTCGGTACAATAGTGTTGAGTATCGCTAGAACGGCCAATTGGCTTAACGTTGCTTCAAAAAGGTCACTTACAGCAGCTGCGAGCAATGCAGTAACCAAATTAACAGCTAACCACACAGAGCGTCTCTGGGTACTCTGTAGCACTGGCGCGAATGTATCTTCTTCATCATCAAGACCAGCCATGCTCATCATCGAGTGCTCCGCGTCTTCACGGATAATGTCTACAACATCATCTATCGTTATTCGCCCCAGTAATTGATGGTCTGCATCCACGACAGGCGCGGATAACCAATCGTAACGCTCGAAAAGTTTAGCAACTTCTTTTTCCGGCATATCTACAGGGATAGCCTCAGGTTCCTCAACCATTAGTTCTTCAACAGTTGAATCGGGCAGAGCGGTTAATAATTTAGTTACAGGTACAGTACCTATTAAGATGTCGTGTCGACTTACAACATAAAAGGTATCGGTACCTTCAGGTATTTCTCCTTTTAAACGCAAATAGCGTAAAATCACATCAACATTTACATCAGCTCGGAGTGTAATTGTGTCGGTGTTCATGATAAAACCGGCGGTATCTTCACCATAAGACAACGCTTTTTCTGCGCGTTGTCTATCTTGTTCATCCATCGATTTCAAGACATCTCTCGATACCGAATGAGGCAATGAACTTAACGTTTCCGCTAAGTCATCTATATCCATATCCTCCAATGCATCTACTACTTTTTCAGGTAGCATTTGTCCGATAATGCCGTTGCGGACGTCCTCTGATAACTCCTCTAAAACATCGCCATAGAAATCAGCGTCTAACATTTCCCAAATTTCGTTACGTGACTTGCTAGGTGATGATTCAAGTAACAGTGCAATATCAGAAGCCGGCATCTCATGTAACACTTTATGAACATGCACATATCGACCACTGCCTAAAGCCTTATTAATGGCTTGCAGTTGACGTTGAGCGTGTTTAACTTCGAGTGCTTCTGGCATATTGATAAAATTTCGTATGAGATAAGCAATTTTTATTAGTGTAATGGAGTAGTTGAGTCAGGTCAGCAACTATTAGCATGAGTTAGAAAATATCGAACGTATCAATTGTTTTACGTGGACAGCCACTTCTGTGTTAGTAAAGTTTGAACAATTATATATGCTATTTTCCCGTAAGTGGTAATTGAGCTAATCATGCCTGTCCATCTTATTCCATTGAGCTAATCATGCCTGTCCATCTTATTCCTTTTTATGTTTTTCTTAGGAAACTCGGCTCTTTCAGAAGGATTGTAATAACTCGGTGTTTTTCTATGAGGATGGATTCGGTGGCTGTTCACGTTAAAATTTATAGCGATGCCTGTCCAGCTTATTCTTCCGGTGGCTGTCCACGTTAAAATTTATAGCGATGCCTGTCCAGCTTATTCTTCCGGTGGCTGTCCAAGTTAAAACTTATAGCGATGCCTGTCCAGCTTATTCCAGCTTATTCCTCTTCGTTAAATTTATCGACAATTAGGGTTTCTACGGCTTTTAGCGCTTCTTCGGCATCTTGACCTTCGCTAATCACTTTGACTTTTTTACCTTGGGAGCTTTCCAGCATCATGAGGCCAAGCACACTGTTTGCGGAGGCAGTTTTTTCGCCTTGCTGTAAAGTTACTTGAGCGTCAAATTGGTTCGCGACCTTAACCAACTCTGTTGCTGCTCTGGCGTGTAATCCTAGCTTATTGACGATCAGAATTTGCTTTTCTACTCTGTTCACCGATTCAGCTCGCGATGTCTTAACTGCACATCTGGATGGGATGCGCCAAAGGTTTTAGCTAAGGATTCAGCCACATATACAGAACGATGTTGTCCACCGGTACATCCTATTGCCACGGTGACATAACTGCGATTATTGCGTTCTAGATGTGGTAACCAAGTAGAAATTAAGTTTTGGATTTGCCAGATGAATTTGGTCACTATAGGTTGCGAGCCCAAGAATATTTCTACCGGCGTGTCCAATCCAGTTAAATGCTTTAAATCGGGTTCCCAGTGCGGGTTAGGTAAAAATCGCGCATCGAATACGTAGTCAGCATCTTTGGGGATGCCGTATTTAAAACCAAAAGATTCAAACACTAACACTAATCTGGAACTTTTCTTGCCCAGTATGCGCTCTCTAACCAATTCGGCTAACTGATGCACTGACAGCTTATCGGTATCTAAATAAAGGTCTGCACGTTCGGCAATAGGCGCCAGTAATTGCCCCTCCGCCTGAATGGCATCGGCTAATGATTTGTTCTGACGAGACAAAGGGTGCAATCGTCTGGTTTCACTAAAACGCTTAACCAGTACATCATCACTAGCGTCTAGATAAACGATAGTCATATCCCAAGTCGAGGGCAGATAATCTAGAATTTCTACTAACTCACCAGGCTCTTTAGGAAGATTCCGTACATCAATGCTAACCGCCACCTGATCATATTCATCCACCACTGTGTGGGTCAAAGTTGGCAGCAGGTTGACTGGAATGTTATCTACGCAGTAATAGCCGAGATCTTCAAGAGCCCGCAATGCGATTGATTTTCCGGAGCCTGAACGACCGCTAATAATGATTAACTTCATGACACAATAACCTTATACAACTGCTCGTCATTATCAGCTTTGCGAAGAGACTTAACCACCTCTTTATCACTCAGTTTAGTCGCAATAGTCGCTAGAGTTTGTAAATGACCTTGGGCCTGATCTTCAGGAACTAAGATAGCGAAAAAGATATCTACTGGACCATTATCGATAGCATCGAACTCAATCGAAGGTTTACAGGTGATGAGGATCGCAATCACTTTTTCTAAACCTTGCAAGCGGCCATGTGGCAACGCGATTCCATTGCCAATTCCGGTGCTTCCCAGCTTCTCTCGATTGAGTAAGCTCGTAAGCACTGCGGTTTGATCAATATCGCCAAGACGTTCAGCGGCAATTTGGCTTATGACTTCTAAGATGCGTTTCTTGCTTGTCCCCTGAACTGCACAGCTGGTGCAGTCAGGAGAAAGTATGTCTTTAATTTCCATTAAGATTCTTATTCAATGGGAGGTTAGTGGCGCTTACTTTTTTCCTTGTGCTTGATCACTTGTCGATCAAGCTTGTCGATCAAAGCATCAATTGCCGCGTACATATCGTTGTGCTCTGAAGTGGCGAATACTTCAGCTCCACTAAGGTGCAAAGTAGCTTCCGCTTTCTGATTGAGCTTTTCTACATTTAAGATCACATGCACATTATTGATGTGATCGAAATGTCGCTCCAATTTTGTAAATTTAGTGTCTACATAGTCTCGCAATGAATCTGTAATTTCTACATGATGGCCAGTAAGGTTAATTTGCATAAAGCGTATTCCTTCTGTTGATGAACTTAAAGTAAGCTCTTGCGTTGGTTAGACGGTGGGATATTTAACGACTCCCGGTATTTTGCAATTGTCCGGCGTGCGACCTGAATACCTTGGTCAGCCAGCAATTCGGCAATTTTACTATCACTCAGTGGCTTGTTGGGAAGCTCTGCAGCGACGAGTTTCTTGATCAAAGCGCGTATTGCAGTGGAAGAACATTCTCCTCCAGAATCTGTTGCAACATGACTAGAGAAGAAGTACTTCAGTTCATAAATACCTCTGGGCGTATGCATGTACTTTTGAGTGGTCACCCGAGAAATCGTTGACTCGTGCATATCGACCATTTCAGCCACATCATTTAGCACCATAGGCTTCATCATCTCTGGGCCATGTTCAAAAAAGCCGACTTGTTGCTGTACAATACAGTTAGCAACCTTGAGTAGGGTATCGTTGCGGCTTTCCAAGCTTTTAATGAACCATTTTGCTTCTTGCATATGAGAGCGAATGAACTGGCTATCGCTGCTATTTTTAGCACTGCGACTCATAGCCGCGTATTGTTGATTGACATTCAGTTTGGGTAAACTATCTGGATTAAGTTCCACCTGCCAACGTCCATTTTTTTTCATTACAGATACATCAGGAATGACATATTCTGGTTCGCCAATCAATAATGCGCTGCCAGGACGAGGATTCAAGGTTTGCAATAATCGCATTACCTCACGCAGTTCATCTTCCTTTAGACGGGTTTTGCGCATTAACGTGCGATAGTCTTTGCTGCTCAACAAATCAGCATGTTCGGTAATTAATAACTTTGCTTCTTCTAACCAAGGTGTGTCTGGCGCAAATTGATTAAGTTGTACCATCAAACATTCTTGCGGAGAGCGCGAACCTGAACCGATAGGATCAAACATCTGAATGCGTTTAAGGACACATTCCACTTCATCTAATTCGACGTCATCATGATCTAGACTGGCCAACACTTCTTCGGTCGAAATGGTTAAATATCCAGATTCATCAATTGAGTCGATAATAGCAACAGCAATCGCTGTATCTAATTCTGACATGTGAGTCAGACGCATCTGCCAAATCAAATGATCTTGGATGTTGTCGCTGGTTTCACCTTGAAATATCTGATCGTCGTCACCTCCACCACTAGACGAAATAGAGGCTGGTGCAGATGATGCGCTGATGTATTCATCCCACGTGCTGTCAATCGGTAACTCGTCTGGTATATCGCCTTTTTCTAAGGCTTCATTGGTATCCATCGAATCGGCACTGGCGGTGGCTGTCTCTTCTGAAAATTTGTCGTCATTGCCTTTAAGCGCTGAATCGCCAGTTGGAAAATCGGAGTTATCTTCCATTTCCAGTAGCGGATTGGATTCCAATGCTTCTTGAATTTCCTGTTGTAAATCTAGCGTAGACAACTGCAGCAGCCTGATAGCCTGTTGCAGCTGCGGCGTCATTGTAAGTTGCTGGCTAAATTTTAGTTGTAACGAGGGTTTCATTGATGTTTTGTTTTCTTACTCAGTTAGCCTGAAAGCTTTGGTTAAACTCGACATACCTTTACTATAGCTTGAATTGCTCGCCTAGGTATACATCTCTCACTTGTTGATTGTTTAATACTTCTTCTGCAGTCCCCGAGGCAATTAGTTCACCATGACTGACAATGTATGCTTTTTCGCATACATCAAGGGTTTCACGCACGTTATGGTCGGTTATCAGAACACCAATACCGCGGTCGCGCAAATGTTGAATTATTTTTTTGATATCGTTAACCGAGATTGGGTCAACACCAGCAAAAGGCTCATCTAACAAAATGAACTCGGGATCCGCGGCTAGGGCGCGTGCAATTTCAACTCGACGCCGTTCTCCTCCCGATAAACTCATTCCTTGGCTGTTACGTATATGATTAATGTTAAATTCGTCAAGTAATGCATCGGCCTGCTGTTCTCGCTCATCAGAACTCAATTCTTTGCGGGTTTGCAAAATAGCCATAATATTCTGATAGACCGTCAGCTTTCGGAAGATAGACGATTCTTGAGGAAGATAACCAATGCCTTTTCTGGCCCTGACATGCATGGGTTCAAGTGTCAGTTCGGTCTGATCAATGAAAATATCGCCTTTATCTAATGGGACAATACCAACAATCATATAAAAGGTCGTGGTTTTTCCTGCCCCGTTAGGCCCAAGCAACCCTACAATCTGGCCAGTGGAAACCTCTAAACTGACATTTCTGACCACTTGTCTGGATTTGTAAGACTTTGCCAAATTAGTGGCTTTCAACGTCGCCATCAGGGTTGTTTGTCCTTTTCTTGGTCAGCTTGTTTTTTCTCTTCGCTTTGTTTCTTTCGTAACGTATCAGGTTGGAATATGGCGGTTACCCCACCGGTTGAGGTGTCACTACTTTCAGCAATCAACTGTTCCAATTCCATGTTAAATGAAATCGATTCGCCTTTCACCAAGCTACTATCTTGGTTGAGTTCTGCGTCACCGGTCAATGTTAGGGTACGGTTGGCGACTTCGTATTTAATTTCGTTAGCTGCGGCGCTGATATTGCTACCATCATCTAATTTTTGGCTATATCTTGCTGGATTACCTCGCGCAATAAACACCTCTTTTCCATCGCCTAAGCCTGCGATTACTTCTACTTCATCAGCTAAAATTTCCAACGAGCCCTGAGTGATCTTCACGTCTCGTTTAAAAATGGATGTCTTCGTTTTACCATCAAAGAAATTAGATTGAGAATCTACTTTGATCGGCAATCCAAAGTCACCTTCTCCAGCTAGAGAAAAGGTACTTAGCAATAACGTTACTGTTAGCGCACTAACGCGGAGCATATTGAGTTTGCACATGGTCTTTAAGCTCATATATTTGAGAGGTTAAGTCTGCCGTGAAGCCATTGCTCATTACAACAAAATCTTTACCATTAATTTGTACTGCTTGGTCTGACATCATTGTTTTGTCAGCCAGATTGATTTCTAAAAATTGTGTTTTTATTGTTTGTACGTACCCCGCCTCATCGAGACTACGGATCTCGACATCGGTCTCTAACTGTATGCGGTTGTCATCGTACAAAGTGCCTTCTTTCGCTTCAACGTGCCAAGGGTTCTGCTGGTCGGACACATAAATCGTATACTTAGGTTGACTGAATATTGTGAAACCTAAAAGCTGATAATGTTCCATTTTTAACGCAAATACCTGATGGTTAATTTCACCGCGGTCATTATACAGAGTACTGCGCATGTTGCTTGCCTGATAATTTGGCCGCCAGGATTCCTCATCGTCATCGTTGCTCTGTTGAGGGGCTGAATTTATCCAGCCCGGTAAGTAAATAAATAAAACCAGTAAAAACAGGAAGCCAATACTGATCGTGATTCGATTCATGTACTGGTGCCGTAAATTCTGTTGAGTTTATTATTGGCGAATAGGATCAAATCACAGATTTCTCTCACCGCTCCTTTGCCACCAAGAGTTCGAGTTACATATTCAGCCTGTTGCTTCACCATTGGATGACCATTGGGTACGCAAACCCCCAAGCTACTTTCAGCAAACATGCCCAAATCTGGCACATCATCACCCATGGCGATCACGTGTTCCTTCTTAAATTTAAAGTGCTCTTTGAGTCTCTGTACTGCAAGTTGTTTATCATCCTCGCCTTGAATAATTAAAGACACGCCTAATGAGGACATTCTGTTTTCGACAATTTTAGATTGTCGCCCAGTGATAATAGCAACATGAATACCGGTTTTTAGCATTGACTTAATGCCATAGCCATCGAGGGTGTTAAAGGCTTTTAGCTCTTCGCCATCATTACCCATGTAAATGCAACCGTCTGAAAATATGCCATCTACGTCGCATACTAATAGTTTTACTTTGCTTAGCTTGGAGATGAGATTGCTAGTTACTTCACCGTATATCGTGTCTATCTGTGACATTAAACGACTCCCGCTTTTAACAGCATATGCATGTTCAGTGCTCCAACAGGTTGATTTTTATCATTTACAGCAATCATGGAACTGATTTTATATTCCTCCATTAAATTAAGTACTTCTACAGCCAATTTCTGTGGGTGAGTTGTCACGCTGCCGGTGGTCATCACTTCTCCCACCGTAGTTGTGTGAATATCAATGCGTTTGTCTAGCACTCGTCTTAAATCACCATCAGTGAAAATGCCCACCAGAATACCGTCGTCATCCTGAATTCCCGTCATGCCTAATCCTTTGCGGGTAATCTCGAATAATGCTTGGCTAATCGTCTGATGTTTTGACACCAATGGGATGTCTTTTCCTTGCTGCATGATATCCGCAACGCTTAGAAGCAAACGCCTGCCCAGGCTACCACCAGGATGAGACAGCGCAAAGTCGGCAGAAGAAAAGCCGCTTGCATCTAATAAAGCGACCGCTAATGCGTCACCCATTGCCAGCGTCGCTGTTGTACTTGCGGTGGGAGCGAGCCCTAAAGAACAGGCCTCTTGTTCAACCTTGATACAGATCATGACATCAGCATGTTTGGCCAAGGTGCTACCGCTATTGTTTGTCATCGCAATAATGGGTATTTCAAGGCGTTTTACCACGGGGATCAGATTTAACAACTCGGTGGTTTCGCCAGAGTTAGATATTGCCAACAACACGTCTTGATCAGACATCATGCCTAAGTCGCCGTGATTAGCTTCTGCCGGATGCATAAAAAAAGCCGGTGTTCCTGTACTTGATAAGGTGGCCGCTATTTTATGGCCCACATGGCCTGATTTACCCATTCCACACACCACCACTTTGCCTTTACAGTCTTGTAATAACTGACAGGCAGCAGCGAAATCATCATTAACGTACTGCTGTAACTGCAGAACCGCTTCTGATTCAATTTTTAGGACCCTTAAGGCTGACGCTTTAAAATCTTTCATCATGACTAATTATGTAACTCATATAAACAACAGCGTACAGTAAGCAAGATAGCACGTAATCAATACCGCGCCCTCCCAACGATTAATTCGCCGTGTACCGCGGAAATTAAAACTAAACACGATGAGTAAAACGGTCATCAACAACATCGCAAATATGTCGCGACTGGCTACGTTCTCGTCAATAAATCCTGGCGCCAACAAACCTGGCATAGCTAAAACAGCCAGTAAATTAAAAATATTGGAACCGATGATGTTACCTAGGGCAAGATCGTCCTCACCTTTCATCACCCCCGCGATACTGGCGGCTAGTTCAGGCAAGCTGGTTCCTAGCGCGATAATGGTTAAACCGATGATCAATTCACTTAGGCCAAAATAGCGTGCAATTTGAACCGCCGACTCCACCATGAAGTGGGCACTCAGAGGCAGCGCAATAAGTCCGACAACAACCCAAAATATCGCTTTTTTAATAGGGACACCTTGGGGAATCTCATCTTCGGTCTCAGCTTGCAAAGGGTCGCCTTTTTCAACATGAAGTGACATCCACGTTAAACCACCGATGCTAAAGAAAAACAGGCAAATCAGTACCATACCTTCGTAAAACACCATCTGCCCATCGGACAGAAAATAAATCGCCAGCAAGGTGACCGCTAAAAGCACGGGCATTTCGCGTCGCACCGTTGAGCTTGATACAATTAGAGGTTTGAAAAGTGCCGTTAGTCCAAGCACTAAGGCAATGTTGGTAATATTGGAACCAATCGCGTTTCCAACAGCAGTATTGGGATTATTATTCCACGAGGCAATTGCTGACACCACGATTTCAGGCGCAGAGGACCCCATCGCTACTATCGTCAGTCCTATTACCATCGACGACACGCCTAGATTCGTTGCCAAGGCGGATGCCCCGTACACGAACCTATCCGCGCTCCAACTCAGAGCCACAAGGCCCGCAAGAAATATTATTACTTCTATGATCACTAGACTAATTCAACTGAATTTAATGATATGATTATCTCAAAATACACAGAGTTTTCCTATTCTTACTGTTGATTAAAAATCTTTATTGAAAATATTGTGATCAATTATGGCAAAATCAAGCTACAAACTTTTACATTTTTGATTTTTATATTTTGTTACTCTATATACCTGTTCTACCTAACCATGAACAGTTATTATAGCTAAATCGTTATTCGCAACATAATGGCCTTGAAAAAAAACTAAATGGCCTCAAATTGTCGGACCCTGTGAAACATTTTATGCATTTTACGTGTCTATGCCCCAAGGTAACTCGGAGTTTCTAGTGAAAAATTTGATTGAAATAGAGAGTTTAACCTTTAATCGGGGTCAACGTTTGATTTACGACGATATCTCTCTACAAATTCCTTCAGGGAAAACAACCGCTATTATGGGGCCAAGTGGTATCGGCAAAACCACGCTTTTGAAGCTCATCGGTGGGCAGCTTAGACCCAACAATGGCGATATCAAGTTTAAAGGTGAATCGATTCCCGGCATGAGCCGCTCTCGACTTTTTAAAGTGCGTAGACAAATGAGTATGCTGTTTCAAAGTGGCGCGTTGTTTACTGAAATGAGTGTGTTTGACAATATCGCCTATCCGCTTCGCGAGCATACATCTTTGTCGGAAGAGTTAATTTACACCATAGTGTTGATGAAACTTCAAGCGGTTGGGTTACGCGGCGCAGCGCAGTTAATGCCAAGCGAGCTTTCTGGCGGAATGGCACGTCGTGCTGCACTAGCAAGAGCAATCGCCCTTGATCCTGAATTGATTATGTACGATGAGCCGTTTGCCGGACAAGACCCTATTTCCATGGGCGTGTTGGTTAAGCTCATCAAAGAACTCAATAATGCGCTCAAATTGACTAGCGTGGTGGTTACCCATGATGTCAAAGAAGTCATGAGCATTGCCGATCACGTCTACATTTTAGCCGACAAAAGAGTGATTGGGTCGGGTACGCCAGAACAAATAAGGCAAAGCGACTCTGAATTGGTTCAACAGTTTTTACAAGGCAAGGCAGACGGCCCTGTGCCATTCCATTATCCCGCTAAAGCAATAGCCACAGAATTTATGGAGACCAATTAATGGATTGGCTAGCATTACTTGGACGTAAAACCTTAGACCGATTCGCTGCCGTTGGCAGGGCGACATCGTTATTATTTGGTGCGTTAATTGCTATCCCGCAGTTGAAAAATATTCCGCTGACGATCAAGCAAATGCACGTAGTGGGTGTTCAGTCGTTATCGATTATCATAGTGTCAGGATTGTTTATAGGCATGGTAATGGCACTGCAAGGCTACACCATTTTGGTTGACTATGGCGCCGAAGGTAGCTTAGGTCCGATGGTCGCTCTATCAATATTACGAGAGTTGGGGCCTGTGGTCACAGCACTGCTTTTTGCTGGCCGAGCCGGGTCCGCATTGACTGCTGAGATTGGCTTGATGAAAGCGACTGAGCAATTGAGCAGTTTAGAAATGATGGCTATTGATCCGTTGCGCCGAATAGTCGCGCCGAGGCTGTGGGCTGGACTGATATCCATGCCAATGCTGGCATTGATTTTCAGTGCGGTGGGTATTCTTGGCGGCCATTTGGTTGGTGTAGAGTGGCTGGGCGTCGATGCCGGAAGTTATTGGTCAATTATGCAGTCATCGGTTGAATGGAATGAAGATGTTATGAACGGTGTGATCAAAAGCATTGTCTTTGCGTTTGTGATTACCTGGATTGCGATATTCAAAGGATATGATTCAGTTCCCACATCTGAGGGGATCAGTGCTGCAACGACGCAAACCGTCGTATATTCGTCGTTAGCAGTTTTAGGATTAGATTTTGTGTTAACAGCCATTATGTTTGGAATTGAGTGAGGGTAACAGGATGACATCTAGGAAAAGCGAAATTTTAGTAGGTTTGTTTGTGGTGCTAACCATTGCTGCTACGCTAATGCTCGCATTGAAAGTCGCTAGTCAAGGTTCTGTAGGCCAAGGGGAAACCTATAATCTATATGCTAAATTCGATAATATTGGTGGGCTCAAAGTGCGTTCATCAGTAAAAGTTGGCGGTGTTAATATTGGTCGTGTTGAGCGTATTCACCTTGACCCAAATGATTTCACTCCTGTAGTAACCTTAAGTATTTCAAAAGAGTATAATACGTTTCCTGAGACGAGTTCGGTTTCAATATTAACTTCAGGACTTTTAGGTGAACAGTATATCGGTTTTCAACCAGGCTTCTCAATTGATGACATTGAAAACCTTGCTGAAGGTGATTACATCGCAGACACTAAATCAGCGTTAGTATTAGAAGACCTTATTGGACAGTTTTTATTTAGCAGAGACAGCCAGTAAGGGCTGTCGATTTTGGAAAATTTTATGAAAAAAGCATTTTTTACTTATTTCGTTGCCATTGCAGTTTCCCTCGTTGGGGCAGTGTCGACCGGGCACGCTAATCAGCTTGATGAAAAAGACCCCTACGCAATGGTGCAAGGTGTCGCGTCAGTAACCTTCGATCGCATTAAGCGCGAAAAATCGAACATCGCGGCTAATCCCGAAGTGCTAAGAGACATAATGAAAGAAGAGCTTTTACCTTATGTGGATTACAAATTTTCAGCGTTTAAGGTACTTGGCAAGTATGTGACCAAAGCTGAAAAAGAGCAGTTGCAGGAATTCGTTGAGGTATTTCGAGAATACCTAGTTACTACCTATGCAGTGGCAATGGGTTACTACGATGACCAAGTCGTTATTTTTGAACCCGCTTCAGACTACGAAAATGACAGTAATGTTACCGTTCGTGCGATTGTTAAAGATGACGATCGTCCGGATATTAAGATTGCTTTCAAAGTCAGAAAAGACCGCAAAACTAATGAATGGAAGGCTTGGGATATGGTTGCAGAAGGCATTAGCATGCTGTCTAGCAAACAAAGCGAATTTGAATCTATCTTGCGTCAACAAGGTATCGATAAAGTAATTGAGCTGATGCGTGAAAAAATTCAGCAACCTATCGTTATGGATAAAGACAAGAAGAACAATTAAATGAACACGCAAGCGACAATATCTCAATCAGACTCCGGAGCCTTTAAGCTCTCCGGAGCTTTGAATATGGATACGGTTATGTCCTGTTGGCCTGAACGCGATAGTGTGATTGAAGACGCAAAGAGCAAAAACCAAAAGGTTACGCTCGACCTGGCTGAGGTTGATCAGGTTGATACCGCGGGCTTGGCGTGGCTGGTTCACTTGACTCGAGCATGTCATCAGCAAAAGGTAGAATTGAATTTAGCCAATGTACCTGAATCACTGATTAACTTAGCTAAATTAAGTAATCTAGAAACCGTGTTACCATTGCATTAAGCATCTTTTTACCTGCAACAAATAAAATGAGTTCGGATGAATAATCAACAAATTGAAACCCTATTAAAAGAGCAATTGGAATTGGCTGAAGTTCACGTGACTAGTGAAGGCTCTCATTTTCAGATTATCGCCGTCAGTGACAAGTTTGACGAGATGAGCAGAGTCAAAAAACAACAGTTCATTTACGGTCCTCTAAAGGAACAAATTGCTGATGGCACTATGCATGCTATCTCAATCAAAACCTTCTCTGAAAAACAATGGCAACGTGAACGCATGTTCAACATGCCTCAATAGCCGAGTCCCATGGAAAAATTATCAATTCATACTAGTCCTGCACTGCAGGGCGAGGTCTCCATTTCGGGGGCGAAAAATGCCGCTTTGCCTATTTTAATGGCGAGTATTCTGGCCGACTCTACCTGTGTTTTCGACAATGTACCCCACCTTCGAGATATCAAAACCAGTATTGCGTTACTTGCTGGCTTAGGTGTAAAGGCGTCGCGAGGTAAAGATGATGAGTTGCTGTTAGATCCCAGTGCGATTGATAATTACACCGCCTCATATGAGCTAGTGAAAACCATGCGAGCGTCGATATTGGTTCTTGGTCCCTTGTTAGCCAAATATGGTCAAGCCAATGTATCTTTGCCTGGCGGTTGTGCGATTGGTGCTCGTCCGGTGAATCTGCATCTAGAAGGACTAAAGCAGATGGGAGCCGACATTCAGGTCGATGCCGGCTATGTCAGAGCCAGTGTCGAGGGACGTCTTAAAGGCGCACACATTTTCATGGATGTCGTGAGCGTTGGTGCTACCGAGAATCTGATGATGGCAGCAGCGCTGGCGGACGGGGAGAGCATCCTCGAAAACGCGGCCAGAGAGCCTGAAATAGTCGACTTAGCCAATTGCTTGAATCGCATGGGAGCAAAGGTCACGGGAGCGGGTACCGACAGTATTAAGATTGAAGGGGTTGCGCGTTTGCACGGCTGTCATTATCGCGTGTTACCCGATCGAATTGAAACCGGCACTTTCCTTGTGGCTGCTGCGGTCACGGGTGGCCAAGTTACTTGTTTAAATGCGGCACCAGAGACGCTTGAAGTTGTTTTGAATAAGCTCACACAAGCGGGAGCTGAGATTAAAACCGGCAAAGACTGGGTGTCCTTAGACATGCATGGCAAACGACCAAAGAGTGTTAATCTAAAAACCTCACCACATCCGGGCTTTCCTACCGATATGCAGGCTCAATTTGTGGCAATGAACTGTGTTGCGGAAGGAACTGGTGTGGTCACTGAAAACATCTTTGAAAACCGCTTTATGCACGTTCCAGAGTTACAACGTATGGGGGCGAAGATATCCCTAGAAGGAAACAGTGCAGTGTGTAATGGTGTTGAACAACTTACCGGTGCTCAAGTGATGGCAACGGATCTGCGTGCTTCAGCCAGTTTAATTATTGCCGGATTAGTGGCTCAAGGTGAAACCATAGTTGACCGAATCTATCATTTGGATCGCGGATATGAGCATATAGAAAAGAAGTTAACGCAATTAGGTGCCAATATAAGCCGAATTAGCTAACGGATTTCGTCAGTGGAGCTAAAAGATCTTCGATAACCGCATTCGAAGATGACGACCTTGCTCGTTCAAAAGTCCAAAGCTACTGTTATTCCAAAGGTTTAAAGCTACAGTCATTCCTAAGATCTAAAGTCACTGTCATTCCTAAGGCCTAAAGCTACGGTCATTCTTAGGGTCTAAAGTCCCTGTCATTCCTAGGGCCTAAAGCTACAGTCATTCCTAAGCTCTAAAGCTACGGTCATTCCTAGGGCCTAAAGTCCCTGTCATTCCTAGGGCCTAAAGCTACAGTCATTCCTAAGCTCTAAAGCTACGGTCATTCCTAGGGTCTAAAGTCCCTGTCATTCCCGGGAGCTCTTGAACGGGAATCTCCCAGCTACAACGCACAATCCAAGGGACATTCATTGGCCAGATTCGAAGCGCATTTAATGGTTGTTACAGGTGTTTAAAGTAAGCAGGTAAAACGGAGAAAAAGACGGTATACATTAGCACCACACTACTTGGTAGCTTGACCCACCACCACAGTGACGTAAATAATTTTGCCATTGCGGCTCACCGTTAATTCAAGCTCTTGTCCGGGGCGACTTTTAGCGATCATATCAAAGGTTTGATCCAAAGTTGCCAGCTCGACTTTATCAATCGATAGGATGATATCGAACTGCTGAAGTCCGGCTTCTTCAGCAGGACCTCCAGCTTGCACTTCGGTTACCACAATGCCTTCAACATTGGGATCAATACCGCCTGAGAAACCCAACTGACCATGGGTAGCTCGACCATTTTCAATTATCTCATCCATCACTCGCCGCGCCAGTGAGTAAGGTAAAGCGAAGAAGATCCCATTTACGTCGATGACTCGGCGCTGACTGTCTAACGTCTTGAAAGTTGCATTGTTTATACCGATTAAAGTCCCGTTACTGTCTACCAAAGCACCACCTGAATTACCTTCGTGAAGTACTGCGTCAGTTTGTATCAGTTCACGAAAGTTCTGGGTGATCGTGTGTCCAGAACGACTGACGATCCCTTGTGTAATGGTTTGTCCGATATTAAGTGGGTTGCCAATTGCCAGTACTACGTCTCCGGCGCGAACCTCGGGGTTAGGCACTTGCGGAATGACGCTTAAATTCTCAGCTTCAATCTTCAAGACAGCCAAATCGGTCAATTCGTCATAACCTACCAAATCGGCCGGCAATCTGCGTCCATCGGGTAAACCGACTATGGTACTTTCGGCATTTTTAATCACATGCCAACAGGTAAGTAGAAACCCGCTTTGGGTCATGATCACACCAGACCCCAAGCTTGTACGGCTAACTTGGCGACTGCGTACGATATCGATGCTGCTACTGTAGATATTTACCACTGCTGGTGCTGAACGGCTGATAGCGTTGTAGTAACTTATTTTTTCAGGCGCACTTTGAGTGCGTCCAAACACATCCAGACTGAGTCCGCTGCCATGGCGTAATTCGGGAACTAACACCAAGATCAAGGCAGAGATAATCAAGCCCAAAGCAATGGATTTTCCGACAAATTGTAGGGTTGATGATAATTTCACGGACTGAATCAAGTTAACTAATTGATTCTAAAGAATAACACTGAACGGGTACTTGTGCATTAAAGATCTGGCCAAAACCCTGTTGAAACACGCCTAAGTTGCATGAGATGTTGCAAAATAACGTGGCTAACGAATCAACAACAGATGGTTGATTTTCACTTGAAAATCAACCATCCATCGAATGTGACTTATCGAATAACGAGATAAACAGAGGATTTACCGCGTTGTATGTTAAGCGCAATAACGCCTTGAGCATCTTCCATTTGACGGCTAAGTTCGGCAACGTTGTTTACGCGCGTCCGATTGACACCGACAATCACATCTCCTTCTTGTAAACCAATGCGTGCAGCCGGAGAGCGACTCTCTAATTCTGCTATTTCGACACCGTCATTACCGCGTTCGGTTTTACCATTGGTTAAGGTTGCACCTTCCAGGGCGGGGTGGATTTCTCTAGCAGCAACTACCTGACCGGTAGCATCACCAAGAACTACCTCTATTTTAGAAGACTTTCCTTTACGCAATATTGTCAACTCAACTTCAGAGCCGGCTCCCATGCTGCCAATTTTGGCACGCAGCTCTTGGAAGCTACTCACAGCGTTACCGTTTATGTGAGTGATAATATCACCAGACTCGATGCCACCTTTTTCCGCAGCCGAATCAGGACTAACTTCGCTGACGAATGCGCCTTTATTGACATCTAGGTTCATAGCTTCTGCTAATCCTGCATCCACGTCTTGTCCCAAAATGCCCAACAATCCTCGTCTTACTTCACCGTATTCGATTATTTGGTCGACAAGGCTTTTCATCATGTTGCTAGGAATTGCAAACCCGATGCCGACGTTGCCGCCATTAGGTCCGAAAATAGCGGTATTGATGCCCACCAATTCACCGCGCAAATTAACTAATGCGCCCCCCGAGTTTCCGCGGTTGATTGCCGCATCGGTTTGGATGAAATCTTCGTAGCCACCAATATTCAGGCCGGAACGCCCCAGTGCACTGACAATGCCAGACGTGACAGTTTGGCTTAGTCCAAATGGATTGCCGATTGCTACTACAAAGTCGCCAACGCGCAATTTGTCTGAGTTTGCCAAGGGCACGGCTTTCAAATTATCTGAATCTATTTGTAGCAAAGCGATATCACTTTGTTCATCGGCGCCCAGTTTCTTCGCTTTAAGTTCACGACCATCGGTGAGCTTTACGGTAATTTCGTCTGCATTATCCACTACGTGATTGTTAGTCACCACATAGCCTTTTTTCGCATCGATAATGACGCCTGATCCTAGACCGCGAAATGGCCGTTCTTGAACTTGCTCGTTAGGCGCACCGAAAAAGTGTCTGAACATTTCAGGGACACGTTGCCTTGAGACTTGTGTTCCTTCAACCGCAATACTGACGATTGCGGGGGTAGCCTCTTCTAACATCGGAGCTAGTGACGGCACTTCGTCTTTATCGGTCGAAAAGAACGGCAGCGCGGCATTGGCAGTCATGCCAAACGACATTGTGGTGGCAACAATACTGGTGGTAAGTAAAAGTCGATATACAGCTTTTTTCATCAAGATTTTATCTCCGAAGTATTGGAGACCACTTGGCCTCCGCACTTATTAAAATAGTCAGTCTCAATGACCCTACATTGGCATGCAAAGTTCAGATTTAATTATTCGTTATCGACGACTTGCTTATTTTTTGCGTCAGTAAACAGACCCGTTCTCTCGCTAGAGAAATCTTTAGGCTGAAACTCTGCGGGTTCACGCTTGCGTTTCTGTTTGGCCTGCTGATTCCGAATAAACACTGTCGCATGCTCACCAAAGAAGGTGAGGTTGTCATTGTTATCAGACTGACTCGCGCTTAACACGTTTTCGTAAGCATCGAGCTGCTCAGAAAGATCTTCGATATGAGTTTGTAAAGCACTGACAATTTCGCGTGACTGGCTAAGATGATCCGCGGCATGTTGTGCCAGCATTTCCTTAACCGTGGTATCGTTTGATTTGGACGCTTGCTCTGCCAATTTCTGTTCACTGATGAATTTGGAAATAAAAAATCCAATAATCATTCCCACAAGCAATAGCAATAGCCCTACTATCCAGTCCATAATGTCTCCAATTTATTTAATCGCTTTACTTAATCATACTCGCTTAGCAAACTATGCGGCCAATTATTTTTCGATCAAGACAGATTTTTTAATTTTTTTTAACATAACGGATGAGCATGACAACGCCTTGGCAAAAATATCAACAGGATTTAGAAGATCCTGATTTTCATTTTGATGCAGCGCAACAAAATGCAGTCAAAGAATTGCAACGTTTATACGATGAACTAACGCAACCACAAAAAAAACTAACGTGGCGGATCAAGCTAGTTAGTGTGTTTGGCACTGGAATGAGCAAACCCAGTATACAGGGTTTGTATTTTTGGGGGGGCGTGGGGCGCGGTAAAACCTATTTAGTCGACACCTTCTACGACTGCTTGCCGTTTGAACGCAAGATGCGTATTCATTTCCATCGCTTTATGCATCGCGTCCACCACGAAATGAAAGCATTAAAGGGCGAAGCAGACCCACTGACCATAGTGGCGGATAAATTTGCCAAAGAAGCCAAAGTCATTTGTTTTGATGAATTTTTTGTATCCGATATCACTGATGCCAT
The DNA here is from genome assembly GCF_039523355.1 of Aliiglaciecola litoralis. NCBI lineage: Bacteria > Pseudomonadati > Pseudomonadota > Gammaproteobacteria > Alteromonadales > Alteromonadaceae > Aliiglaciecola > Aliiglaciecola litoralis. Next base: position 5,039 of record NZ_BAAAFD010000020.1, on the reverse strand, counting down.
GATTTTAGGCACCTTGATGCAGGAATTATTTGCTCGAGGAATATGCCTTGTTGCCACGTCCAATATCATTCCCGATGAATTATATAAAAATGGCTTACAACGATCGCGTTTCTTACCGGCAATTGAATTGTTAAATCAAAACTGCCGCATCGTTAATGTGGACTCTGGCGTAGATTATCGCTTGAGAACCTTAGAGCAAGCTGAAATATATCACTATCCCTTGGATGAAAATGCTAACCAAGATCTGATCAAATATTTTGGTCAGTTAGCGCCCGATGTCGGTGGTAAGAATCGACCAATTGAGATTGAAGGCCGTAAAATACCCAGTATCCAAGATGCGGATGGGGTGGTGATGTTTGAATTCAGAGCCTTGTGCGATGGACCACGAAGCCAATCGGATTACATGGAAATTAGCCGCTGTTATCACTCTGTGTTACTGGCCAACGTTGAGCAAATGGGGCGAGATAAAGATGATATCGCCAGACGCTTTATCGCCATGGTCGACGAATTTTACGAGCGCAATGTGAAATTAATCATCTCGGCACAAGTCGCGATGGAAGAATTGTATACCACCGGACAACTTGAATTTGAATTTCGACGTTGCTTAAGTCGCTTAAAAGAGATGCAATCTCACGACTATCTGGCAACACAACATTTGCCCTAGACCACCGAGTCTAGGTAGAATCCATACATCAGAGTTAATCTGGGTGAATTGCCCAAATACAGAGAGCAATATTAAAATGGGAAGAAAGTTTGAAGTTCGCAAAGTTGCGATGGCGAAGACAGCAGGGCAAAAGACCAAGGTCTATTCCAAATACGGAAAAGAAATTTATGTAGTAGCCAAAAATGGCGGTACTGATCCACAAGCCAATTTGTCTTTGCGCCGATTGATCGAAAAAGCCAAAAAAGATCAGGTGCCTGCTCACGTAATCGATAAAGCCATTGAAAAAGCGGAAGGGGGCGCTGGCGAAGACTTTACGGTTGCCCGTTATGAAGGCTTTGGTCCGGGCAATTGTATGGTGATTGTCGACTGTTTGACTGACAACAACAATCGTACGATCACCGAAGTGCGCAACTGCTTTACCAAAACTAACTCCAAAATTGGTGTTGCCGGTACAGTGTCACACATGTTTGATCATCAAGCGGTCCTTGCGTTTAAAGGCGAAGACGAAGATGCAGTGTTAGAGCTGTTAATGGAAGCTGATGCCGATGTGACTGATATTGAATTAGAAGGCGGTGTCATCACCGTGTTCGCACCTCATACCGAATACTACAAAGTCAAAACGGCACTGAGCGATGCCCAGCCAGATATCGAATTTGACGTGGATGAAATTACCTTTATTCCGCAAACGCACACCGAAGTCAGTGGCGATGATGTTGAGGTGTTCGATAAGTTTATCGACATGCTTAACGATTGTGATGACGTACAAGACGTTTATCACAACGCCGAGGTTCAGCGCGATTAATGTTTGTAGTGAGTAAATCATTTACTCTGATGATGTAAACCATTTTCCGTAAACGGATGTTTAATGCCCTCTAAGCTAGAGGGCATTTTTGTTTGTGCGGTTTGACTGTTTAGAGCGAATTGGGGAAGTTGGTTCTAACTTAATGGAACAGCCGCTTCGAACAAGAAAGTCGCAAAATCAAAGTGTTACAGCGCCTTAAAAAACGCTCTTTCCGGAACTGTAAAGTTGGTTAGATAAATACACACTAAGATTACAGTTGTAATTTAAATATAGATAAGTAAACTTAAATTTTTAAATTACAAGTGTAATCAAAAATGAAAACATTAGCCCTGATATTCTTTATAGTCCTTTCAATTGTTTTATCGCTGCCGTCTTCAGCGATTGTCATGCGTCACGATGTAGACCCTAAAAAATACGCCGCCTCATGGAGTGATTTCCCCCCTTTGGCACAATTTTACATCGATGGCGCTCATGGTTCTCTGATAGCGCCCACTTGGATCGTATCAGCTGCTCACACCACGTTTTGTACCGATCCCGGTACGACGATTTTAGTGGGGGGGGAAAAAGGCTATTGTGAAAAGGCGGTTTGTACACCCTGACCATACTCCTGGTGTTAGTCACGACCTTGCATTGTTGGAACTATCAGCCCCAGTTACTCATGTCGCACCAGCCGCAATGTATGTTGATAATGAAGAGCAGGGCAAAACTATCACCTTTATTGGTGCGGGTGGAACAGGCTCTGGGATCGAGGGCCAAACGATTGATAATTTTGAAAATAACGGAGTGCTGCGACTAGCTAATAATGTTGTTGAAACGGCTGATGGCCCATTACTCTCTTTTGTATTCAATCGTGGTGATGAAGCATTGCCACTGGAAGGTATTAGCGGTGGTGGAGACAGTGGTGGTCCGGCGTATATCAAGAATGGCAACGACTATGTCGTATTAGGAATAAGCTCTCGAGGTGAGTTTGGTATCAAGATCGGTAAATATGGAATTCGAGAGTATTACACTAGACTGTCCTTTTTTAAGGAATGGATAAGCGACATCATGCATGGTTCAGAAGAAAAAAGGGCTGCGGTATCGTTATCGGAATTAAAACATTTAATGGCTGGCCTTACCGAAGAGGATTTACCTGGAATATGCTCAGATATTGGTATACAAAAATAATGAACATAGGCGTTCTCGCCCGCTTGAGGTGCACTCCAACATGCAAATAAGTTGTTTAAATATTTTAGTTAATATAGCTGACGCCCTTCAATTACGAGTGCCCTTTTATTGGAGCTGAGTGTCGGATGCGAGCGAAAAGCGGATGGTCGACTAAGACATTCTGACGATCCGCAAAATTCAAAAAGCCGACTTTCTTCCACCTTGCTAATCCTGTGGAATTACCATGAATTCTTAGTAAATATGCCCCTGTTAGAACACGATTAGCTAAGTTATTGAAAAGGAATATTAAATTTTAAGTAACGCCCTTTGATAACTGAGAAGCTCCAGTAACACACAAGAAAACCATTAGTAAAACAACCAAATAGTAAGGTAAGCTTTTGATATTAAGATAAGAAATGTGGAGGTCATTAGTGAAAGCATATGCCTGTTACTGTGATGTCTACATAATAAGCTGTTAGTCACCCAAGGACTTGAATGAATCTATACCCGCAGCTGGCTTCATCCTTAGAAAATGCATTGGATAAACATGATGTGATATCCATTGGAGATGCATGGATGGTTTTTAGAGAGCAATATCTTGAATTAAAAAAACACAAACCTAAAACAATGGCTGACCTAGGCATTCAGGCCGAATTGTTTATTGATAATTCAAGAGATTTGAAACAGTTTTACTTTGCGTTTCATTACAGGGTGAAATGCAAATTAGAAGGTGAGGTATATGAATTCTATGAACTCGTTTATTGCGAGTTTGATGTAAAAAATGCAGCGCCTGCACTTTTGAAAACAGGGGATGCTATTGAAGCTTGGGAATCGTTCACTTCTTTTAAGGGAGCAGTTAAGAGGGTTGACGAATGGGAAGTTTTGCGCCAGTTTAAAGACTTGCAAACAACGTATAAAGTATACGGTACAGAAGTGTGACTAACAAACCAATCAACCGGACCCAAACTCGCTGGCTGGAGCTCGTTCCTCGCCTTTTTAGCCAACAAGTTTGTGCCGTTTATTAGGGGCGTTATATGCCGTGGGATTTATAAGTGATCAACTTTTTTGGCGAACTTGGCAGCAGTTTAAATTGGATTTACAGGGGGTGGCTTTTTCTCTTTTCATCTTCTTATCGAGAGGTTGTCCATAATGAGTATTCAGGAAAGTCAAAAAAGTGGAAATGCTTAGATTTTACGATGTCTATTGTATTTTTTGTTGCAGAACTTATTTTGGTGGTTGTTTTAATTGGTAATTTTTAAATTATCGTCATATAACAATCCAATCAACCTGACACAAACTCGCGGCCATTGCTCGTGCCTCACAAAGTGTAGGCCACAAGTTTGTGCAGGTTATTAGGGGCGTTATGCATACAAGGAAGGTTTTAGTGCGTTTAAATTTTCAATATTCAAATCATTCCCATGACGAGTCGGAAGTTAAAAGTATCAAAGACCCATCGCAAGCCTTAGTCTATTTTGACCAATTCGATTGGGCACGTGAGGCGGAAATGGCTAACGAAATACAAAAGTGCTCACCCACACTTTCGTTAATTATTAAGGAAGGTGAAGAGTATATTTGGGTATCTGCATATGGTGATGAAAATAAACTTAGTTTCGTTTCTGAGTGCCACTTTCCTGGCGAAGTAAGCTCTTGGTTTGGCTTATCAAAAAAGCTAGGATTAGTGGAATTACAGGCACAGTCTTTTAATAAACAAAATGCACGAACTGCATTAGAATGCTTTATAGAAAAAAAGTACGATGTATTGAAGGGTTTATATGCATAACAAACCAATCAACCGGACGCCAACTCGCTGGCTGGAGCTCGTTCCTCGCCATTATAGCCAGCAAGTTTGCGCCGTTTATTAGGGGCGTTAGGTGTTTAATGAATCGTTGCGTTTATTTGCTAATTCTAATTATGTTCGTTGTTGGTTGTTCAGCGACAAGCCCTATGAAAAACCCTCAAATACCTAGAGGTGAATACACCAACGAACAGAGCCAAGAGATACTCAATGTAGTTAATTCCTTGAGTGGTGAAGAGAAGATCTGCAGTGATGAGTTTATTTCTACTTATCAAGGTAAGTTGTTCAAGTATTGTGAAGAGACAGATGGTGGCAAAAATATAGGTGGAGGGTGTCACCATGTGGCATATGCTTGGTCTATAACAACTAGTGTGTTGGAATCGGCAGTTGCTGCTTGTTCAACACCTAACAAGCCAATTAAGCGGGACTAAAAACAGTTTGCTCGGTTTCGCTGCGCTACACATTTTAGCAAACAATTTTTAGCCTCTTATTGGGGCGTTATATTTAGAACTTACCCAAAAAAAGTGGACATCTCTTATAGTTAGATAAGAGGTGATTTATGGAACGCAAAAAGAAAGCACAACCTTATACTGAAACTTTTCGCAAAGAGGCTGTTCGCAGGGCAGATCTTC
>NZ_BAAAFD010000019.1:0-27871 GCF_039523355.1 Aliiglaciecola litoralis | reverse complement strand
CGGCGTGTCCAGGACAATCTACGTGTGCGTAGTGACGGTTAGGTGTGTCATATTCAACGTGAGACGTTGAAATTGTGATACCACGCTCACGCTCTTCTGGAGCGTTATCGATTTGGTCAAACGCTGATGCAGAACCACCATAAGTCTTTGCTAGAACAGTCGTGATTGCCGCTGTTAGCGTCGTTTTACCGTGGTCAACGTGGCCAATTGTACCGACGTTTACGTGGGTTTTCGTACGTTCAAACTTTTCTTTTGCCATCTTAAATTTTTCCTAGCAAAGTAATTAAAAAACCTATCCAAAGAGAGAAGAGAGAAATGGTGCTGATAGGCAGATTCGAACTGCCGACCTCACCCTTACCAAGGGTGCGCTCTACCAACTGAGCCATATCAGCACGTAATTGGAGCGAGCAGTGGGAATCGAACCCACGTCATCAGCTTGGAAGGCTGAGGTAATAGCCATTATACGATGCTCGCAAACCTATTCTCTGTCCACCTCGATGAAAAGTGGTGGTGCAACAAAACGCGTTACAACCTACACCTGATTAACCTGCAGGTGCGCAGTAAAAATGGTGGAGGGGGCAGGATTCGAACCTGCGAAGGCTGAGCCGGCAGATTTACAGTCTGCTCCCGTTGACCGCTTGGGTACCCCTCCAGATTGATGGTGCCGACTGCCGGAGTCGAACTGGCGACCTACTGATTACAAGTCAGTTGCTCTACCAACTGAGCTAAGTCGGCACTGCATCAAGTGGGTGCGCATTCTAGAGTAATGATCACTAAGGCGCAACAGTATTTGTCCAAAAAAACACGAATTTTCGTGGATTTCTTAAAAAATAATGATGAGGTGTTTAAAAATTCAACTGCGCGATGTGGAATATGTGTTGAGTGCTGTTAAAACGCACAGGTACAGAAAGCTAACCGCATGCTGCCTTTGAGCAAAGTACGTTCTATAGATGTCAGCGATTAAGCGAATCGACCTAGGCCTTCAAGCACCAAATTAGGTTTGATTATGACGTTATGATCTACTTGAGATGCCAGCAGATCGCTATCACCGCCGCAGATGTAAATACAATAATGTTGATTGTGAGTAGAGAGCAGTCTGTGGGCTTCATTCACTATTCCGCTAAGTGCGGCGAGACATCCCATGTTAACGCATTCTTGGGTACTGGTTCCTAAACGAAGTTGTGTGGGGCGAAGTGAATCACCAAAGACGCGATCTGCCTTTGAAGTCACGGCTTCGCGCATCATGCTAAATCCAGGAACGATCCAACCACCAAGATGACGATTCTCCACTACAAGGTCACAAGTGAGCGCAGTTCCGGCATCTATTACTGCAACCGGTAGCTGAGTATGTAGTCTTGCGGCCAATATGGCCAACCAACGGTCTACGCCCAGATTCTCAGGGTGAACATATGCGCAACATATTTCAAATTCGCTAGATTGTGTTGTTACTTCTACTACCTCAATGCCTCTTTGTTGGCAGGCAAGAATCGTTTTCTGAGTCAGCTCATTGTTTTTGACAGAACCCAGCACTACTTTATCAATTGCATTATTTAGTTCGGGTATATCTTCGATATCTTTACAGTGTTTAGCTAACAATGGCGCGCCAGACACTTTTATCGCATATTTCATTCTGCTATTACCCACATCTAACAGCAGAGTGTTTTTGGTTGACGAATTAACCAGGTCTGACACTGATTTCGCCTCCATGATAAGGGGTTACACGATTATTCTGTTCTAACATCAACGCGCCGTCTTGATTTACTCCACGCACAGTACCTTTTACTTGTTTCTCACCCATGTGTAAGGTGACTGGCTGGTTATCGTAATAGTCATGTTGTTTCCAAGAATCTAAGAAAGGCTGAAGGCCCTGCTTTTCAAATAGGGTTAACACTGTTACTAGTTCATCGATAATGTTGGCAGCCAACTCATTGCGGTCGAACTGCCAGCCAGTGCTTTTACTCAAATCGGTCCAAGCTTGATCTATATTGACCTTAGATTCTGGCAAGTCAATATTGAGCCCTAAGCCTATCACTGCCTCACACGCTGAGCCCATTTGCCCTTCTACTTCTACTAGAATTCCAGCAAGTTTTTTACCATGCAAATACACATCGTTTGGCCACTTCAACATGGCGCCTTGTACATCTAATTTTTTTAACGCTTGAACAATCGCGATCCCAACAACTAAACTCAAACCACTGATTGCTTGGTATCCTCCAGGAAAAGACCAGAACATCGAGAGGTAAATACTCGCGCCATAAGGAGAAACCCAAGAGCGTCCTCGCCTTCCTCGCCCTTCGGTCTGAGCTTCGGCGATACAAACATAACCATTGCTTAAAGAGCGCTTCTGCTGCTTTATATAGGTATTGGTCGAATCGATAATATTCAACACATTGACCTGTTCCGGATTAAGCTTTTCTAATCGGTCGACAATTTGACCATGCGACAACAGTGATATCGGCTTAGCCAACCGATATCCTTTGCCGGTAACACTGAAAATATCCAGCCCCAATTTCCCCAAGGCTTTTACATTTTTAGACACTGAAGCTCTACTCAAACCCAGCTCTTTTCCCAACAACTCACCTGAATGAAATTGTCCATCCGCTAAACGTTGTAAAATCAGTGTTCTGGTTAAACTCGTGCGCTGTGTCATAAGCTAATAAATCCTTCTTTACCAATCAACCTAACTTCGTTTTCTAAGGAAATTGAAAATACGTCAATCACCTTTTGTTGTATCTCTTTGGCTAGACCGAGCAATTGCTGTCCCGTGCCAGTGCCATCGTTAGTAAGCACTAAAGGCTGAGTGGGATGACATTGTATACCTCCGCGTTTTTCGCCTTTGAAGCCTAAGGTATCAATCAGCCACGCAGCAGGTATTTTTACGGTGCGGTTATCCACCGCGTAATGTGGCATTTTCGGCCATTTAAATTGCAATTCTTCAAATAAGCTTTGGCTGATTACTGGGTTCTTAAAGAAGCTTCCAGCGTTACCCACTTTAGCAGGATCGGGCAGTTTAGCGTTTCGAACCGCTACCACTTTATTGAATATGTCTTGTGCCGAAGGGGTTTCTAACAACCGCAGTTCACCGTAATGTTGACAGGGTTGCCATTGCTTTGGTAAGTGCAAAACCACATCTGTGATAAGCACCCGTTGGCTTAGCTCTCGTTTAAAAATGCTATCTCGGTAGCCAAACTGACATTCTGCGTTAGACAGCCAATGCGAGCCGCCCGTGGTTAAATCCACAAAACCGATACGATCGACAAACTGCTGCAACTCAACACCGTAAGCACCGATGTTTTGAATAGGAGCGGCACCAACAGTGCCAGGGATCAAAGCCAAATTTTCAAGGCCATTAATACCTTGTTGCATGCAATGCACGACCAATTGGTGCCAGTTCTCACCGGCCTTAACGCTAATTTCAACATAGTCGCTGTGCTGCGTTATCTGCTTACCGAGGAGCTCTATTTTAACAATGGTACCTATGTAATCCTCGGTGAAAACGCAATTACTGCCCTGCCCTAAGATCACAAAAGGAGCTTGCATGTTTACATTAGCAAGCTCGTTATCGTCAACGATGATGATGTTTTTTGCAGTTGCCGAAAGGCCAAATGTGTGTAAGCAATGCAGAGGATACAAGCGATAGTCCGTGTTATTTTTTAGTTTAGTGTAACCAACCTCACGAGGATCCACAATTCGCACGACTAAAGGCTCAAAAAAACCGTGGGCAAAACCACTATAAAACGTCTAGTGAGTTGGTCTTAGGTTTGAAAAGATCAGACGCTCTAACGTCAAAACCCCGAACTAAGTCGGGGTTCTAGTATCATGAAGTACTTACTGGTTAGGCTGGTGTTAGAGCTTTTCTTCTACGCAGCATCACAAAACCTAATGCTGTTAAAAATATGCCCAACATGCTTGCTTCAGAAAGCTGGGCATTGATAGTTGGTTGAGCTGACATAGTTAAAAATGTACTGTAGTAGTAGGTTGGCGCCCCAGTTACATAGCTAGAATAATCAGGCGAAAACTCATCACCGTAAATATAAGCATTACCTAAAGAGCCATTGATACGACCTCCGCCTAAACGAACTGCGCCTGTTTCATCTGCGTATAATCCAAATCCATAATTTACAAGAGCGTTGTCTCTATGCGTCGTCGCGCCAAACAAATCGAGCCACTGTTGGGTTTCATCAAAGCATGAGTTACCCACGTAACAGTTATTTTGATAATTGGTATTAGTGCTAGGAACAAAGCTACGGAAGGATTTAGCTAACAGATCTTCAACTTGTGAGTTGGTAGCATAATCCCAGTTGTCATATAGATCGCCTGCTTGGAAATAACCCACATCGGCAGACTGTGATAAGTCCAACCAAATGGTACCGGTCTCTAAATCTTTAACGGCAAGCTCATCGCCATCATTAAACGCATCCCATTGCACTAGAGCAGCTGATGCCGATGTACTTGCTGCACAAAGCAGTAAAAGTGGAATTAAAAACTTCATGATATTTTGTCACCTAATATTAGCCAGTTACTGATTCTAACTGACTGAAATTAGAAGTACATTATCAATTAGTATAATAAGGTATGAATTTTCATATTAGGCAGCGAAAAAATGTTACCATTTCGTTAACTTACTTGTATTTCCGCTTACTCTTAACATTGGTCAACACCACGCCCATCAAGGGGCAGCCAGACTCCTGCAACCTCTGAACACTCATTAACAACTCTTCAACAACTATATTCTCTATATCGCATTCTAGTACTACTGCGTTCGCTAATTTTGATACCACTAAGGCATCGCTGTATGCATTTATTGCGGGTAAGTCGATAACGAGGCGTTCGTTAATTATCGATAGTTTTTCAATGAAACTAGCAAACCTTTGCTTGGCCAAATAGACTAAAGGATCCGCTGGAACAGGCCCACCGGTCATGACTAACAAAGGCGTGTTTGCTGGACGATAGATGCACTCACTGAGTCTAGCTCGGCGTGATAGCAGGCTGGTTAAACCGGCTTTTTCGTTAGGCAATTTGAACATTTTGGCAATCGAAGGTGAGCGCAAATCAGCATCAATTAATAAGGTTTTTTCTAAACGGCTAAATGAGTCAGCAAGTTGCACAACTAAACCGGACTTTTTCTGTTCTGCACTGACGCGGGTAACAGCAATAATTCGGTTCTCATCTTGTTCGTCTGATTTGTTAACTAAGAGCACGGTGCGCAAAGAGCGAACAGACTCTGAATAGGCAAAATACTGTTTGCGGTCATCGAACAAGGTTTCAGAACTCAAATTTTGCTGTTTCTTGTTAAGCTTAGGGAACTCGGCCAAAACAGGCACATCCAGTGAACGTAACAACTGACGTACCTTACTGCGCTTGTCACTAAGCAAATGAACAATCAGCCAAACACCAGTGCTGAACACAGTAGAAAGTAGCACGATAACAATTAGCGATAAACCAACGTTTGGTTTGAAAGGCCGTTTGGGCACGGCAGCATAGTCAATCACCGCATAGTTGCCTTGCTGTTCGATGTCTTTGAGAAGCTCAGTTTCTTGCAAACGGCTCAAGAAAGCTTCGTAAAGTTTTTGATTAGATTCTAACTCTCGCTTTAGTTTGGTCAGGGTAATTTCCAAACGCCCTAATTTACTGTGCTGCTTTTTCGCTTCGACAAGACTGGCTTCCAATGAGGCTTTGCGTTCTAGTAAAACCTCATATTCGCGCTTTAAACTCTCGACCGCTTGTTGCAGTGCGTTTGCCAGCTCTAATTTGATTTCTTTAAGCTGACTTACCGCGGTGATATGACGATAGTGTTTGTGTTTATAGCGCTTGGAAATCTCCGACAACAATCTTTCTTGTTCCATAATACGCTTGCGCATTTCGATAATCACGGTGCTGTTCGCGATTTGCGGAATGCCCATCAATAATTCGGGCTTATCGATGACTTTGTTTGCTTGATTGACGACTGATTTAACCTCATTCACCACCTTATCGTTTAGCAGTTGCTCACGCATTAAGGTCGAGATTTCACTCTGTACTAGCCCTAACTGGCTGGCAAGATCCACTAATTCGTTTTCTTCTAGAAATTGCTGGAGCTTAGTTTCAGATTCCGTCAAAGTTCCTTGAATTGCATCGACTTGAGAATTAAGCCAACGTGAGGCTATTTCCGCTCTTTCTCGACTTTTAACCGACTGAAACGCAAAAAACATAGGACCAATTTGATTGACCAAACGAGCCGCGATTTCTGGCGACTTCGAGACAAAACTGACCTTCAACATGTCCGTTTCATTCAAATGACTCAGTGAGAGATCTTCAATCACCACATCCACTGCGTGAGCCAAATCTGGCTTACCCGCTGAGCTGCCAAATTCGGGAATAAATTCGGGTTCTTTGTGCAGATCCATACTTTGCACAACTGAGGTTATAAATTGTTTCGAGCGGATAAACTCAATATGCGTATCCATTTTACTCGGACCGCGTCCTGTCAAAGCGGCTAGCCCGGTTAAATTAACCCCGCCACTGCGATCATCGAGCAACAATGTGCTGGAGGCTAAATACGTTTTGGGGATTTTCTTTACATAATAGAATCCAACCGAGACCAATATGGTCACAGTGAGCATGATGTGGAATTTCTTCTGCCACAAAAACGAGAATAAATCAGCAACGTCAAAGCTGACTTCTTGTTGTTTTTCATACTCTTCTACATTAGACATAAGTTAAAACACGCTTTCTTCGATGTGCAAAATATCCCCTGGAAAAACGGGCGTGTCTTTTTTCACTCTGACTTTATTTTGTGCCGCACCGCGTAAAATATACCAATCCGATTTTGAGGCACGGTCGCGTAGTCCACCGCCTATGGCGATTGCTTGTTCAACCGTTAGGTTAAGTCGAAAGTCAAATACGCCCGGTAATTTAACCGCACCTTTAATGTAGAAAGGACGATACTTTTCGATAGTGACGCTAACGTCTGGCTCCACTAGATAGCCATCGAACAGCGCTGCTTCTATTTCACTTTCCAGCACACTGGGCGGTTTTCCCGATACAGAAATAGAGCCAATTAAAGGCAGTTTGACGATGCCTTGTGCGTTTACCATAGTTCTGACATACAGGTCTTTTTCGTTATAAACATCGATAACGATCACATCGCCCGTATCGATCATGTACTCATCGGGCACCGCAGTTTGTGCAGTTATTGCTGTGGATACCAACAGCAAAGTCGCAAGAATTAGAATTCGTATTGCCACGATACACCTATTGAGTTTTGTGTCGCATCCACGCCGCGGGTTTCATCTTTAAGCTCATTAGTTCCTATTAATATGTTAACGACACTATGATCAGACAAATTAATCTGTGTGCTTAGGCCATAATTTAGGTCATCGGCGGTCCCGTCTTGCAACAGCTCTTGATATTTTAGCCTGCGCAGTTTAGCCGTTAAACCAAAGCGCCATTGATCGCTGTAAAAGTACAACCATTCGGCTATATGCTCTTCTTCGATAGTGTCGAAAGAATTTTCGTTGTTTTCACCCGAGGTGGAACGACGCTCTGAGCCAAGGCTGAACAACATATCTTCACGAGGGTACAAGTCGATTGCCAATTCCCAGTTAACCCCAGAGGTGTTGTCAATGGTGTCGTAACGACGCTGGTATGCGCCTATCAAAGCTAACACTTTTGATTTCCCCCCTGGCAGCCATTCGGTTCCAGTCAAGAAGCGGAAATAGTTACTGTTTAAAGAGGGGGCAAATTCGTAAGTTAATTTTCGATATTCCACTAATGCGATCAATTGTGTCTGATCACTTAGTCTGAAGTTGGAGTAAAGACTCACTACATCTTGTTCTAAATCAAAAGAATTGGAGTAGACGTTAACATCGTCATAATCTCGAATCGATTTCACCACGGTAAATTGAATTGAGCGATAAGCCCGGTCAGCACCATAAGTCACGCTGGCGCTAAGTTGCGCAATGCTAGCTGAGTCATTTTCAGCAATTCCCTGCCTAAACTGAGAAATGCCGGATCCGATACGTTCATCAAAATCGGTGTAACGCGCATTTAAATCTACCGACCAACGTTGATCCAAGAAAACGCGATTATTCAGCCCCAGGTCAAACGTTGAAAAACTATCTGATTGCTCAATCAGGTTATCAGCCAGTTGAAACTGACTGGTTTGCACCAGATATTTGGCTTCAAACCAATATTCTTCTTGCTTAGTTACCAAGTTTCCTTTGCCAGTAGCGGACAAAGAGCTGCTTTTAACATCCTCTTCCAATAACGGATTGTAATTGTCGGTATACCCAACTCCAACACCAAAAATGAACGGGGATTTGGTTTTGTCATAAAATTTTTCACTCGGATCGAATACCGTTTCACCTAAGTCAAAGGTGCCATCAACGGCGCGCGCGCTTTGCAACACACTCAAAATGATTATCGATACGACAAACGCAATACTAACTGTTCGCATAGGAGAGACTACCTTTAATACAAGCATACATATCTATCGGCTAGTAGCGATTTTACTTTATACGACAGAACAACGGCTCATTGGATTAATGTTGGGCGGGAGAATACCCGAGTGGCGCTTCAAGTAGGATGTTTATTGCATCGTTTTCTTCTTGATTAACCAGCGCATAATTGAGTTTGTCGACTAACATGACAATTTCTTCGAAAGGCAGTTTTTGTTCATCGGCCCCCATTATACGAGGATGTTGAGTTTCGGTATCCGCATCATCAATTAACAACTCTTCGTATAGTTTTTCACCTGGGCGCAGTCCTGAAAATTTAATCTCAATATCACCATCGGGAAATTCGGGGGTGCGTACCGTGTGGCCCATCAAGTGCGCCATTTTGGAAGCTAAATCTGTGATTTTTACTGGAGCCCCCATATCAAGTACAAATACTTCACCATGCCTACCCATGGCTCCCGCTTGGATAACGAGCTGGGCGGCTTCAGGTATTGTCATGAAATAGCGGATGATATCGGGGTGTGTCACCGTGATAGGTCCGCCATCATTAATTTGTTGACTGAACAAAGGTACCACCGATCCAGACGAACCCAGCACGTTACCAAAACGTACAATGGCAAATTGGGTGTCGGAATGCAGCTCAGCGATCCCCTGTATATAGAGCTCAGCAAAGCGTTTGGTGGCGCCCATAATATTAGTTGGTCTTACCGCTTTATCGGTTGATATCAACACGAACTTTTCAACATCGTGCTCGACCCCAACCAGAGCCACATTGGAGGTACCAAACACGTTATTGCGTATCCCTGCCAACGGATTGCTCTCTACCATAGGCACATGTTTGTATGCTGCAGCATGATAAACCGTTTGAATTTTGTGTTGCTTGAACACGTTTCTCAATGCAACTGTATCTTGAATACTCGCCAGAATAGGTACAAATTCGATATTGTCATATTGACGTTTCAGTTCATTTTCTATCTGATATAAATTAAATTCAGAAAGTTCAAACAAGACCATTTTTGTTGGTTTCGCTAGGACTATTTGTCGACACAATTCACTACCAATTGAACCACCAGCACCGGTTACCATCACCACTTTTCCAGCAATGTTCATCTCCAGTAACTCTGGGATCGGCGGCACAGGATCTCGACCGAGCAAATCTTCAATTCGAATTTCACGAAGCTCGTCAATTTTGCGCTTTCCGGATACAACATCTTGAATGTTCGGAATACTGAGTAATTCGACGGCATAAGGCTCCAACTCCGCAATGAGTTCTTTGCGACGCTCTTTAGATGAATTATTCACTGCCAACAGCATTTTGTTGACGCCGTAACGTTCAATTAAACCGGCAATTTCTTCTCTTGAAGCAACGGGTAGGCCTAATACCTGCTTACCTTGATACTGTCGTTTGTCATCAACAAACGCGATAGGTTGTAAGCCCGTTCCTGCACGCAGAGTTAACACCAATGAACGGCCGGACTCACCCGCGCCAAAAACGATGCACTTTTCACGCATTTTATATTGCTGAGCCTGCGATGATGCTTGTATAAGTAGCCGAGGAGCTGCGATTAACGTCACCGCTACCATGAGATAGATAAACGGAACTGTGGCAGGCATGAAAATATTCAGACTATATTTTGCTATCAGCAAATAACAGGTAGAAAATATCAGCACCAAAATCATCAGATAAACGGCACGAACGCCCATATATCGAATGATCTGCGAGTATTGGCCAATGGCGACAAAGGCGAATAAGGTAAAGACGAGATTGGCAGTTAAGGTTCCCCACTCTAACGCAGTAAAGCTCCAAGCACTGATCCCGATTCTTAACCAATAGGCGAATAGCAAAGCAATGACGATTGAGACAAGATCCCAACCAACCGCTAACGCTAGCTTCGCTCGGGGATGCAGTTCAAAGAGGGATTCTAATCTCATTCAGCACTCGCTTGTTGCATTACCTTGGCAATAGTTTCACAGCATAAATCAATTTCAGCCGGTTGTAATGTTGGATGCACCAAGAACATCAGCGATGTTTCGCCAAGTTCAACCGCATTAGGTCTTGGTGTAGTCGGCCGTAAATCAGTGTCATCAAACGCTTTTTCTAAATACACTTCCGAACAAGAGCCTGAGAAGCAAGGCACTTTTGCCGCATTAATCTGTTCCATGATGCGATCGCGATCCCAGCCTGATTTAAGCTTTTCAGGTCTGACAAACACATAACATTTGTAGTAAGCATGCTCGATATCGTCCGGTATCTGAGGCACGCGTAAGGCATCAAATTGCTGACACGCAGAAAAAATTTGTTGTGAATACTGTTCTCGCACAGCCCGCCATTGCGGCATTTTTTTAAGTTGTAATCTACCTACTGCAGATTGAATCTCAGTCAATCGCCAATTCGTGCCAAAGGACTCGTGTAACCAACGAAATCCGGGCGGATGCTCTTTTTCGTAAACCGCATGCCAAGATTTGCCATGATCCTTGTATGACCATATTTTATGATAAATCTCTTCGCTGTTAGTGGTGACCATGCCACCTTCGCCAGCAGTCGTCATGATTTTGTCTTGGCAAAACGACCAAGCGCCAATTTCCCCAATCGCTCCTACTGGCATGCCCTTGTATTTGGCGCCATGCGCTTGAGCACAATCTTCAACGACTCTTAACCCATGCTGCTTCGCAAGTGCATTAATACCATCCATATCGCAAGGCCACCCCGCCAAATGCACACACAATATTGCCGAGGTATTATCGGTAATTTGCGCCTTGATGGTGTCAACAGTGATGTTTTGTGAATCAAGGTCGACATCGGCAAATACGGGAACAAGACCCGCTAACACTATACTTGAAACGGACGCCAAAAACGTACGAGAAGTTACAATAACCTCAGATCCTTTGGGCAAGTCCAACGCTACCCACGCCAGGTCCAAAGCAACAGTGCCATTAGCAACAGCAATAGCATATTTACACCCGCTAAACTGGGCAAATTCCTTCTCAAATTCGCGACCTATTTGTCCAGTCCAATAATTGACTTTATTGGATTTGAGTACTTCAAGCACTGCGTTTTGCTCTTGCTCGTCATAATCAGGCCAAGGAGAGAACGGACCGTTTAGCATTTTTGGAACCTCATTGAGTGTTAACTAATTTGGCAGGCACCCCTACCACTGTTGCATTATCAGGTACATCGTTGATGACCACGGCACCGGCCCCCACAGTAACACCTTCGCCTACATTGATATTATTGGAAATTGTGGCATTAATACAAATAAAACTGCAGTTACCAACATTTACGGTACCGGCTAATCGAGCACCGACCGATACATGTACATAATCACCAATAGTGTTGTCATGATCAATACTTGCCGCCGTATTAACAATACAGCCTTCACCGACACTAGCATAAGGATTGATAACCGCTTGGGCACAAATTAGAGTGCCAGGGGCTATTTTGGCGTAAGGGCTAACGATGGCAGAAGGGTGAATTAGCGTTGCAAAATCCAACTGATAATCTTCCAAGAGAACCTTAGATACCTTTAGGCGCACTTGATTATTGCCAATCGCCACAAATACTTGAGTACGTTCATCAGTAAAATGAATGATATCAGCCAAGGTGCCGACAACCGGCCACTGACCAATTTTATTTCGTGTTGGAAAGCGGTCATCTATGAATTGTATTTTATTGTAAACACCCATTGCCTCGGCACAATCCGCAACCACACTGCCGTGTCCACTTGCACCGACAATGAGCAATTGCATTAGTTGTCGTCCTTCTGCGAATCGGAACCGGTGAATTTCGTCATAGTCGCTTCACCCTGTTGATTGATGTCTTTTCGTCTGATCACTTTTTGCACTGTCATCAAAATTATTTTTATGTCCAATAACAACGACTGGTTATCAACGTACCACACGTCCAAGTCGAATTTTTGCTCCCAGCTTAAGGTGTTTCTGCCATTGACTTGAGCCCAACCAGTAATACCAGGACGCACTTCATGTCGTCTTGCTTGATGCTCGCTGTACAAGGGCAAATATTCAGGTAACAGTGGTCGAGGCCCAACTAAGCTCATATCCCCTTTAATGACATTGAGCAAACCGGGTAACTCGTCCAAACTGGCACTTCGTAAAAATTGACCAAATTTGGTCAATCGCTGTGCGTCAGGTAACAATTCACCATGCTCATCGGTTTCACTGGTCATGCTTCTAAATTTATACATTCGAAACAACTTGCCATTTTTTCCGGGACGAAGCTGAGAGAATAATATTGGGCTGCCCAGTTTGATCCGGATCAGCACGGTAACCACAATTAGCACTGGCAACACCACTAGCAAGCCACATATTGATGCCAGTAAATCGATCAGACGTTTAAGCATATTGTAGTCTCATGAATTGGATTCTGCTTGAATATGTTGATAAAAATCAAAAACTTGTTTGGCATTATGCTCTACATTCATAACCTTAGCTACACGTTCAGAAGCATTTTCGATTCGACGAAGGCGTTCGGGTTCGTTTTCGATGGCTTCAATAATCTTTTGCGCTAGCGAATCAGGATCTTTTGCCTGCGCCATATAACCCGTTTCACCGTCTTCAACCAAATCGGGAAAGCCACCGACATTGGATGTTAGGGTAGCAACTCCGGCATACATAGATTCTACCGCGCCGCCCACATTCTCAGAATGGGATGGATGCACAGCAAGATCGAATTGCGGATAAAGTTGAGGTACGTCGGTCCGTGTCCCCAGGAAAAAACACCGACCTGGGGCTTGTTGCTCGGCGTACTCTTTGACTGAGTCGAAATAGTGTTGGGTATTCCCCCAAGGTCCACCGACAAACACGCAGGCAATATTCGGATAACGCTGGGCGACTATCGCCATCGCATCAATGAGATCTTCATGGCCTTTAAGACCTCTTTTCTGGCCCAAGTAACTTTTAGGGGCATAGAAAAACGCCACCATGCCCAATAAAAACGTGTCTGCTGACAATCCTAACTGCTGTTTAAGATTATCGGTGCCGTCTCGCTCAAAGGTAAAGTCGCCGGCATTCACGCCGTAATATGCTAAGCCGACACGGCTAGGATCAATACCCTGTTGTATGTAAGTGTTCTGCGTCCAAAGGCAAGATGCTAACCAGCTGTCGTATTGATTGGCACTGAGTAAATCGACGTTTCTAAACAGCCAATGCTCAAGATGCAGCGGCCCGGGCACATGAAAGATTTTTTTGATTTGATAGCGACGCAAGGCAAAACGCATAAGCAAAGTGGTTGCAACAAAATGACTGTGCACAATATCAGGTTTGATCTCATCCACTAATTGCCTAAGTTGTTTGGCTTTGGATAGGTTTTGCCATGGCTTTTTGACGATAAAAGACGGGTCGAACAGATGTACGTGAACGCCAGCTGCACGATACTTTTCAACCATAGGACCATCAGGCAACGCTAGATGTACCGTCACTCCTAATTTGACCAATTCTGTAGTTTGTCTTAACGCCCAGCTAGCGCCTACTGCCGTTTTGAGTAAATGCAGTACGACCATTAAGCATCACTCTCAAGTAATGCTTGGTACATGTTACTGCGACGTTCTGTAAGCACATCGTTATGATATTGCTGGGCTTTATCGAAGTTACGCAGGCCAATCTGCAATCGTTGTGACTCATCTAATTGCATCATCTGCGCTATGGCTGCTTGCAATTGCGTTACGTTGTCACGCTCGACTATATGTTCTTGCGGCAATAGCTCTTTGACGCCCCCCACATTAGTGGCAACGCAATTTAGCGAGCGGGCCATAGACTCAATCAAAACTCTGGGCAACCCCTCTTGGCGTGAAGACAGCACAAATAAATCAGAGGCGTCTAATATCTCGTTTATCTGTGCGCGTTGGGACAGATTTCCGACAAAATTAACGCAATCTCGCAGTTCCAACTTTGCTGCTAGTTGTTCCATATCAGGCTGTAAAGCACCACCGCCAATCCAGTCCAGATGTAGTTCAAGACCTTGTGATTTTAACGCAGCGAGGGTTTCAAGCATAAAATCACAGCCCTTGTATGGCTGCGATAAATTGCCAATACACACAATTCGATAAGGCTTGGATAGCGGGTATTGATCGCGTTTTTTGTAATCGCTATCCGACAGTTGGATTGATGAATAGTGAGTATGAAAAGCCTTAGGATTGGGCGGGTAACGCTCTTGCAGACTGTACTCGGTAACATAAGAAATTGACGCTGCGTTTTGGCACTGCTTGGTCAACATATTAACGAAAATCCATTTGAACACGGGCCTAAGGGCGCTGGTACTAGCGTCTTTGGCAAACACATCCATAGGATCGCCTACCACCTCAGCCGCGTAGGGCTTATTGGCTGGCATTGCAAACCAATGATAAAACAATGCCAAAATACCGGGAACACGGTATATCACGCAACGTTTTGCTGACTTACGAGTGCGTAAAGCTTTTATGAGATTAGGGATATTTTTAACAAAGCCCCAAGGGCCGATATAGATTGGCAGATTGGTAAAGGTAAGATTTTCACCATCAACACGCTGCCATTCTGGCTGGGGCTGTTCCACTTGGCTCACTCTAGCAACGACGTTCACGGCACTGAAAACGCGTAAATAGCGTTGCCAGAATACGTTTGGAAAGGCGTTATCTGTCCAATATTTTTTTTGCGAACACTGATAAAAGCGTTGCTCTATTATTACGTCTACCTGCACATTACACTCGATAATACATTCGGCCGCGCTGCGATACGAATAACAGCAAGAAAAATATAATGACACAATATATGAAAGCCTTAAAGAGAATTAAAGACTCTCCACGAATTGCGTATACAAAGTAAAACAAGTTGAAGTAGGTAAGCAATATGCCAATTGGGCGATTCAACAGATAGCCTTTATAGGTCCAGGCTAGAAAAATCGCAATAAAGGTAAATAGAAACGGGATACCGACATAACCGAAATTGAGCAAGGCTTCGCCTTCAATAGAAAACCCATATGCCCCGTCATTGGCGGCCGAAGAGTAGCGCCGGCTAAACCAAATCGACAAGGGTGTGGTTAATCGAATGGCACCTAGGGTTAGCATATTGATAAAGCCAGAAAAGTACGACTCGCCCCACATCACCAAGTCGCCTTGCTCTAACCACATGGCGATATTAGAGGTCACCATTAAGTTACTTCCTTGGTTGAGGAAAGAGCCTAAACCACCGCCATCCATTTCGGCACTACGTCCCGCTGACATCATTGTAAAGCCGAATCCACCGAGGGTGCCACCTAACAGCAGTTTCCACAATGCGATAGCATGATCTTTGTAAAACCAGAAATATAAAGGCACCACGATCAAGGCAAAGTCACGCTCCCCCATGTAATAGCAATAAGTAAAATAGAACAATACTACCCCGCTAAATTGCCAAAACTTTTTACGGCTCATTGACGAGCGTGGCATCACGGTCATATAGCAAAACAAGAATAACGGCCACAAGGTAAGAACAACGTAATGTCCAATACCCACCGATTGAATACGCTGAACCTTATCAAGCGGCGCAAAACCAATCCGCGAAAACGCGACGAGAAAAAGCAACATCGTCGGCGCAAGCATAAAAAACATGGCTATTTGCCGAAGTAAAACAGGCTCTTTTACGACTAAAGAATGATGAGGGGTTAACTTGCCAACCCAGTTAGCAGGAAATAGGCTCAGTGTGGCAATGGCTAAGAAGAACGCGAAAGACGACTCATACAAGTAGTCTTTTTTAATACCGCTATATATTGGCAAGTCCAACATATTGGCAATATAGGGGCCGAAGCAAAAATAGAAGTAACAAAACAAATAAATGGCGAGCGGGCTTAATTTTCCATCATGATGAGTGACTTCCCAGACCAAGCGCGTGGAAAGCAAAGCAATTGAGAGGTAAAAAAAGATATGCTCCATCAGGACTCTCTTGGCGTCGTTCTTAATGACCAGATGCCGCCTGCACATTGCAAGACCGAGCTAACCGCCACAAGAACCATTAAACCACTGAAGGCAAACTGGTTAAAGATCACACTACCTATAATATAGCAGAATACGATATTACATACAGTGAACAGCAATAACAGTTTGTGCCGTCCGCTGATCACAAACAGATAATTTGAAAACGAAAATAACAACGGTCCCCAACTCAGCAATAATACCAAAGTATAAACCTGCGTATGATCACCGTCAGTCAACTGAATATTGTTATGCGCGGCCCAAAAAAGCTCAGCGAACATCGGAACATGGGCAATTTGCAAAACGAAAAACAGCATGAGTATGATCACAACGCAGTGACGAATGTGGACATGAAAGTCTTGCTTGTGCGCTAGTAACCAAGCCTGTTTCAGCATATGCAGACGCGACTGAACAACGGCATTAACCAGCACCAGCGCCGCCATTACCAAAAAGCTGGCGACAGTATAAACACTCAATAGTATGCGGTCTTCTTCGCCACCCATTATGTAGCGAGGAATATTAAAATAGATGGAAAAACACAAGGCACTTAGCGAAAGTGGTAACGCGCGCTTGGCAAGTGCAAGTAATGCTGCAACATTCAGACTAAGCAACACGTGCTTTTGTTGATAAACACAGATAACCACAAACAACACCGAGATGGCGAACAACGTAATAGGTAAACTGTGCGTTAGCAATGCAGCGACAGACGCGAGCAATATTGCGCCCCATTTGCTCAAGGTGATCATTAACAATCGTTGGGTATGCCGATGTTTGATCGACTCAGCAATCGACAAATCAAACAACTGCTCGGTAATTTTAAACAGGTAGATTGCTAGTACCAATCCCCACTGTTCCAGCCACACCCCAATTGCTAATGCGATAAGCAAACCAAACAAGCCCATATAGGCGCGCAAAGAGAGGTGAATGGGATCTTGTTCGTCGCTACTGGCGAGTAAGAAATTACGAGATGGGCTGGCCAAAAGCAAAGTAAGTGGCGCTAGCAAGGCGAGAATATAACTAAAGGTACCGACCTGCTGAGCACCTTGTTGATGACTTAACCACAATACGATTAACCAAGGAACTACGAAACTACTGACTTGAATACTGAGCAGTAAAAGGGGCGTGCTGTTCAAAAGTCGATTAATGAAAGGCATTAGAGTATGTGTTTTATTCCTTGCAGCTTAATAAGGGTATCGACATTTTATGTTGAGTGTTGAGTATCGCGCGATTTTACCCATACAACAAGGTCCAACTTGCGAACCACGCGCAATAAAAAGCCCAACGGAAGTTGGGCTTAGTTACTATTCTAGGTAAAGGATAAACGGATAAATTCTCTATTTATCAATACCGTGCGCTTTTAGCACAAACATCATCTCTTCTGCGTAGTCTCGCAATCTGCCGTAACGACCACTATTGGCAAAATGCCCTGCGCCCATATTGATACGCATGATCAACAAGTTGTCATCCGTTTTAAACTCGCGCATCTTGGCTGTCCATTTAGCCGGTTCCCAGTAGGTTACACGCGGATCGTTAATTCCGCCCGACACTAACATAGGAGGATACTCTCTTGCCTCAATATTGTCATAAGGCGAATAACTCTCGAGTAAGTCGTAAACCTCGGCGCTTTCAATTGGGTTGCCCCACTCTTTCCACTCCGGTGGCGTGAGCGGCAAAGTGGCATCTAACATAGTGTTAAGTACATCTACAAATGGAACTCCTAGTGTCACCGAACGCCACATATCTGGAGCTTGAATAACGGCTGCCCCCATCAATTCGCCCCCCGCACTTCGACCGGATATGGAAATGTTTCCTGGGGCTGCGTACTTTTCGTTGACTAAGAATTTAGCCACATCAACAAAGTCATTGAAGGTGTTGGTGCGTTTTTCCAGTTTGCCATCTAAATACCACTGATAGCCCATCATATCGCTACCACGAACATGCGCCACTGCATAAGCGAAGCCTCTATCCAGTAAGCTCAGACGCATAGTTGAAAAATAGGGGGGAATAGTGACGCCATAGGCACCATATCCATACAGCATAACAGGGTGACTGGCGTCTTTTTTAAAGCCCTTTTTGTAAACAATCGACACCGGCACTTCGACACCATCTCGAGAAGGTGCCATACGACGTTCAGTCACATAGTCGGACTTGTCATAACCGGACGGTATCTCTTTGACTTTACGCGTTTTTAAGACTTTGTTTTTCAGATCGTAATCAAACACCGTTTCAGGTGTAATCATTGACTGGTAATTCAATCTCACGAAATCTTGCGAAAACTGCGAATTATTGCCCAATGACGATGAATACACTTGTTCTGGAAATGCCACATCATGAGAATTACCTTCATAATCGCGAATGCGGATCTGCTCGATACCATGGTCTCTGGCATGCAATGCAATAAACTTATCGAAGGTTTGCAGCCCTAGCAAATACACTGAGTCCGAACCGGGTATCAGCGTTGTCCAGTCAGCGTAATTCGGGTTACTGCTAGCGACACTGGCTAGACGAAAGTTCTTGTGGGTGTCATTGGCTAAGATATAGAACTTGCCATTAGCATGATCTACTGAGCTTGAGAATCCTTGCTCTCTGGATACTAACAACTTAGGTTCAGAGTATGGATTATCCGCTGGAATGGCATGTATCTCTTGAACCTCAGCTTGACTGCTAATCAATAGAAAGTATTTTTCATCACTGGTTTGACGGAAACCTAAGAAAAACCCGTCATCTTGTTCGCTGATCAACACCACATCTTCCGATTGCGCAGTGCCTAACTTATGCAGGTTGAGGCTTTCGGTTGACCACCTGCCAGCTTCCAACTTGCCGTATAACAACGCTTTATTATCCGCAGTAAAGGCCACGGGGCCTTGCACATCAGAAAGCTCATCACTGAGGTACTCACCGGTTTGCAAATCTTTTACGCGCACCGAATAACGCTCCGAACCATCGGTGTTTACCGAGTATGCGAGATAGCGATTATCTGAGCTAATATCATAATCACCTAACGAAAAGTAATCGTGCCCTTTTGCCAATTCTGGCTCAGAGAGGAACACGGTTTCTTCACCCGTTTGTAGATTTTTACGTGAGCGAGTAGGATACTCTTCGCCTTCTTGGTAAAACCAATGATATTGGTAACCATTATCGATCCACGGGACTGAGCTTTCTTGCTCATTAGTACGCCCTTTAAACTCTGCAAAAATCGTGTCGACTAAGGCTGTATTTGGCGCTAAAAACGCATTGAAATAATCATTTTCCTGATTGAGATAGTCAATCACAGGCTGATCATCCACCTGAGGATAACCTTGGTCTTTTAACCAATGATAATCATCGCTAAGAGTTTTCCCATGATATTCGGCTGTATAGGCCTGCTTTGGAGCGACGGGACTGGGGATGTCTAGTTGCTTCAATCGTATTGGAGTCTGGCTCACTTGGTCTTCTTCCTCAGCACTATGTTTGACATCTGAGCAAGCGCTAAGCAAAACAAGTGGTAGTGCAATAAACAGCGGTGATCGCATAAAAACAAAATCCCTATTTTGATGTGAAACCGGATGATACGATCGGATAGTTGCAAAGACAAAATAAAAACGATGAGACACAGGGTCGTGCGACCAAATGAGGTACGCATTCGGCAATTATCACAAAGAGATTAGAGCGAAAAAGGGGTTAACGATCTACCGGAAACACATCCAGCAATCCCCGCAGCGCTTTTAATTGCGCATCACCAGTACCACTTGGCTGATCAGTATCAATTTCAGCGCTATTACTGGCTGACCATACCAAACGATCGTCTACCAACACTTTCATTACGACAATCGCATAGAGCAGCATATCATCACCCCATGGCACACTGACCGAACCGCCTACACCAATACCACCAGAACGCCCATACGAACCGGTACCTAAGCCAATAGAGAGTCTGCTTTGATTAGGCTGTTGTTGCTCGTAGTGATCAATTTCGATTGTTGCGTCAACAAAGCCAGGATCACCAACTAACTTGCCGTTTTGAGTTAAGAAATCGGTCAGTGAATTTACCAATCTGTCAGCACCCAAATTATCTTGCGGATTGATCGAAGTAACCGCATAGCTTTTTATCTGAGCAAAATTGGTGCTTTGATCAGTATCTATGCGCACAGAGTTAGACGCACAGCCGGCAGTAAATACCACAACGAATATTGAGATTAACCTTAACAAAGGGTCTGTCACTCCAAAAATAGATTCTAATTAGAGTATAGGTGAGTTGAACTGATTAAGGTCAGTCGCAGAAACCATTTGCAATGGGTGTCTCGATAAAAATAGTGGGTGTCTCAATAAAAATAGTGGGTGTCTCAATAAAAACATCCATAAAACAATCGGTTCATTAAGCCGGTGGATCTGCTTTTTCCGAGGTTGATGAATTCACTCGATACCAGCTTGCGATAGAAAATCGATCACGACTGGCTGGCAGCACTTCATGGGGAAACTCTTCACTCAAGAAAACCACCATAGTCCCAAAACTCGGTGTCACTTTAATACCTTCTTGATCTTGTTCATTTTGATAAATCACTAACTCACCACCATCATCAGGTTGCCAGGCATGATTCAGGTAAACCACAACCGAAAGTACGCGATTCGCCTCCCCTTTAAACGCATCAAAATGACGTTTGTAAAAGTCACCCGGGGAATAATGTGCAAAGTGACTTTCGAAGGAAAATAAACCTAAAAATAATCGTCGATTCAAAAAGGTTTGTAAACTTGAATTCCACTCTAGCCAACGTCGTCCTGCATCTGACTCACCAGTTATCCAACAAATGTCATCGGTACGTACAAAGTTATTCACACTGTGTTCCGACTCTCGACCAATACCTGCTTGCTCGAAATTAAATTGCGGCATTGAATGCAAGTGCCCAGCGAGACTTTCTCCGAGCATGTGTGGCAACGCACATGGATTAATACTGAAGCCTTTGTCTTGAATATCCTTGGCAATTTTTTCAAAAAATTCAGTTCCCTCACCTTCACCAGAATGAGAGTTCAAATTTAAAATAGCAGCCACAAAGTTTCCTTTTGTACAGGGATAAAAATTTAAACAGACAAGTAAGTTTGTTGAACAAATACGACAGTCAAACAAGGCGGTATTCTACACAGTAATTCACTTTTGCAAAGCGATCAGTTGCGCTTAAAAAAAGGCCCAAAATGAATAGTGATAAATTCAGCTGGCAAGCATCGTTTTGCAATGGATACTGGGCGCAATATAGCGGTTATGTTCAATACTAGAGCGATGAAAGCTTTGATCAACTCTCTGCGGGTTATTTACACTCGACACCGATAAGCGTAAAAAGGGATGTTCTTAAGGAGCACTTATTATCCTACAGTTCAGGTTAACTATAAGGGAAATGTGCAACGATGGCATTAGATAACTCTACTGACACAGAATTAGGTTTGAAATTGGTCGCTGCCCTTTTCGGTTTTGCTTGGCTGTGTTTATTAGCGCTTTTTTCTGGAGATTCGCGAGCCGATCCTATACAAGCACTAGAAGACAGGAAGTGGCCGCTACAAAATATCAGTATTCGCACACGATTTGCCGAACGAACCTTGCTCGGTAAGGACGCGCCCGAGAAATTTAAAGCCCATGATCTCTCAGCCAACTTCAAAATGCCCTATACTTTGTATTCCGCTGCGAATTGGGCAGTCGGCACTAATCTAACGGCCAGTATCGGGATTTTACGAAGCATTGAGGAAAGTGCCTTAGTTGTTTCAGCCGCACCAGAATTAATGCTGCGAACTAATGACGGTGGATTTACTATCAATGCGGGTATTGGATTGGCTGCATTTAGTCGACATAAATTAGGCATACAAGATTTTGGTGGACCATTTCAATTTGTATTGGCATTTGGTTCGACTTTAGAATTATCTAGACACACGCGGATCGGGTACCGCTTTCAGCACTACTCTGATGCGAGACTCAACGGGTCGAATACGACCGGTGCCGACCTCCATATGGTGGAGTTTTATTATCAGTTTTAAGCTTCAGGATTCGTCTGGGGCAGAACACGCATTGTGACAGGTAAATAAATCGAGGCTGTCACCTAGAAAACCGCAACAAAAATTTTGCGACCTTGGGTGATAGTGCGGTATTTTTTAACGTGGATGTCTCGTACTCCTGTTGCCTGCAATAAAATTACAGGGAATTTCCCCAATGGAGAAACAACACCGAATCGTAAGTCTTGATGTTTTGAGAGGGATTTCGTTATTTTTCATCCTCATTGCGAATGTTTTGGTGTTTTCAGGTTACTACTTCCTCGATGAAAGTTTGAAGCAACAATATGCGACTTACGACCTGGATGCTTGGCTTTTTGATGCCATTAAAATACTGGTAGAAGCAAAGTTCTATACCCTCTTCTCATTGTTATTTGGTATTGGGTTTTATATCCAGCTACAGCGCTTTAAAAGCTCATCCTCTTTTCCAAAATACATGCTTAGGCGCATGTCGATTTTACTGTTGATAGGGTTAGTACACATGTTCTTTATATGGCTGGGCGATATATTGGCGCTCTACGCTATCTTAGGCATGGTACTGATTTTATTCCATAAATGGTCTGACCGTAAGCTGCTTATTATGGCGATTTCCTTGCTCATATTACCAATATTGCATGTGGCATTCATGCAGGAAGTTGGGGTTTATCTTGGCGGATTATTTGGCCAGTTCAACGCATATGTTTATAGTTTGGATGGGGCGCCACCAAAGGATCCAAATGTGTTCGTTGTTCTTGAATTTACACGTACCCAAGATTGGCAATTCTACTGGCAAGTCAAATTAGTTGATCCTGTCATTCGACTTGCGATTTTGATCGCAGACACGCGCTTTTTTAAAGTGCTGGGGATATTCATGATTGGATTGGTGATTGGGAGGCATATATTCCATCACGGACTACTCGAAAATACCCGATTACTGAAGCGAACTTTATTCTGGGGTTTCATTATTGGGCTACCCGCAAATATTGGCATGACAATATTGAGTAATGCTGAAACGAATTCAGCGAGTAATGCCATTTTACATGCGGTGCTGGGAACCCTAGGGATTGTTCCCCTGACGCTAGCTTATGCTGCCGGGATCGTTTTAATGCTGAATAATGGAGGGCGTTGGCTTTTAGCATTTGCCTTTGCTGGCCGCATGGCACTGACAAACTATATTATGCAATCGATTATTTGTATCACGTTATTTTATGGAATCGGACTAGGATGGGCGGGCAGATTTGGCTTACTTTCTATACTGTTAATAGTTACCTTAATCTTTCTTTTTCAGATCCTGTTTAGCTTTATTTATCTACGCTACGTTAATCAGGGTCCTCTTGAATATCTGTGGCGCATGTCGATTCAAAAACATAAATAAGCCAGCCCGAAACAAGCTGATGTATAAACGAGCCCCATAGTCCGCAATACATGGCCATGAGAGTTTTTGCGAATTACTCACGGTGATTAACGTTTCGAGTGGCTGTAGCGAAATCCAGGGTATAACTCAAGCCGTCTACTATTGCCTTTAAAGTCGAATTAAAGGATATGCAGCTCAATAAATGTAAAGGGCAGTATTAATATGCAGCAATAACATAGCAGATTTACACTGCCCTTTTTTGCAGTTACATCTTAAAGGCGCGCCTTAATAACAGGCCACCAAGCGAGACAAGCACTAAAAGAAATGGAGCAGGTTCAGGAACGGTTGTCATGACAATTCTGGAGCCCACATCCTGACTTAAAAACGACTGCCAAGCTCCAACGCCTTGGTCGTTCCACAAAGAACCTGGACTGATATTATCGCCCGACCTACCAATGAACCATTGACCACCGTTAACGTTTCGTGCACCGATCAAATATTGACTGCCTGGATTTATATTTATCTGTGGATTGAACAAATAAGTAATGGCATTCGCCGAAAGTGAAAAAATATCGCTCGACCACAGAGCACTTCCTGTGGGGGTGCCCAAACCATCTGTTCCATATACGAAAGCAGAAATATCCACACCATCGCCAAACATAGTTAGCGTGAACGACTCAAGGTTATTTTCGTCGGCAGCGAATGTTCCGCCGACAGACAGAGGAGTGTTACCACTGCCTGAGTAGGTATTATGAGGATTATTAATAATTCCAGCGTTTGCTACAAATGTGGTGCTGATTAAAATTATTATGGAGGCCAGTCTTGTTGTTATTAGTTTCATCGGTTGTTCCTTTTTTGTTTTTTTGAGTAGCAGCCCGAAACAATTGAACAAATATATTCCGATTTGCAGAAGTAATTATAGCAGTTGATTACGAATTAAAATTTAATTGAACGCTTTGTGATGAGAATAACTTGAACCTTCGGCGCAAACCTTCGGGGGCCCCCATAAATCAGCCGTTGCGGCATTCACTCATTTTGTTACGTTTTTAGAACATAAAACATTGGAGGTATGAGGTACTGAATGATCGATAACTTAAAAACGAACCTTGAGGTTTCCCAAGGGATAAATGTGAACCTTGTTAGGCGCAACCTTCAGAGTATTAGTGCTAGCCACATTTAGCGGTTATCTAATACTATTTTTATCTGTTTGATTTGCTTTAGTCCCACCTACACCGCTTATTCGGACTGACCTTTAAGACTCATATTCATAAGATATCAAGATGCTGCTAGCGCCAAAACAGACAATGCCAAATAAATTGCATCTAGTGAGGTGGAAAATTTCATGTCTACAACGGCTCTAAAAAACTCCATAATTACCGCAAGAATTACTACTCGGACTATCTTATCTTTGAGCACATCAATCTTTGGGCGGTTTCATCAACGACGAGTTTCATGGCTATTTGTGCGTATAACGCTTTCTTAAGTAACCACCAATATGTGTTTCTTCATATGGCCAAGAGTAAATATGCATCTCAGTGTAATTATTTTTAAATTTTACATAAGCTAAAGTTTGCTCGCCTAAATGCGTATCAAATGTACCATTGCAACTGGGCTTATTGTTGTACTCAACAACAGTGTACTCCCATGCATAAAATTCAGTGTCACCATATTTTTTGAACGTATATTTGTCTATGCTAACTTCCGGATGACTTATCACTATTTGTGTACCATCAGCTTTTAATTCATAAGTTTCATCACAATAATCTGCGACAAGATCCCATAAGCCAACATGATGATTTTCCACTTCTTTATTTGGGGTGAATGTACATCCTGAAATGATCAGAAAAATTAAGGCAAAGTACAATTTCAAAGCAAGACCTCAGGTGGTGTATAACGCTTTGCTTGGGGGCGCAGGCACGGAGCTATAATAGCGAAGCCACCCGTATTTGCGTCCCAGCGAACGGAGTGAGTGACATTAGCGTTTTGTTAGCACTTCCCATAATTTATACAACCTTCCTTATATTGTTTTATTTGCACATTAAGGCTAGCAAATTGCTCATCTTCAATCTTCAATCTTCAGAATAAGAATTTCATTATTACTTAGGCTATACCAAATTCTCACGATTGTCCCTTCGGGTAACCCTATTCTCGGAACTTGTCTACTTAACCCGTTAGTTTTAAAAGTTTGTCCAGTATCTAAACGGAATTCAAAAAGGTCGGAGTGACTTTTAATCGTTCGGAAACTTTCAATTTTGCCGCTGATGATTGCCACATTTTCAGTTCCTATTTCATTCATTTGATTGATTACAGAACTAACTAAAAACATGAGTATAAATCCCGATAGCACGGAAGCTCCTATACCCCATAATTTTTCAAAAGAAGGTGATGTTTTAAAAAGTGATATAGATAGTCTGCCCGTTAAGGAGCCAACTCCTAAAACCAAAATAATAGAAGCGATAACGATGCTAAACCAAAAACCAAAAGACAAATCAGACTGGGTTACATCAAAAAAGTAATGAATTCCATACGAGTGCTAACGCTTTACATATGGGGATTTTAGGGGTGCTTTTTCAGCAACTAAAAATCCCTCCTTGAAGTTTTTGTTATGTACCATTAAAGCCCCCATATTTGATTGGTGACGGCTAAAAAGTAAAAACAAAAATATACCGACAAAACAGCCAGCAGCGCAGATAATGGAATTACCCAAAGTCTTAACTTATTACTTTTTATTGTAGTAGCCATGAGGATACCATTTAACCAAATACTAGCACTTACAATCAAAGCACTGCCAAATTGACTAATTTCGTGATCGGGCTCCCATATGTGCCAACCCACGATAAATAGTAAACATAGCAACACCAACCAAAGAGCAACAAAATAGCGCGGCCTTTCCTTAGTACTAAACCAAAATAGGTAGGCGATCACTAGACAAGAGGTTGGAATTAATAGCACGGAAAATTCGAAAAATGTCATAGTCTATTGGCACTTAACGCCTCGTTAAGAGGCTAAAAATAGTTGGCTATAAAAGCGAGGCACGAGCGGAGCCAACTGTTTTTTGTCCGACTTGAGCGCATTGTTAGGTAATTATTTGAAACCCGTTATAGCCCAGAAAACTAGCACAATAGCTATAAATGAAATGCAAGATGTGCATATACCTACTTTTTTTGAACGGATCCAACCGCTCATTGCAACACTAGCTAATAGCATTAATATACCAAAAGAAAACCCTAAAATACTTACAACTCTAGCAGTATTAATTCCCTCCTCACTATATACATTACTAGGAGTGCCAGGATGCAAAACAGAACTAATCATTACGAAACTAATAACAGCAACAATAAAACAACACGCAGAAATAGCTGTTGAGCCGACAACCCAGTTAGTAATTCGTTTTGAAGAGTCTGCAACTAACAAAGTAACTAAAAATGTTGCAGAAAAACCACCCAAAAAAGCAGATAAAAACGCTAACTGACCGGCCAAATCAATAAGATAGTTATTAGACAATGGTTGCACTTTAATTTAACTCCATAATATGATTTTCGACATTTACCTAACGCTTTTTATAGATGGCGCGCGTTTTTTGCGCGTCCAGTGAAGGCCGCTTTTTGGCCGTAACGTTATTTAATAAATTTGTTATACATACAGTTACAACCCTTTTTGCCAACGCTGAGGATAGACACCTTTGAACACAATATTTATAAACTCTTGTTTACTCAAATGTCCTTTTTTAGTTTGATGCCAAAGTAAACGGCGCCTGACAAAAAACAAAAAATATATAAAGAAAATAACAGTGTGAAAAAGCATAAAGCGAAAACAGTCATAACCAGAACATTATCATAGCTTCTTAAAGGAACATCAGAGTCAATTCCAAAATAAGAAGCAATAGCAAAAAACAAGTTATAGGCAAAAATAAAACCAAGCAAACAACCAACAGCACCAACTTTAGCTGATTGTGAGGAGAAATATGGCTTTAGATTTAACTGGCTCTTTATTGCCCTAATTAAGATGCTGATGCCCTCGAGTATGTTGGTGTTACCCACTAAAAGTGGACATCCTGTTTAAGCGTAACGAGCTTCATATTCCAACGGACTTAAGTATCCCAATGTCGAATGTAGCCTTACGCGATTATAAAATATTTCAATATATTCAAAGAT
>NZ_BAAAFD010000018.1:0-30538 GCF_039523355.1 Aliiglaciecola litoralis | reverse complement strand
TCCAAAAAATGGTCGATGCCGATCCATAACTGGCGTCAGGCCATGGTTCGATTTATCATTGAGTTCGGGGATCGCCTCGAAAAGCACATTAACTAAATGGCAGTTACACAGAATCTGTTACAGGCTCGAAGCCTCGGCTGCGACGTTAAATATAAATATCTAAATGCTTACGACCGTTTTTGTCCACGGTCGGTAATTCTGGATCGACGTCATCCTCTGCTTTGGCCTTTTCTTCCTTTTTAGCTTTTTCAGGTTGTTGGGATTTCTTTTGGTATTTTTCGCGGGCTTCACGCTCTTCGGCATTAAGCTCTTTTTCTTCGTCGCTTAATGCCCGAAGTTTGGCTTCTTTCTCTACTTGCTTTACCCGCAGCTCGTCTTTTTCAATCGGCGATTTGCCTTCTCTGGGTAATACAGAAAACAATAAGTCGTTACTCATAATGCCATTCTCCTTGTCGCCGTTTAGCGAATACTGAGGTCCATTTATTAACTATCGTATTGATATTGACTAACTTTAACTGTTTTTGTTCAATTTTTAAACACTCAACAATCCTTGGCTACATGCCTAATACGATTTGGTTGTAACTAATAGCAAATAATCTGGCGCTTTTTGTCAAATAGTTATGAATTGGGTTGCATTCGTTCTGGCCTTTAGATAATGTCACTACATCCATTTATTACAGTGAATTCGAGCCCGACGGATATATGAACCAGATAGCAGCACCATTTTTTACTCATGCGCATCATCATATAGCATAACCTTTCAGGTTCGTGCTGGAAGGTCTATTGTCCTTCCAGTGGAGCAGATTAATCTAACCCCCGGAAGGAAACTTCCGGGGGTTTTTCGTTGTATTGGCTAAAATTTTTTAACCTACATCAACTTTATAGAGGCAATCTAATGAGCGATAGCAAACGACTGCGCATAGCGGTACAGAAAAAAGGACGTTTAAGTGATGAGAGCATTGCATTACTCAAGGCCATTGGCATCAAATTACAGATCCGTGACCGCTTATTGATCGCTCATTCAACCAATCAACCCATAGATCTTTTATTGGTCAGAGACGACGACATCCCAGGTTTGGTGATGGACGGCGTAGTTGATTTAGGCTTTATAGGCGAAAATGAGCTTGAAGAAAAAATGCTTGAGCGTCAAAAAAGCAATAAATCCTATGCCTTTGAAACTCTTCGTCGACTTGATTATGGCGGCTGTCAGTTATCGATTGCAGTGCCTAATGAATTTGACTACCAAGGTTTAGAATCGCTAAATGGTCTTAAGATCGCAACCACCTACCCTTTTTTACTAGAGCGTTATTTCGAAAACAATAACATCAACGCACAATCAGTGATGCTAACGGGCTCAGTTGAAGTGGCCCCCAGAGCAGGAGTGGCCGATGCGATTTGCGACTTGGTGTCGACCGGTGCCACCCTCGAAGCCAATGGTCTTCGCGAAGAAGTGGTCATTTTTGAGTCCAAAGCAGTATTGATACAACGCGATGGCGAGCTGTCTGAACAAAAGCAAGCCTTAGTCAATCGCATGTTACCGCGCATCGATGGCGTGATGCAGGCTAAAGAGAGCAAATACATTATGCTGCACGCACCTAAAGCGCGTTTGCAACAAGTGAAAGATCTGCTCCCTGGTGCGGAAAACCCAACGGTCTTGCCGCTCGCCAACAGTGACGAGTCGGTTGCAGTGCATGTGGTGAGCTCTGAAACCTTATTTTGGGAAACGATGGAAAAGCTGAAGGCCCTTGGTTGCAGTTCCATCTTAGTCATGCCGATTGAAAAAATGATGGGTTAAAGCAATGTCTGCAAAGATACACAATTGGAATATCATCACCAAGGCACAACGGCTGCAGTTGATGAGTCGTCCTGCGATGACTGACAATAACACCTTAAGTGACATTGTCAGTGACATTTTAAGCCAAGTAAAAAGCCGTGGAGATGACGCAATAACGGAGCTAACTGAGCGATTTGATGGTGTTCAATTAGCTAATTTAAAGTTACCACAATGCGCGCTAGATACTGCCCAAAGTGAAATTAGCGACTCAGTAAAATCCGCAATCGATATGGCCTATGGCAATATCAAACAGTTTCATCAGGCACAGTTTCCACAGGACGTGCGAGTAGAAACCCAACCTGGTGTAGTTTGCGAACTCAAGCATGCAGCATTAGATTCGGTGGGTCTTTACATCCCTGGTGGCAGCGCCCCTCTTCCTTCAACCGTGTTGATGCTGGGCGCCACGGCACAAGTGGCTGGTTGTGCGCGCAAAGTGTTGTGCACACCGCCGGATAAAAATGGCAATATTGCAGCTGAGATACGCTATGCCGCGACCTTGTGTGACATTAATGAAATTTACTTAATTGGTGGAGCCCAAGCCATAGCAGCCATGGCCTTTGGTACGCAATCAATCCCCAAGGTAGACAAAATTTTTGGGCCGGGTAACAGTTTTGTCACCGAAGCCAAGCAACAGGTTAGTACGCGAGCTGATGGTGCGGCTATCGATATGCCGGCCGGTCCCTCTGAAGTATTAGTGATTGCAGATGCACACGCAAATCCGGCCTTTGTCGCCGCGGATTTATTATCTCAAGCGGAGCACGGTCGAGATTCACAAGCAATTTTAGTGAGTAATAGCGAGTCACTGATCCAAGCGGTTATAACGCAGGTTGATAATCAATTAAGCCAACTAAGTCGTAAAGACATCGCTGGCGATGCGATGCAAAATGGACGCTACATTCTGAGCAAAGATCTTGCTCAGTCAATTGAAGTAAGCAACCAGTACGCGCCCGAGCATTTAATTGTACAAGTTGAAAACGCCCGCGACACCTTATCGGATATAAAGCACGCAGGCTCTATTTTTGTCGGTCAATGGTCGCCCGAGTCTGCCGGCGATTATGCCAGTGGCACGAATCACGTATTACCCACCTACGGTTATGCGCGTAATTACTCCAGCTTAGGGTTGGCAGATTTCATGCGTCGCTATACCGTGCAGGAATTGAGCTATCAAGGTTTGCAAAATATTGGTACTGCTATTATGGATTTAGCCCAAGCCGAAGGGCTTGATGCCCACCGTCAAGCGGTCGCTATTCGACTTGAAGGGAGAAAGTAGATGTCTGATCTGGTTGAAAAATTAGTGTGCGACAATGTCAAAGCGCTTACCCCTTATGAATCAGCTAGACGACTTTTTGCTACCGGTGATGACACCCAATCGCAACAAGTGTGGCTAAACGCCAACGAGTCGCCTTTTCATAATGCGTTTCAAGTAGATGACTCGCGATTCAATCGTTACCCAGATTGCCAGCCGTCAGGGTTAATAAAAGCCTACGCAAAATATGCAGGAACAGGTATTGAACAAACCTTAGTGACCCGCGGGGCCGATGAGGGTATTGAGTTACTGATAAGAACATTTTGTAACCCAAGAACTGACAGCATACTGATCTGTCCCCCCACCTACGGCATGTATGCGATTAGTGCTCAAACCTGCGATGTCGCGGTGAAAAAAGTGCCTCTAAAAGATAACTTCAGTCTTGATGTGGAGGCCATATGTCAACATAAAGATCAGGTGAAACTGGTGTTCGTTTGCTCGCCAAACAATCCCACTGGCACCTCAGTAGAGAAGCAGCAATTGCGCTCGCTAGTGGAACACTTTGCCAATTCAGCATTGGTCGTGGTTGATGAAGCCTATATCGAGTTTGATAAGGAAAATACCTGGGCAACTGAACTGAGTCGCTATCCTAATTTAGTGATTCTGCGTACCCTCTCTAAAGCCTATGCGCTAGCGGGGCTACGGTGTGGATTTACCTTAGCTAGTAGCCCTATCATCAAAGCTTTATTGAAGGTCATTGCCCCCTATCCTATTCCTGAGCCTGTTGCCCAAATTGCCCAACAAGCACTCACTGAGGCAGGCGTCGATAACATGCTAAAGCAAGTCGATTACCTGGCGATTCAGCGAAACAAATTACATCGTTATTTAAAGACGATAAAACAGGTAGAGTTAGTCGGTGATGACAAAGCTAATTTCATCTTGTTTAGAACGCCACTAAAAAGCCAATTGATGCAGTTTTTGGTCGAGCATAATGTGTTTATTCGCGACCAATCAAAACAACTCAACTTGAACAATTGTTTACGTATTACCGTAGGTAACGACCAACAAAATCAGCACCTTATGGATCTTATTACTTCATTTTACAACACACAGGAAATCGCATAATGAGCGCGCAACCTATCCTATTTATTGACCGCGATGGCACGCTAGTAGAAGAGCCGGCAGTTGATAAACAATTAGACAGTTTGGAAAAATTGGTGTTCGAACCTTTGGTGATCCCCGTACTGTTAAAATTACAACAAGCGGGATATCGCTTAGTGATGGTGTCAAACCAAGATGGATTAGGCACTGACGCGTTTCCACAAGCCGATTTTGACGCGCCACATAATAAAATGATGGCGCTGTTCTCATCACAAGGCGTGGTTTTTGATGACGTGTTGATTTGTCCCCACTTTGATGAGCAAGATTGCAGTTGTCGAAAACCCAAACTGGGCTTGGTGAAAGATTATTTGCAGCAAGGTCGAGTGGATTTCACCCGCTCACTGGTGATTGGTGATCGAGATACGGATGTTCAGTTAGCTGAAAATATGGGCATTAACAGTATTAAGTACGATCGGCAGCACAACAACTGGCAGCATATTGAAAAAGCCATTTTAAGCGCAAGTCGCACTGCTAAAGTGCAAAGAAACACCTCAGAAACTCAAATCAGTGTGTTTGTGGATCTTGATTCGACGCAAAAGTCATCGATTGATACTGGCATTGGCTTTTTTGATCACATGCTTGATCAAATCGCCACTCACGGTGGTTTCGAGTTGCAGTTATCGGTAAAAGGTGACTTACACATTGATGATCACCACAGCGTAGAAGATACCGCTTTGGCGCTAGGAGAAGCCTTGAAACAAGCTCTGGGTAACAAACGGGGTATTGGCCGCTTTGGTTTTGCCTTACCGATGGATGAGTGCCGCGCCGAATGTATTATGGATATCTCGAATCGTCCTCACCTTAAATTCGATGCCCCTTTTAGTCGTGAATCGGTGGGAGAAATGGCCACCGAAATGGTGCCGCATTTCTTTTATTCTATGGCACAGGCCATGGGCTTATCGCTGCATTTGTCCACCACCGAAGGTAATGCGCACCATCAGGTCGAAAGCTTGTTTAAAGTCTTTGGACGCGCTTTGCGTCAGGCGATTACTAAACAAGGTGACACCTTACCCAGTAGTAAAGGAGCCTTGTAACTGTGAGCGACAATTCAACAACCGTCATTATTAATACCGGCTGCGCGAACATCTCTTCGGTTAAATTTGCGCTGCAGCGACTGACCAGCAACGTGATTGTGTCAGATGATGTATCGGTTATTTCAGCAGCTGATAAAGTGATACTCCCGGGCGTAGGCAGCGCTAATGCTGCTATGGACAGTATCGCTAAAAAGCAACTTAGCCTGTGCATTCAATCACTCAGCCAACCGGTGTTAGGGGTGTGTTTGGGCATGCAGTTGATGGTGACTGATTCACAAGAAAAAGCTCACCAAGGAAACGATCTCAACACCCCTTGTCTTGATCTTATTCCCGGTCAAGTGAAACGCATGCAAGTGGGTGAGTTACGACTACCGCATATGGGCTGGAATACCGTTGGTGCGTTAGAACACGAAACACTGTTTAAAGGTATCCCCGATGGAACCTACTTTTATTTTGTACACAGTTTTGCGGTAGATGTGTTTACTCACACCCTTGCGACTTGCGAATACGGCATGAAGTTTTCAGCGGCCATTCGTAAAGACAATTTCTTCGGCGTGCAATTCCACCCTGAACGATCTGGTGACGCAGGTGCGACTCTTTTGGAGAATTTTTTAGCCTTATGATTATTCCAGCAATTGATCTGATAGATGGCTCTGTAGTGCGTCTTTACCAAGGTGACTACGAGCAAAAAACGCAATACAAACTCGATCCTGTGGACGTGGTTCATAGCTATGCTGATCAAGGTGCGCAGTGGCTTCACATCGTTGATTTAACCGGCGCCAAAGACACTGACAAGCGGCAATTATCGCTGATCAAAAAAATGGTCGATACTCAGCGAATGCAGTTTCAAGCTGGCGGCGGGATACGCAGCGAAAGCGATGTTGCCCAATTGCTAGAGATAGGCGTAAAGCGTATTGTGATTGGCTCTTTGGCAGTCAAACAGCCTGACTTGGTGAAAGACTGGGTTAGCAAATACGGTGCAGAGGCAATCGTCCTTGCTCTTGATGTTAACATTGACGATAGCGGTAACAAAATGATCGCCACTCACGGTTGGCAACAAAGCTCTGGCGTGCGTCTTGAGGCCTTACTAGAGGACTTCCTCAGCGTGGGAGCTAAACATGTGCTGTGTACCGATATCAGTCGTGACGGCACCTTACAAGGAGCGAATCATCAACTCTATCAACAAATGAAACAGCAGTTTCCATCGGTGATCTGGCAAGCCTCCGGCGGAATCGGTTCGTTAGCTGATATTGAACGTCTCAAACCGACTTCGGTCGATAGCATTATTTTAGGCAGAGCATTGCTCGAAGGAAAATTTACCCTCAAGGAGGCAATCCAATGTTGGCAAGGCGAATAATTCCCTGTCTAGACGTGCGCGATGGCAAAGTGGTCAAAGGGGTTAAATTTCGTAACCATGAGATCATTGGCGACATAGTGCCATTAGCAAAACAATATGCTGAGCAAGGTGCCGATGAATTAGTATTCTATGATATTACCGCATCAAGTGATCAGCGAGTGGTCGACAAATCATGGGTCAGCCGCATAGCCGAAGTCATCGATATCCCATTTTGTGTCGCAGGCGGCATTAAAACGGTGGCCGATGCCGGTCGAATTTTGGAGATGGGCGCTGATAAAATATCGGTCAATTCCCCGGCTCTGGCCGATCCTGAACTGATAACACGATTACACGATACCTACGGACAACAGTGCGTGGTGGTTGGGATTGATAGTTACTTCAATGAAAACAGTGGTCAATACGAAGTCTATCAGTTTACTGGGGACGAGAAACGCACCCAGAACACCGGAAGACAGACTGCCGATTGGGTCAATGAGGTGCAATCTCGTGGCGCTGGTGAAATAGTGCTTAACTGCATGAACCAAGATGGCGTGCGCCAAGGCTATGATATTGAACAGCTTAGTTTAATACGACAGGCTTGCAAGATCCCGTTGATTGCCTCTGGCGGCGCAGGTGAGAAACACCACTTCTACGAGGTATTCAAGCAAGCTGACGTCGACGGCGCGCTAGCAGCCTCAGTTTTCCATAAAGGGATCATTCCCATTCCGGAGCTTAAAGACTTCTTACGCGCTCAAGGCGTGGCGATCCGCCATGACTATGTGCGTAAAATCGCATCAACAGGACCAATATCACTATGATAGTAACTCAACAAAGCGTAAATGAACTCAGCTGGGAAAAAATGGACAATTTGCTCCCCTGCATTGTTCAGCATGCCAATAGTGGCAAAGTACTGATGCAAGGTTACATGAACAAAGATGCTCTGTTACACACGCTTAATACGCAAAATGTGACCTTCTTCAGCCGCTCTAAACAGCGCCTATGGACCAAAGGAGAAACCTCTGGACATACACTGGCATTAACTGAGATAAGCGCAGACTGCGATAAAGATTCACTACTGGCACTGGTTGAGCCTAACGGGCCTACCTGTCATCTTGGCACGGAATCGTGCTGGCCCGACAGTAACGATGCTCAAATGACCTTTGTCGCTCAGTTGGAACAGCTACTTGCTAGCCGTAAAGATGCCGATCCTACTTCAAGTTATACCGCCAGTTTGTATGCCAAAGGAATTAAACGGATCGCACAAAAAGTCGGTGAAGAAGGCGTTGAAACCGCCTTGGCGGCCACAGTCGCAGATTTGGACGAACTTAAAAATGAATCCGCAGATTTGCTGTATCACCTGATCGTTTTACTACAGGCGTCAAATTTGAGTTTGACTGATGTTATTGACGTTCTCAAGCAGCGTCATCAAGCGCAATGAGGTAGGTTAAGGTTATAATTACTGCCTATAAAGGATTATCCACCAGCGGGAGTTAACAACATGCGTACTATCGGCTTAATTGGCGGTATGAGTTGGGAGTCAACGCTCAGTTACTACCAACTTATTAACCAAGGGATCAAGCGTGAACTCGGTGGTCTGCATTCAGCCAAGTTGGTACTGCACAGCGTCGATTTTGCGGAGATTGAACACCTACAGCATCTTCAACATTGGCAAAAACTAGCTGAAATCTTGATTGATGCCGCTATGAAGCTAGAAGCTGCGGGTGCTGACTGTGTAGCCATCTGCACTAATACTATGCACAAAGTCGCCGAACAGGTTGAAAATGCCATATCCATCCCATTGTTACATATTGCCGATGCCACCGCGAAATCATTAACACCTAATCAGCATTTCAAAGTGGGGTTGCTGGGTACTCAATTCACCATGGAGCAGGACTTTTACAAAGCGCGCCTGACTGAGAAATTTGGCATTGAAGTGCTAATTCCCACGTTAATGCAGCGGCAAAGAGTGCATGATGTGATCTATCAAGAGCTGTGCTTAGGCAATATCCAGCAAGCCTCCAAACAAGCCTTTATTGACGTGATCCACAATCTCAGCGAACGCGGCGCACAAG
Source organism: Aliiglaciecola litoralis (assembly GCF_039523355.1). Taxonomy (NCBI): domain Bacteria; kingdom Pseudomonadati; phylum Pseudomonadota; class Gammaproteobacteria; order Alteromonadales; family Alteromonadaceae; genus Aliiglaciecola; species Aliiglaciecola litoralis. Next base: position 21,855 of record NZ_BAAAFD010000018.1, on the reverse strand, counting down.
CCATTATTTTAGGGTGTACCGAAATCGCGCTGCTGGTAAATCAAGGTGACACTGAAATTAAGTTATACGATACAACCGCCATACATGCCGAATTCATCGTGCAATTTGCAGTGAGTAAACTAGATTAAGTTGAACTTTGGGTAAATTAGATTTAAATGAAGGGGGTCTTGTCGAAACAATTCATTACAACCACAATTTGCAAACAGCACTGCAGTGGAGTTCAATAACCAAAAGGAAAGGGAGTGATACACAATGAAAAACAAATTCATCATGCTACTTAAAGATAACTGGGGATTTATACTGGTTATTTTTCTCATGTTTGCTTCACGAAGCAGTATTGCTGATTGGTATCACGTGCCTTCAGGATCCATGTTGCCGACCATTCAAGTGGGGGATCGTATTTTTGTCAACAAGCTAGCCTATCGACTTGAAGTGCCCTTTACCGATATTGCGATTATGCAAACTGAGCAGCCCAAGCGTGGGGAGATTGTGGTGTTTAATTCTGTGGTTGAACAACAAAGACTAATCAAACGCATCGTTGGATTACCCGGAGATCATGTTTCTATGATTAACAATAAACTAATCATAAATGGCAACGTTCTCACGTATCAAAATGAGCAACAAAGTCAGTTTTATGAAGAAGATTTGTTAGGCGTTAAGCACTTAGTTCAGTTTGATGAGGTGCCTCAGCCCATGCACAGTTTCCCGTCAGTGGTTATTCCTGAGGACCATTATTTTGTCATGGGTGACAATCGAAACAACAGCCGTGATTCGCGATATTATGGTTTTGTTTCATCACAAGAGCTGCAAGGTAAAGCGACAAAAGTGATAGTGTCATTGGATGTTAATAATTATTATCTGCCTAAAGAAGAACGTTTTTTACAAGATTTAAATTAATTTAAAATCAAACACTTATAAAATATTTGCGATTTTTTTATTGATAAAGCATTGAAATATTTTGGTTTCAACACATATCGTTAATGTGGCAGCCGAAAGGGGTCACAAAACACCGCCGAATAATCGGGGTAACTGAAACTTTAAATACTTAAACATATTGCTTAATAGCGAGGATATGAAAATGCGTAATATAGATCTATCTCCACTTTATCGTTCATTCATTGGTTTTGACCACTTGGCGTCTATGATAGATGCGGCATCTCAAAGTGAAAAACAAACCTCTTACCCACCATACAATATCGAGTTGTTGGAAGAAGATAAATACCGTATCACTATGGCGGTAGCTGGCTTTTCTCAAAATGATATTGAGATTGAAGTCCAAGAAAACACCTTGAAAGTCTCTGGTACTATCGAGTCCAAAGAGAAAGAGCGGAAGTTTCTGCACAAGGGGATTTCTGAACGCAACTTCGAAAGAAAATTCCAGTTAGGTGATCACGTCAAAGTGCTAAATGCTGATATGAAAAATGGCTTGCTGCATATAGAACTAGAGCGTGTTATTCCAGAGGCCAAAAAGCCGAAGAAAATTGAGATTGGTGGTAACTTACTCGAAAACCAATCCTAATCGATCTAACTAACTAAACATGTGTGTTAAAACGGCGTCGGATGACGCCGTTTTTTTATGGTCGTGGATAACCTGAACTTTAGATACGATATGTCCGACAATTCAATATTACATAACTATTGCATAATGTTATTGAGCGGCATTTATTATCTTACAGTTCAGATTAGTTAGTACAGTATCAGCAAATTAATGACTGAAACGACGAATAAGGCGATGAAGGTTAACAAGGTGCCCCATAACCGCTGCCAGCTAACACCAACGTGATGACGAAGACCATACGCATGGATCAAACGTCCCATCAGCAACATTATCCCGATGACGTGAAGAGTGATGTGATTTGTATGATTCAGCTCAGCAATCAACATCAGTATCAGTGTTAAAGGCGTGTATTCAGCGAAGTTGGCGTGAGCTCGTATATAACCCAGAAAGTGCGGGTCACCACCGTCACCTAGACTGACTTGTTTAGCACGGCGCTGATTAATAACCAATATCGATAAATATAAAAAGGTGATCCCCAACAATCCGGCATAGAAAGCGGTAATAGGCGACGTCATATCAAATTTCCTTAAAGCAATAAAAAACCCACTGCAGTGGGTTTTTTAAATAAGCATCAGTGTAACAAGAAGTCTAACTTAACCGAGTTTTTCTGCAAGCTGTTTACTAACGGCCTCAACCGGTTGAGTACCATCAATTTTCATATACTCACAGTTACCTGCTTGCGCCTCTGCATGATAGTAATTTACTAGAGGTTTAGTCTGCTCATGATAAATAGCAAGACGCTTACGCACTGTGTGCTCTTCATCATCAGGACGTATTACCAGCTCTTCGCCTGTGACATCATCTTTACCTTGCTCTTTAGGCGGATTGTAACTGATGTGATAAACGCGACCTGACCCAGGGTGAACACGTCGTCCAGCCATACGCTCTACTATGACATCATCAGCGACATCAAATTCGATACAAAAATCTATTTTTATACCCACTTGCTTCATTGCATCAGCTTGTGGAATGGTGCGCGGAAAACCGTCTAATAGAAAACCGTTTTCGCAATCTGCTTGAGTAATACGTTCTTTAACAAGTCCGATGATGAGTTCGTCGGAAACCAACTTTCCTTCATCCATCACTTTTTTCGCAGCTAGGCCAAGTTCAGTGCCGGCTTTAATTGCAGCTCTTAACATGTCGCCTGTGGAAATTTGCGGAATGCCGTATTTTCCCATCAAAAATTGAGCCTGAGTGCCTTTACCTGCACCCGGTGCGCCGAGAAGAATAATGCGCATACCGTAACCTCTTAATTAGTAAATTTAAATCCAAGCGCAACTTTACACATTCGTCTTGATGTATACAAGAATATCAGTGCGCTGTCGGTCCAAAGTGGTGCTAAATGTATCCATTTTTGGCACATAAACTATACAAAGCTAGTGTTGAAAACAAAAAACGGGCGAAACGCCCGTTTTAGTGTTATTTCACAACCCTACTATTTTGCTAAGGTCATTAGCAAACTATTGAGGTTTTGCACAAATGTTGCCGGATCTTTCAAACTGCCTTGCTCTGATAACGCAGCTTGATCAAACAACACATCAGCCCATTGCTTGAACTGACTTTCATCTTGAATATTCGCCAGCATTTTCACCAATTGGTGTTCTGGGTTCATTTCAAAATGGTATTTAGCTTCTGGAACAGGTTGACCTGCTGCCTGCATAAGCTTAATCATTTGCGTGGTCATGCCTTGCTCATCAGTTACTATGCAAGCAGGTGAGTTTGTCAGCCTGTGAGTAAATTTCACATCAACGACTTTATCACCCAACGCAGCTTTCACTCGCTCAGTCAATCCTTCAACTTCTTTTTCCGCTTTTTCGTGCTCTTTTTTGCTTTCTTCGTCTTCAAGATCGCCAAGATCCAGTGCACCGCGAGTAACCGATTGGAAAGACTTCTCGTTATATTCAGATAAATGAGACATCAACCATTCGTCAATGCGATCTGACATTAACAATACTTCGATACCTTTTTTACGGAAGATCTCTAGGTGTGGGCTAGATTTCGCGGCAGTGTAACTGTCTGCGGTAATGAAATAGATCTTTTCCTGACCCTCTTTCATACGAGAAATATAGTCGTCTAATGACACCGTTTGTGCATCGCTGTCGTTTTCAGTAGATGCAAAACGCAATAAACCTGCGATTTTTTCTTTATTTGCGAAGTCCTCTGCAGGACCTTCTTTAAGTACGTTACCAAACTCTGACCAAAAGACTTGGTATTTCTCGGCATCTTTTTTAGCCAGACGCTCAAGCATCTGTAGCACACGTTTAGTGCAGCCTTGGCGAATAGCCTGAGTGATCTTGTTGTCTTGCAAAATCTCACGTGACACGTTTAACGGCAGATCGTTAGAGTCAAGCAAACCTTTCACAAAACGCAAGTAGATCGGCATAAACTGTTCGGCATCATCCATAATAAAGACACGCTGAACATAAAGTTTTAAACCGTGATTTTGATCGCGATTCCACAAGTCATAAGGTGCTTTAGAAGGAATATACAGCAAACTGGTGTATTCCGTTTTCCCTTCTACTTTGTTGTGTGCGTGCAGCAACGGATCGGCAAAGTCATGAGAAATATGCTTGTAAAATTCATTATATTCGTCTTCGCTGATATCTGACTTATCACGTGTCCACAGTGCGGTGGCTTTGTTAACAGACTCCCATTGTCCAGGGATTGCAGGTGTTTTTTCACCATCTTCGCCTTCAGACTCAGGTACTTCATCCTTCCACATCTTGACTGGAATACTAATGTGCTCAGAATATTTAGTGATGATAGAGCGAAGACGCCATTCATCAGCAAATTCTTTTTCATCTTCACGTAAATGTAAGATGATTTCAGTACCGCGGTCGGCCTTTTCAATGTCTTTAACCGTGAATTCGCCTTCACCTGCAGACTGCCACTCGACGCCTTTACTTGGATCATCACCAGCAGCACGTGAGCGCACAATAACGTTATCAGCAACAATAAAGGCAGAGTAGAAACCAACACCAAACTGCCCAATCAATTGAGAGTCTTTGGCTTGGTCGCCAGAGAGGTGATTGAAAAATTCTTTGGTGCCTGATTTGGCTATGGTGCCAAGATGTTCAATGACATCATTGCGATTCATACCAATACCATTATCAGAAATGGTAACCGTTCCAGCATCTTTATCGGCACTGAGTTTCACTGCCAAATCACCGTCATTTTCGAACAACGATGGATCGGAAAGCGCTTTGAATCTCAATTTATCAGCAGCATCAGCAGCATTTGAAACCAATTCACGCAAAAATATTTCTTTGTTTGAGTATAGTGAATGGATCATCAATTGCAGAAGTTGCTTTACTTCCGTTTGAAATCCATGAGTTTCTTGGTGAGCTGTCTCAGCCATAAACAAATTTCTCCTAGTTGACTGTTAACTTCAGATTAGAAGATGAGGCCAGTTTTCCAGAAACCAATGCATAAATTCGACTTTTTTACGATTATGGGCTTAATTTATGCTCCGAGTAAACGGATGGGCAGCGCAACAGAAAAAGAGAATGCAGCGAAATAATATTGACGGGGTGAAGCTAAGCGCAGAGATTGCTAGATCGGCTAGTCTAGATAGAGCGGCGCCCTGTAAATGCGTGGATCAACGTATTGCCATCGACATATTCTAATTCACCGCCTACTGGCATGCCATGAGCCAAGCGAGTCGCAGAAAGCTGCTTGTCGTTACACATTTGCGCAATATAATGAGCAGTTGCTTCCCCTTCTACTGTGGGGTTGGTTGCCAAGATCACTTCCTTAAATTTGCCTGAATCGAGTAAGGTATTTAGCTCCGTAAGGCCTATTTCACTAGGACCTATCCCATCAATAGGAGAAAGGTGTCCCATCAGTACAAAGTAGCGGCCTTTAAATTCCGACGTTTGCTCGATGGATAACACGTCTTGTGGTGACTCTACAACGCATAACTGCGCCGATTCTTCTCGACTAGGATCGGCACAGATTTCACAAACCGCTGATTCAGTAAAAGTACGACACGCCTGACAATGCTTTACATGCTCCATGGCATCATGCAGCGCCTGACTCAATTGTAAGGCACCGCTGCGATTGCGTTCCAACAAATGAAACGCCATACGCTGGGCACTCTTTTTACCTACCCCTGGCAAGGAAGTAAATGCCGTAATTAATTCTGATATCAGCGGGCTGAACTTCATTATCGCTTGCCTTAAAACGGCATCTTAAAGCCAGGAGGTAATGGCATACCACCGGTGACATCACCCATTTTTTCTTTGCTGGTTTCTTGAACGCGTCTAACGCCATCGTTCATCGCCGCGGCAACAAGATCTTCGATCATGTCTTTATCATCTTCCATCAATGATGGATCTATCTCAACTCTGCGTACATTGTGATTGCAGGTCATGACCACTTTAACTAAACCAGCACCGGCTTCGCCAATCACTTCAGTTTTTGCTAATTCTTCTTGGGTTTGCTGCATGCGCTCTTGCATCTGTTGCGCTTGCTTCATAATATTGCCCATTCCACCTTTAAACATATTCTCTCTCTTTGTACCGCCAATGGGTACTATCTGGGTTGTATACTGTCATCCAAAATATGACCTGCAAAGACAGATTTCAAACGTTGGATATTTTCGTCTGTATGCGCCACATGTTGAGCATGCTGCATACGCACTTGATTAATAGTTTGCTGTACCGCAAACGGCGTATTTTTTGGTTTAGTGTGCTCTACACTCAATTCAATATTATCTTGAAATTTTTCACTCAAAGCCGCTTGCAGTTGCTTTCGTGCTGACTCTGTATCTAGATGTGGTTTCGAATCGAGTAACTTCAAGGTCACATGGTTACCATTTTTTTGATACGCAGAGTGAAGCGCAAGCTGTTTAGTTAATGCCGTAAGCTGAAGTTGCTCGATCAATTGGCTCCATGTATCAAGCTGCTGAGCTTCAATAACCTTCTCACCGCTTTGTAAAAATACAGGGACATCAAAATCTATTTCAACTTCAATAGGCTCATTTAGATGTGCCATTGGATCAAACGAATGGGATGGCTCTGCATCCATTACCACAGGTTCAGCTTTCGCGCTTTCGCCTTGGTGCTGGATCCCCGTATCCCAAGGTGGTGACTCAGCAGCGTTATTAGAGGTCATATCAACGCTTGTCGCGGATTCTGAGTTATCGGAACTAAGAGATTGTGAAATATCTACTGTCTCCGATGAAGCCAGCTGCGCCTCGGTCCCCTGCTCTAGGTTATTCGTCTGTTGACTCCGCTCGTCGGTATTCGATTCAGCAGTAACACCGGTATTCAAAGCGTCCGATTGAGGATTGTCACTGGGATTAATATTCTCAGTGGTTGTTTCTGTAACGGTTTGTTGCTCAGGTTGTGCTGTTGCATCCGCGGCAGGCTCTTGCGGCGCATTTTGCGCACGCTTAAAGCGATTGACTGAAAAATCCTGTTCAGGCTTTTTTGCAGGATCAGTCGCTACCTCCGAAGCTGTTTCCTTTTGCGCAAGTTGATTTTTCAAGGCGATTAAACTTGCTGTTGTATGTAAACCTGCTGCTGATGGTTGTTCATTAGTTACGGGCGCAACTTGCTGCGGCCGATCAACGTCAGGATGATAACTTTGCTCTGGTGGCAGTTGTTGGTGGAAATCGGCTAAATCTGACTCTCGTTGATTAAACGAATCATCTTCTGAGCTGTGAAACGCAAAATGCGTTTCATCATTGTGAGCGAGGTTGCTCCCGATATCACTGCTGTCCATTTCAGGGTCAGCATGGTTAACGTCGTTATCTTTCACTTCGTCGGCTATCGGGACAGAGCTTTGCGGTGCAGCAACAGACTGCTGTTCAGGTGTTAACTTCGCCGCTTGTTCAATAACATCCTGTTGTTGCGCATTAAGTGCGTCAATCTGCTTGCTATTTTGATCAGTTAGTTCCTGAGGGCTGTTTACCTGTTCCGACTCGGCAGGATGAGTAAAGGTGCCTTGTGCTGATATTTCGTTAGTTTCATCAATCGAAAGTTTAAGCGGTGATGGATTAAACGCCAGCATTCTAAGCAACGTCATCTCTAACCCTACTCTGGCGTCAGCCGCACTGGCCATATCTTTTCTACCTTGCAACGCAATTTGATAGGCTAATTGCACTTGCTCAGCGGGTAACATTTTAGCTAATTGAAAAACCGCTCTTGCGGAAACTGTTTCAAGTTTGCAGGCTTCGGGTACGTACTGAGTAAGCGCCACTTGGTGAAGCAGACTCATCATTTCTACCAGCACCTGATCAAAGCTAATGGCTTGTTGAGCAAAGTCATCCACTTGTGCCATTACCTGTTCTGCTTTGTTAGCAAACACGTTATGCACGAGTTTAAGTATCTGGTTTTTATCCATCAACCCCAGCATGTCGGTAACGATGGCATTAGATACTTGGCCATTCCCTTGGGCGATTGCTTGGTCACTCAAACTTAAAGCATCACGCATACTCCCTTGCGCCGCACGAGCTAGCTGTGCAATAGCTTGAGGTTCAAACGGAATCGATTCTTGTTCTAGAATAAAACTCAATTGCCCGCTGATCTGTTCTCTGGAAAGGGCTTTCAAATTGAATTGTAAGCACCGAGAAAGAATGGTTACCGGCAACTTTTGTGGATCTGTGGTTGCTAATAAAAACTTAACATGAGGAGGCGGCTCTTCAAGTGTTTTCAGTAGCGCGTTAAAGCTGTGTTTTGACAGCATGTGTACTTCATCGATGAGATACACTTTGTATTCACCACGGGTTGGTTTGTACTGAACATTGTCTAATAGCTCTCGCGTGTCTTCGACTTTGGTTCGCGATGCAGCATCTATCTCGAGTAAATCGACAAAACTGCCGTTTTCGATTTCTTTACAAGTGTGACATTCACCACAAGGGTTCGCGCCCATACCCTTTTCACAGTTTAAACTTTTCGAGAAAATGCGAGCGATCGTGGTTTTACCCACCCCACGTGTCCCAGTAAATAAATAGGCATGATGCAAGCGATTATTGTCTAATGCGTTGGAAATCGCAGTGACAACATGCTCTTGGCCGACCAATTCAGAGAAGCGATTTGGTCGCCATTTTCTTGCTAATACCTGATATGCCATCAGTTTTTATTCACCGTCAAAACTACAAATTGAAAAGCATGTGATGCCGTCTTGATTAAGTTTATCCTCGCCACCGAGATCCGGTAGCGAAATAACGAAACCGGCGTGTTCAGCGATACCACCCAAACGACGAATAAGATTTGCAGTGGCAATCATGGTGCCACCAGTGGCGAGTAAATCGTCGATCATCAACACTCGCTCACCCGGCTTAATCGCATCTTCATGGATCTCTAAGGTATCCATGCCATATTCTAATTCGTAACTTTCCGAAATGGTTTTTCTGGGTAATTTACCAGGCTTTCTCACTGGCACGAACCCAATACCCAATTCAATGGCTAAGGGTGCACCAAACAAAAACCCTCTGGCTTCTGTGCCGGCGACCTTGTCAAAATTCATTGGTTTGAAAACGTCAATCATGAGTTCGATACTGGTTGAAAATGCCTGATGATCTTCAAGTACAGAGGTAACGTCTCTAAACATAATCCCATCTTTGGGATAATCGACTACGGTTTTTATTATGGACTTAATATAATCAGCTGACACGGACATCCTCTTTGCGACAAGCTTTAATTTAACAGGCTTACAGGTAGTATACGAACCATCCCATAATTACATGGCTAAGCGGGATAGCAATCAGTACAGCTACGGCAATCAAAAAGTAGGTCCAGTTGAATGGATCTTTTGTAGCAGTGGGTTCTTGCATGATTTGGCTCCAATGTATGCATGTTTTCGAAGCGCTAAATAGTAATGCAAAGAGCCTAAAATTAACAGTGATTAATCTTCTGGGATCAGCAGAATTTGCTGTTTTAGAAGTTGTTCTATCGTTTCAATGACACCCGTTTTAACTTGTTTTGCTGGAATTTGCGGCAATGCATCTACCATTTTCTGCTCGATGTCATCGACAAATAATGACTCATTTTGTTGAAATAACTGCAGCATATGAGCCGTCACCGCATTGACCACGGTAAAACCAACTTCAAAATCCACTTTTCGGTAAACCACAATGTATACAGCAGCTGAAACTTCCACCGCTTGATTGCTTTTGCTAAGTTGATGGACTGGGTATTGATAACCAGCAAGGGTTGAGGCTTGAGAGAGCGATACTCGCTCGACGCTGGAGTGGCCATCCCAAGCAACAGCAGATTGCTGTGTTTTGCGAATACTGATATCAAGCTCTAACCATTCATAATGAGCAAGCTCTTTAAAGAAAGCCGGATCGTCATCACTCTTTTGGTGTTCATTACTTAAATACTCAACAAATTCCTTGCTGATATCGACGAAGTACGGAGAGCGGCAGGCATGCTTTATAAAAAACTGTCGGGCAAGTTGTTGCCATTTTTGCTCACCGTAAATACTCGCTAAAACCGGAAATCCTGAATTCAAAAAACCCAGTATATTATTAAAAAATAATTCACGATAAATTTTTAATCGCCGATCTTCGATATCTGCGCTCAAAGTAGCAGATTGTGGATCTCTAATGTGGTTAACAAAGTCGGATTGAATTTGTTGGAAAGACTTCATTTAAGCGGATACTCCAGCTAGTGGCTGACTTTTTTCGACCCGTTGTTGAATTGCTTTGATTTTCCGCACTTCAACAAGGAGCTCTTGTATAGGTGGAATATTAAAATCTCGCTCCAATAATGTGGGGAAAACCCCATGCAATTGGTAGGCTTGCTCTAATAAGTCCCACACTGGTTGAATAACGTCAGCGCCATGAGTATCGACTTTGAGATCATCTGCTTCGTCGAAGTGTCCAGCTATATGACCGTATGCAATTTTACCGCTGGGCAATGCTTGCAAAAATTCAGCAGCATCATAGCCATGATTGATAGAGTTAACATAGATATTGTTGACATCAAGCAACAATAAGCAGCCTGAGCGTTCTAGTACTTCTAGGGTAAATTCTAACTCAGACATTTGTTGACCTGGCGCAGCGTAATAGGACACATTCTCCAGAACCAGCGGCCGCTGTAAAATATCTTGTACCTGTTTCACTCGGTCAACCACATGCTCAACCGCTTGTGATGTGAAAGGAATTGGCATTAAATCGTACAAATGACCTTTACCAGAGCAATAACTTAAGTGCTCGCTATAAAAAAGCACGTCGTGTTTGTCTAAAAACGTTTTTACATCTTTAACAAAAGCAATATCAAGCGGATCCGTACTGCCAATTGAAAGGGATAAGCCATGATTTACGAAATTAGATTGAGACGTAATTTGCTGCAACTGCTGTTGGTATTTTCCCCCTAAAGGGATCCAATTCTCCGGTGCGACTTCCCAAAAATCGACTTCGGCTGGAATTGATTGCAGCAGTTCGTCAAGCATTTCGCGTCTAAGTCCTAAACCTACACCTGATAATTTTTTGTTTATCACCATCCACTCTCTATTCACTCTGAATCTTTGTAGCCACATTAAAAAGGTCGGCAATGCCGACCTTTATTCTAGCATTGGGTATTGTTAGTGGTTAAGCTTGACCACCACACTTACCTTCTTTAGCTGCTTTGTCGCCGCCACATTTGCCTTCGCCGCACTTGCCTTCTTTAGCTGCTTTGTCGCCGCCGCACTTACCTTCGCCGCACTTACCTTCTTTAGCTGCTTTGTCGCCGCCACATTTGCCTTCGCCGCACTTACCTTCTTTAGCTGCTTTGTCGCCGCCACATTTGCCTTCGCCGCACTTACCTTCTTTAGCTGCTTTGTCGCCGCCACATTTGCCTTCTTTTCCGGCTTTATCACCGCCACATTTGCCTTCACCGCACTTGCCTTCAGCTGCCGATTGCATATATCCCGCATCTAAAGTTTGAAGACCAAAAGGCGTTGCTGCATTTGCGCTTAAACTCACAGATGCTAGTGAGCCGATGACGACCGCGCCGACCGTTGAGGCGATAGTTGTTTTATTAATCTGTTTCATAATTTTTTCCTTTCAACATTTTGTGTGAGTTCAAACACGCTTGTGGCATTCAAACGATTAGACCCTTGTACCTTAAAATTTATTTCAGTTTATTTAGTTTTGTTTGATTAATCGCCCACTGGCGCAAAATATCCGCCCAATCACAATTTTCACACCGAATTTACACAATTATAGAAAACAATTCACCTGCGTCACCTTAAGACTCCGCGAAATTTCGTGGGTATTTTTTTCAATATTCATCGCGATTAATTCGTTTTCCTCCACTAATTTTACATAAACAGGGGGAAACCCCTATGGAAGTTACGCTCGCCTGATGAAAATCTAAGCCTTCAATAATCACTGCAAGGTTTTACCATGAAAAATATAATTAAAAATAAAATGAATTTTCTGTCGGCGTCCATTGCTATAACGTTGGCGAGTGCGTCACTACAGGCCAAAACCTTTGACCCTGAACTACAATCCTTGTTGGCTGGCTCTGGTCACGACGAGTTGCATCAAGTCATTATTTCATTTGATCAACAAGGCGCACCTAGCAGTGAACAACTAAATGCATTAAACGCCTTAGGCATTAGCGGCGTTAGCATGCAGAGCTTGCCCATTGTTGGCGCCTTGGCAACCAAATCACAAATTGAAGCTATTTATGCCCGTGAAGACGTTGTGTCTGTTTGGGAAAATGAAGCCATCACATTTGAGAACCATGAAGCCACTCAACTTACTGGTGTGCAACAATTGCGTGCTGATAAAAACATGCGTAACAAAGGTATCCCTTACTCTGGACGGGGTATCGGTGTAGTTGTTAACGACAGCGGTATCGATGGCAATCACAACGACATAAAATTTCCACAACACGTGGTACAAAACGTAGCTGGACAAGCCAACTTACTTGCTGACACCGGAATAGTTCCTATTCTTTATCAAGAAAACATTGCCAATACGGAAGTGGCCACCGGCCACGGTAGCCATGTAGCAGGCACAATTGGTGGCAATGGTGCAATGAGCAACGGCCTGCACACCGGTGTTGCGCCAGGTGCAGATATCATCGGCTATGGCTCGGGAGCTTATCGCTATATTCTAGATACGATGGGCGGCTTTGATTACGCCTTAACTCATCAATATGATTACAATATTCGCGTCATTTCGAATTCATTTGGTCAAACCAATGATGTAGGATCTGATTTTAATCCAGATCATCCTACCAACATCGTCACCAAACGCTTATCTGATCGCGGCATTGTTGTGGTCTTCTCAGCCGGTAACTCTGGCTCAGGCGAGTCGACTATTACGGGTAACTTTAAGAAGGCACCATGGGTCGTTACCGTGGCCGCTGGCGACAAAAATGGTAACTTAGCTGATTTTAGTTCTCGCGGTGTTGCCGGTAAAGGCGGCGTAGTTGAGGTTGATGGTGAAGCATTCGAGTGGGAAGATCGGCCAACCATCACAGCGCCAGGCGTTGATATAGTCTCGGTGCGTTCAAGTACCAATTATAGTAACGCAATCTCTATTTCTAGTGATGCTGATTTTATGGATCCTGCACAGGTGCCCTTTTACACAGTCAATAGCGGGACGTCGATGGCGGCACCGCACGTGTCTGGGATCGTTGCTTTGATGCTCGAAGCCAATCCAAATATGAGCTGGCGTGAAGTGAAAGATATCCTTCAAAATACAGCGACTAATATGCCAGGTCGGGCACCTTGGGAAGCGGGTGCTGGTTATGTTAATGCCCATGCTGCAGTCAAAGCGTCTCTAACAATGGATTCACGCTTTGGCGATCACAATAAAACGTCAATGGAATTCAATGCCGGTGCCAACTTATCAGCTCCGTTATCAGAAGATATTCCAATTAGTTTTTCTCCCGTAGGCGAAACTGAAGTCAAAGAATTCTACGTTGAAGATAACATTTCGATGATTATGGCCACAGGCACCATCGAATTAGGTACGGCTTTTGTGCTTGAAGACCCTGCTGGTAATCGTTATAGCTCAGGCATTGGACTTGTTGGCGTTCAAGGAACTAACCGAGCAGCTTCAGCTCCTGGCATGCAAGGCACGTGGAAACTTTACATGGGTGGTATAGGAAGTATCTCGGGTACTAGTGTTGATCCTTTGCGATTAACTAACGGAGTTGCCGCTCCTGAGTCAACCGTGGTTACTGTTAAGCAATTCGCAATTGGTAGTTACTACGGCATCGATGATGCTATTGGCCATCCTGCAGAAAGCTTTATCAAATATGCCGTTGCAAGTCACATGATTGATGGCACCGAGAATGGGTTTAAACCTGATAACACTGTAACCAAAGCAGATTTAGCCAATATAATGATGGTTTATGGTGCAGTTCGTCAGTCTAATGCAGGCGATGCCAACACCTTTATCGATAGTGATGAAGCAACAGCCGCAGCGATGAATGCAGTCGTTACTGAGGGCGCATCACTCAAAGATCGCGCATATGCAAATGACGGCGTCATGCAATCTGACTCAAGTGACGTGTTTGGTGCTAATACTATTGTGACCCGTGAAAATCTTGCCTATACCGTGGTGCAAACCTTGGGGCAACAGCAAGCCGCTAATGACGTTGATTCAGAACAGCCTTTGCAAGTATTCATGTTTGACCAATGGGTAGAAGTTGCTGACAGCCACTTGATTGCGCCAGAACTACGTGGGCACGTGCAAGTAGCATTGAATTTAGGTGTACTACAACCCTCATTCAGTGTTGAACAAGGTCCTTATGATTTGGAGCCAGTTTTAAAAGCCCATTTTAACCCAAACAATCAAGTCACTCGTGCTGCAATGGCAATGACACTGACACAATTGACTCCGCTCATGGCGCAGTAACATGTCGTAATCGTTTCAATAACGTGTGAAAAAGGCAGCTTTGGCTGCCTTTTTTGTTGCCAATTAATTGGTGGTGGTAGGTGTTGTTAATAAAAGTGTAATCCGAACTCAGTCCAGATAACTAATGGGCTGGCGTATAACACCGAGCTACATGAGTATTTAATTTTATAGTAGCTGTCTTAATAATTCTTTATGTTTCAGTGAGGGGTCAACTTAGGTCTTAAGTTAGGTGTCCATGTGATTTTTTAAGGTGGGTGTCTTCGTAATTCTTTATTTTTCAGTGAGTGGGCAACTTAGTTTTTAAGGTGGGTGTCCTTGTTATTTCATTTTCTAAAAACTTTTACCGTTTACCTAGCAAGCAAGTTATACAAACCAAATAGACTAAGCACGGAGAAGGTGTGCCCTTAACGTAAATTTAACAGTGACTGTCCTCGTAAATCGTTTGGGTATTTAATTTTATAGTGGGTGTCTTCGTAATTCTTTATTTTTCAGTGAATAGTCAACTTAGTTTTTAAGGTGGGTGTCCTTGTTATTTTGTTATTTCGAAGCTAGCAATGATTGAAGGCGCGATTAACTATAGAGTGGGTGTCCAGTTTATTTATTGTTGCATCAACATCGTTAAAGTCTCGCATAAAACCTTGTAATGAATTTATATTTGGATTGGGTTATGCACTTGCGTACGTTTTCAAAAGGAATTAAGAAAAGATATGTCGTAATACGAATTTAACGCGTTAATTTAAACAGGATTAAATTCCACTCATTACAATTTAAAAAACGGCTAATGAATTTAACTCTAGTATGATAAACGAAGTTAAAAAATTGCGGAATTGTAGATTCCATGTTGAACAAACTTGCTGGTGAGTATAAAAGCAAGGCAAAAAAAAGAGGCCAATGAGGCCTCTTTGCTATTATTTAAAGTATGGCTTATTGAAAGTATTGAGCAGACAAACGTCCTGCTGTAATTGCGTATTCACCACGAGATACTCTGTAATCTGGGTTAAACGTAGCAGTTAGCGTAGGCATCAAGTCGTATGGACCTTGTTCTAAACCATAATTAACGTTCAATAATGAAAGTTCTAAGGCCACTTGCACATAACCTTTCAAATGCTCTGGAATACTATTTTGATCCGCAAGGACAATACTTTGACCTTTGTAATCAACAGTTATGTCACTGTTCACATCAAAGGCTAATGCCGCGTCTTCCATCCCTAACACTTGTACCAAGCTGTAAGCAAGGTCTAGTTTAGTAACACGACCTTTAGGATCAAAGTCACCACCTTGGTTAAGCATAATTGGCATTTGATTGCGCGTATCGTCTTTTAATGCACCACCTGAAACTGAAACAGACTCAGCAAATGCTTTGTATGCTTTAGGCACAGAGGTAAGCTGAGGTTGTGACTCGTTATCTAGGTCACGATATTGGCGAACTGCACCGCCCATGACTAAATATTTAGCCAAGTCTTTGCGTTTTAACTTCGCATCAGGACGGAACCCACGGTCGTTAAAACCATCGACTAATCGCTCGCCAACAGCATACTGAATGGCTTTTTCATAAGGGTGACCTTCGATATCGTCAACGCCTTCAAAACCAATTAAGTCTTCAAAGGTGATGGTGACATCATAATAATCAGGTGACATTGGACCGTTAGTTGCGCCAGCGGGATCAATTGCAACGCCTGATAACGTAGTGATCCCATCAACACGAACTGTCCATATTCCTTCCATCGCAGGTGCAGCTACGCGCATTTGTGTGGTTAACACCGGTAGCGTCATGTTTCCAAAGTATTCATTTCCTAGGGGATCGATTAAGACTAATTTGGCAGTATTGGCAAAGGTCATTGCGGAGGCTTTTACCCATACAGCTTCTGGATGCACTTCAAATTTAAACTCATCAGGTAATACAGGTTCTGTAGAACCTACAGGTGTTGCCCAGATAGTATCTTCATAGGTTTTGTCGCTAATTTCAATCACTGCATTTGCATTGAAGCTTTTCTCCTGCAGGTTGTTTACCGTTGTCTTATGATCCATATCATAATTTTTAGCTGCAGCAACTGCAGCACGTGCATTGATATAACCTGCACCCACTTCGTATCGCTCATAACCTGGCATGTTAGTTGCCGTTTCTTGAATCAACTTTTTGATAGTCGAATTATCAAGACTAGGGTTAGCTTCAAGCATCAAAGCAACAATACCTGATACATGAGGTGTTGCCATCGATGTACCTGATATCATGGTATAGAAAGGGATATGAGCTTCATCCATTGCACCTATGTCATTCGCTTTACCGTTTGCACCAGCATTGGTAGTGGCACGAGTTGAGATGATGTTAACCCCTGGAGCAACAACAGTGATTTCATTGTTGTAGGTCCATTCAGAGCCATCTGGCATACTAAAGTCCCCTGATTCCCACTTGTAACCACGTGATGAGAAGTTCGCTAAGGTGCCATTCTTTTCGCCAGCGCCAATCGCCATTCCCCACGGGATTTGGGCATACGGATTGTTTGTATCTTCACCTGAACCTGAGTTTCCAGCAGCAAAAACAGACAATATGCCCACTTTATGCGCTTTGTATGAGGCAAGCGCCACAGGGCCTGTAGGATCAAATTTACCACTGGTTCCCCAAGAATTACTCATCACTCTTAAAGGACTCTCGTAGCTATAAACATTGCTAATTGCATAATCATACGCACCTATCGTATCCAAAATAGCAATAACGGCCCCTGACCCATAACCAACTAACTTAGCATCAGGAGCAGCACCAACGTATTTACCATCAGACATAGTCCCTAAACCCGCGATGGTTCCAGCAACGTGTGTGCCGTGCCCAGAATTGGTATCAGTATTGGGTTGATTTTTTATCACCATGCCTTCCGTTACGCCTGTGATGCGCAATGCATTTGCATGGGTGATACCTTGTACGTTATCGATTACTTTGTCACCGAAGAACAAATCAAGGTGAGTGGCATCAATACCAGAATCATTCACCATAATGGTGACGCCTTTACCGGTATATTCCATGCCGTTACGAGCAACAAAGTCTTCCCCCTGAAGAGCATCTACTCCAGTAATTTGACGAGCATCTGAATTAAAATATTCTAGTTGGCGATTTAGCCAAACAGAGCGCACATCATCACGTTGAGCGATGGCTTGGATTTGATCTACGTTTGCAACGACACCGATAATTGGAACAGATGAAAACTGCACAGCTTGGCTGATACCTAGCCCTGACAAGTGCTCAAGTTGATCCGTAGAAACAGGATCCAATTGATTGTAAGTGACAACCGCCATTACCGTTTCAGCGCTAGTCATAGTTGGTAACAATTCAGCTAACTGTTTACCAATTACAGCTTCAGCCAATGCATCAGATGGTAGTGTTAGCGCCATAGTTGCAGCGGCTAAAGCATTTATAGTGAATTTTTTCATCATCTTGCTCGCTCTAGTTATTCAAAGAATGTAAACGTTTTGTTGCAAGTAGTGTGGCGAGTTGAAGGTGAATAAGAAATAGGGGGTTACCCCCAATTTCCCAAAAGAGATACCCCATAAAAATGCCCCGCGAACGGGGCATTGATTTGCGAATTGTCTATCAAGATTATTCAGCGTTGGCGCTGGTTCCAGATATAAAGTACATGTCGTCGATCTTATTAGCGATAATTGCGTAACTCGCACGCGTAACGCTATCTTCAGGGTTAAATTTGGCAACTAATGTTGGTTGCAAATCAAATGGCCCCTGCTCGACACTGTAACGAACACCCATAAGTCCTTCGTTTAGTGCGATTTGCACAAATCCGCGCATATTTGCTGGAATTGCATCTTGATCAGCAAGCGCAATCGTCTCACCATTGTAATTAATGGTGATCTGATGATCCTCACCTAGATCTAGGGCTTCCTGAGTCTTACCGATAACTTGCACCAAGCTATACGCAAGTTCAGTTTTCGTTACTGCGGCTTTGCCTCTAAAATCACCATTATCAGCCATCATCACAGGACCAAACTGTTGTTTAGCATCTTTTAATGCAGCACCAGACATAGCAACAGATTCTGCATACAGACGATATTTGTTATTCACACCGCTCAGTACAATATCAGCTTCATTGTCTAAACTGCGATGTTGACGTACCGATGCCCCCATGACTAATGCTTTCGCTAATTCTTGACGAGTTAGGTTTGCATCTGGTGCAAAATTACCAGAAGGACGACCGTCCATAAGACGTCTTAGCACTGCTGTTTCTATTTCGCTTTCTAACGGATGTCCGACCACATCACCCATGCCTTGGTTTCCAGTATGCATATCCTGCCATGCCCAATAACTTACGTGATTATCACTGGCATGTTCGGTTTGCGCATCTTCTTCATATGCGACTCCTACTGGGGGGATTTCAAGGCCAAAAGCATCAGTTTGCATTGACAGGCGCCATGTACCTACTTGAGCTGGTGCACTAACGACAGAGTTGCCATCCCAAATAGGATCTGTCCAAGGACCTTCATAGATTTGACCATCTGGGGCCTCTACAACTACTTTAATATTGGTTAATGCTGTCACCCCAGCGGTAACAGTTTTTGCCCCCTCTTCAACTTCAAATTCTACAACTTGTGATTCTAGTGCTTCAAACGCAAGTGCTCCTTCACTTAGAAGCTGAGCTTCCATATTAACGTTGGCATTAAAGACGGTATCATCACTATTGTTAACCGAGTTTTTCTGATCATCATCGAAGCCTTTAGCAGCTGCAACAGCGGCACGTGCATTGATGTATCCCGCACCGACTTCCCAGGACTCATAACCAGGCATGTTGGTAGCTGATTCTTTCATTAGCTGTTTGATTTGGTCAATGTTAAGAGAAGGGTTGGCTTCCATCATAAGCGCAGCTACACCTGCAGCATGGGGAGTTGCCATCGAGGTACCAGAGATACGAGTATAAAAAGGTAGGTGCGCTGGTTCGATAACTAAATCATCATCCCCGCCATTAGCAACCATATTGGTTGAAGAGCGAGTTGATATTGTGTAACGACCTGGGGCTACTATGGTGACTTCGTTATTGTAGGTCCATTCTTGTCCGTCCGGCATGGTGAATGTACCTGTTTCATATTCTAGACCGCGAGAAGAAAAATCAACTAAGTTACCGTTAGTGTCACCCGCGCCCACTGACATACCCCATGGGATCTGCGCGTAAGGGTTGTGACTGTTTTCGCCAGATCCTGAGTTACCAGCGGCAAAGACAGATAAAATGCCAAACTTATATGCGGCATATGAAGCCGTCACTACAGGGCTTTTAGGATCAAATTTACCGCTCGACCCCCAAGAGTTGCTCATAATACGCAGTGGATGTTCATAATCCCATATATGATTAATTGCGTAGTCATAACCGCCGACGGCATCTAGGATAAACAAGCCCGCACCTGAACCATAACCAACTAGGTCAGCATCAGGAGCCACACCTTTGTATTTACCATCTGACATGGCACCAGAACCTGCAATAGTGCCAGCGCAATGAGTACCATGGCCTACGTTTAGATCTGTATTATGTTGACCGCGGACCACAAAACCATCAGTGATACCGGTTTCAGCTAAATCTAAAGAATGAGTTACCGCTTGAACATTATCAACAACAACATCACCAAAGAAAAGATCTTGATGCGTCGCATCGATACCGGAGTCGTTAACCATGATGGTCACGCCTTTACCCGTATACTCAATACCGCCATTACGGCTCATGAAATCAGCGCCTTGCACTTTGTCCACACCAGTAATTTGACGAGAATTGGCATTAAAGTAGTCTAGTTTACGGTTTAACCAAACTGAACGTACATCATCACGAGCTGCAATCGCTTCAATTTGTGCGGCATTAGCAACAACACCCATTACCGGCACAGCCGAAAACTGAACTCCTTTGCCGATACCTAACGCTTTAAGCGCACGAATTTGCTCAACAGAAACCGGGCTCATTTGCTCAAATGTAATTACCGCCATTACTGTTTCTTCGCCGCTCATTGTTGGTAGCACTTGTGCAAGTTGCTCACCAATTTCAGCTTGCGCCAGCACCTGAGTAGGTAATGTGATCGCTAAAGAGGCTGCCGCTAAAGCAGTTAATTTAAATTTGTTCATCTATTCCAAACTCCAATTGTTAGATATTTGTTATATTTGTTAGATTTCCTAAATAGTCTCTCAATTGAAAAGCAGCTGGAAAATAGGTAGTTGCCCCTATGAGATGAATAAAATCAATAATAGAAATAAACTAATAAACCTCCTCCCTACAGATTAAAAAATCTACTAGTCCCAGCGGGAACTAGTCGTCCCAGCGGCAAAAACCGTCATCCCAGCATGTAGTTAGCTGGGATCTTTCTAATCCCATGTCAAAAGACAAACAAGATCCCGCTCTGTGTGTATTAAAAAGCAAAGCAGGGATGACGGTAGTTGTATGCGTTGTGAGAGATGACGGTTTTTTTTAACTCCTCGATAACAGCTAACGAGGTCCCCACCCAAGAGCACTGTGGGGATTACGTTTGTTTAAACTCCCTGATAACAGCTAACGAGGTCCCCACCCAAGAGCGTTGTGGGGATGACGTTTGTTGTTTGCGTTGTGGGGATGACGGTTGTTGTTTGCGGTGCGGGGATGACGGTTGTTGTTTGCGTTGCGGGGATGACGGTTGTTGTTTGCGTTGCGGGGATGACGGTAGTTTTATGCGGTGTGGGGGTAAGGCTGGTATTTTTAGGAACGCAGTTCCGCCCAGCCGCACGACAGCACATGGATGTGGTGGCTGGGTGCGTTATCAGGGATGAGTTCATTTTAGGTTTTGTACCGTTTAAAGCGAAGAGCCTACGTGTTTTTAACCCTCGACAACAGCTAATGAGGTCCCCACCCAAGAGCGTTGTGGGGATGACGGTTGTTGTTTGCGTTGTGGGGATGACATTTCTTTGCCATTACTTTTTACTCTCACATGGGGGTGGAAGCGGTTGTTTTTAGCTTCATAGAAGCGTCAACCGATGGAACGGGCAGCAGGGATGCTGCACTGGACGATACACCATGGATGGTTTACACCTAGCCGCTGATTACGTGGACAGGCATTGCTTGACCCCCCGATGGGTATGGTTTCTCTTGTGGGTTTGCACAGCGACGCTGGGCTTAGGAGGAAGGCTACCTATGCAGGTAACGATAAAGGCGCTTCGTTAGGTAAATCGCAGGCATAAAAAAAGGCTACCTAAATAGGTAGCCTTTCTTCTAATGGGAGCCTGGCAGTGTGCTACTCTCACACGGGGGTAAGCGAGGATGTTTTAGGAGCGAAGCTCCGCCCGAGCGCACGACCGACATGGATGTCGGTCTGGATGAAGCCACAGGGATGTGTGACACCTAGCCGCTGATTACGTGGACAGGCATTGCATGACACCCCGATGGGTATGGTTTCTCTTGTGGGTTTGCACAGCGAAGCTGGGCTTTAGGAGGAAGGCTACCTATGCAGGTAACGATAAAGGCGCTTCGTTAGGTAAATCGCA
>NZ_BAAAFD010000017.1:0-40663 GCF_039523355.1 Aliiglaciecola litoralis | reverse complement strand
TTGCTTTACAGCAATGTCACAATTTCGTCCTAAGACTATTTGCGAATGGATGTTCTTGTTAGAACTCCCTGAAGCGAGCGCGCATTCTACAGACCCCAGATGTGAGGTCAAGGGTCTTTTTGAAAAAGGTGTTTGAACGCACAATATCTAAGCAGTTAGATTAGTAAAACAGCATTTTAGGCGGTATATTCGTTATATAGTTATGTTTGATTTTGGATTTCTATGACAATAAGAGAGTTTAAAGGGATAACGCCTTCGTTTGGGCGAGGATGTTATATAGATGACACAGCGGTTTGGATCGGCGATATCCAATGTGGAGACGATGTTAGTATTTGGCCATTGGTCGCGGCTCGTGGTGATGTAAATACTATGCGTATCGGAAATCGAACCAACATACAGGATGCCACTGTGCTGCATGTTACTAGAAGTAGCGCTAATAACCCCGACGGGTATCCGTTAGTGATCGGTGACGATGTTACTATTGGCCACAAATGTATGTTACACGGTTGCACCCTTGGAAATCGGATTCTGGTAGGTATGGGCGCAATTATAATGGACGGTGCAGTAATCGAAGATGATGTGTTTGTGGGTGCCGGTTGCTTGGTACCGCCGAACAAAGTGTTGAAAAGTGGTTTTTTATACGTAGGTAGCCCGGCTAAACAGGCGCGCAAATTAAATGAAAGTGAATTGGCATTTTTGAAAGTGTCTGCTGAAAACTACTTAGTCACCAAAAACGAGTACCTAGCAGAAAGTTAAATAACCTGAACTGAAGGTTAAATAGCACTGGACAGGATCCGGACTTCTCCGGATTCAGTCCAACGCTCAAGTTCTATTTGCTCGATAAGCAACTCTTCAATGTCAAATTGGTGCTTTTGATAAAACGATTGAGCGTTGTGCTCCGCTACCTCATCCACGTAACAGGAAATCAATTGACCGGCAGCCAACGCAATTAGCTTTAATGCGCGAAGTTGCTCGACGTATTCGAAACCATCCAGTATTTGCACTTGCTGATTCATAACTGAACCCGCAGCTTGTCCAACACGGGTTGGATTTTTGGCATTACGCCTCGCCATAAAAAGAAACTGTAAGCAGCCTGACCAACTAGCATGCCCAAGCCGTCGCTGGTTTTCTTTACATCTAATTGTTTGGCTTTGGCAATAAAGATAGTGTCAGCTGATTGGTATACCATGTCATAAATATGTTCAGCGCGGGAAATGACCTCTTCTGATAAGGGCGGCAACTCGTTTTGCAGACTTGTCGAAGTGCAATTTACGATTAAGTCATAGTGTTTCGCTTCGCGGTTCACTTGTTCAAAACTCTTACCTGACAATCGCTCATCGTTAAACCTATCACATAATGATATTGCTTTTACTTGGGTACGATTAACGATATCTAGACTCGCCAGCCCTTTTTGCAGCAATGGTAAAACCACTCCTTTTGCCGCTCCCCCCGCTCCAATTAATAGAACGTTAGAATCAGCGAACAAGAATTGTTGGTTTTCAAGATCAACAACAAGGCCTTGTCCATCGGTGTTATCGCCTCTAAAACCGCCATTGTCTAAACGGCTAATCGTATTTACCGCGCCTGCAGCTTGTGCGGCCGGTGATAATTCTGTAACCCAATTAGCAGCATCTTCTTTAAAGGGCATAGTCACGTTGCACCCTTTAGCATAAGGATCGGCGAAAAAACCCGCTAAACTGGCAGAAAAACCACCTACTTGACCTAAAATCTTGTCGTAAGTTAAGTCTTGTTCAGTCTGTAGCGCAAAGAGTTGATGAATAGTAGGCGATTTACTTTGCGCTATGGGGTTGCCGAATACCGCATAGCGATCCACTGCCGATGAAGACGTCATTTAAACGAGATCCCGTCTGGTTTCAAATCCAACCAATCTCGTGGTTTTAAATACTCTTCTGTTAAACGCGCTTCAGGCGTATTAGACCTGGCTTGATAATTGTATTCCCATCTTGCCAACGGCGGCATGGACATTAATATCGATTCAGTACGTCCGCCCGTTTGCAGTCCAAATAAGGTTCCCCGATCAAACACCAAGTTAAATTCCACATATCGCCCGCGTCGATATAGTTGAAAGTCTCGCTCTCTATCGCCAAAAGGTATTTCCTTTCTGCGCTCTACAATCGGCACATACGCATCTAAAAAGCCATTGCCAACTGCACGCATAAACTCAAATGAACGGTCGAAGCCTGTGTCACTTAAATCATCAAAAAATAAGCCGCCCACTCCGCGCGTTTCACCCCGATGCTTTAAATAGAAATAGTCATCGCACCACTTTTTGTATTTAGGATAAACATCTTCACCAAAGGGTTGGCACAGGTCTCGGGCAACGGTATGCCAATGCTGAACATCTTCCAAGAAAGGATAAAACGGGGTGAGATCGAAGCCCCCACCAAACCACCACACCGGTTCTTCACCGTCTTTTTCCGCAACAAAAAATCGAACATTCGCGTGCGATGTGGGGACATAGGGGTTGTGAGGATGAATAACCAGAGACACGCCCATAGCTTGAAAGCTACGTCCAACCAATTCTGGTCTGGCCGCCGTCGCTGAGGGGGGAAGTTGTGTGCCATAGACATGAGAGAAATTCACTCCGCCTTGTTCGATTACCTGTCCTTTGGTTAACACTCGGGTGCGGCCTCCACCGCCCTCTTCTCTTATCCAATTGTCCTCTTTAAACTGCCCTTTACCGTCTGTCATTTCCAGCGTGTGGCAAATATCATCTTGCAGTTTCAGCAGAAACTCTTTTACGGTTTGAATGTTGGGAACTGTTGATTTAGTCACTGGTTAGCCTGCTCTTATGACATCGCCGGTTAAGGCATTACGAATTTGACTGGGATTATTCTGAGTACCGACTGCACCATCAACACACAACACGGTGTTGGAAAATTGCGCCAAAACGTCACTCTGGGTTCGAGCGGGCTCAGCGCCAGACACGTTTGCACTGGTAGAGACCAGCGCAGAGTTCAAGCCGTCACATAACTGTCTTACCACAGGATGGGCACTCACCCTTACTGCGATTAAATCAGAACCGCCGGTCAAATAGTCTGGCGTTGCTGATTTTTTAGGGACCAACCAAGTATTAGGGCCAGGCCAGCTTTCATCAATTTCTTTGCGTCGTTCTTCAGGTAACTTAGTGAAATCGGCGAAGGGCGCTAATTGCTCCTGACACGATGCTATTAATATTAAGCCTTTATGCAAGGGGCGGCTCTTAAGCTTCAGCAATTTCAATACCGCTGATTCATTGAGTGGATCGCAGCCCAAACCAAATACCGCTTCGGTAGGATAGGCAAACACCCTACCTTGGGAAAATGCGAGTTTAAGTTCGTCGGAAAAAGTTGAGATAATCATGCACCGTTCTGGCATTTTGAAAACCCGAAGTGTAAATCATCTACTAGCGATAGAAAACCGAGATTTCAAGCTAAGGTGTCCATTTCGTTAAGCAACTTTTTTGTGGACATTGTAATGACATTTTACCCTGAGCGCGTTTCTCAATAGCCACTGCCCAGTTGCATTTAGGACAAGTAGCAGCAACCGGTGGACTGTTGAGCGCATATTTGCATTGTGGGAAACGACTACAAGCATAAAAGGTTTTACCAAATTTATTGGCACGCTTGAGAAGCTTGCCTTGCTGACATGATGGACACGGAATTAGCGTGTCATCCTGCTGTTTAACCGCTTCAATATGGTGGCACTGTGGATAATTGGAGCACCCAATAAAAAGGCCAAACCGCCCTTTTTTGATGGCTAATTGATTACCACAATCTGGACAATGCGAATCTTCAATGATCTTTAGCTGCTGGGTTTGATTGTCATGTAATGGTTTAGCAAAATCGCATTTGGGGTATTGGCTACAGCCTAAAAAAGCGCCGGTTTTGCTTCGCCTTACCTGCAATTTTGCATCGCATTCAGGGCAAAAACCAAAATCGCCATCTAGCGCTTTTTCGTGAGCGGAGAAAAGTGAGTGATCAATTTTTGACATACAAATCCATTAATGTTGTGCAGTACCACTGCACAACATTAATGCCGCTGGTTGCAGAAACAAAAATTAGTGTAATGGGCCTTCTGGCTCATCAAACAAAAGATCTTCCATCTGAGCGTAGGCATTTTCTTTGCCTGGTACATTGAAAAGCACCATCAGCACGACCCATTTAAGATCTTCCAAACAAAATTCCTTAGAGTCAATTTCCATTACGCGATCAACTACCATTTCACGGGTAGCAGAGTCGAGCACATTTATTTGCTCTAAGAACATTAAAAAGCCCCGACACTGCACATCTAAACGCATTTCTTCTTCATGCGTATAAACACGATTTACCATCGCATTGCCGGACTTGACTAGATAAGGGTTTATGTCAGTTTCTTGCAAAGCCGCGAGCTTTTCCAGCCAAGACAAGGCTTTGTATATTTCATCATGATGGAAGCCGGCACGCACTAATTCGTCGGTCAATTCATCTTGATCAACACGGATTTCTGTTTCACTGTGAATGAAATTTTCAAACAGATACATGAGGATATCAAACATACTATTTTCCCCTCAATTTGATGTAACCTCCAGATACAGAGGCTACTAAACCACGCAACTCATATTCTAATAATTGCGCCAATACATCTTCAATCGGCAGCTTGCTGCGCTGAATAATGACGTCTAACGCAGTAACGTCATAAGCTACATTATCTAACAATTTACCAGATGCCAAGCTTTCGGTTTGACTTTTTTCAATCTTTTTTGCCTGACTCTGGTCGATACTGGAACGAATGTTCTGAAATTCGTCTAATATGTCATCTACTGTTTCTACGAGTTTCGCACCTTGTTTGATCAAATAGTGGCATCCAGCACTTAATGGATTGAGCACATTCCCTGGTACAGCTAACACTTCACGATTTTGTTCAAGCGCATATTTACTGGTGATTAACGAACCACTTCGCATTGCGGCTTCAATCACTAGTACTCCTAAAGAAAGTCCACTCACTATCCGGTTTCTGCGCGGGAAATTGGCTGCTGTAGGTGCTGTTTCCGGGCTAAATTCAGACAGTAGCAAACCTTGCTGATTCAGTATTTTATCGGCCAATGGGGCGTTTCGCTTAGGATAAAGGTTTGCCAGCCCACTCCCCAGCACCGCAATGGTCGAGCCGTTGGCAGCTAAAGCCCCTTTGTGAGCACAGGCGTCGATTCCCATCGCCATACCGCTAGTAATACAAATATTGTGCAGCGCCAACGATTGAGCCAGCTCAAACGCCTGTTGCTTACCGTAATGCGTTGGGTTTCGACTACCGACAATCGCAATTTGATGTTGATCAAGTAACGCTTGGTTGCCATTGCCAAATAAGATCAGTGGCGGCCGAGATATCTGCCCGAGTAACGCGGGAAACTGTGGATGAGAAGGATATAGAATAAAACGATCACACGCTGACTCTGACCATTTAATTTGGCTAGCGATCAATTTCTGGTCCGGTTTAGTAATCGCCGTTATTTGCTTTGCATCAAAGCCCAATAACGCTAACTCTTTGGCGGATAGTGCTAATAACGCTTCTGCGGGGTGGCCTGTTGCTTTTACAAAGCGCATCAAGGTGCTGAAACCAAATCGAGGAACTTGATTTAAGCTCAGCCAAATTTCCAGTGAAGCAAGGTTTGGCGGGGGACTTGAGATCGACTTACTGACTAACGATACGGTCTTTGAATGTCGCACATCCTGTGCCATGTGAATTCCTTTTACATTAATACTTTCCTAAGGCTTGGCCACCAGCGCACCAATTCTAACAACTTTAGTAGAACGCGTGATTAATCCATAACTGGCCTTGTCGAACACTTTAAAAATAACCACTTCACCCACTTTAATTGCAGGTTGTTGCACTTCATCCGCGCCATCAAAGGCACTTTGCACAAAGTTATTTTCGTTTTCGTATTTAGGATCATCACTATCAAAGATGGTGGGGCCTTGAACGTATATCCCCATCACGGTTCCTGGTTTTACTTCACGCTGGCCTAGATCCAGCACCACCACATCATATTTACCGAGTAAGCGATGTTGTTCCAAGCTACTGACAATTTGTCCTCGTTGGCGCGTTGCCGCACTCAGAATTAAACTGTCTAGTTCTGGTTCGGTTTTGGGAAGCAGCTTGTCACCACGTTTCACTTCAAAATTGGCTTGTTGTACTTCGACTAAATGTTGCCCTTCAACGTCTGACTTAAGAGGCGTTGCGTCAGCGACATGGCGAATTTGAATTCCCAATAGATTGTCATACTGATCGCGGATTTCATCTTGTTTTCGGATCACGTTGTAATGTTCTGGCGTGCGTCGCATTGACTTGGTTAGCACAATATCACCCGAGGCAAATCTGACCGAACCATCTTGATTTCCCAACATGCGCGGTAATCGACCATATTCCTCTTCACTCATTATCTGACTGTTTTCGATATAGGGCTGAATTACCGTCCAAGGCAAAGCGGGAATTGGTAATGCAGATTTAGCTTGTTTCACACCTTGGGGTGACAACTTGATCTGCTTTTTAGGCTCTTCTCTCACCACATCAAGAACTGGCTCACCCTTTTCGTTGTAGCGTAAGCGCAATTCATCACCCGGATAAATCAAATGTGGATTGGTAATATGCACGTTATTGCGCCATAGCTCTGGCCACTGCCATGGCTTGTCTAAGTAAAGACTGGAGATATCCCACAGCGTGTCGCCTTTTTTCACCACATAAACCTGAGGTGCCGACTCTTTAATATTGATCACATCCGCAAGCGCAGCCAACGGCAATAACACCAATATCACTAAAAGTTTCATTAATTGTCTGCCCATGGCTTCCTCTTTGCACCTTAGATCGTGGTTTTAATATCGACTCAACCTTGATAAAGCTTGATCGAACTTTATATCTATTTAGGCTAGAATAGCGATCCAAATCATTCAATAGTGTATTTTATTGAACCGTATAGTAATTGATACTGTCCTTGAGTACAGTTTTTAAAAAACTGTCCAAGAGTACAAAGTATAGTTTAGCTGAAGAACAAGATGGCCATATTAAATGTATTGAGGTTTCCCGACGAGCGCCTTCGCACAGTCGCAAAGCCCGTAGAAAAAATAGATGCTAGCATTAAACAGCTAGTCGAAGACATGTTCGAAACCATGCGCGAAGAAAACGGTATTGGCCTAGCGGCTACTCAGGTAGATGTGCATAAACGCGTGGTTGTAATGGATGTTTCCGAAGATCAAGACACACGACGGGTGTTTATCAATCCTGAAATTATCGAAATGGATGGCAAAACCATCAGCGAAGAAGGCTGTCTTTCTGTGCCAAATAACTACGCAAAGGTGGAACGTGCCGAACATATCGTGGTTAAGGCGCTTGATGCTGATGGCAAGGAATTCACATTAGAAGCAGATGGCCTGTTAGCGATTTGTATTCAGCACGAATTGGATCACCTTAAAGGCAAGCTATTTGTAGACTATTTGTCTCCGCTAAAACGTCAACGTATCCGCGCAAAGCTTGAAAAAGAAGCCCGGATCAGCGCTCGCGCATCATAGATTCAAAGGAATTCCATTGGCTAAACCGCTAAATATTGTGTTTGCCGGCACCCCTGACTTTGCCGCCAAACACCTGGACGCATTGATCCACTCTCAGCACAACATTATTGGCGTGTACAGTCAACCTGACCGCCCCGCCGGAAGAGGAAAGAAGCTGCAGGCAAGTGCCGTAAAGCAATTAGCCCAAGCCAACGATATTGCCGTATATCAACCCGCTTCGTTAAAAACACCCGAAGCTCAGCAGCAGTTGGCACAATTACAACCTGACATCCTGATTGTGGTTGCGTATGGATTGATACTGCCACAACACGTTTTGGATATTCCCAAACTCGGTTGTTTGAATGTACATGGCTCTTTGTTACCTCGCTGGCGCGGAGCTGCTCCTATCCAAAGAGCAATTTGGGCCGGTGACGAGCAAACAGGCGTGACAATTATGCAAATGGACAAAGGCTTAGATACCGGCGCCATGCTGTATAAACAGAGTATCGATATTGCCCAAGACGACACCAGCGACAGTCTATATCAGAAACTGGCTCAGCTCGGACCCATAGCATTATTGAGCTGTTTGGAACAATTAGACTCGCTAACGCCTGAGCGGCAACAAGATGAGTTGGCGAATTATGCTGAAAAGCTCAGCAAACAAGAAGCACACATCGATTGGCAACAGCAAGCCTGTCAACTTGAGCGCAACATCCGTGCCTTTAATCCTTGGCCAATGGCGTTTTTTAACTTAGTTGTCGAATCAAATGACGACCCGGTCGCGATCAAGGTTTGGCAAGCGAAAGTGGTCGATATGGATATCAGTCAGTATGTGCCAGGGCAAATTATTCAAGCCGATAAGAATGGCATTCTAGTAGCAACAGCAAATCAGGCGCTACTTATCAGCCAGATCCAAGTGCCGGGCAAAAAAGCCATGCCGGTAAGTGATATTCTCAATGCCAAAAAATCTTGGTTTGAAACTGGCAAAATATTGTCGTGAGTCATTCCCCTCCCCGTTCAGGCAAGAGTAAAACAAACAAATCGTTGCGGGCAGATGCGGCCACCGTCATGTTTTTGATTCTGGAAAAAGGTCAATCTGCTCGACAATGCCTCCCCGAGCTGCAAGAAGGTCACACAGAACAAGACAAAGCCTGGTTGCAAGAAATGGTATACGGCATGTTACGCCGGCTTCCAATATTGCAGTTTTGGTTGAGAAAACTGTTAGACAAGCCGCTGAAAAATAAATACAAAGTGGTCGAGCACTTAATTATTTTAGGATTCTACCAGTTAGCATTTAGTCGAGTCTCGGCTCATGCAGCCGTATCTGAAACTGTCGCGGCGACCCGCGCATTGAAAGCCGAGCCGCTAAAAGGATTAGTCAATGCGTTGTTGCGTAATTTTATACGGCAAAACTTAGCGGAATTACCGGTAAATAATCAACAAATCGAATATGGATTGCCAAAATGGTTGTATAAGCGTTTAAACATGGCATATCCACAAGAGTTAGCGACTATCAATGATGCCATGTTGGCGCGTCCCCCTATTTGGTTACGGGTCAATCAAACTAAAATGGATCGACGCGAATATGCCGCAGCCCTACAAGAAATTGATATTTCATTTAGCACAAGTGATGAACATCCTGATGCGCTTATTCTTGAAAAAAGTGTCGATGTAACTGCACTGCCGGGTTTTGACGATGGTTGGTTTGCAGTACAAGATGGCGCAGCGCAATTGGCCGCTTATTACCTCGACCCGCAAGCCGAAGAAAGGGTGTTAGATTGTTGCGCAGCACCGGGTGGAAAAACCTGTCATGTATTGGAATTGCAACCAAAGTTATCTGAATGTATCGCCCTAGATGTGGATGCTAAGCGATTGGAGCGGGTGCAAGAAAATCTGCAGCGACTCGATCTGCAGGCTAATCTTTTAGTAGCCGATGCGACTGACATTGAAACTTGGTGGGACAAGCAACTGTTTGATCGCATATTATTAGATGCACCTTGCTCTGCGACAGGGGTTATCCGTCGTCACCCTGACATTAAGTGGTTACGAAAAAACAGCGATATTCAGACACTGGTGGATCTGCAAAAGCAGATCTTGGCAAGCATGTGGACTATGCTCAAACCTGGAGGTACCTTGTTGTATGCAACCTGCTCGATACTTCCAGAAGAGAATCAATTACAGATCACTGATTTCCTAGAGCATAATTCAGATGCAAGCTTGTTAAAGATAACCCAAGATGAGACTAAATCGCGTCCGGGCCGACAAATTCTGCCCGGCCAAGGACAAATGGATGGTTTCTACTATGCGAGACTGCTAAAGTCTTAATTAGCATCATAAAACACAGTATGCCTGACAAAAAAGAATGAAAATTATTATATTAGGCGCCGGTCAAGTGGGTGGCACACTCGCAGAAAATCTGGTGGGCGAAAAAAACGAAATCACAGTGATTGATTCTGATCAAGAGACATTGCGCTCACTACAGGATCGCTTAGACCTGCAAGTTGTGCACGGCGTTGGCTCCCACCCTGATGTGTTAGCCAAAGCGGGGGCAGAAGATGCTGACATGCTAATTGCCGTCACCAACAGTGATGAAAGCAACATGATGGCATGTCAAGTTGCCCACACGCTATTTAAAACACCGACTAAAATCGCCCGAGTCCGCTCAGAACAATATATTATTCACCAAGAAAAACTATTTCATCATCAAGATATTCCCGTCGATCACCTTATCGCCCCAGAGCAATTAGTTACCAAGGCCATTAAACGCTTGATAGATTATCCAGGTGCATTGCAAGTGGTTGAATTTGCTGATGGTAAAGCCAGCTTAGTGGCCGTAAAAGCTTACTATGGTGGTTTGCTTGTTGGCCATGCGCTGTCGACGTTGCGTGAACACATGCCTAACGTTGATACTCGTGTAGCCGCGATATACCGTCGGGGAAGGCCAATTCGCCCTCTGGGTTCTACGGTTATAGAAGCCGATGATGAAGTGTTTTTTATCGCCGCCACTAAACATATCCGCGCCGTTATGAGCGAGCTACAAAAGCTAGAGTCAAGCTACAAACGCATCATGATCGCCGGCGGAGGCCTGATCGGAGAAGGCCTAGCCAAACGCTTGGAACACAATCACAACGTTAAGTTAATTGAGTATTCACCGGAGCGAGCCAAATACCTGTCTGCCCAGTTAGACAAAACCATCGTATTTTGTGGTGACGCCTCAGATCACGAGCTTTTAACTGAAGAGAATGTTCAACAAGTTGACGCCTTTATTGCGGTCACCAACGATGATGAAGCAAATATCATGTCGGCCATGCTTGCTAAGCGTCTTGGCGCACAAAAGGCGATGGTGTTGATACAGCGCAGTGCCTATGTTGATCTCGTCCAAGGTGGCGAAATAGACATCGCATTTTCTCCTCAACAGGCCACAATTTCAGCGCTGTTAACTCACATACGTAGAGGTGACATTGTTAATGTTTATTCATTACGCCGAGGGGCTGCAGAAGCAATTGAAGCTATCGCCCATGGTGATGAAAACACCTCAAAAGTTATTGGTCGGCGCATTGACGAAATCAAGTTACCACCGGGCACCACTATTGGGGCAATAGTGCGACAAGATGAAGTGATCATTGCTCACAGTACGACCATGATTGAAGCAAATGACCACGTGATCTTATTTCTGGTGGATAAGAAATTTATCTCCGATGTAGAGAAGTTATTCCAACCCAGTGCATTTTTCTTCGGATAACTAGGTAACCTGAACTCAAGATAATAAGCTCCTCAATAGCGCCCTTTTCACGCTTATCTGAGTTGTACCTCGGTTATTTACCTATCTGGGGTTTCTAACTACACTGTTTAATATAGGCTATGAGTTAACAGCCCCGCTGCGCCATTGATTAAATAAAAGGATAAACCTGTGAAATCCATATTGACCTTAGTTACCATTATTACGCTGACTTTCTCATCTCAAACCTATGCCCAAGGGTGGTTCGAATCGCTCAAGAGCATGATCGGCCTTGGCGAAGAAACCCAAGAAGTGACTCCTAACGCAAATGACATGATTAGCATGTTGTCGCAAAACCTAGGGGTAGATGCGGATCAAGCCAGTGGAGGTCTAGGCTCTCTATTTAATTATGTTAAAGGTAATTTATCAGATGAAAAATTTGGCCAACTATCTAAGGCACTGCCCGGCGTTAATGAGCTGATCAAGTCCGCCCCCGACATTAGTCAACTTAAAGAATCTGGCGGCCTAAGTGGCTTGATGGACAAAGCTGCAGAGTACAATGATTCCCTTAAAGCCATTAATGGTGTTAAAAAACAGTTTGAAGCCCTTGGACTGAAGCCTGAAATGATCATGCAATACATCGAACAAGCTAAAAAATATCTGGACTCAGAACAAGGTCAGCAAGCCAAACAGTTATTAATGCAAGGCTTATCAGATTTCACCCAATAGGCTTGGCGGGTTTGAAAAAGGAAGCTCAGGTTCCTTTTTTACTTTTAAAGAATAGAACAACCTAAATGCCTTTTATTTAATGGCTACTTTCAACATGATTGGGGTTAGCACCTGCTCGCTCCCTTATCAGCAAATTTTTTACTAACTGCGCCAAAACGTCGGGGAAAATAGAACTAGCAGAGAGAAGACTTCAAGACGACCAAACAGCATGGCGGTAATTAAGAACCACTTGCCGCCATCAGACACGTCAGCGAACGTCCCCGCCACTGAACCTAAGCCAGGTCCCAAGTTATTTAGAGTAGCTGCGGTGGCTGAAAATGCGGTAATGTTATCCATTCCTGTGGCGATCAAACCAATCATAATAATGACGAATATCATCGCATAGGCAGAGAAAAACCCCCACACGGCTTCAACGACACGCTCGGGCATTAATCTATCGCCTAACTTTACTGAATAAACAGCTTTCGGGTGGATCAACCTTTCCACTTCACGTTTACCTTGTAAGTACAAAAGGAATACGCGTATTACCTTCAGGCCACCACCAGTAGAGCCGGCACAGCCACCGATGAAGCTCGAAAAGATGAGAAGGATCGGCAAAAACACGGGCCAATTGGCAAAATCTGCGGTGGCGTATCCTGCTGTTGTACTGATAGAAACGGCTTGAAATAACGCCTGGTCAAATGCCGCTTCAGCCGTGTCATAAGTGTTGTATTGGATCAATACCAAGAAACAAATCGTAATCAGCACAAATTGAATAAAGAAAAACGCTTTAAATTCAGGGTCGTAAAAATAACCCTTCAAACTACGGCCATTTGCAGCGGCATAATGGAGAGCAAAATTTAACGCGGCAATCCAAAGAAAGACAACACAGATCAGATTGATGACGGGACTATTGAAATGTCCGATACTTGCGTCATATGTGGAAAATCCACCAATAGCGATGGTAGAAAAAGCGTGACAGATAGCATCAAACCAATCCATTCCCGCGAGCCAATAAGCAAACGAACAAGCAGAGGTGAGCGCTAGATAAATGTACCAAAGGTGTTTGGCTGTATCGGCAATACGTGGGGTCATCTTTGAATCTTTAACCGGTCCTGGCGTCTCTGCACGATAAAGCTGCATTCCCCCCACACCCAATATCGGCAGAATTGCTACGGCTAATACAATGATCCCCATACCACCGAGCCATTGTAATTGTTGGCGATAAAACTGTACCGACTTTGGCAAGTACTCGATCCCTTCAATGACAGTGGCTCCCGTCGTTGTTAATCCTGAAAAAGACTCGAAGAATGCGTCAGTTACTGACATTTCAGGTTGGTCAAGTAGCAAGAAAGGAAAGGCCCCAAAACTGGCCAATACTGCCCAAAACAACACAACAATTAAAAACCCTTCTTTAGCGCGAAGGTCTTTGCGATGCTTACGATTGGGATACCAAATAATAAGGCCGGTAAATAGGATCAGAAAAAATGCCAAGATAAAGGGCAGTCCGCTGCCATCTTGAAAGATCAAAGAAATAGTGGCCGGAAATAACATCGTTGAGCTAAACATAGCCACTAGCAATCCTAAGATTCGAATGATCGTGCGATATTGCATCATGTTGGTGTGTTTTCCACTTTGATGCTCGCGTCTTTAACGAAAAGTAAGTTCATTGGAATGTTTCTCAAGCTCAAACTAAAGTCGGCTCTTTGGTTATTAGTGCAAGTGCTAATTATTGTCCGCATTGACATAAATCTAAAGCGCTTATTACAATTTAATTGTTTGTTTTTCCTCATTTTGTGCATTTTCGGCCAAAATAGCCACTGATAGACGTCATTTGAATTTAAACCCAACGAGTTAATATGTCGCGCACATTTTAATTTCTCTGAATATTAGAACACCCGAGATCCAGCTACACCGAAACTTCAATTTACAAATATGCCAAAATAGCGGGCCAATTTTTACACGTTATTCACTCGGATAATTGAACAGATAAGAACACTACCAATATCAATCTTGAGCGCTGCGATTTTTGTCAACGAGCAAACCCGCGTGCTATCTGGCCTTGGGTGAGATAAACACATCAGCAAGAATCTAGTTGCAATTAGCCTTAGCAGCCAGAACCCACTAGTACAAGGCATCCAAGGGTAAGCAAGCACTCACACCAAATAAAAAGCCAAAAAGTTAGCCTGAGTTATCTAAAATTTATTTCCACTCCTACGCTGCAAACCGCATGTTATTTGGCTTATGCAAATTGACAATAAAACAAAGCGAAATATCACTTAAAAAGTTTAATAGGATCACTTCTATCCTCAGTAGATTATGATACATTACTGCCCTGCTCAAATTGGGTTTGGATGAAGTCGTGGACGCTTAACAGAAGTAAGCGTTAAGAATCGATAGGTCACAAACGATTAAATAGTGCTAATCATATGCCTATTAATATTAGAATTTGAGCGTCGAGTAGATACTGTCGTACCCTGATGTGTTAACCCGTGGTGAGAGTGTTTACTTAACAATTATCCACAAGATAATAATAATAAAAATGTTAAGGTTTTGTCTTTTCCTTACTTTTGAAGTATGCAGACCATAAGGTCTAGAGCAACATTGGCGATTTTATCACTGATGCGTTTTAGTGTGCCTGAATATTTTTATCTACACAGTTATCCACAGCATTGACGGTAGATGAAATGGCTGAAATATGGCATTCTGAACACAATTCCATTATACAACCAGAATGCAAACTCCATGGCCACAGTACCGCAAAATCCGTTCGTATTAGTTGACGGCTCTTCCTATCTATTTCGCGCTTTCCACGGCATGCCGCCTTTGACCAATTCAAAAGGCCAAGACACTGGCGCTATTTATGGCGTCGTCAACATGCTTAGAAGTCTTGTTAAGCAATACTCTCCCTCTCACATAGCCGTTATATTCGATGCCAAAGGAAAAACCTTTCGCGATGATATTTACCCAGAGTATAAAGCCAATCGACCGCCTATGCCGGATGAGTTGCGCAGTCAAATCGCACCATTGCATGCCATTATCGAAGCTATGGGGTTGCCCATTATTGTCGAGGATGGAGTAGAAGCTGATGATGTTATTGGTACCCTTGCGCAACAAGCAATGGAGCAAGGTAGACCGACATTGATCAGTACTGGGGATAAGGATATGGCTCAATTAGTCAATCCTTATGTGACGCTAATCAACACCATGAATAACCAAATTATGGATGTCGATGGCGTGGTTGAAAAGTTTGGCATTGGACCTGAATTGATCATCGACTTCCTCGCTTTAAAAGGTGACAAAGTTGACAATATACCCGGCGTGCCGGGTGTAGGGGATAAAAGTGCGCTGGGCATGCTTCAGGGCATTGGCGGCATTGACGCGATATATAAAAATCTCGATAAAATAGCCGATTTAGAATTCCGTGGTGCCAAGAAAATGGCCGATAAAATGCGCGAATATGAAGCTCAGGCGAGACTTTCTTATGAGTTAGCGACCATTAAATTAGACGTCGAATTACATTTTAAGCCCGAAAAGCTAACGCCGACACCACCTCAAAATGACAAGTTAGCTGAGTTGTTTTCCGAATATGAATTTAAACGTTGGTTAAAAGAAGCCAATGCTGGTGGCAATATACTTGATGCTAAAGGACCGGCACCGGAAGCGGTTAGCGCAGAGGATAAAACCGATGTTACTTTGCCCCCCAAAACCACCGAGACGGCTTACACCACCATTTTAACCGAGCAAGATTTTAATGATTGGCTATCTAAATTAAATGACGCTGATCTATTTGCCTTTGATACGGAAACAACCAGCCTCAATTATATGGATGCTGAGCTGGTGGGAGTTTCTTTTTCAGTTAAGGCTGGTGAAGCCGCTTATTTGCCGTTTGCACATGACTATATGGATGCGCCCGAACAACTAGAGCGAAATTATGTGCTATCCAAATTGAAACCGCTACTTGAGAGTCACGCACATAAAAAAGTTGGCCAGCACCTTAAGTACGATAAGAATGTGTTGGCCAATTATGATATTGAGCTAAATGGCATTGCGTTTGACACTATGTTGGAGTCATACGTACTTAATAGTGTTGCCACGCGCCATGACATGGATAGTTTGTCTGAACACTACCTCGACCACCACACCATCAGTTTTCAAGAAGTGGCCGGAAAAGGAGCTAAACAGTTAACCTTCAATCAGATTCCGTTGGAAAAGGCCTCTCCTTACGCAGCCGAAGATGCCGATATCACGTTGCAACTGCATCAGGTTTTGTGGCCGCAAATTGAGAAAGATAAAGAGCTCGTCAACATTCTTACCGAACTTGAAGTGCCATTGGCTTCAGTATTGGCCAAAATGGAGCAGCAAGGTGTGTTAATTGATAGCCAAACCTTGCTACAACAAAGTCAAGATTTAGCCTCTCGGATCATGCAATTAGAAAAAGAAGTACACGAACTTGCTGGTGAAGAATTTAATCTAGGCTCAACCAAGCAGTTACAAGAAATTCTGTTTAATAAGATGGACTTGCCGGTACTGAAAAAAACCCCTAAGGGCGCACCATCAACAGCGGAAGAAGTGTTACAAGAATTAGCGTTAAATTACCCGCTACCCAAATTGCTGATGGAATACCGAGGGTTAACTAAGTTAAAAAACACCTACACCGACAAGTTACCCAAGATGATCAATCAGCGTACCGGTCGAGTGCATACTAGCTATCATCAAGCGATTGCTGCCACAGGACGGCTCTCGTCTACCGATCCTAATTTGCAGAATATTCCCATTAGAACCCTCGAAGGCCGCAAAGTAAGACAAGCGTTTGTCGCCGAAAAGGGCTATAAAATTGTGGCGGCTGATTATTCACAAATTGAATTACGAATAATGGCGCACCTATCAGGAGACGAAGGGCTTCTAACCGCCTTTTCAACCGGCAAGGACGTACACAAAGCCACTGCTGCAGAAGTATTTGGAGTAGCCCTAGAAGACGTAACTAGCGACCAGAGGCGCAGTGCTAAGGCGATTAACTTTGGACTTATCTACGGTATGTCAGCTTTTGGATTAGCAAAGCAACTCAACATTCCGCGCCATGACGCGCAAAAATACATGGATGTCTATTTCCAGCGTTATCCCGGTGTATTGCAGTACATGGAAGAGACGCGCGTATCAGCTAAAGAAAAAGGTTATGTGTCTACTGTCTTTGGGCGACGTTTATATTTGCCAGACATTAACGCCAGTAATGGCATGCGACGACAAGGTGCAGAGCGCGCCGCAATAAACGCGCCCATGCAAGGCACCGCAGCAGATATCATTAAAAAGGCCATGTTATGTGTCGACGCTTGGATCACAAGCTTAGGAAATGATGATGTGAAAATGATCATGCAAGTACACGACGAATTAGTTTTTGAAATAAAAGAACAAAAACTTAATGATCACATGCAACATATCATTGCACTAATGGAACAGGCTTGCGAGCTTTCAGTCCCACTTATAGTTGAAGCTGGCGTGGGGGATAACTGGGATGAGGCGCATTAAAAGAAACAAAATCAATTCTTATAATATTTCTTTTTTGTAATTAAATTACAAAAATTGGTTGATTTTGATCTTCCTGCGGTTAGAATATGCACTGTAGGGTACAGAGGTTATTTAATGTAGATAGACCTTTGCTTTTAACCCCAGCAACTTGCTGGGGTTTTTTTATGTCAAAAATATGTCAAAGCTAAAGATGAAAAGGTCATCGAGTGAAACAATCATTTATTGGCCAAAGATAGCTCGTAGCGGGATTTACAAAGCGCTTGGTATTGAGTCAAACCTATGAAGAAGCGGAAACGCAGAGAGTATGGGGTTTATTATCATTGAAGTAAAAATTTAAATAACCTGAACTAAAGGATAATAAGCGCCCCTCAATAACGCCCTTTTTACGCCTATCTGCGTTGAGTTTTCTAGCAATAAGCCAGGTACCAAAACTCGCCTTGATAATTGCAAAAATTGCATCATTGAAGTGTGTTTTAGAAGATTCGGTTTAATTTATCCACACCATTGTGAAGCAGATATGTAATATTTATTTGCTCGACACATCTAATCCAAAGGTTAGGTTAAATAAATTAGCAGCCGATTGAACTTTACTCAATTCGACGAGTCATAATTTACAGTTTATGTGTGTTCTCTAAATATTATGCCCCTTTATTTAAAGGGGCTTTTTTTATGAATATTATTCCGCTGCTAATTCGCGAAAACCTAGCCAAACGTCTAGCACTTGTTCCACATTATCTAAGCCAAGACCATTGAAAGAAGAAAACACGTGCACGGTAACGTCTCCGCAAAAAGCCAAAGATGCTTCGCGGGCCATTAGCAGTTGGGCTTTGCGTTTTCCCGATTTAAGTTTATCCGCTTTCGTTAGCAGCGCTAAAACTGGCAATTCACGCTCAACCGCCCAATGAATTAGTTGTTGATCCAAATCTTTAAAAGGATGGCGGATATCCATCAACACCACTAAGCCTTTTAAGCTTTTTCGAACTTGCAGGTATTCGCCTAAGGCTTTTTGCCACTTATGCTTCATTTCGATGGGCACTTTAGCAAAACCATATCCAGGTAAATCAACTAAACGCTTGCCTTCTTCAATTTCAAATACGTTGATTAATTGAGTTCGTCCTGGTGTTTTACTGGTTCTGGCTAACCCTTTTTGCCGCGTCAATCGATTTAATGCGCTCGATTTACCTGCGTTGGAGCGGC
The DNA here is from genome assembly GCF_039523355.1 of Aliiglaciecola litoralis. Lineage (NCBI taxonomy): Bacteria > Pseudomonadati > Pseudomonadota > Gammaproteobacteria > Alteromonadales > Alteromonadaceae > Aliiglaciecola > Aliiglaciecola litoralis. Next base: position 21,997 of record NZ_BAAAFD010000017.1, on the reverse strand, counting down.
CTGCGAAGGCAACTTCGGCTCCTTGATCTTGTTCCAAATGACGAATATCAGGGGCGCTAGTGACAAATTTAGCGTGACTGTAGTGACTCACTGTGACTCTCTTAAAAATGTTGACGGGTTAGTTTTTATAGGCTGAGTATAACATTGAACCGCATTTTTTAGCGTAAAACACTGAATTATCCACATAATTATTCTGGAAATGATTTTATCATTGTATTAAATGTGTAAAATACCGCTATTATGTTAACCAATATAGAACGTTGTTGAGAGTCATTATGAAAAAATTGGGTTTATTGATTTGTTTAGCACTCGGCTTTTCGACTTCTGTTATTGCGCAAGGCAATGCTGAAGCAGGAAAAGACTTAGTTATAAGCAAGGGTTGTGTAGCTTGTCATGGTACAGACGGTAATAGTGCAATTGAAATGAACCCCATTTTGGCTGGTCAGCACGAAAAATATTTGGTCAAGCAGCTTAAAGAATTCAAACTTGCTGGTGAAACCGGCGGCAAGGAAGGTCGCAACAACGTAGTCATGAATAGTCAAGCGATGCTCCTTAGTGAGCAGGATATGCTAGATCTAGCCGCTTATTTTGCTAGCCAAGATCAAAAGCAAGGCACCACACCAGAAGATGTCGTTGCACTGGGTGAGCAACTCTATCGTGGTGGCGATTTAGATCGCGGCATCACAGCCTGTATCGCGTGCCACGGGCCAACAGGAAATGGCATGGGGTTGGCGGGTTTTCCAGATATCAGTGGCCAGCACTACACGTATCTAAAAGCACAGTTGGAAATGTTTAGAAGTGGAGAGCGCAACAATGATCTTAATGGCATGATGCGCGACATCGCTAAAAAGCTGACCGATAAAGACATTGAAACCCTTGCCAAGTACTTAGGTGGCTTACACTAACAAGCCAATTCACGAGGATTTAGCAGCTGACGTTACGTTTAATTTACAAAAAAGTTCATTTTTTTTGTGATTTGAATGTAAAAAAGTTGTAAATCCTTTTTGATCGTGTATTCTTTCGGCAGATTAAAAAAAGGAAGTACAAGCCACGGCTTGCCAAGGAAGTTAGAACAGCGCTAACAAAAACAAAAATTGCTGTTCCCTAAAATTCCATCTTGGGAATAAAAGGACTAATCATAAAGCGTCAGGAAGACCGAAAACAATATAAAAGCTTAGTTAATAATAACAAAAAGATAAGCGTTGAAACGGATTCCACTACAGTTCAGGATGAGCAGATAACGGGAGAAGTGTCATACGACACTCGATATCTAAAAGGTAACAGGCAACTGTTACCTTTTTTCTTGTCTGCGATTCGGTGATTTAGCTAACCGTTTTTAGTCAAATTGCGTTACCATTCGCCTTATTGCATTCAGCAAGGCATTCATTCATGGCACGAGTTAAAAAATCACGAAAAATAGGTCAAATTGGCGTCCCTAAAGAAAGCTGGGCACCTAAAAAGCCCAGACAATCACAAGCGGGTAAGCCTAAAAAACACAAAGGTAATGTTTCTGGAACCCGCAACAGTGTCGTAAAAGCCGATGCTCAAAACTCCGGACAACGACAAAACAACGATCCACGTATTGGCAGTAAAAAGCCCATCCCACTGCTCGTCAAAGAAAAGTCTGACAGTGTAGAAGTAAAAAAAGCAAAGTTCTTCAGCCCTGCGCAAGAGTTAAAAGCAATCGAAGATGATGAAAGATTGGCAACTTTGCTTGATCAATTAGATGAAGATAAGTCAATTTCAAAAGAAGATCAGGCTTACGTTGATGCTACCTTAGCTCGACACAAAATATTGTGCGGACTGCTAGGTATTGGAGAAGAGGATGAAGAGCAGCAAACAGCACCCGATGAGGACGATCCTTTTGCTCGTTTTGAATCTATAGACATTAATAAATTTAAATAAAATAGGTGTCGTTTGAGTTTTTTAAGTTATGTTGTTATCGCCGCAGCAGCTACTGTAATTGCAGGTTTAAGTTTCTACGCAGGTAAGTTGCTTTATCAAGTTAAACAGCAAACAAAACGCCAGTCAGGTATTCGCCAAGCTCGCATAGAGCGTATTATGGAAAGTGTCCACACCATTGCGCTAGCCGTTGAGCAACAGCAATGTAATTTGTCCGAAGGAGCAATACGGTTAGTTAACTTAATTGACAGCATTCCGGTTGAGTCTCCGCCTAATTGCCAACGAGACTACCCCGCTTTGTATCAGTTGTTTTTGCAAGTACGAGAGTTGCCAACCCATGACGCTCGCGATCAGCTGGATAAAAAAGTAAAAGCCAAGCAAGATAAAGTGCGCGAAGAGCATGAATCACGTCTGGAATCAGAGATATTAAAAGAAATCGCCCATATCCGAACGCTTGATTATCGTTAGAACTGTGCCCACAAAGTGGTTAAATCAATCCAGCAATATCAAAGTCGGCATTGGATTAAATCAGCCTAAATGGTGTTAGCAAGCTCCACGCAAGGCTCGTAGCAATGACAGTCTGTTGTATGATCATTGACTAAACCAACCGCTTGCATAAATGCATAGCAAATGGTCGTGCCGACAAAATTAAAACCCCGTTTTTTTAACGCTTTAGCCATCGCATCTGATTGTGGGGTTGAGGTGGGCACGTCAGATTGCTGTTGCCAACGATTCACCACCACTTGGTGATCCACAAAGTGCCAAATAAACCTCGAAAAGTCTTCACCCTGCTCTTGCATCGTTAGGTAAGCCTTGGCATTTTTAATTATAGATTGGATCTTTAACCGATTTCGCACAATACCGGGGTTTTGCATGAGTCGCTCAACATCCTTATCCGTCATAGTAGCAATTTGAACAGGATCGAATTGATAGAAGGCATCCTCATAGTTTTGTTGTTTTTTTAGAATTGTAATCCAGCTTAGGCCAGCTTGTTGACCGTCTAAACATAATTTAGCGAACAATGTCTGGCTATCGGTAACCGGTCTACCCCAAACCTGATCATGATATTGCTGATAAATAAGGTCCTTCCCTACCCAACCACAGCGAATGAAATCACTCATATCTCTCTCAAAATGCGATTTGCAGTAATTAATCGTAGATTTAGCCTACATTCAAAGCACGACAAAAGGTATACTGTCGAGCATTTTTTTAATAACCCATTTGTGTAGCGAAAGTACATGCAAAAGTTTGATATCAAGACATTTCAAGGGCTGATCCTAGCATTACAGGATTATTGGGCTCGTCAAGGCTGTGTGATAATTCAGCCCCTCGATATGGAAGTAGGCGCTGGTACCTTCCATCCTATGACTTTTCTGCGTTCATTAGGCCCAGAGCCAATTAGTAGCGCCTACGTGCAACCTTGTCGTCGGCCTACAGATGGGCGTTATGGAGAAAACCCGAATCGTTTGCAGCATTACTATCAATTTCAAGTCATGCTTAAGCCGTCTCCGGATAATATTCAGGAGTTATATTTAGACTCACTGAAAGAGCTGGGCTTTGATCCCTTGGTTCACGACATCCGTTTCGTTGAAGACAATTGGGAATCGCCAACCTTGGGCGCTTGGGGGCTTGGCTGGGAAGTTTGGCTTAATGGTATGGAAGTCACACAGTTTACCTACTTTCAGCAAGTGGGCGGACTGGAATGTTTCCCTGTAACCGGAGAGATCACTTATGGTCTTGAACGTTTAGCCATGTACATTCAAGGAGTCGACAGTATTTACGATCTGATTTGGACAGATGGTCCGATGGGCAAAGTGACTTACGGCGATGTGTTTCACCAAAATGAAGTTGAACAATCAACCTATAACTTCGAGCATGCCGACGTACCCGCTTTATTTGCCCAGTTTGATCAGTGTGAGAAAGACAGCCAACGGATGATTGAAGCAGGTTTGCCTTTACCGGCCTATGAGCAAGTAATGAAGGCGTCTCATGCGTTTAATATGCTTGATGCTCGACATGCTATTTCTGTCACTGAACGTCAACGCTACATCCTGCGCGTGCGAGCTTTATCCAAAGCGGTCGCCGAAGCATATTACGCAAGCCGAGAGAAACTCGGTTTCCCTATGTGTAAAAACACCCAAAGCGTCGAAGGAGGACAACAAGATGCGTAATGAAAACTTGTTAGTCGAGCTCGGCACAGAAGAGCTACCCCCGAAATCGTTAAAAACCTTAGCGCAAGCATTTGCCGACAATTTGCAACAAGGCTTAGAAGCAGCTGACTTACCGTTCGAGTCGATTCAGTGGTTTGCTTCACCACGTCGACTAGCGGTTAAAGTACATCAGTTAGCAAACAAGCAACTCGATAAAAAAGTTGAAAAGCGTGGCCCTGCAGTGTCCGCCGCTTTTGATGATCAAGGCAATCCGACCAAGGCAGCGCAAGGTTGGGCAAATGCAAATGGGATCACCGTAGAGCAGGCACAACGCCTGAGCACGGACAAAGGTGAATGGTTATTACACGTTGCCAACGTTTCTGGTAAAGCTTTAGATGAGCTACTGTCAGGATTAGTCGATGCGGCTTTGAAAAAGCTACCGATCCCAAAGCCGATGCGATGGGGAGCCAAAAAGACCCAATTTATTCGTCCCGTTCATACCCTGTGTATGCTTTACGGTAGCGACTTAATTAACGGCTCAGTGTTGGGTTTGAATTCATCTCGCACTATTCAAGGACACCGTTTTCACGGTGATAAAACGCTTGAGTTAAGCAGTGCCGATGCCTATTTAGAGACTTTAGAGCAAAGCTTTGTTCTTGCTGACTATAATGCGCGTCAACAAAAAATAAGCCAGCAACTAACCTCAGCAGCAGCGAATGAAGGTGGGCGAGTAGAGCTTGAGCAGGACTTATTAGACGAAGTCACCTCACTCGTTGAATGGCCAGTCACTTTGGTTGCTAATTTTGAAAATGAGTTCTTAGACGTACCCAAAGAAGCCTTGATATACACGATGAAAGGCGACCAAAAATATTTTCCCTTACTGGATAATAACGGCAACTTGATGTCGCGTTTTTTGTTCGTGTCTAACATTGAAAGTCGCGATCCAAGTCAAGTAATCAGCGGTAATGAAAAAGTCATTCGTCCACGCTTGTCTGATGCTCGCTTTTTCTTTGAAACCGATAAAAAGCGCTCTTTAGCATCCCGTTTGGATAGTTTAGAGTCTGTGCTATTTCAAAAGCAGCTTGGTACCTTAGCGGATAAATCGCGGCGCATCGCCAAACTTGCGGCAAAGATTGCGGAGCGTATTGGCGCCAATAGCGAGCATGCGCAAAGAGCGGGATTGCTATCAAAAGCGGATTTGATGACTGAAATGGTCATGGAGTTCCCGGATGTTCAAGGGATCATGGGAATGCATTATGCTAATCACGACGGTGAACATGCGGATGTGGCAAATGCCTTGAATGAACAATATATGCCGAGGTTCTCCGGTGACGACCTACCCAAGTCGTTAGTCAGTTGTGCGGTAGCACTTGCAGATAAGCTTGACACGTTAGTAGGCATATTTGGTATTGGACAACTCCCCAAAGGTGACAAAGACCCATTTGCACTGCGCAGAGCTGCAATAGGCGTTTTACGAATTATTGTAGAGTTGAAACTGCCGTTAGATCTAACGGATATTGTCGGTGATGCTAACACCTTATTGAACGACAAATTTGAAAACCAAGCGGTTGTCGAACAGGTCATTGATTTCATTCTAGGTCGATTTAGAACCTGGTATCAGGAACAAGGTGTAGAAGTTGATGTCATACAGGCAGTACTTGCTCGTCGCCCTACTCGCCCTGCGGATTTTGACGCCAGAATTCAAGGCGTGACTCGCTTTAAAGCACTGCCTTCTGCGCAAGCCTTAGCGGCAGCCAATAAGCGGGTCGCTAATATTTTAGATAAGAATCAGGTTACTGCAGATTACACGGTCGATGACTCGCTCTTGGTTGAACCCCAAGAAAAGCAACTTGCTACCCAACTAAAAAATAGCAAAGCACAAATTCTGCCTTTACTACAAAATGGTGACTATGTTGCGGTGTTAACTGAGCTGTCTACGCTGGGTGAGTCGATAGATGGATTTTTTGATAATGTCATGGTGATGGCAGACGACCAAGCTTTGAAACATAACAGACTAGCGCTCTTGTTAGAGCTGCGTGGTCTATTCTTACAATGTGCTGATGTTTCGCTACTCAGACATGATTAAATGGATTAATTGAGGTCAAAGAAAACGATTATGCAAAAGAGAATCTTGTTGCTCGTCATGTTTACTGCCCTTCTTTCTGGTTGTTCAACAACATTCGTTGAACAGATTTTAGAGAAAGATTATGAAAGCTTCTATCTTAGGGGCGTTTTCACATGGTGGGAAGCTGACGAAAACTATCGATTGGAATTGGTCGAAGGTAAGTTGTTTAAAGCATCGGTCAAATTGATCGCCGATGGTCAGCCTTATGATTTTAAGTTCGCAGACAAGAATTATACTCCCGGCTATGACTGCGGTAGTCCTATTGGAACAGAGGGTAAAGTATTAATGACAGGCACCAGAGCCTTATCTTCTTGTGAAAATCCAGGCGGCAACTTTCAATTTACTCCCGAAGAAACTGGTAAATATGATTTTTTCATTGATTTTAGTAATGAAGAATCACCTACGGTTTATATAAAAAAGGCATTCTAGAAGCTTTTAGGGCTTAATAAAGCGAAAAGGCTCTTATCCTATTAGCAGTGAATATTTATAAAAGCCTGGGTCTTCCCAGGCTTTTTTATGCTTGTTTTTCAGTAAAACCGTCATCCCCAAGTGCTCTTGTTGGGGATCCCCGTAACAGTACTTCGTAGTTAACTACAAACAGGCGTCTGAAAGATCCCGGCCTAAGAGCACTACCGGGATGACAACACACCTCGTCATCCCCAAGTGTACGAACATCGTCATCCCCAAGTGCTCCATTTCTGTCATCCCCGAAACGCTGTTAGGTGCGCACGCAGTGCGGGGATCTCCGTGACAGTACTTCGTAGTTAACTACAAACAGGCGTCTGAAAGATCCCGGCCCAAGAGCACCACCGGGATGACTTGTTAAGGAAGAGCACCATCGGGATGACAACACACGTCGTCATCCCCAAGTGCTCCATTTCTGTCATCCCCAAGTGCTCCATTTCTGTCATCCACGAAACGCTGTTAGGTGCGCACGCAGTGCGGGGATCTCCGTGACAGTACTTCGTAGTTAACTACAAACAGGCGTCTGGAAGATCCCGGCACAAGAGCACCACCGGGATGACGTGTTATGAACGAGCACCATCGGGATGACAACACACCTCGTCATCCTCAAGTGTACGAACATCGTCATCCCCAAGTGTACGAACATCGTCATCCCCAAGTGTACGAACATCGTCATCCCCAAGTGTACGAACATCGTCACCCCCAAGTGCTCCATTTCTGTCATCCCCGAAACGTTGTTAGGTGCGCACGCAGTGCGGGGATCCCCGTGACAGTACTCCGTAGTTAACCACAAACAGGCGTCTGGAAGATCCCGGCACAAGAGCACCACCGGGATGACGTGTAATGAACGAGCACCACCTGGATGACGTGTTATGAACGAGCACCATCGGGATGACAACACACCTCGTCATCCTCAAGTGTACGAACATCGTCATCCCCAAGTGTACGAACATCGTCACCCCCAAGTGCTCCATTTCTGTCATCCCCGAGGTCTCTTTATCGGGGATCTCCGTGACAGTACTTCGTAGTTAACGACAAACAGGCGTCTGGAAGGTCCCGGCACAAGAGTATCACCGGGATGACGTGTTAAGAAATAGCACCAGTGGGATGACTTGATATTAACGAGCACCATTGGGATGACTTATATGAAGTTAAGGCCAGGTAATAAAAAAGGCACCTATTCGATGAATAAGTGCCTTAGGTTATTGCTGTGTAACGCTATTTACTCACTAGGAGAGGCTTAACTAGACGTCTAGGTTTGCCACTCTTAATGCGTTTTCTTCAATGAAGTTACGACGAGGCTCAACGTGGTCACCCATAAGTGTAGTAAACAATAGATCCGCTCCAATGGCGTCTTCTATGGTTACTTGCAACATACGTCTATTTTCAGGATCCATGGTTGTTTCCCATAGTTGGCTTGGGTTCATTTCACCCAATCCTTTGTAGCGTTGTATATATTGACCACGTTTAGATTCGCCCATTAACCATTCCAACGCAGATACAAAGTCAGACACGGTTTTGGTTTTATCGCCACGTTTAACGTAAGCACCCTCTTCCATAATGCCATTGATAGCTTTGTTCAATTCCTTTATTTTGGTGTACTCAGTTGAGTCTACAAAATCATGGTCAAACTTATATTCGGTATCAATACCGTGACGACGTAGGATGATTGAAATATAGTAACTACTACGTTCGGCATCCTCTTTCACCGTAAAGCTATAGGTAGCGCCGTCTGATTCATCATCCGTTAGCGCTGCAATATAGGTTTCACCGAATTTATTCAAACTTTCCTTATTAGAAAGATCTGAAATCTCTAAAATATCACTATAAATCAATCGGTTAACTAAGACCTTAGGATAAATACGGCTAATGCGTTCAATCATTTTAACGGCAATGTGATACTGATTTACCAGATTCTCCAAAGCCACTCCCGTGATCCCCGGGGCATCAGCATTAACATGAATAGAGGCGCCATCTAGAGCAATCGACGTTAAATAATTGGTCAGTGATTCATCATCTTTCAGATACTGCTCTTGCTTCCCTTTCTTAGCTTTGTATAGCGGAGGCTGGGCAATATAGATATAACCGCGTTCGATAATTTCTGGCATTTGACGGAAAAAGAAGGTCAACAACAATGTACGAATGTGACTTCCATCCACGTCAGCATCCGTCATGATGATGATTTTATGATAGCGCAGTTTTTCAGGATCATATTCATCTCGACCGATACCACAACCTAAAGCAGTAATAAGGGTTGCAACTTCTTGCGATGATAACATTTTGTCAAAACGCGCTTTCTCAACGTTTAGGATTTTACCTTTCAACGGAAGAATGGCTTGGTTTTTACGATTACGACCCTGTTTGGCAGATCCACCTGCCGAGTCACCCTCCACTATGTAGAGTTCAGACATTGAAGGGTCTTTCTCTTGGCAATCAGCCAGTTTACCTGGCAGTCCAGCTAAGTCCAAAGCGCCTTTACGACGAGTCATGTCACGGGCTTTTCTAGCTGCTTCTCTAGCTCTTGCCGCATCGATAATTTTGCCAACGATGATTTTACTTTCAGCCGGGTTCTCTAATAAGAAATCCGTTAACGCTTCGCCCATCGCGGTTTCTACAGCAGGTTTAACTTCCGAAGATACCAACTTATCTTTAGTTTGAGAGGAGAATTTTGGATCCGGCACTTTTACCGATATTACTGCGGTTAGACCTTCACGTGCGTCGTCACCACTGGCATTAGTTTTAGACTTTTTATTCAGTCCTTCCTTTTCCATGTAGTTATTAAGCGTACGAGTAAGCGCTGCACGGAAACCGGCTAAGTGACTTCCACCATCACGTTGGGGAATATTGTTAGTAAAACAAAATACGTTTTCATTAAAGCTATCATTCCATTGCATCGCCACTTCGACCGAGATACCGTCATCTCTTTCGGTCTGGAAACTAAATATTTTAGAATGAACCGCCGTTTTTGCTCTATTAAGATATTCAACAAAGGCTTGTATGCCACCTTCGTATTTGAAGTGGTCTTTCTTACCATCTCTATCATCTGTCAACACGATAGAAACACCGGAGTTCAAAAAGCTAAGTTCTCTTAATCTCTTGGCGAGAATATCGTAGTGATACTCGATACCCGTAAAGGTTTCTTCACTTGGCCAAAACCGTATTGTGGTACCTGTCTGGTCAGATTCACCAACAGCTTTAAGCGGTTCTTGAGGCACACCGTGAACGTATTCCTGTTCGTAGGCTTTTCCTGCACGACGTATTTTAAGTTGTAGTTTTTTAGACAAAGCGTTAACTACGGAGACACCCACACCATGCAAACCGCCAGATACTTTATAAGAATTATCATCAAATTTACCGCCAGCGTGTAGCACTGTCATGATGACTTCAGCAGCAGAAACACCCTCTTCTTCATGGATTTCTGTTGGAATACCACGGCCATCATCGCTAACAGATACTGAGCCATCAGTATGGATTTTTACATTTATCTCTGAACAATGACCAGCGAGCGATTCATCAATTGAGTTGTCTACTACCTCAAATACCATATGGTGTAATCCGGTTCCATCATCGGTATCACCAATATACATTCCAGGTCTTTTTCTAACTGCATCAAGCCCTTTAAGCACCTTAATGCTTGAGGAATTATATGTATTGTTCTCGTCTGCCATTTGATTAGCTCTCCTCTCTCATCCGGCCATGTTCCACGTGAAACATTTTCTTGTTTTTATATTTATTTATAAAAGGCAATTGGCTTTTCTCAATTGCCGATATAAAAAGTTGTGAGTTTATCTCCAATAATTTGTCGATAAACAATTCGCGTTTTGTTTCGTCTAGCTCCGCACCAACATCATCTAATAGGAATACTGTCGACTTATTAGTGCGCTCTTTTAAGAATTGAATCTGTGCTAACTGTAACGCTGCGACCAACATTCTAAGTTGGCCTCGAGATAATACTTCAGCGACATCTACACCGTTTGTCCTAATTCGCAAATCTGCTTTATGAGGACCAACACTGAGATAGCCATTCTTAATGTCTTTCTCAGATTTTTTTAAAATTGCTTCTTCTAAAGTTGCTTCTTTTTCCCAACCCCTATGATACGAGATTTCGACCGAAAACTCAGGTAGAAAATGCACTAAATTGCTATTTATATGCTCCAGAATGGCCTCTAAATAGGCTTTTCTTTGTTTAGTCAGCATCTCGCCTTCTTTTACAATTTGTTTGTCCCAAAAAGCCATTTGTTGAGGGTAATCTGACGCTGGCATATAGGATGATTTTCTTAACAACGCGTTCTTCTGTTTGAGAATTTTTTGATAGTTTTGCGAGCTTTGTCCGAAGGATTGTTCCACGTGAAACAATCCCCAATCTAAAAATCGTCGACGCAAAGACGGCGAACCTAAAACCAACTCTGAACTTTGCGGAGTGAAAATTTGAATTGGCAGCTGACTTACCAACTCAGACATACGATTAGATTTATTGCCATTGACACTAACAACAAGTTCGTCCGACGTGCTTCTGGACATTCCGAGTTTAACACTGCCCTTTTCGTCAGAACTTAATGCAAAAATACTAAATTTCTGCGCGTCATATTGGATAACATTTTTGTGTTTTGAAGTTCGAAAAGAACGACCAAAGCCCAAATAGTGGATAGCTTCCAACAAGGAAGACTTTCCACTTCCGTTCTTTCCAAAGATAAAATTAAGTGAATCAGAAGGGGAAATTTCTACATTCGCTAAATTTCTAAACTGATGGATCTGGACTGTGTCCAGCTTCATAAACTGACCGTACCTTGTAGCCTACAGTCTCATCGGCATAATAACGTACAATGCTGAGTCATCCGCAGCATCTTCAATCAACGCACTGCTGTTTGAATCTGCTAGTGAAATCTTGACGTTTTCAGAACCCAGAGCATTAAATACATCGATTAAGTAAGCAACGTTGAATCCAATTTCCAAGTCATCACCCTGATAATTTACGTCAATGATTTCTTCTGCTTCTTCTTGTTCAGGGTTATTGGCAGTTATCTTTAGTTCACCATTAGATAAGTTTAACCGTACGCCACGGAACTTCTCATTCGACAATATAGAAGCGCGCGAAAACGCGTTCTTCATGACATCTTTACTGGCTTCAATGGTTTTATCGCCATCTTTTGGTAGTACACGACGATAATCAGGGAAGCGACCATCAACCAATTTACTGGTAAAAATGAAATCTGTTGAGAAAATACGAATATGGTTTGAGCCAAGTTGGATCTTAACCATTTTGTCGTCGGCTTCAATCAATCGACCAATTTCCAACACGCCTTTACGTGGAATGATAACTTGTCTACTAGGCAGAGTAGACGCCGTATACGACATTCTGCATAACGCCAACCTATGGCCGTCTGTTGCCACAGTGCGGATGATATTCTCTTCTGTCTCAAGACTCATACCATTTAGGTAGTAACGAACATCTTGTTGCGCCATGGAAAATTGGGTGCTTTCGATCAAGTGTTTTAGATCTGCGCGTGATATTTCAAATTCAGTTTCGCCTTCCCAATCTTCTAGATTAGGGTAATCAGAGGCAGACAAGGTCGATAATGTATAGCGACTGCGTCCAGATCGAATAATGGCTTTACTACCATCTACTTCAAATTTAATTTCGCTTTCGTCTGATAATCCACGACAAATATCAAATAACTTTTTCGCAGGTACTGTTATTTCACCTTCTTGAAACTCACCCGACAACGTCACGTTAGAAATGAGTTCTACCTCTAGATCAGTACCTGTTAGCCAGAGTGAATTCTCACTAACTTTGATCAGAACATTAGATAATATTGGTAAAGTATGACGTCTTTCTACGGCACCAGACACTAATTGTAATGGCTGTAAAAAATTTTCCCGGCTTATGGTGAATTTCATTTAGTTATAACTCGTTTTTATTTTTAAGAAGATAAGGTGCGAATTAAGTTTTGATAGTCTTCTTTTATATCATGACTTTCATCTCTAAGCTGCACTATTTTTCGGCACGCGTGCAATACGGTTGTATGATCCCTACCCCCGAATGCATCGCCAATTTCAGGCAAACTATGATTGGTTAATTCCTTTGATAATGCCATCGCCATTTGTCTCGGTCGAGCAACACTTCGAGTCCGGCGTTTAGATAATATGTCAGCCATCTTTATTTTGTAATATTCGGCAACGGTTTTTTGAATATTATCAATGGTAACCAATTTTTCTTGCAAGGCTAATAAATCACGTAATGCTTCTCTGACGAAATCTATGGTAATCGCTCTGCCGGTGAAATTAGCATTGGCTATCACGCGATTTAACGCGCCCTCTAACTCTCTTACATTTGAACGTAAACGTTTAGCAATAAAGAACGCCACTTCTTCAGGCAAATGAATTTTATTCTCAAGCGCTTTGCGATTCAGTATCGCAACACGTGTTTCAAGCTCTGGCGGCTCAATCGCAATGGTTAATCCCCAACCAAACCTAGATTTTAACCTGTCCTCTACACCGTCAATTTCTTTAGGGTAGCGATCAGAGGTCAAAATGATTTGTTGGTTACCCTCTAGTAACGCATTGAAAGTATGAAAGAATTCTTCTTGAGAACGCTCTTTATTAGCAAAAAACTGAATATCATCTATAAGCAGTGCATCGACTGAGCGGTAATAACGTTTAAATGATTCGATGGCGTTATTCTGTAACGCTTTTACCATGTCTTGAACAAAACGTTCTGAATGCATGTACACCACAGTCGCGTTTTTCTTTTTGGCAATAATGCCATTACCTACCGCATGCAATAAGTGAGTTTTACCTAAGCCCGTTCCTCCGTATATAAACAACGGGTTGTACGCCCCACCAGGGTTATTAGCGACTTGAGTGGCTGCAGCTCTAGCCAATTGATTAGATTTACCCTCGACAAAATTATCAAATTTATAGGTAACATTGATATTGCTTTTGTGTGCTTTGCCTGCGGGTGACGACTGTTCGTAACTGACCACTGAATTATTCTGACCTGAAGCAGAACTGGCATTATTGTTTGATGAACCAACAGACGCTACGGTATTTTCGGTTTGTAATGTTTCATTCTGAGCAACAGGTGCAGAAAATGCGGTGTTGCGTGGTATTGCTGATCCTACATCTAAATTTAAACTTGGTGCTTCATTTCCACAAAACTCATCAAACAATTGGGTGATACGGGAATGATATTTATCTCTTACCCAATCAAGCACGAATCGATTAGGCGCTACCAGAGTGACAGATTGATCATCTTGGTGAACTTTTAACGGTCTTATCCACATACTAAATTCTTGAGTGGTAAGATCGTGTTGCAGCCGGTCAAGGCATCTATTCCATAAAGACATTGTTAAATATCCGTCACGAGGCCCAAAAAGGCTCGTTATTTGTTAAATATGATTGGATAATTGTGAATACTCAACTGACATGAGATTGACCAATTATTATTCTTTTTATACCCTAGTCACACAGGGGTTGTGAATTATCTCGCAAACCACACGATCAGTGCAACCTTGAATTACTAAATAGTTAATCACACCAGCAGTTTACACTCCAACACCCTGTTTTAATTAGTTATTTTATTATCTTATCAAAAACAAAAGATCTATAACCGTAGATTATTGGCTGGCCGGATACACTAAAAAGCAGCCATTATAAAGAGGTAATTTCGAAAAATTAACTCTTCCTGTGGATAAAAAAGCAACGAATCGCATTGTTATCAACAGCTCACGCAAAACTTACTGAGTAAATGTGTTCTTTTTAGCGCTTATTTTGCGATCAATGATTGACAACACCCTATTAGATCTCTAGAATTCAGCGTCCTTTTTGAGCGCAATGGTTTTTACTCTATTGATGTTCATTTTGTATTAACCCTTATGTATCGGGACTAGGTCATGAAAAGAACATTTCAACCAAGTAACTTAAAGCGTAAGCGTTCACACGGTTTTCGTGCCCGTATGGCGACTAAGAATGGCCGCAAGGTCCTTGCTAATCGTCGTGCTAAAGGCCGTGCTCGTTTATCAGCCTAATTTATCAAAGTGAGTGAAAATTCGTTTTCTCGGGAGTTAAGACTTTTAACTCCCACTCACTTTGAAAATGTCTTCCAACAAGCCATTCCTTCTGTTTCACCTCAGCTAACAATACTCGCCAGATTTAATCAGCTTGATCATCCAAGGCTGGGAATTACTGTATCTAAAAAACGAGTAAGAAAAGCACATGACCGTAATCGGGTAAAAAGACTGATTAGAGAAAGCTTCCGTCTTAATCAACACCGATTACTGAACACTGATATAGTGGTAGTGGGTAAATCAGGTTTGGATAAAATGAGCAATGAGCAAATCACTCAGTTGCTGGATAAACTATGGAAAAAGCTTACGCATCGTTGCGCGCAATCCCAATTGGGTTAATCAGGCTGTACCAACAGTTTCTGTCACCCATGATTGGGCCTTCATGCAGGTTTCATCCAACATGCTCAGAATATGCAATTCAAGCAATTAAACAACACGGTTTTTTTGTAGGAAGCTGGTTAAGCATGAAAAGAATTGGGAAATGTCACCCGCTGCATCCAGGTGGATTTGACGAAGTACCAGAAAAAAAGACTAAAAAACACGATTAAGCTTATCATTCGAGGCATTTGGCATTACTATTTTGCACAAATTTTAAGTTCGAATGTAATAATTCAATGCACTGTCGGACTAATTGATAGTGACAAAAATAAACGCAGCGCTAACATGCCGCTAAATTGAACACGTAGTTAAAGAGTATCTTATGGAATCCCAACGTAATTTTTTGTTAATTGGCCTAGTAGTGGTCAGTTTTCTGTTATGGAATCAATGGCAAGCGGATTACGGGCCTAAACCTGTAGCGCCCGCTCCTCAAGCTGAGCAAATGACGCCTTCAACGCCTAGCGCAGATATGCCTCAGTCCATACCCAGTGTTGCACCAAGCAACAACAGTGATGTGCCGATTTCACAAGACAATAATCCAGTACAAACTACCAATACTGTATCGGACAGTCTTATCAAGATTAAAACAGACACCTTGGATGTATTGATCGACACTCGCGGCGGTGACGTTGTTTCAGCAAACTTGGTGAAGTTTCCGGTTACGCAAGGATCAAATGATTCTTATAACTTGTTAAGACCAGATAGTAACAACCTCTATATTGCACAAAGTGGACTGATAGGAAGAGATGCGATTGATTCAACCAAAGGTCGTCCAGCCTATGTTGTATCTCAAAAAGAATTTGTTTTACAAGGCAATGAATTAATCGTGCCTATGCGTTGGACCTCTATCGAAGGATTGGTGGTAACCAAACGTTTTATTTTTAAACGCGGCGAACATAAAGTCACGGTTGAATATGAAGTCAAAAACGGTGCATTAACCGACAAACAATTTAAACAATATGCTCAGCTCAAACAAAGTATCGCTGGACCAGAAGGCAGTATGTTCATGCCGACTTATCGTGGTGGAGCCTATTCAACCAAAGAAGACCGCTACGAAAAGTTAGATTTTGACGACATGGAAGAAGATCGTCTTAACCAGACCACAGTCGGCGGCTGGGCCGGCATGCTAGAACATTATTTCGTTTCAGCTTGGGTACCGCCCCAAGAAGAAACCAACCAACTGTATAGTAGTATTATTCAAAACCGCTACGCAGCTATTGGATTCATCGGTCAGCCCTTTGATGTCAGAGCGGGCGATACGGTAACAGTGTCAAATTCACTGTATATGGGACCAAAAGATCAAGACGCGCTCAAAGAAATTGCTTACGGCTTAGATTTGACCGTAGATTACGGCCCGCTTTGGATGATTTCTCAAGCGTTGTTCACCTTGCTCAAGTGGATCCAAAGCATTGTGATCAACTGGGGTTTGGCGATTGTGATTATTACTATCATCGTTAAAGGTGTAATGTATCCGTTGACTAAGAAGCAATATGAGTCGATGGCTAAGATGCGCAACCTGGCGCCTAAAATGGCCCAGCTTAAAGAACGTCATGGCGATGACAGACAAAAGATGTCGCAAGCGATGATGGAGATGTACAAGAAAGAAAAAGTCAATCCAATGGGTGGCTGCTTCCCTCTTTTACTGCAAATGCCAATTTTCCTGGCCTTATACTGGGTATTGCTTGAAAGTGTTGAGTTACGTCACGCCGACTTCGTGTTTTGGATCACAGACTTGTCAGTTAGAGACCCATACTATGTATTGCCCATCTTGACTGGTTTGAGTATGTATTTGCTCCAGAAGTTACAACCAATGACCATTCAAGATCCGATGCAACAGAAGATAATGCAGTGGATGCCAGTGGCGATGAGTATTTTCTTCTTCTTCTTCCCCGCAGGCTTAGTACTGTATTGGTTGATCAGTAACGTTATCACCCTAATACAAGCTAAGATTATTTACGCATCTATGGAAAAACGCGGCTTACAAACCAAATAGTCGCAAACAGAATTAAATAAATTCAAAAGCCCGCCAATGCGGGCTTTTTTGTAAAGGTCCAGACGTTTACAATGTAGCCATAACTAAGATAGGAGACAAGCAATGCCCACTTTTGACGTAGTATCTGAAATTGACATGAATGAAGTTCGTAACTCAGTCGACAATGCAAATCGTGAACTCAGTACCCGCTTTGATTTTCGTGGTGTTGAAGCTTCAATGGAATTTAAAGACGAGTCTGTGGTGTTGATTGCTGAAGGTGAATTTCAATTACAGCAACTGACCGATATGCTCAGAAATGCCTGCTCAAAGCGCAATTTGGATACCTCAGCCATGGACCCGCAAGATGTGGTTAGAAGTGGAAAAACCCACCGCCGAACGATTAAGTTCAAACAAGGTATTGAACAACCTGTTGCTAAGAAAATAGTGAAGTTGATAAAAGATAAGAAGATGAAAGTACAAGCCAGTATTCAAGGTGATCAACTGCGTATCACTGGCAAGAAACGGGATGATCTTCAAGCGGTGATTGCCTTGTTGAAAAGCGAAGATGTGGGCCAACCACTGCAATTTAACAACTTCAGAGATTAGGTAACCTAATACGTGGACATTCAGACTGATACCATTGTTGCGCAAGCCACTGCACCGGGACGCGGCGGCGTGGGTATTGTGCGTGTATCTGGGCCTCTGTGTGAGCTAGTCGCAGAACAACTGTTGACCACCAAGTTAACGGCGAGAAAAGCCCATTATCTGCCTTTTTTCGATGAAGATGGTCAGGTATTGGATCAAGGCATTGCGATTTTTTATCAAAAGCCCAATTCGTTCACTGGCGAAGATGTGCTTGAACTGCAAGGTCACGGTGGCCAAATTGTGCTCGACCTACTGATCAAACGAATTCTTAGTATTCCCAAAATGCGTATGGCTCGCCCTGGCGAATTCAGCGAACGGGCATTTTTGAATGACAAATTAGACTTAGCTCAGGCAGAGGCCATTGCTGATTTAATAGATGCTAGTTCAGAACAAGCCGCCAAAAGCGCAATGCGCTCTTTACAAGGTGAGTTCTCGACTAAAATCCACTTGCTGGTCGACAAAGTTATTCACCTGCGCATGTATGTCGAGGCGGCAATTGACTTTCCTGATGAAGAAATCGATTTCTTAAGCGACGGAAAAGTTGCCAACGACCTAGCAGACATCATTACCCAAATAAACATTGTGCAACAGCAGGCTAAGCAAGGCAGTTTGTTGCGCGAAGGGATGCAAGTTGTCATTGCAGGTCGACCCAATGCCGGTAAATCGAGTTTACTGAACGCCCTTGCTGGACGTGATGCCGCTATAGTGACCGACATTGCCGGTACCACTCGAGACGTTCTCAAAGAACATATTCACTTAGATGGCATGCCCCTGCATATTATCGATACCGCTGGACTTCGGGACAGCGCAGATAAAGTAGAACAGATTGGTATCGAGCGAGCATGGCAGGAAATAGCCAAAGCCGATCGGGTTTTATTTATGCTAGATAGCAGTGATAGCAAGGAAAACGACCCATATAAGATCTGGCCTGATTTCATGCACAAGCTTCCCAAAGACGTCAAACTGACGATTGTGCGCAATAAAATTGATTTATCAGGTGAGCAAGCTGGCGTGGAACAACACCATCAGTTCCCCGTGTACAAAATTTCAGCCCAGTTAAATCAGGGCATAGAAGCACTGGCACAGCACCTTAAAGATTGCATGGGCTTTGATCAAAGCGGTGAAGGCCAGTTTATTGCAAGACGTAGGCACATAGATGCCATAGAACGTGCCGCAGAGCATTTAGCCATAGGCCATCAACAATTGCACGACCATCTCGCTGGAGAGCTTCTAGCAGAAGAATTACGTTTAACTCAACAAGCTTTGAATGAAATTACTGGCGAATTCAGCTCTGATGATTTGCTGGGTAAAATTTTCTCGTCGTTTTGTATTGGAAAGTAAGGAAAAGTTCATGGCAAGTTACGATATTTTAGTAGGGACGGTATTAGGTGCCAGTGAATACGTTGCCGATGCACTCAGTGAAACACTGAGTGAACAAGGTCATAGTGTCAGTATTCATCTTGATCCTAATGTGCAGGAAATCAATCCTGACGCTATCTGGCTAATCTGTTCTTCAACCCATGGCGCTGGTGATTTACCCGACAACATTCAGCCCTTTGCAAAACAAATATCGGGTATGGATTTAAGTCATATCACATTTTTAGTCGTTGGATTAGGTGATAGCAGTTACGACACGTATTGCAATGGCGCAATGGTATTACAAAACTTGATGGAAAAAGCCGGTGCAAAATTAGCATACCAACCCATTCATATTGATGTGTTACACCACCCTATTCCAGAAGATATTGCGGTAGAATGGTTAAAAGATTACTTGCAAAATGCGGTTTAATTTTACCAAGCGACAAAAGGTCTAGTTGTGAATAACACTGAGCAAAGCGC
Source organism: Aliiglaciecola litoralis (assembly GCF_039523355.1). Classification (NCBI taxonomy): domain Bacteria; kingdom Pseudomonadati; phylum Pseudomonadota; class Gammaproteobacteria; order Alteromonadales; family Alteromonadaceae; genus Aliiglaciecola; species Aliiglaciecola litoralis. The sequence continues at coordinate 2,455 of NZ_BAAAFD010000017.1, read as the reverse complement.
CTTGACCCAAGAAATCAGTAATGATGCCCGAGTGCTATATTTGCTTGGTTTACGTCCCCTGGCCGACAAAAAAAGCGGAGTAACTGCACCACTTAATTACAAGCAATTGATCGCTATGTTAAATGGCGGCTCGAAAAAGTTTACCTTGGGCCGACAGATAAACGCGTTGATCAAAGAATTGGTTAAGTACCAACTGATTGAGATCAGTGCTGACGCCTCCTTAGATAAAAGCTTTAACGGTCAACAAGTCACCTTGCCGCTGTTAAACGTAAAAACCGATGACTACCCTAGCCTGCACATGAAATGGTCAGCAATGACGACTGACTGGACGCCTCATCAAACCGTGTTTGAAGACTTAGCAGCATTGGTGGGTATCATTGATAAAGACTATAGTGAAACAGAGCTGGGTGAGTTTATCGCTTATTGGATGGGCCGACCTGAAATGCAGTTTAGTCAATTCCAGTGGACCCAGAAGTTTGTTTTTCAGTTGAAACAACGCCGTGTTGCCAGTGGTGTGAAGCCAAAATATAAAGTAGGAAATCAGTGGGTAACGCCAAAAGCGGGCGTTGAAGCAGATGAAAATGCAAAACAACTTGTAGCCAAATACAGTAAGAAGCAAAATAGTATTAATAAGTAATCGAAACCAAACTATTGAATAGAATGGTTACTAACCGTTACGGATCATTGTGAACAGTATCAATAAAAGAATCGACCAATTAGCCAAAGCCTTAGGCAAGTCTGACGTGCCCGACACCTATACTGACTATAAAACGGTGCGCGCGGAATACGAAAAACAAGCTAATAGAGACGTTAGAAAACTGCAGCAAGAAACCAAATTGCGCCGTATTCAAGAAATTCACGGACGCTCTGATCTGAATCCGAAATGGACCTTCGATACCCTAATTGAAGACAGTGATGACGTGATCGAAGCGGTCAGCATTGCCCAATCTTTTATCGCTGCTCATGACGATCCTAATTGGCGACGAAGCGGTTCACATATGATGATTTTCTACGGTGATTATGGTCGTGGTAAGTCACATATTGCCGGCGCAATTGCGCACCAGCTAATTGAACAATACGAAATATCGGTGCTCTATCGTCAATTATCGAGCTTACTGGAAATGCGTTTTTTCTCTTATGATTACAATGCCACTGATAATGTTGCTGAACAATTTAGAGAAATCCAAAAAGAATTATTAGATGTGGACTTACTGATACTCGACGAAGTCTGTGTGAATGAGACCATGCTCAAGAAAAATACTCAGAGTTGGTTAGGCAATTTGTTGCGCCAACGCTTAGTGAACAACAAAAACTGCATCATGATCACCAATCATAATTTAGCTGAATTAGAACAAGCTTTGGGCCGCTATTGTTTTGAGTCAATGCGCGAATACGATACATATAAAGTGCGGTTCTCTGGGCCCAGTCGTAGAAAAGAAATCGTTCCACCTGCTCCCGAACCAGTTAATGTATCTGGTTACCAACCCAACCAAGTGAAGTAACGCCCCAAGCGTTATCCCAGCACGATTTTAGCTGGGATCTCCTCAACAGCACTCCGTAGTTAAATACAAACAGGTGTTAACAAGATCCCGGCACAAGAGCGCTACCGGGATGACAGAGTGATGTACTTCGTAGTTAATACAAACAGGCGTCAACAAGATCCCGGCACTGCGTGCGCCCCAAAAGAGCGCTACCGGGATGACAGAGTGGTGTACTTCGTAGTTAAATACAAACAGGTGTTGAGAAGATCCCGGCACAAGAGCGCTACCGGGATGACGGAGTGGTGTACTCCGTAGTTAAATACAAACAGGTGTTGAGAAGATCCCGGCACAAGAACACCGCCGGGATGACGGAGTGGTGTACTTCGTAGTTAAATACAAACAGGTGTTGAGAAGATCCCGGCTCAAGAGCGCTACAGGGATGACGGAGTGGTGTACTTCGTAGTTAATACAAGCAGGTGTTGAGAAGATCCCGGCACTGCGTGCGCCCCAAAAGAGCGCTACCGGGATGACAGAGTGGTGTACTCCGTAGTTAATACAAACAGGCGTTAACAAGATCCCGGCACAAGAGCGCTACCGGGATGACAGAGTGGTGTACTTCGTAGTTAATACAAACAGGTGTTGAGAAGATCCCGGCACAAGAGCGCTACCGGGATGACGGAGTGGTGTACTTCGTAGTTAATACAAACAGGTGTTGAGAAGATCCCGGCACAAGAGCACTACCGGGATGACGGAGTGGTGTACTCCGTAGTTAATACAAACAGGTGTTAACAAGATCCCGGCACAAGAGCGCTACCGGGATGACTATAATGAATGAACGCCACCGGGAGAGCCTGTAACAGATTCTGTGTAACTGCCATTTAGTTAATGTGCTTTTCGAGGCGATCCCCGAACTCAATGATAAATCGAACCATGGCCTGACGCCAGTTATGGATCGGCATCGACCATTTTTTGGA
>NZ_BAAAFD010000016.1:0-41781 GCF_039523355.1 Aliiglaciecola litoralis | reverse complement strand
TGGCGCTTTCTAGGAAGAGCCATGCACACGTCCTTTGAGAATTGACAGACCTAAAGCCTAGCTGAATTTGTCTAACAATGAGGTCCAGTTCTGCGTCCAGTTTGAGTGACTGTCCTGCATAACAGGTGTTGAATAATATGAGTGACTGTCCTGACTAATAGCTGTCCTGACTAATAACTATAAAAATCTAAAGGAAGGGTGGCTGTCCTGCATAACCAATCAAACAACACCATAAATGTTAAGTGTTTCACGAATTGTTCAGGTTGTTTTGCTGTTTTTTCTGGTGTCGATGATTGATGATGAACTAATGGTGTGGCATACCAAGTTCAAATTTGCACCATTGACGTAGGGATTGACCTCACGATCTACACAATATCGCTCATGAAAAAACTCTAACTTTTCAGAACTATCGGTAATTTCATTGATATATTCACGCTGAAAGTCGCGCATTTGCCCCGTCATTGGAGACAGACTGTTTCTTAGGTCATCGAGCTGCGTTTGCTCTAATTTCACCGTCACGTCTGTCAAGAATTGCGAGAGATTATGTTGCATATCTGACAAAAAATACTGTACGAACGATGAACGAAGCACCGTCACTAAAGTTACAATTTCTGCCAAGATTATTATGTACCTGAACATCTTCTCACTTAAATTGCTGGGTCTACTCTCAAACCTCATTAGGACTATGCCCGAAGAATAAAGTAACGCGCGCGAGGAGTGAAGCGCCAATGATTATGCGCACTAATACACGGGTGTATAACCTGATACCCGGCCCCTCCGAAGAACCATATTAAATTCGCTAGCGAATCTTTTTTATGAAATTAATTCTAAGGTGACCTCAATCCAGATTAACATCTAATCCGTGATTTATGCGATAATCCAAAACGCGACCCTAAATGTCACAATTCATTATTAGTCGTGACTATTTTTTGCCCGTCAAGGATAAATGAATGAATGAGCGCATTCCTGTAAAAGACATTTCACCTGTCAAAGTACATAAACCCGATGCCGCTAAACATGAGAATAATTACACACCTCGAAGCCATATATATGTTCGGGCAGTAAAAGGATCTTTAGAAACATTTCGACGTTTTTTCGGACTGATATTTTTAGGTACGTTCGCCATTTTACCGTGGCTTGAATTTAACGGTAATCAAGCAATTTTACTGGATATAGAAGCACAAAGATTCAATATCTTTGGACTCACATTGTGGCCCCAAGACTTAACATTACTCGCTTGGATTTTAATCATCAGTGCATTTGCGCTGTTTTTTGTGACCACGTTCGCTGGGCGAGTCTGGTGTGGTTTCATGTGTCCACAAACTACCTGGACGTTTATTTATATCTGGTGTGAAGAGCGTATTGAAGGGTCAAGAAACAAGCGCATTAAACTTGATCAACGAAAAATGGATTTTGATAAATTCTGGCGCAAGTCATTGAAACATGTTGTATGGATATTGATTGCGTTGCTTACCGCACTTACTTTTGTCGGCTATTTTACGCCAATAGAGCGCCTTTTTGTCGACTTTTTCACCTTTAATGTGGGCTTTTGGGCGGGGCTATCGGTCATCTTTTTTACGTTTTGTACGTATGGCAATGCTGGTTGGATGAGGGAAATCATGTGTACTCACATCTGCCCTTATGCCAGGTTCCAATCTGCGATGTTCGACAAAGATACTTTTACCGTGGCCTATGATGCACGTCGAGGAGAGAAAAGAGGTCCTCGTTCACGTAAGGAGCAACCTGAAGAAAACGCTAAGAAGGGTTTAGGCGATTGTATTGACTGCAACTTATGTGTGCAGGTATGTCCTACCGGTATCGATATCCGAAATGGCTTGCAATATGAATGCATAAATTGTGGTGCATGTGTTGATGCGTGCAACGGAGTTATGGATAAAATGAACTATCCAAAAGGATTAATTAGTTTCACATCAGAACATGAATTGGCCGGAGGGAAGACTAAAATAATCCGACCAAAACTCATTGGCTATGCGTTGGTACTAGCGATCATGAGTGGTTTATTGGTTTTTGAAATCATGACTCGTGTGCCTTTAGAAATTGATATTATTCGTGACCGAAACTCGCTTTACCGAGAAACGAATGATGGCTTGATTGAAAACGTGTATACCCTAAAATTGCTAAACAAATCGCAGACTAACCGAGAATATAAAGTGGAAGTAATAGGCCTAGATGGGCATAAATATATTGGTGATGATAAAGCGCGAGTTGCTGGCGGAGAAGTATTTAATCTAGCAATTAGCATCGCGATTGACCCTTATGCATTGAAAGAACAAGTGACTGAATTTAGTTTCAAAGTATCCGCGATTAATAGTCCTGAAGACATACAGAGGACCGAATCAACTAAGTTTATTTATCAATGAAAAAGATAATTGAAACCAGTTTCGATTTTGCCCAGTTAGGGCCTGACTTGATTTTAGATGCAATTGAAGCCAAAGGGCTGTTGGTTGAATCAGGATTACTTGCACTGAATAGTTATGAAAACCGGGTATATCAATTCCTGTGCGACAACAACAAGCGCTATGTCGCGAAGTTTTATCGGCCGCAACGCTGGAGCAAGCAACAAATCCAAGAAGAGCATGATTTTGCATGGGAATTACAAAACCACGAAATCCCTGTCGTTGCGCCATTGAAGTTAAATGGCGACACGCTTCACAGCCATCAAGGATTTTACTTTGCGATATTCCCATCAGTAGGCGGTCGACAGTTTGAAGTCGATAATTTAGATCAATTAGAATGGATGGGGCGTTTTATTGGGCGAATTCATCAAGTTGCAAAAGGTAAGTCATTTAAATTTCGTCCTACTTTTAGTATACAAGAACATTTATTCGACTCAGTTGAAACGCTAAAGCAAACTCAACTCATCCCCACTTCACTTCACACCGCTTTTTTTACCATTTTACAACAAGTTGTAGACTTAGCAGCTAAACGCTATCAGCCTGCTTCACATATTCGCCTTCATGGTGATTGTCATCCTGGCAACATATTATGGCGAGATGGTCCAACGTTTGTCGACTTAGACGACTGTCGTGCGGGTCCTGCCATCCAAGATCTGTGGATGATGTTGTCGGGTGATCATCAACATCAACGATTGCAAATGGATACTTTGGTTGAGGCCTATGAAGAGTTTTGTGAATTTGATAAGGCTGAGCTGGCACTGATTGAGCCTTTACGAGCAATGCGTATGGTGCATTACATGGCCTGGCTTTCCCGTCGCTGGCAAGATCCGGCTTTTCCTCAGGCATTTCCTTGGTTTGCTGACGCAAAGTATTGGGAGCAGCAAATACTTGCGTTAAAAGAGCAATTATCCGCCTTACATGAACCAAGCTTAACCCTTTTTTAATTTTTCTTAATAACCGTTACCTTAACGAGGACACTTAGCTATAATGCGCTCATGCTAAGGTGCTGCGCAGTAAAACGCACAGTTAAACGGGAAGACAGTAAAGTGAAAGAGTGATCTTTGACCCAAGCTGACGCTGCCCCCGCAACGGTAAGTAAGTTGAAAGCTAGTGGAATACCACTGTTCTTAAGAATGGGAAGGTACTAGCCGAGTTTATTAAATAGTTTCATTATTTAGCAGACACTTATGAGCCCGGATACCGGCCTTGGTTAAACTGGGTTTTGGATTGAACGCAATCCAAGCCAACTCTCTAGAACGTACTCGGGTGGAGTACTGAACAAGGCTTTTACATGAATAACCTGTCTATTTTGCTAGCGGCAAGCTTTAGCTTAACTTTTGCTTGTGCTGCTACACAATCCAATCAACAACCTGAAACAACACCCGCTTCCCAAGAAATTGAGAAAGTTTCTGTCGTTTCAAGCCGCATCTCTCTTCCAACGAATCGCTTAGCGACCAGTGTCACTGTATTAGATGAATTTGATCTTCAGATGCAATCTACACTTAGTATTGCAGACATACTGCGTACAACAACCAGTGTTGGTGTGTCAAATTCAGGCGGATTAGGTAAAAATACAGTACTGCGAATTCGCGGTGAAGAAGGGTTTCGTACCAAGTTATATATTGATGGCGTTGAACTTAGCGATACATCCTCTCCTCAGGTGGCACCGATTTTCGATGACGTATTAGTAAATCAGCTTTCACGCGTCGAAATTCTCAGAGGTACTCAAGGTTTAGCTTATGGTGCAGATGCTGGAGGCGTTATTGCATTGTATACCGAATCTCAGCAACAAGGATTACACGGTAATATTGCTGTGAGTGCGTCACGTTACAACACCTTGGGGTTTACCAGCAATCTGTCATCGGGCAATGATCTAGGTAGTTTGTTTCTGTCTGCATCAACACTATCGAGCGACGGTTTTAATGCTCAGTCCTCTGATCTGACTGAAGAAAAAGACGGTTATCATAATAAAACGGTGCATTTTAAAGGCCATGTCAATCTCACCGACACATTAGAAGCTGGCTTTGTGGTAAGGCAAGTTAATGCAGACAATCACTACGATGGATGTTTCGATAACATAACATTTGCGCCAAGTAATCATTGCTCCAGCAACGCTCAGCAAAACACTTATCGAGCATCACTTAATTATGATTCTGATGCAGTACGCCACCATTTTGCGGTTGATAAAACCGCAGTTGAACGACGTTATTTCAATAATGCACAGTTTAGTTTCAACAACAGTGGTTCCATAAGAAAGTTGGAGTATATGGGCTCCGTGCAATGGTATAACCATGATTTCGTATTCGGATTAGATGCACGCGAAGAGCGGCTTGATAGTGAAAGCATTAAGCGAAAACAACAAGGTATTTTTGCTGAGTGGTTGGGCGACTTGAATAACGGCATTTATATTAACTTGGGCCTGAGACATGATGACAATGACACTTTTGGAACCCATGACAGTGTGCGAGTTGGCCTAGTTAAACAATTGCAATTTAATACAGTGGACATAAAATTAAAGTCGACTTTTGGTACCGGTTTTCGCGCCCCAAGTCTATTCGAACAAAACTACAATGATGGCCCTTTTGCGTTCGGAGATGCTGCGGGGTTGCAACTAAGTGAAGAGAATAGCAACGGTTTGGACATCGGTTTCGAGCTGCTCACTCAGTTTGGGAGCCAATTTGAAATGGTTTGGTTTGAACAGGAGATTGAAAATGAAATCGTATTTGATCTATCTGGATTTCAAGGATATTTTCAGTCAGTTGGAAGTAGTAGTTCCGAAGGTGTGGAGTTGAGTCTACATCATGCTTTTGATAACGGTATCTCTGTACGAGCCAACTATACCTATAATGACACACGCGACAATAATAATGAACGCAGACTCAGACGCCCTAAAAATAAATTCAATTTGAGTTTAAGGAAATCATTGATAAATGATCTCGTGACAATTGAATTACACCACCGAATAGTGAATGATGCAGTAGACATTAACAGTATGGAGTTAGACGATTACTCTGTAACTGATATTTCGGCACAAATACGACTATCCCAAGGCATAATGTTGAACACAGGCCTTACAAATTTATTTGATCACAATTATCAAGAAGTTGAAGGATTTAATACTGCTCAGCGCTCACTGCATGTTTCATTATCGGTGAGTCTATAACGAGTTTGAACCGATGTTCTTATGGTGAAATCGAAGCTGAGTATATTAATGATACTTCTTTAAATCATTACTAATGTAACCTTTTTTTACCCTAAAACTAGAACTATTTGGAATTGCCGACTACGGTTATACCAACTTCGGCAATTCCATAGAAGTACAGCCATATCCTCGCGGAACTGTATTGGTTAGCTGTTGTTTTCAATAACAAAATTGGACATGGCGACAGTGCCGCTTTTCACGGAAGCAAAACGTTTGAATTAAGCTATTTAGTTTGAGGATCTTTGTTTTGTTCTATCATTGATCATTTCATCCTCGAACAACTTAAAAATCAAGCTGGTTGATTTCTAGCCACTTAGGTATTTAAATAAATACCTAAGCTTCAACCAAGATACCTCACTAACATTGGAAAAGGCTCTGTTTATCTGTATCTTTCGCGCCACCCAGATTGACAGGTCATTTTTTAGACGATTTTTTTGAGAGGACACATGGTACATTTTTTTATACGCAAAACGCTACTTGCTGCAAGTCTCGCGATACTAGCAGGTAATGCCATTGCTGACGTAGTCGTGGTGGTACATCCAAGTAACACCAGTGCGATAGACAGCAAATCAGTGCAACGTATCTTTTTAGGTAAAGAAAAGAAATTTAGCAACGGCTCGGGTGTAAACCCTATCAATCAAACAAACAATGCAACTCGCAATGATTTCGACTCAAACGTGTTAGGCCGCAGCTCTAGCCAAGTCGCCGCGTATTGGTCCAAATTGGTATTCACTGGCAAAGGGATCCCTCCCAACGAGGTGGGTGGAGACGCTGAAGTAATTGCAGCTGTAGCTGCAGACCCTTCAGCAATTGGTTATGTCGATAGTGCAGCTGTTACTGGCGACGTCAAAACCATCCCACTTAACTAATTGAGGAGAAACACACAATGAAAAAATCTATTACTTTAATGGCATTGGCTTGTGCTACCACATTTTCTGCCAACGCTGACGTGCGCATCAATGGTTTTGCTAATCTTATTGGCGGCATCACTAGCAGTGAAGATTCGTTATACGGTTATGACGACAGTGTTTCATTTAGCGATGAAAGTTTGTTCGCCATTCAGGTTAGCGGTGATATTAATGACAAAATGACCGCGACAGGACAGATTGTTGCGAAGGGAAATGATGACTACAAAGCAGAGTTTGAATGGGCGTATATTAGTTATCAAGCCACTGACAATATTAGCGTATCAGCCGGTCGCATTAGACTGCCATTATTTCGCTATTCTGCCTCTAAAGATGTCGGATACTCTTACCATTGGGTAAATGCACCCCGTGCGGTTTATGATGTACCTTTTAATAACCTTGAAGGGTTCCGCTTAGACTACAATGACTATGCTGGAGATTGGGAATATGGGTTTCAATTAGCAGCAGGGACCATTAACAGTACTATTGATATTGATAATGGTCAGGGCGGTTTCGAAACTGTTGATTTCAATGCAAAAAATGCGATTTTATTAACCGCTGAGGCAACCTACGAATGGTTTAAAATTCGTGCGGTTGCAGGTCGTGGCACCTCTGATTTCCAACCTGCTATTCTAGAGCAAACATTTGCGCAACTACCCGCAAACATTGCCGACTCTTTACGAATCGATGAAGACACAAGTACCTTCTACGGACTTGGTCTAGAAGTCGACAAGTTTGACTGGTTTGTCAGTGCAGAAATTACCGAAGTGAACATAGAAGAATCTTTCTCGCCTAAAGATACCGCTTATTATGTGACAGCAGGTATTCGCCAAGGTAAGTTTACTCCATCGATCACGTATGAAGTACTGGATGGCGATGCCGAAATTCGATTCTTAGATCAAGTCGCGGCTTTACCTGAGCCTTTCCAAGCACCCGTCGGTGCGGCGGTTACGGGGGTGCAACAAGCATTTGCTAGCAAGTACAGCATGATAACTCTTGGATTACGTTATGATATGGACACCAACGTTGCCCTGAAAGCTGACATAAGTAAATACAATGATGACCTTGTAGAAGCAGACGACGCGACGTTAATGAGATTAGCGGTAAACTATGTATTCTAAGTTTGTTTAGTTTTTTTAAAATACCAAGCCGCCCATGTTAAGGCGGCTTTTTTAATTCTGTTTCTTTTTAAGGCTAATATCCCAGTAAAATTTAGAACACCTTAGTAAACACATTTCGTGTTCAGATTAGATTCATCTATCTGATATACTATCTTTTTGCGCCATATAGCTATGGTAACCCCTATTCAATATTTTGGAATTGAAGCACTATGAAGAAACTTTATTTTTTAATAACACTGTGCCTGCTAACCGCATTACAAGCCTGCGTTGAGCCTGAGGTCTCCTCTAAATGGGTTGAAGACAAGCATTATAAAGTGATCAGTGACACGGCTACTGAGTCACCTGTAGTCACAGAGTTTTTCTCTTTCTGGTGCCCTCATTGCTACAGCTATGAACCTATAGTAGCAAAGGTAAAACAGCAATTAGATAAAGACGTGGCGTTCAACAAAGTGCATGTAAACTTTATGCGCTTCGCAGGCCCTGATGTGCAAGAAGACGCAACGAGAGCGATGTTGGTCGCCAGATCACTGGGAAGAGAAGAAGAGCTCAATCAAGCTATCTTCAGTTATATTCATGAACAACGATTGCCCATTACAGGGATAAACCAATTAAAAGGGATCTTCCTTGCTCGTGGGATAGAGTTGGCGGAGTTTGATAAAATAGTCTCTAGTTTCAAAGTAAAAACTATGCTCGACAAGAACCGCAAAGCTATTGAAACCTACCGAGAGCATTTAAGTGGTGTTCCCAATTTCATCGTCAATGGTAAGTATCAAATGACCGTGACAAGCGACATGACAGTAGACGATATTATTGAACTTATTGTCTGGTTATCGACTCAATCTTAACTATATCAACTTAATAGGACGTTGTTTTTAATGAAACAAACTGCATTTTATAAATTAATATTTATCGTAATTGGCTTCGCCATTCCATCCCTTGTTGCAGCTCAAGAAAGTTGGAAAGAAGGTGAGCACTACACAGTAATCAGCAGCAAAGCTAGTGACGACAAGCAAATTCGCGAAGTTTTCTCGTTTTGGTGCCCACACTGTTATACGTTTGAATCAATTGCGAAAGAGCTGAAAACGAAGCTACCATCTGACGTTACTTTCATCAAAGCGCATGTTAATTTTATGGGCTCAACGACGAAGGAAGCGCAAAATGATGCTACTTCAGCGATGTTAGCGGCAAGCGCGCTAGGCCAAGAAGACATGTTTAACCAAGCACTTTTTGAAGCGATTCACAAAGACCGAAAAAACGTAACCGGCATGCAAGACATTTTAACGATCTTTGCTGAGGCAGGCGGTGATAGTGAAAAGCTTTTGAGAATGACGAAGAGTTTCGGGATTCGAGGAAAAGTTAGCAAAAATAATAAGTTAACTACGGGAGTTTCCAGTGTACCAACCTTTATTGTCAATAATAAGTATCAAGCTATTTTTACCCGCAATATGACTCCAGATCAGTTTATTTCATTGCTTCTGTGGCTCACTACCCAGAAATAGATTAACTTAGAAATATAACAGTAGCCGGATTAAACTCCGGCTTTTTTGTGTTTTTTACTGCGACATTAGTAAAAGCTTAACATGCCTGTCCACGTAAATATGCTTGGTCACTTCGAGAGTTTTAATGTGCCTGTCCACGTAATGATGCGTGGTCACTTCGAGAGTTTTAACGTGCCTGTCCACGTAATTGTGCGTGGTCACTTCGAGAGTTTTAACGTGCCTGTCCACGTAAATATGCTTGGTCACTTCGAGAGTTTTAACGTGCCTGTCCACGTAATTGTGCATGGTCACTTCGAGAGTTTTAACGTGCCTGTCCACGTAATTATGCGTGGTCACTTCGAGGTTTTTACGTGCCTGTCCCGTAATTGTGCGTGGTCACTTCGAGAGTTTTAACGTGCCTGTCCACGTAATTGTGCGTGGTCACTTCGAGAGTTTTAACGTGCCTGTCCACGTAATCGTGCGTGGTCACTTCGAGAGTTTTAACGTGCCTGTCCATGTAATTATGCGTGGTCACTTCGAGAGTTTTAACGTGCCTGTCCATGTAATTGTTCTTCGAGAGTTTTAACGTGCCTGTCCATGTAATTTTAACGTGCCTGTCCATGTAATTGCTGGTCGTTCGAGCGGCTGGAGCTGAGCTCCAGAGAACCCCGCTTTAGAGATGATGGCGTAATTTAGAAAATACAAAACCCACATTGAACCATCCATGGTGCTGGGTTCCCGATATCTCAAGCGCTGCTTTTAACTTGAGACAAAACTCACATTGAACCGTCCATGGTAAACCGCACCAGTGCACACATCCGTGTGTCCCCGTTCAGCCAGACGGCGCTGTGCGCCTAAAGATTCTGGCTTCACCCATGCTGGTCGTTCGAGCGGCTGGAGCTGAGCTCCAGAGAACCCCGCTCTCACCCTAATTTATCGCTGGCAATTCTGTAGCGGGGGTCTTCGTTGACGTTCATTTCAACGTAATCTTGTGCTTTTGTAAGCAGTTCACTGCACTCAGGGCTGATGTGGCGTATATGCAGTTTTTTACCTTGTTCTTTGTATTTATCTGCCAAGCCATCGATTGCATCTAAGCCTGATGAATCCCAGATTCGTGATTCTCTGAAATCGATTACGACATCTTCAGGGTCGTTCTGAGGATCAAATAGCTCTCTGAAATGTAGGACCGAGCCGAAGAACAATGGTCCTTCTAGATCATAGACTTTCCAACCATCTTCATCGGTATGCGTTTTGGCATGAATGTGCGTTGCGTGTTTCCACGCAAACACTAATGCCGAAACAATCACGCCTACAACTACGGCAACGGCCAAATCGGCTGCCACTGTGATGCCGGTCACCAAAAACAATACAAAGGCGTCTTCTTTATTAACTCCCCGTACAATTCTAAATGAAGCCCATTCAAAGGTACCGATAACGACGATGAACATCACACCTACCAATGCAGCCAGAGGGATCATTTCAATTAACGGAGCAGCAAATAAGATAAAGGCAAGTAATACAAGCGCCGCGGTGATTCCGGAAAGTCGACCTCGCCCACCTGAGTTAATGTTGATCATACTTTGACCAATCATGGCACAGCCACCCATTCCACCAAAGAATCCATTAACTGTATTTGCAACGCCTTGACCAACACACTCTTTGTTGCCGTTACCACGGGTGTCAGTCATTTCGTCGATCAGTGACATTGTCAACAAGGATTCAATCAGTCCTACCAAACACAAAATCACTGAAGTAGGTAAAATGATATAAAACGTTTCTAAAGTAAATGGCACCATGGGGATACTGAAACTTGGCAATTCACCGGCTAAGGTTGCAGCGGCTTTTTCGCCTTCAGGCAGCATATCTTTAACAAAATCAATCACGGTTCGAGCTTCCAGATCTAGACCGTGAACAAGGGCGGTTACAGTAATAATGGCAACTAAGGAAGCGGGAACCGCAGTGGTTACCTTAGGTAAAAGGTAGATGATCGCCATAGTCAATGTCGTTAGCCCAAGCATCCAATACAACATGCTACCTTGCATCCAGACCAACTCGCCAAAACTATTGGTAATTTTGAATTGTCCTAACTGCGCAAGAAAAATCACGATTGCTAAGCCATTCACAAAACCTAGCATAACTGGATAGGGCACCAACCGAATGAATTTGCCTAATTTGAATACGCCGGCAAGAATTTGCAAAATACCGGCAAGGATCACAGCCGCGAATAAATATTCCACCCCGCTAGTCGCAACCAATGCCACCATCACTACTGCCATAGCGCCGGTTGCACCAGAGATCATCCCAGGTCGACCACCTATTGCTGATGTAATCAATCCCATCATAAAAGCAGCATACAAACCCACCATAGGTTCTACGCCCGCAACAAAGGCAAACGCTACTGCCTCAGGCACTAACGCTAGTGCTACAGTTATACCCGAAAGTACGTCATTTTTGACATTACCATCGCGACGGGTTATCAGGTCAATCATCTATTACCTCAAAAATGTTATTAGGTTGCGTCTCTATTCGGTTATTTTAGCAGCTATGATCAAATAGGTCTTTTAACAGATTGTTAAATCTGAATATATTCGTCCGCTCACAAAAAAGGCCGGTTAACCGGCCTCTTAACGCATATCGTAGCGATTAAGCCACTATGTCGAGTAACTCGACATCAAAAACGAGTGTACTGAACGGACCAATTGCTCCGCCTGCACCTTGCTCACCATAAGCAAGATCGTGCGGCACGTATAGACGCCATTTAGAGCCAACCGGCATCATTTGCAATGCTTCAGTCCAACCTTTTATCACACCGTTAACTGGGAATTCTGCTGGCTGACCGCGCTCATATGAACTGTCAAATACGCTGCCATTAATCAAGGTACCGTGATAATGCGTGCGAACTGTAGAAGCTGCGCTTGGCTTTTCACCTTCACCCGCAGTTAAAACTTCATACTGCAAACCAGAAGGAGTTACAGTGACTTCGCTGCGCTTAGCATTGTCGGCTAAGAAATTAGCACCCTCTTCTATCGCACCTTTGTGCTGTTCTGCGCTGGCAGCTTGCATGCGTTGATGAATTTCGTTAAACGCCGCACCTAGAGTTTGGTTGTCAACTTGAGGCATTTGCTTAGCGAAAGCATCGGCAAGACCTTCTTTTACTGCATCAATGTCTAAACCTTCGAATGGGTTACCAGCAAGTTGCTCGCCCATCTGAAAACCAATACCATAGCTTGCTTGTAGCTCAACACTGTTAAATTTGTCTGTCACATTAAATCCTGAATTTGCTAAAAGTTAAGCGCCGAATAATATCACAATCACATGACCAGTTCACACCCCAAACCCTCAACAAGCAATGATAGGCTCAGCTAATTATGAATAGCCGTAGATCAATTATTCAGGAATAATGCATAACTAATCAGTTTAGACAAACCCAAGCACTGTCAGTATTGTCTTAGACTACTAATTAACGCTCAGAATGAATTCGGAGGATATGTGTCACAACAATTAGACATTCAATTAAGGGAAACCGTCAGATTTTTAGGGACCACTCTAGGCGACACTATTCGTGCTCAACTTGGCGAACAATGGTTACAGCGGATTGAAACGGTTCGGTTAGCAGGTCGAGAGTCATATCAGGGCAATAGCGATGCCAGTCAACAGCTCAAAGACCTATTTTCTGAACTGCAAAATGATGAGCTACTCACAATTGGGCGCGCCTTCTCACAATTTTTGAATTTAGCCAATATCGCTGAACAAGAATTCAATGCAATTACTACCGACGATGACCCAGTCACAACCTTGTTTGACCATCTAAAGTCAGCCGAAATTTCTCAGTCCACCTTTGCAGATGCATTTGAACAACTTAAAATTGATTTAGTTTTAACTGCGCACCCAACTGAAGTGACGCGCAGAACACTTATTCATAAACACAGCGAGTTGGCTAGTTGCCTTCGAGATCTCCACCACAGTCAAATTACCCAAGAGCAACGAGATGACTTAGAAACACGAGTCGCTGATTTAATAAGTCAGGCTTGGCATACTGAAGAGATCCGTTCTATCAGACCGACTCCGGTAGATGAAGCTCGATGGGGCTTTTCCGTAATCGAGAACTCATTGTGGGATGCAGTTCCTGCGTTCATCCGCTCACTTGAGAAGAAAGTTCAAGATCGCTTTAAAATTTCGCTACCTATTGATGCGGCACCAGTACAGTTTAGTTCTTGGATGGGTGGCGATAGAGACGGAAATCCAAATGTCACGTCCAAAGTCACTCAGCAAGTACTGTTATTAGCTCGAAAACGAGCTGCTAAATTGTTCGCACAAGACATTGACAGGTTACAAGCTGAATTATCAATGTCTGATTGTGATGATGAGCTTAGGGCGCTTGTTGGCAATGATTCTCGGGAACCTTACCGAGCGTTATTGCGGCCCCTTTTTACCAAATTAAAAGCAACCGAAGAAGGTATCGGCGAGTTTTTGGCTGGAAAACAAATAGATCAACAAGATTGGATCAGTAGTCAGGCCCAGTTGCTTGAGCCCTTGTTAAATTGCCACCGCTCCCTACATGCGTGTGGCATGAAGGTAATAGCAGATGGACAACTACTAGACACCATTCGTCGCGTGCATTGCTTTGGCGTGCACCTGCTCAAATTGGATATCCGTCAAGACTCAGAACGCCATGCTGACGTATTTGGTGAATTGACTCGCTATTTCGGATTGGGAGATTACAACGAGTGGAGCGAGCAAGACAAGCAAGCATTCTTGTTGCGAGAATTAGCCTCAAAACGCCCTTTGATACCGACGAATTGGCAACCTTCAGCTGAAGTCAAAGAAGTTCTGGATACCTGTAAAGTCATTGCCCAAAACAGTGAACAAGGGTTTGGCATCTACGTTATTTCCATGGCCAGCCTACCCTCTGATGTGCTTGCTGTGCAGTTATTGCTAAAAGAATCTCAGGTCAATTGGCCGATGCCCGTAGCACCGCTATTTGAAACTCTGGACGACTTGAACAACGCCCCTGTAGTGATGAAACAGTTGTTTGATATAGATTGGTACCGCGGCTACATCCAGGGTAAACAGCATATTATGATTGGATATTCTGATTCAGCCAAAGACGCCGGAGCTTTAGCCGCAGGCTGGGCTCAATATGAATCACAAGAAGCCTTAGTGAAATTAGCCGATGAGTACAATACCAAACTAACGTTGTTTCATGGTCGCGGCGGCACTATAGGTCGAGGCGGCCTTCCCGCTCATGCGGCAATACATTCACAACCGCCCGGTTCATTAACAGGCGGATTTCGAGTCACTGAGCAAGGTGAAACCATCCGCTATAAATTTGGCATGCCGGAACTGGCAAAAGGCAGTTTAGGTATCTACGCAAGCGCAATAATTGAAGCGATTCTATTCCCGCCGCCACAGCCCAAGCAAAAGTGGCGAGAAGCAATCAAAATGATGGCAGATGAAGGACGCGATAACTATCGCCAGACAGTACGCCATGATCCAAATTTTGTACCTTATTTTCGAGTCGCCACCCCTGAACAAGAATTGGGTAAATTGCCCTTAGGCAGTCGCCCAGCGAAACGCAAGCCAACTGGCGGGATTGAAAGCTTGCGCGCGATACCTTGGATATTTGCTTGGGCGCAGACTCGCTTGGTATTGCCATCTTGGTTAGGCGTAATGAAAGCGGTGAAAACAGCACAAGAACAAGGTCTGCAAGAAACAATAGATGAAATGCTAGAGCATTGGCCATTTTTCCACTCAAGACTGTCGATGCTAGATATGGTTTTCAATAAAGCCGATTCTCGTATCAGTCAAGAGTATGATCAAAGGCTAGTGCCCGAGGACTTGCGCCATTTTGGACAGAGCTTGCGCGAGGAGCTCGATATGAGTGTCGCGTTGCTGCTTGAGGTGCTTGGCCAGGAGTCGGTAATGGAATCTGATCCGAAAGGGAAAGAATCAATGACCATTCGCGCCGGTTATCTTCAGCCCCTGCACTTTTTGCAAATTGAGTTACTAGAGCGAGTGAGAAAGCTGGGAGAGCAAACCGATCCTGTGCTTGAACGAGCAATGATGGTAACCATTGCGGGGATTGCTGTGGGTATGCGCAATACTGGGTAACGTATTTAAGCGCTTTAACGCACAAGCACACTTCCCCAAATAGATTTAGCTAAAATAGCGGTTAAATCAAACATTAAAAAACCAGCTTATAAAAGCTGGTTTTTTAGTTTTAATATTAGGCTAACATATTAACCATTGACGAATTTCACGCCCATGTCGATGTCATTGCGCAATCCTTCAAGCATAGATTGTTTAGCATTTTGCTCAAAGTCACTCAATTCACCGTAAGGAAGGATCTCTTCAACACCGTTAGGACCAAGTCTGACAGGATGAGCAAAGAACGCGGCATCATCAGAGTTAGTTTCAACATAGGTATATTCTACAACGTTGTCACCTTTCATTGCTGCCACTAAAGACAAACAGAATCGCGCTGCTGCTTGACCCATTGATAGTGTTGCAGATCCACCACCAGCTTTTGCCTCAACCACTTCGGTACCGGCATTTTGAATGCGGTGCGTTAGGCTTGCTACTTCTTCATCGCTGAAATTAACACCTTCAACTTGCGACAACAATGGCAAAATAGTTGTACCAGAATGACCGCCAATCACAGGAACATGGACGCTAGTAGTGCTCAGTCCTTTTAATTCAGCAACAAAAGTTTCAGAACGGATTACGTCAAGCGTAGTCACACCGAACAATTTGTTCTTGTTATAAACGCCTTTGGCTTTTAAAGTTTCTGCTGCAATGGCGACAGTTGTATTAACTGGGTTAGTAATAATACACGTACAGGCTTCAGGACAATTATCAGCAATCGCCTCAACCAAGTTTTTCACGATACCAGCGTTGATATTAAATAAATCGGAGCGATCCATACCGGGCTTACGAGGCACACCAGCAGGAATAAGTACGATGTCAGAGCCTTGTAGCGCAGCACCAAGATCATCTTTGCCAAAACCTTCCACTTTAACGTCGGTTGGAATGTGGCTCAAGTCAACGGCTACACCAGGAACAACGGGCGCGACATCATACAAAGCCAATTCAGAACCAGCGGGAAGTTGAGTTTTTAATAAAAGGGAAAGGGCCTGACCAATACCGCCTGCAGCACCTAATACCGCTACTTTCATAGTTGTCTCCTGTGGGGAATAATAAAAATCGACGGCAAACACTAATGTAAGCCGAACTAAATTACAAATTGAACACGTTAGTAGAGCAATATATGGGCATCAAATCGAGTATTCAACTGTTTGATCGACCAGATAACTACCTACCCTGAAAAGATTGTGTCAAACTATAGCAGTTAATAGTGAGGGTGGCATGTCGAATAATAAACAAGAAGAACTGATTAAAGCGTTTAAAGAGATCCTTAAAACGGAAAGTTTTGGCTCTCAAGGCGAGATTGTTGATGCCTTAAAAGAACAAGGATTCGGCAGTATAAGCCAGTCTAAGGTCTCGCGTATGCTTAGCAAATTTGGTGCTGTACGCACTAGAAACGCTCGTGGTGACATGGTTTATTGTCTGCCTCCAGAAATGGGCATGCCCACGGCGAAAAGCCCGCTAAAACAATTAGTTTTAGACATTATGCACAATAATGTCATGGTCATTATTCGCACCAGTCCTGGCGCTGCCCAACTGATAGCCCGCCTGCTCGACTCACTTAGCCAGAAAGACGGCGTATTAGGCACGATTGCAGGTGATGACACTATTTTTATAGCTCCTGCGGATGTCAGTAATATCGAAGACACCTTGCGAAAAGTAGAAGCCTTATTTGAGAACGTATAAACAATAAATGGCTGCTATATAATAAACAAAAAACACAACAAACTAATATCACCGCACATCTGAAGTTACTCCCAGTAAAAATCCAGGCTCAAACTCCAAGATAAATCAGTGCTTGGGAAAAGGCTTGGATTCCGATTACCTAACAATCAACGAAGGCCCCACCGTTGTGAAATCTCATAAAGTGGACACCCATCGTTATGCATTAGTGTGGACACCCACCTAAACTACCAAACCGAAATTGCATTAATGTGGACACCCATCGTTAAACAAGAAATAAACGCCGTTACGCTAAGGGATAGAGAGGTTAGCGACAAAGCTTTAAAGTCTGAATTTTATATGCTCATAAAAACTTAACGTGGACACCCACCTAAACTACCAAACTGAAATGACTACTTTTGTTCTTTGCAAGTGGTTGATCGTTCTAATGTGAATGCAAGAGCTAATAGCGGTGAATATTGATGCCTGTCCACGTTATGTCATCATAATCATGCCTGTCCACGTTATTTCGATAGCCGTGAATATTGGTGCCTGTCCACGATAAGGCTTTCAAGTGGTTGATCGTTCTAATGTGAATACAAGAGCTAATAGCGGTGAATATTGATGCCTGTCCACGTTATGTCATCATAATCATGCCTGTCCACGTTATTTATCATGCCTGTCCACGTTATTTCACAATCTACGGGACCGCTCACTTCGCTAGCAAATAAAGTGAGGGGATTTGATAAAAGTAAGATTCTAAGACATAAAAAAACCGGTCAGGTGAGTGACCGGTTTTTGCATTTACGCATAATAACTAATGTTATTAGAACTTGTATTTAACACCTGCGCGGATTTCCCACGAAGACGCATTGCGGTTGAAGCTCTGCGGTGAGTTGTTAAATGATTCGTAAACGTATTGGTTCTGATCATTGATTGATGCACTGATAACGTCATCGGCAGGGAAAGAACCTTGCTTAAATACGCCCCAGTCGTCGTTCAATAGATTGCCCAAGTTTTCAACTACGATAAATGCACTAGCCGAGTGACCTTCCATGAAGCCAGGAAGCTCTTGCTCAACGCGAACATCAAATTTAACCCACCAGTCTGCTGCAACAGAGTTACGAGCCATGATGCCACCACGGTTTAGACCTTCAGCCGCGATGAAGTCGTTGAATGCTGCTTGGTCGAAATCAGGACCGTAAACAACATTTGAGTCATTTTCGTTAGGAACATAAATCAAGCTTCTGTAGTTGTTAGCATCCGTAAACATTCTTGCATCTGTGAATGTATAAGAGATTGGGCTGCCTTCGTTAGCTGTTCCAAATAAGCTGAAACGAGTATCGTAGCCATCCATAAACTCTTTAGCATAACTAAGGTTCATAGTGAAACGATGACGTATTTCATAATCAGAAGTGGCTAACGTTGGATTGTTAACATCTGATACCGCTACGTTAGTGAAGTTAGAAAACGCCACCGCACTCGTCATAGGGTTAACATCAGTTGCACGAGTGAACGCATAAGCAAAGCTTGCGTCGATACCGTTATCGTAAGTTTTGCTTACTGATAAAGACAAAACTTTAGATTCTGCATCTTCGCCAGAGACATTAGTCAACATAAGGTCGTTACCTGCACGACGACCATTAGTTGCTTCGTACAATGGACGTCCATCTGGTGCGTCAGCGCCAGAGTCAACCAATGCTAAGTCACGGATGATTGCAGAGTTTTTCTTCTCAGTGATCATTAAGTCAGCTTGTAACACATAATCATCAGCGAAGATGTAAGTAGCACCTAATGCGTATTTCCACTCATGAGGGATCTTGAAGTTAGGATCGGTTGCATTTACACCACCGTCTCCATCACCAATTTGAGTATTAGCTACAGCGTCGAACATAGCTTGAGGGACGTCATAAATTGGACGACCTTCACCACTTAGAGCGATGTCAAACAATGAATCGAAATCACCGATTTCACGCTCACGCACACCAATGTTAGTAACGCCGTCATTTGAATATGCATTTGAAATCCAAACATTTGGGTTACCGCCTGAGTAACGACCAAATCCACCGCGTACTTCTAAGTTTTCAGCTACTGCCCAGTTAAAGCCAACACGAGGCTGCATTAATGATAAACCATCAACATTTGCCGTGTTTGAGAAGCCATAACGTGACGCGAAGTTACGGTTAAAGGTTGGTTGATCACCTGAACCGTATACGTCGTAGCGAAGGCCAACCATCATTTGAACATCATCAAACAAATCAAAATCATCTTGGATATAAAATGTTTTTGTCGTTTGAGAGAATGATGCACCAGCATCAGCTGGGTTGTTGGTGCCCGCAGAGTTGTTGTAGTAAATACGGTCTACGTCGCCTGACTCGAATTGATCAATTGAACGGAAACGATATTCACCCACAGTGTGCTGCATGAAGAGGTTGAAAACATTTAATTTTTCATACTCAACACCCGCAGTAATCGTATGCTCATCAGCATAGTAAGTACCTGCGATTTTAAAAGTAACGTTATCCCAGTTCAGGTCATTAGATTGACGAGAGTCATCAGGACCAATATAAATAGTTCCTCTATCAGGAGTAGAAATCTGTACTTCAGCAAACCCTGAGGCCGCATCGATTGAGTTTTGACGGTTGTCTAGGTCAGTTTTACCAATGCGTATTTCAGTAGAGAAATCGTCAGACCAATCAGAATACAAAGAAGCAACATAAGAACTTATCTCAGCGCCACGCTCGTAGAAGTGATTAGAAAGAGATAGGCGACTAGACCCACCGTCAGACTGGCTCAAGCTTGCACCGTCGTTCCAGTTGTATACTAATGAAGCACGGTGGTCATCATTAATGTTCCAATCCAGCTTTAACAATAGCTTTTCATCTTCAATTGGAGCACTGCCTGGCATACCGCCAACATCGTAGCCGTAAACACGACTTGCGATTTCTGTTACACGGTCAATATCAGCTTGAGAAACACGACTGCCTAACGCGTCGTAGCCAAAAAGTTGTGCGCCTTCAAGTTTTTCATATGAAGCGAATAAAAATAACGTGTCTTTGATAAGAGGCAAACCAACGTTAAAGCCATAACGCTTTTCTGTGTAGTTACCGTTATCTTGTTGCTCACCTTCAACTTCGTCACCACGGAAAGAGTCGCTGGTGTAATCGAAGAATAAGCTTCCATGTACTTCATTAGTACCTGACTTTGTCACCGCATTGATGTTACACGCAGTGAAACCACCGTACTGAACATCAAAAGGTGCTAATTCAACCGTTACCTGCTCAATCGCATCATATGAGAAAGGCATACGCTCAGTTGGGTAACCGTTGCTGTTCAAACCAAATGAATCGTTTAAACGCACACCATCAAGGGTTAAGCTGTTAAAACGAGGGCTTGCGCCGCCACACTGTACTGCATCGTTAAAACTTTCATCGATGTAAATTCTTGGGTCAGCACGAATAACATCATTTATGTCACGGTTGATCGAAGGTGCATTTTCCAAATCAGACAAGTTAAAGTTTGAAGAAGGACCTGTTTCACCAAATACTGACGTACTTACAGATGATGCTGTAACTAGAATACTTTCTAGTTGTTGATCTTCAGTTAATGCAACATCAAGGGAAAATTGCTCACCCAAGTTAAGATATACATCGTTTACTGTCGTGTCTTGGTAAACATTTGAATCAACAATTATGTTGTATGGTCCACCAACACGTAAACCTTTAGCGCTGAAAGTACCAGCATTGTTCACTTCAACCGTTTTGGATGTTCCAGATGGGACGTGGACGATTGTGATTGTTGTTCCTGCAGCAGGAGCTCCGGTAGGTGTTAATATTGTACCGGCAATTCCGGAAGAAGTTTCCTGAGCCATTGCCGCGGTAGACATGCCGACAGACATTGCTACTGCAATCGCAATGCGATTCAGTTTGGTTTTTTTAAACATTGTGTGTTTCCTAAGTAGAGTGTGTTCTTTTCTGTTGAACCGAAAAATGTTCGCAGTCTTGTAGCGCTGCTTCACATAACACGGCTCTTAAAAAATTTAAAAACAGATTGTACCAGCCTAATTATTACACTTTTATGATCACTATGTCAGCATTAATATTTAATCGTAGCAATAACCTAAAGCACAGAATTGCAACCTTTTGTTAACATTTCTGACCATTTGGTCAACACAAATTTAACGGTAAACAAATAAAATCCTGACTAAACAGTCACATAGATACTTGACCAACTAGTCTAGTATGCTTTTTATACTGCTTTTTACGTAAAATTCATATTAATTTTTTTTTGAGACTGACTTTTTTGGCCATCACTGGTATCTTTTGACCAGTTTTTTATTGCTTCAAGGTCGAAATGGCTACTCCACTTATTATTGCAATTGCTGGTGCTTCAGGTTCTGGCAAATCGTTGTTTACTGAAAACCTGCTCAAAGAATTTGAACAGGAAGGTCGTCCGGTGCAAATTTTGCGTGAGGATCACTACTATCGTGCGCAAGATCACTTACCTATGCACGAACGTGAAAAAAATAACTACGACCATCCTCGCGCCTTTGAACATGAGCTACTGGTGGATCATTTAAACCAATTAAAGGAAGGGAAATCGATTGAATACCCTACCTATTGTTATAAGACTCATACGCGGTTACAACAACGTGAAATATTGGAGTCTGCACCGGTTATCATTGTTGAAGGGATCATGTTGCTTGCAAGCCCTGAACTTGAGCCTTTATATGACGTTAAGATTTTCGTAGACACGCCACTGGATATTTGCCTTTTAAGACGAATCAAACGTGATATCGCAGAACGCGGACGTACGTTAGAGTCTGTGGCTAACCAATACGAAAGCACCGTAAAACCAATGTACCACCAGTTTATTGCACCGAGTCGATTTACAGCGGATGTTATCGTCACCCAAGGAGGCGAAAATTATATTGCTTTGGATGTAATTAAATCCCATATACAGCAAGCCTTAGGTAAAAATAACGGCTAAGCGGCTACCTATAATAATAAGAAAAAGGAACCATCATGATCAGTTTACTTGGCATTGCCGTTCTCATTGCCATTGCATATGGCCTGTCGGCGCATAAAAAGTCGATTAATTGGCGAACGGTGGGTGGCGCATTCGCCATTCAAGCGTCCCTCGGTGCATTTATATTGTACGTACCTGCCGGAAAAGAAGCGCTGTTGAGTATGTCTGTTGGCGTTCAGCGTTTATTAGAATACGGTCAAGAAGGTATAAATTTCATTTTTGGCCCGGTGGGTGATAAATCACTGGGATTCATTTTTGCGTTTAACGTTTTGCCAGCCATTATCTTTTTCTCGTCATTGATCGCGGTGCTTTATCATGTAGGTATTATGCGTTGGGTTATTCGCTTGATTGGCGGCTTATTGCAACTAGCACTACGGACCAGTCGCCCCGAGTCAATGTCAGCTGCGGCGAATATTTTTGTTGGTCAGACCGAAGCACCTTTGGTGGTGAAACCTTTTATTCCCGCTATGACGCGCTCTGAACTGTTTGCGGTGATGGTCGGCGGACTAGCCTCCATTGCAGGTGCTGTGATGGTCGGTTACGCGCAGCTAGGTGTGGATATAAAATTCTTGCTGGCTGCAAGTTTTATGGCGGCACCAGGTGGGTTGTTAATGGCAAAACTGATCATGCCTGAAACCGAAACCGTTAAAAACGAGCTAGAAGAGTTAAAAGACGACGATAATGATTATGCCAACATATTTGACGCTGCAGCTACTGGCGCCGCCTCAGGCTTAAAGCTAGCAGTCAACGTGGGTGCAATGTTACTCGCATTTATTGCCTTAATTGCCATACTAAATGGGTTGATCGGCGGGATTGGCGGTTGGTTCGGTCACGGAAGTCTGAGCTTCCAAATGATCTTAGGCTATATGTTCCAGCCATTAGCTTGGGTGCTAGGGGTACCATGGAGTGAAGCCAATTTAGCGGGTAGCTTTATCGGTCAGAAAATGGTGGTTAACGAGTTCGTTGCTTATTTGGATTTTGTTAAATATCAAGATCAAATGTCAATTAAGTCACAAGCAATTGTCACCTTTGCTTTGTGTGGCTTCGCTAACTTTTCGTCTATCGCCATTTTGATGGGTGGTATAGGTGCACTGGCACCAACCAGACGCAAGGAAATCGCCCAGTTAGGCTTAAGAGCAGTTGTAGCTGCAACCTTAGCCAACCTTATGAGTGGCGCATTAGCGGGGCTATTTATAGGTTTGAGCGTTGCACAGGTTGTGTCTTAAGTAAGTCAAGTTGAGAATCTAAAAATTAAGCCTCAGGTTGAGCCTAGAATACCGATAGTTGAATGTATCGTTATTAGCAACCTGAGTGAAAAGAATTAAAGTATAAACAGGTTGGCAACAACCGTAGTAGACAGGACATATTATGAAATTAGAAGCCGTTGATTATGCTGCACCCAATGCAGATAAATTGTTTGTTGAGAGCTTGCGTTCTACCGGATTTGGGGTACTTAAAAATCATCCTATTTCGCAAAAATCGGTGACCTCGATATATGCTAATTGGCAGGAGTTTTTCGATTCAGCTGAAAAAGACAACTATGTGTTTGATAGAGAAACCCAAGATGGTTTTTTCCCCACCACAGTGTCCGAAACGGCCAAAGGGTTTAAGAAAAAAGATATTAAAGAGTATTTTCATTATTACCCTTGGGGAAAATGTCCACCTGAATTAAAGCAAGAGTTAGCTGATTATTATCAAGCGGCCACTGATTTAGCCACAGAGCTCCTTAACTGGGTTGAGAAACACTCGCCTGAAGAAGTTGCCAAGCTATATAGCCAGCCGTTATCTAATATGATCAAAGACAGCAACCAAACCTTGTTACGGGTTTTACATTATCCGCCTTTAACAGGTGATGAAGAGCCGGATGCGATTCGCGCCGCGGCCCATGAAGATATCAATTTATTGACCATATTACCCGCTGCCAATGAGCCTGGGTTACAAGTAAAAGGCACTGGTAATGAATGGCTTGATGTACCTAGCGACTTCGGAAATTTGATCATTAACATTGGCGACATGTTGCAAGAAGCCTCAGGCGGTTATTTCCCGTCCACTAGCCACCGAGTGATCAACCCTGCTGGTGCGGATATGACCAAGTCACGTATTTCGTTACCGCTATTTTTGCATCCACGTCCGGATGTCGTGTTGTCTGAAAGACACACTGCTGATAGCTATTTGAAAGAACGCCTGCGTGAGTTAGGTGTCGCTTAACTCCAAATTCGGCCCGTGTTTAGCGGGCCGTGTTATTTAAGTTCACGCCAATGCCAACTTTCCTCTCTGAATAACGTTATTCTAATTCGTCGACCAAGCGTAAAATCTTGAGGCTGGTATCCACTGCCGCAAAAAAGAACTCCGGCCGTGTTTTATCGACAGTATCTTGCTCAGTATGATAGTAAGCGTGCTCACTGACGCCAATAAAAATCGCCGGTATACTGGCGTTGGTAAAAGCAGCATGATCACTTGCTTTACGCCAACTTTGTCGCTGTCCAGCAACTGATCCTCGTTGCACTGAGCGGTGACCCGACACCAAACATAAACCAGCTTGCTCCTTAGCCTGTCGAATTAACGTTTGATAGTTTGGGAAATGGCGCGAACCAGATACATATAGGCGATTTTTGCCTCGATGTTGAGACAGCATATCCAAATTTAAATTAGCTTTAATTTTACTCAGATCGATAGGCGGGTTTTGCACAAAGGCCTTGGCACCATAAAGTCCTTTTTCTTCGGAATCAGTGGCGACGAATATTACGGAATGTTGAGGGCGGTTTATCGATAAGGCAGCAGCGATACTGAGTATCGCAGCGACACCAGAGGCATTATCATCCGCGCCGTTAAAGATTTTTCGTCCCTGTTTGCCTAAATGATCATAATGGGCAGTTACAACAATATAACTCTCAGGGGACTTACTCCCCGGTAGATAACCGACCACATTGACACCTTCGACCTTAGTAAAGTGTTTTTGATACACAAAAGGTGATAAGAAACCTGAATTTATATCAAATCTCAGCAATCCAATCTGACTAAATCGCTTTTGAATATACTCTCGTGCTAATTGCGCTCCATGAGTTTGAGTTTTGCGGCCTTCTAGATAATCAGATGCGAGGAAATTGAAATCGGCCCAAAGTTGAACCGATTTGATGCGGTTAGAATGATGGTATTGATCACACTCCTTTGCATAGGATGTGGGAGCGCACAGGAGTAACCAACAACATAACTTAAATACTCTTGTCGTCATGTCGACTGATTAGATCTAACTTGCCTTGATACTTTTCTTGGTCCTGATCATTACGAGACCTATCTCTGGCTTTTTTAAAATACAATTGACTACGGCTTACATCTCCCATCTCATAATAGGTTTTAGCCAAGCCAAAGTAGATTTCGTGTTTGCTTTTATCAATTCTAAGCGCGTCGCGATAGTGTCTCAGCGCCAAGTCAAAGTTACCACTATCAAACTCCTGCTCGCCCAAAATAAAGTGATAAAAAGGATTGTCGTCGCGCTTGCGCTCCACCCTACCAGCGATAGCAGCAGATTCTTGATGGCGCCCAGTATATTCGTATAAATACGCTAAATTTTCCCATGCTGTAAGGTTGTCTTCATCCATTTGAATAGCATGCATATATGCCTTTTCGGCTGACTCATAATGTCCACCAATGCGATAAAGAATACCTAAGTTAACCCAGGTAGATTCAAAATTAGGCGCCTGTTTAGCAGCCGCTCTAAAGTAAGCGTAGGATTTGGTATAGGAATTAGATAAAAGCGCATCGGCACCTTTATTATTATAATACATCGCCATGACAGTATTTTTTTGGACAAACTTCTTGGGGAAATTGTTACGACTGGTTTGCGGGTCGAAGTCGACTTCATAACCATCACTGAGCAAATGGATCACACCTGGATCGCGAGGTAATATTTGCAAATTAAT
Source organism: Aliiglaciecola litoralis (assembly GCF_039523355.1). NCBI lineage: Bacteria > Pseudomonadati > Pseudomonadota > Gammaproteobacteria > Alteromonadales > Alteromonadaceae > Aliiglaciecola > Aliiglaciecola litoralis. The sequence continues at coordinate 15,904 of NZ_BAAAFD010000016.1, read as the reverse complement.
GTGGCCATTTAGTAGGCTGTAGCCTTCTCTGCGAGTCCAGTATTCTGGAATTTTCACATCCTGGAAGCGCACACCAAAACCAGCATTTTTAGCTAATGCATAGGTCATAATTGACATGGATAGACAGTTTGCAGCGCGATTGTGAAAGGTTTGAGTGGCCGTGGTATTGGCGTTGCCCATGTACAATAAGTTAAATTCAGAACGGTCAAAAATTTTTCTTACGAGCGTTTCCATTCTGTCGACGGGATCATTTATCGATGAAACAGAGCTTCGGACAAACTTTTCCATTTCTTCATCAATGGAAAAAATATCATCTTCACTCTCTATTTTATAGATGGTGTAATCAGGGAAGGCCTGGTCATTTAACAGAAGGTCGTTTTGCACCAAAGGTTGAGAGGTTGTTTGACAACCAGTCAATGCAATTAAGGTGATGAAAACTAGTGTTAATGGCTTCATAAATACCTCCAAGCTAAAATAACTTTAGTCCCATCGGTGTTATATAGCCAGATTTTTCACCCCATAAAAAGCGTAATTCATCTCCATTTGAAACGAAATTAGCGACTAATTTGTGAAATATTGGCGAATCAAATATGCTGGTTGATAGTGAGCATTCTAAAGATCTCAATAAAAATAAGTTACTTACAAGTGAGGCTATTCTGAATCAATTTATGCGTGTCCTTCCGGGAATAGGTGTCTCGACATTAGTTGGTTTAGCCGCGTTATTTTTAAGCCAACATTACGACGCACCGGCCATGCTATTTGCGCTGCTGTTAGGCATCGCTTTATCCTTCCTTTATGAAGACACCCACTGCAAAGCCGGTATCGAGTTTACTGCTTGCCATTTTCTCAGAATAGGTGTGGCACTTCTGGGATTGCGAATTGCTTTTGGGGATCTTGCTGCGCTTGGCTGGACCACAGCCTTACTTTTGGTGGTGGCGATTATTAGCACCATAGGCGTTGGCATAGTGTTGGCTAAAACGCTGGGACTGCAAAAGCGATTTGGGGTTCTCACTGGCGGGGCGGTAGGGATTTGTGGTGCTTCAGCCGCCATGGCGATTGCGGCAGTAATGCCAGAAAGTAATCACAAAGATCGAGACACGTCTCTCACTATTATAGGCGTAACCTCACTATCGACTGTCGCCATGGTGCTTTACCCAATTATTGCCAGTGCGCTGAATTTGGATGAAACTAATACCAGCATTTTTCTCGGCGGCACCATTCATGACGTGGCACAGGTAGTCGGTGCGGGTTACTCAGTGTCTGAACAAACAGGTGACTTGGCAACCCTGACTAAATTAGTGCGGGTGGCTTTTTTGATGCCAGTGGTATTGTGCACATTGTTGATATTGCGGCTCAATGTGGATCAAGTGGCTGACAGTAAACCGCTGATAATGCCTAAATTTTTAATCATCTTCGTGATCTTAATGACGATAAACAGTGTGATTGAAATCCCCGCTGCTATCACCAACGCCGGTGCAGAAATTTCTCGGTATGCATTGGTTATCTCTATTACGGCGATTGGCATGAAATCGAACTTAAAAAGCCTTCTTGAAGTTGGTATAAGACCAATCATATTGATGGTGAGTGAATCGTTGTGGATTGCTGGATTGATTTTGTTGGCCGTTTGCTATCTATGATCTTTTCACTGCTGATTGATTTGCACAAATAGTTTGAGGCATCCTTATTTCTAGCATGCCTTTTAACGGAACTACCGCGGTCTCCTAACTTATTAATAGATTCGAATTACATTTCTATTAATGCCTTTGTGTCTGCATGGTGCGATAGTTGTACAAACACGACTTCAACGATGCTTACCAATTTAACGTGGACAGCCACCGCAAAATAGTGTGTATTCCATACGAATTTAGCAAAGACACCCACCCTAAATCGCCTGAATTTCAAACACCAATTTAACGTGGACAGCCACTCCAAATAGTAAAGGATGTTTTTATTACAAGCCGTTTTTTTAATTAAATCTAACCTGGACACCCACCCGAAATCGTCTGAATTCCAAGCACCAATTTAACGTGGACAGCCACTTCAACAAGTCCTAAAGAATAGCTTTTGGTACAAGACGGTTTGTTAATGTATTACGGTTGGATTGAATGAGTTCTGAAAAATCAAATTTAGACTAATTTAATTGAATTCCATATAGTGTGGATTGCACTTCTTAGGGAATAACGAATGCTTAAAATCTCACAACATGTTCTTTTCATCAGCGGTTTGCAAATTGGCTACTTGCTTCTTAGCCCACCCAGTGCATGGGCAAAATCCGATACCGGCATGTTATCAATAGAAAGGAAATACGAAACGGCGGTAAAATCTGAAGTTGTGCCCGGTATTAGTGCAGCAATAGCAGACAGAAGCGGAGTGCTTTGGTCAAAGGCCTTTGGTTTAGCTGATGTTGAAAATAGCGTCCAAATGACCCCTTCACATAAAATGCGCATTGGCAGTGTGGCTAAATTGATTACTGCAGCGGGAATGATGCGTTTATTTGAACAACAAAAACTATCGTTAGACACTCCAATAACGAAATACGTATCAACTTGGCCTAAAAAGCATGAACCCTTAACTCTGAGACAATTAGCTTCGCACACTGCAGGAGTTAGACATTATGCATCTACCAAAGAGTTTCTATTAAACCAGCCATTTAAAGATGTCACCTCAAGTCTATCCTTGTTCAAAGACGATCCGTTACTTTTTTCGCCTGGGAGTGATCATGAATATTCGACTTTCGCATATTCACTGATCGCAGCCGCTATGGAAGGCGCTGATCAGAAGCGTGACTTTAAACAAATTATTACCCAGGAAGTGTTTGAACCGATCGATATGCAAGAGACTGCCTTTGACAACCAGGCTGATATTATTGCACTTCGCCAACGACCATATACGGTAAAAAACGGCATCTTATTTAATGCGCCACAATCAGACCATTCATACAAATATGCAGGCGGCGGTTTCATCGCTTCTGCTGCTGATGTCGCCCGTTTTGCTGTGGCACATTCGTTTCCCGGGTACTTATCTCAAGAAAGTCTAAATTTATTGTTTACCAAAGCCACGTTAGATGACGGTACTATTTTGCCATTTGGTATTTCATGGATGATTGATTTTGATAATTATCGAGAGCGTAAATATTATATAAACAATACTTATGCCCAGACAATGATGGCAAGTTTTAACAATGTTGCTATGCATTCGGGGGGCAGTAATGGTGGATTGACAATGATGATTTTATGTATAGAGCATAGTCGAGCCGTGACAGTGGTCAAAAATGTAGATAATGAATACAGCGCTGATGTCTTCTTGCTAGCGCTTGAATCACTGTATCATTTCCATTCAAAAAACTAAGGATTATTTGATTTATTTGCGATGCGAACCTCGACAGCATCTTCGATTAAAACTAGCGAAATTCCAATTAAGAAAAGCGGATTAACAACAAATTCACACCACCATAACAGTCATTACTCAATATTAGTTTTTCTAATCTGTAGTTGATAAAAAACTTCATTGCATATTAACTATTTTCTTCTTAAACTCCGCGCCAAGTCAGATTTAGGCTAATATTTAATCGCTTTCGCACAATTAGCCTTATTTAAACCAAGTAGTAGCCTAATGGACAAAAAAGAATTTATTCAGATCCGCAGATTTATTCTCAAGTTGGGAAAGATGCTGCATAAGTACGGGTCCCCGTCGTTTCGACTAGAAGCTTATCTTACTGAAATTGCGACTTATTTGGGTGTGCACGCTTCCTTTATTTCGACACCTACATCGTTATCAATCGTGCTTTGGAGTGACCGCCACGAAGATGAATACAACCATGCGGCTCGTATGCAGCCGGGTGAGTTGGATATGAATTCGTTATCCCTGACAGATGAACTGGCTAATCAATTACTTTCTGGTGAAATTTCTCTTGTCGATGCAGACAAGCGACTCAACGAAATTGACGCCATGCCCAGTCCTTACAGTAAAGGTCTAACTGCAGTCGCATTTAGTATGTCTACTAGTGCATTTGCCATGCTAATGGGCGCTGGATGGCCAGAAATTATATGTTCGGGAATTTTGGGCTTCATCGTATATGTGTGGACATTGTGGGCGATGCGTTCAAAACGAGTTAATTTGATGCTCGAGCCTGTTGCCTCATTTTCAGTGGGTTTGGCTGCATGTGCGATTAACTTCTATCTCGATATCGGCTTTAACATTTGGTTGATCATTCTGTCGTCACTGATCATCTTAGTGCCCGGTCTTTCGTTGACTATGGGACTGGCAGAGCTTTCATCGCGCAACTTAGTATCTGGAACAGCTCGGATAATGGACGCGACCATGCAATTATTTAAATTGTATTTTGGTGCATTTTTGGGTATCAGTTTGGGTTATCAACTATTTGGGCAGCAAGAATTAGTCGTCGCTGAAACCTTACCGTTTTGGGTAAATTGGCTTGGTGTATTCATGCTCAGCATAGGGCTAGTCGCTATTTTCAGAACACGAATGAAACATGTGCCTTGGGCAATAGCTTCGACATTTATTGCGTACGCAGCGTCGACCTTCAGTTCGGCATATTTAGAAAATGGTTTAGGGGCATTTGTTGGTGCATTTTCGCTAGGTGTATTCGCCAACTTATTTTCTCGGATCGTCAATGCGCCCTCCACGATAGTTGCCATGCACGGGTTAATCGTATTGGTACCAGGTTCAAAAACCTATATCGGCTTAAACTCTTTTATCTCTGGTCAAGATTTTATTAAAGCCGATCATATAGGCCAAGAAACCTTCATGATCCTGATGTCATTAGTGGCGGGGTTAATATTTGCGAATGTCGTCATGCCAACTCGAAAAGCACTGTAAAAACAGTGCGCTAACCTAGTTTGCAATGACGAGGCCCCCTCACGTGGTTAATATTTATCAGCTTCAATTGGATAAGAGTTATGCGAAATAAAGCTGATTACATTAATTAGAAACTAGCATAGACACCCACCGCAACTAACGTGGACATCCATCACTATTTTCCAAATGATGTTTAACGACTAACGTGCCTGTCCATCGCAATGCCGCCATCGGCTAAGCTCAATAATTGAAGAAATAAACATGCCTGTCCATGTTAATTTTTCTAACTTGCGTTAATGAGCTTTTCCCGCGCCCGCGCCCTGAGGATATCGAATATCCTCAACTAACTGTTGAATATTCGCAGGGGCTTCTGCGGTAAGTTTGAGTACGGTAAATGCAACTATAAAATTAATTAGCATTCCCAATGCGCCTATTCCTTCTGGTGATATTCCGAACCACCAATTATCAGCAACATTTGCGGCGGGATTAATAAATTTAAAGTAAATAATGTATGAGGCTGTAAATGTAATACCCGCTAACATGCCGGCAATAGCCCCTTTATCATTCATACGTTTGATGAAAATCCCCATTATGATAGCGGGGAAAAAAGACGACGCAGCTAATCCAAAGGCAAACGCGACGACTTGAGCGACAAAGCCGGGCGGATTAATTCCAAAATAACCGGCAATACAAATCGCTACACCTGCTGCTAATCGCGCGTAAAATAATTCTTTCCGATCAGTTATATTCGGCATGAGATTGCGCTTGAGTAAATCATGAGACACAGAAGTAGAAATAACCAACAGCAATCCAGCAGAGGTCGACAGCGCTGCAGCGACACCTCCAGCGGCCACCAATGCAATCACCCATGCCGGTAAATTAGCAATTTCAGGGTTCGCTAACACCATAATATCTGCGTCTACTTTCATTTCGTTGCGGTCATCTCCTGCATAGAACATTTTGCCGTCGTCATTTTTATCCTGCCATTCGATCAAGCCTGTTTTTTGCCAGTTTATTACCCAGCTTGGCGCATCTTTATACTCGGTACCTTTTAACTCGGTACCATTGATGGTTTCAATCATATTGACTCTAGCAAAGGATGCTAACGACGGGGCCGTAGTATACAAAATCGCAATAAAAACTAAGGCCCACCCAGCGCTGTAGCGGGCGTCACGAACCTTTGGAACAGTAAAAAAACGTACAATGACATGGGGAAGCCCGGCGGTACCAACCATTAATGCGGCTGTAATACAAAATACGTCGATCATACTTTTAGTGCCCGAAGTGTATTCATTGAAACCAAGCTCCAACGACAATCCGTCTAACTTATCTAGCAAATACACTCCCGAACCATCAGCCAAGGTCGCACCAAAACCGGTCTGCGGTAAAATGTGTCCCGTCACCATCATCGAGATAAACACCGCGGGCACCAAATAAGCAAAGATGAGCACGCAGTATTGCGCCACTTGGGTATAGGTTATCCCTTTCATTCCGCCTAAAACGGTATAGAAGAAAACGATCCCCATGCCAATGACTACTCCGGTGGTTATATCAACTTCTAGAAAGCGACTAAATACCACACCTACGCCGCGCATTTGTCCGGCAACGTAGGTGAAACATACAAAGATCGCACAAAATACGGCAACCGTTCGAGCGGTTTGTGAGTAATAGCGATCACCGATAAAATCTGGCACCGTAAACTTGCCGAATTTACGTAAATAGGGCGCCAAGCAAAGGGCTAATAACACATATCCACCAGTCCACCCGAGCAAGTAGACTGCACCGTCATAACCCATAAATGAAATAAGGCCGGCCATGGAGATAAAAGAAGCCGCTGACATCCAGTCAGCTGCGGTTGCCATACCGTTGGCGATTGGATGCACATGTCCACCGGCTATATAGAACTCATTGGTAGACGCAGCTCTGGCCCATATTGCAATCGCAATGTATAAAATAAACGAAGCGCCAACGATAATAAAAGTGAGTAATTGTACGTCCATTATCTTCCCTACTCTTCATCAACGTTATAACGTTTATCGAGCAGATTCATCTGCCGTACGTACACAAAAATCAAGAGGACAAAAACATAAATGGCACCTTGCTGTGCAAACCAAAAACCCAATTTGAATCCAAAAAAACGAATTTCGTTGAGCGTATCAACTAGTAAGATGCCAAACCCAAATGAAACGACGAACCAAATCAACAAAAGCTTGAGCATAAGTCGCAAGTTTTCTCGCCAGTAGGCTCTTTTATCTGAGTCATTTTGAAAGGCCATATTGTTTCCTTATTAGTTTTGTATGGATAAACTAGTTTGAAATTAAGGATTAGTACAACTAATTTAACCTGCTTTTTGTCCAGTTGAAATGAGACCACTTGCTAATGCACTGAATATTATGCAACAAACTAACAAGGACACCCACTGTAATACGCACATTAGTATAAGGCTCATCAAGACCTCATTAAGATTGGAAAAAACAACTCATTAACGTGCTTGTCCACGCTAAAAATCAAGTCGAAGAATGTCGATTTAACATGCCTGTCCATGCTAAAAATCAGTCGAAGAACGACGAATTAGCATGCCTGTCCACGCTAAAAATCAAGTCGAAGAATGTCGATTTAACATGCCTGTCCATGCTAAAAATCAGTCGAAGAATGTCGATTTAACGTGCCTGTCCACGCTAAAAATAAAGTCGAAGAACGTCGAATTAACATGCCTGTCCACGCTAAAAATAAAGTCGAAGAACGTCGATTTAGCATGCCTGTCCACGCTAAAAATCAAGTCGGGGTATGTCGATTTAACATGCCTGTCCACGCTAAAAATCAAGTGGTTAACTTTTAATGTAGCAGTGATGCCGCGCCGAATAAGGCAAATAGAATGGGTTGATGGACAAGATAAATGATTAGACTATGCCGGCTTGCGAATGCAACCCATTTAGGTGTGCCCCATGATTTAAGGGGATCTGCTTGCAGAAACTGCTGCCGCGCCAACCAGATCCCCAACAATACAACCCCGGTCCATGGAAACAGCCCCACATAATCGTTAGTGTAACTAGGCAACAGATGACGAACCGGTTGAAATGGCCAGATACTACTAACCCATCCGAAGTTGTAAATCGCTATCACGATTAAACCGACAATCAGAGCTAACTTTGGAAAACGCGCAAAAGGCACACATAACAAACTGGCCGCAGCAATAAAGTGTAAAACGCCAAAAAATATCCAGTTGTTAGGTGCCATAAATAACGACGAAACCGTCACCGCCACCGATGCTAACAGCAACTGCATAAAGCGCTTGGTAAAGTGTTTAGACCTAAACTGGCGTCCATGCACAGCAGCCAAAGAAAACCCCACACAAACGAAGAACAGGGTCAAAATTACCTGCCTGAATTGGCGCCAGCCTGGCCCATCGGGGATATCCCAACTCACGTAACCAAAATACTTTAAATCATAGATAAAGTGAAAGATGACCATGAGTACGATGGCCAGACAACGCATTGCATCAATCGTATAAATACGCTTGAAGTTAGCCCCTTTTTTCATCACCGCATCTAACGATTTAAACGTTGTTCAATTAAACTTTGAACCACATTAGGATCGGCTAAGGTTGACGTGTCTCCCAATTGTTGATGCTCATTGGCCGCAATTTTACGTAGTATCCGGCGCATGATTTTTCCGGAGCGTGTCTTAGGTAAGCCGGGAGTCCATTGGATTAAGTCGGGTACCGCTATGGGGCTGAGCTCTTTGCGTACCCAAGCTTTTACTTCTTTAGTGAGATCTTCATCGGTCTGTGTACCCTCTACTGGTGTCACAAAGACATAGATGCCTTGACCTTTAATATCATGAGGAAAGCCCACCACCGCAGCTTCTGCAATGGCTGGGTGAGAAACCAAGGCGCTTTCAATCTCAGCGGTGCCAAGGCGATGCCCTGATACATTTAGCACATCATCTACTCTTCCCGTGATCCAATAATATCCGTCTTGGTCTCGTCGGCAGCCGTCACCGGTAAAATAATATCCCTCATAAGTACTGAAATACGTCTGGATAAATCGTTCGTGATCACCATAGACGGTACGAGCTTGCCCCGGCCAACTGTTTTTAATTATCAGATTACCTTCGGCTTCGCCTGTTAGCTCATTGCCCTCGCCATCCATTAATGCAGGTTGAACACCAAAAAAAGGAATAGTGGCAGAACCTGGCTTCAAGTCTGTGATACCTGGTAAGGGCGATATCATGATCCCGCCTGTTTCGGTTTGCCACCAAGTATCGACTATAGGGCAGCGACTTTTACCAATATTTTCGTAGTACCATAACCAAGCCTCAGGGTTAATTGGCTCTCCCACTGAGCCTAATAACCTTAACGACTTGCAGCTTGAGTCTTGTGCCGCAAAAGTGCCATGCGCCATAAGCGCTCTTATCGCGGTGGGTGCAGTGTAAAGTACGTTTACTTGATGCTTATCGACAATCTGACAAATTCGACGCACATCCGGATACGTAGGCACGCCCTCAAACAATAAGGTAGTAGCACCATTAGCTAGAGGTCCGTAGATCATATAGGTATGTCCGGTGATCCAGCCGACATCTGCTGCACACCAGTACATTTCACCGGGTTTGTAATCGAACACGTATTTATGAGTCAGGGCTGCATAAACTAGGTAGCCACCGGTAGTATGCACCACGCCTTTTGGCGTGCCGGTAGAGCCTGATGTATATAAAATAAACAATGGATCTTCAGCGTTCATCACCTCGGGTTCACACTGGTTTGAACAATCTGCAGTAAGTACATGCCACCATATATCTTTAGCACCAAACTCAACATCACTGCCCGTATTCTTAAAAACAATCACATGTTCAATGCTAGGACAACGCTCGTTGTTTAAAGCTTCATCCACGTTTGCTTTGAGCGGCACCTGATTTCCACCGCGCCTACCTTCGTCGGCCGTGATCACCATTTTTGCATCTGAATCGTGAATACGATCGGCTATGGCATTGGGAGAAAAACCACCAAAAATAATAGAATGGACAGCACCAATGCGGGCACAGGCCAGCATAGCCACTGCCGCTTCGGGCACCATGGGCATGTAGATAGCAACTCGGTCACCTTTTTGTATGCCGCACTTTTTCATGCCATTTGCCAGTCGGCACACTTGATCGTGCAGCTCCTGATAAGTAACTACCCCATCAACCTCAGGAGAGTCCCCTTCCCACTGAATGGCTATCTGATCAGCTTGAGTAGCTAGATGCCGGTCAATACAGTTGTAACTAACATTTAGTTGGCCATCTTCGAACCACTTGATACTCACTTTATCTTTTGCAAAGGAAGTATTTTGAATTTTTGTCGGTGCTTTAAACCAGTCAAGAATGCAAGACTGCTCAGCCCAAAACGTATCGGGAGAGTCGATAGACTGTTGATACATCTTAACGTGTTGTTGAATATCTAAGTTCGAATGCTGCTTCGCCAGCTCTGGAACAGGATAAAGTGCCTTGGTCATTCTACTCTCCGTTATTTATTGCCTTGCCAATTCACAGCAATCAATCCAATGTCATCTTACCTAGCTAAATACTCTGAATGAAACTAAATACGAAAGCTAGTTATCTTTGAAACAATCCCCTTACAGATTGAAATAATTAGACTATACGAGTTCAGACTTATTAACCAACTTGTTGTAAGTGATTCTGTATGGTTAAAGTGTATTTAGATAATAAAAAAGTTTAAATGAAATAGGAAAAACGTACTAACTCGTAATCTTAGCAGTCATTAACTGCCCTTCTTCCGCCCCAACAACGCAGTTGCGCGAAGACGTTTTCCCTACGTACAGCGCTTCATCTGCTAGGCTAATGATATGCGCGACGTCAATAACATCTTTAACTGGCAAACAGCAGTATCCGATGGTAATAGTAACGGCAACTTTGTCATTGTCCTGATGGAGTTCAAGTTGCTCTACGGCATTTCTGATTTTCTCAGCGACTTTATGGGTATTAGTTTGATCTACCCCATCAAGCACAATTAAGAACTCTTCTCCGCCATAGCGTCCAATAAAGTCACTTTCGTTTCTCACTGAATGTTTAAGAGATTTGGCGACGGCTGTCAGACAGGCATCGCCAAACAAATGTCCGTATTGGTCATTTAGGGCTTTGAAATTGTCCACATCAATCATCATAACTGAAATCCATGCCGTATCTTTCATCGGCTCGTCTATGAGCTCTTTCAAATGTTCAAGGATGCATCGACGATTGAGCAAATTGGTAAGCGGATCGATGCTCGCTTGCTGTTGCAAGCGGTTGCCGAGGCTGGTACTGAGGCGATCATATTGACTGCCGAAAAACATACTAATGAGGCATGCCATGCACAGCCAAAATGCCTTCGCATGAGCTATATTATCAGGTATTGATGGCATAATTGGCTCTGCCAAGCGAAAATCGATGATCTGCAATGCGATGATCATCAGTATAAGCGCGCCCCCTACAAAATGACCAACTCTGGCACTAGTCAATAAGCAAACAAATACAGGTGTGATGGGCAGCAACACAGCAAATTGACTGTTTACTCCGCCACTAAGCACAAATAACGGAATGATAAAACTGTAACCGGCAACGATGACCAAATAGATATATAACGACCTGGGCTTGGCATGTAACAGCAAAGCGTAAAGCAAACCTGAAATGAGTGAATTGATAATTCCCAAGTAAGTCAATATTACAGGTAACTCTGAAATTAATGGTCGCACTAAGGTTGCAAAAGTAATAGCCACAAACATCAGCAGCGCGGCTTTTTTAGTTAGTGTATAGCGAGTCGCTTGTAAATCCATTTTATTCAAACTCTCTAGTCGTCGACATTATGTGCTTAGTTAATAATAAAATTTAGAGCTACAGGGCATTACTTCCAGCCTAACGTTTGCTCGAAATCTTGGTCGAGTTTTTTAGCAAAATCCTTCGCATGTATAGCCACCTTTTCCAATAAGAGATCTTCTTCTCTCACAGGTTCAAAATGAGGAACTTCAACTGGATAGCCAGACTCATCTATTGCCATAAAGGTAATAAAGCAGCGATTCGTTACCACCACAGCATCTTCTTTTGGATCAGTTGCTCTAACCACAACATAAATATGCATACTGGTTTTTCCAGTATGCACTATACGCGCACTAATAGTGACCATCTGACCGACTAATATTGGACGAATAAAACGAATAGCGTTGGCTGAAACCGTCACACAATAGCGCTTACTCCACTGTGCAGCACAGGCATAGGATGCTTGATCAATCCACTTCATCACCATACCGCCATGCACCTTACCACCGAAGTTCACATCTGTCGGTTCAGCTAGAAAACGGAATTCAGTTTCACTGTTTATTGTCATATTCAAACTCTTTTTATTTCAACTAGTTACTTATAATAGACAAAAAATGCCCAGCGCGCTTAAAAGTAGATTAAGATTTATTCAGGGCTATATTAAACGGGCGTTTTATCGTGAGTACATTACATATTACCAATGGGGACTGCACCGTGGACTTATTCAAGGTCGCGGGGATTGTTGGTACTTACTTACCTTGGCGAGACGTGTTGCATATGGGGCCTGTTCCTGCGGGTCATTCACTTGAGGAACTATCCATTGTCAGAGCAGACTTTATAGCCTCTATGGGTTGGGGAAAAAAATCACAACTAGCTAACGACTTCGAGACACGAGACCAAACATTAGCCTCGGCAGAAAAATTTGATAAGGTGCTGCTTTGGTTTGAACATGACCTGTACGACCAACTTCAGTTATTACAGGTGTTGGCTTGGTTTGCAGACTACCCGGACATGATATCGAAATTGTCTTTGATAAATCCGGCAACGCACCTAGGGCGCCTCAGTCCAAGTGAAATAGCTCAGTTATTGAATACCCAACAAGATGTCACTGCAAGCCAGTATGAATTAGCCGCGCAGGCGTGGCAGGCATTTACCCGAGCAGACTTGAGTGAGTGGGCTAATTTATTAAATCAGGACACCTCTACATTGCCTTTTTTACATAATGCGATTGCTCGAAGCCTAGGAGAGATACCTGATAAGCGCACGGGATTGACCTTAACCGAAACCCTGATTTTGATGTTAGTTCAAGAAGGAGCGGATCAAGCACAGACGCTTTTCAAACTATATTGTGAAAAAGAACAAAACGAATTTCACGGTGATTTAAGCTTTTTCTGGTACGTACAACAATTGATCGATGATAAACCCGCCATGCTAAATGTACAGGATGGCAGGTATAAATTAACTGAATTGGCTCACCTAATACTCGAAGGCAAACAAGCATGGCAACGGCAGTACTCGAAACCACATTGGTTAGGTGGGTTTTGCATTTCTAGCGCAGATTAAAGAAAAGCCTCAAGAGTTTGTCTATGATGAGTTAGAATATCGACCTAAAAAAGTTTTAAAAACGACAGGTAAAATCATGAATCAAAACGATGTACTGCGCCGCTTGCGCTATGCAATGCAACTTGACGATAGTGCAACTATCAGTCTATTTGCACTTGCGAATTACGAGATGGAAAAAGACTATCTCGCAATGTTGATGAAAAAAGAAGATGAGCCTGGATTCATGCCTTGTCGCGATAAAATCTTAAGCCTGTTCTTGGATGGCCTGATCATCAAGAAACGAGGCAAACAAGAAGGTGTAGAACCCGCTGTACTTAAAGGGTCCGAGCGTCTATCGAACAACGATATACTGCGTAAAATCCGAATTGCCATGAGTTATCGGGACGATGACATGATTGCAGTACTAAAGCTGGCTAATTTTCGTTTGAGCAAGGGCGAGTTATCTGCATTATTTAGAAAGCCTGACCATCGCAATTATGTTGAGGCCGGCGATCAAGTTGTTAGAAATTTACTAAAAGGTATGGTGATAAAATATCGGCCTGACAGTGCAGCAACATCGAATAGCACGCAAACCAAAAAACCTTCGTTTAAACCAAGAGCAAAAGCTGACAGCAAACCTCTTGCAGACGAAAAGCCCAAGGGTAAACCGGCAAAGAGACCGTCAGTCTCGCAGGAAAAGCGTCCATCGGTCTGGGGTGAGGTGAAGAAGTAAACGACTAAAGCATTGACTGAACGACGCTTTTGTCATCCCCGAGGCCCCCCTTTTGTCATCCCCGACGGCGATCCTTTTTGTCGTCCCCGAGGGGCTCTTGGTCGGGGATCTCCGTAAAAGTCTTGTTGGAATAAACTACAAGCAGGAGTCGAGAAGGCGACATTCTTTGTCATCCCCGAGGCGCTCTTGGTCGGGGATCTCCGTAAAAGTCCTATTGGAATAAACTACAAACAGGAGTCGATGAGGTCCCGGCACAAGAGCACTACCGGGATGACTGTTGTTTTTGAGCACTGCCGAGGCGACGTTCTTTGTCGTCCCCGAGGCGCTCTTGATCGGGGATCTCCGTAAAAGTCCTATTGGAATAAACTACAAACAGGAGTTAAGAAGGCGACCCTTTTTGTCGTCCCCGAGGTGCTCTTGGTCGGGGATCTCCGTAAAAGTCTTGTTGGAATAAACTACAAGCAGGAGTCGAGAAGGCGACGTTCTTTGTCGTCCCCGAGGCGCTCTTGGTCGGGTATCTCCGTAAAAGTCTTGCTTGGTTCAACTACAAACAGGAGTCGATGAGGTCCCGGCACAAGAGCACTACCGGGATGACAGTTGTTTCTGAGCACTACCGGGGCGACATTCTTTGTCGTCCCCGAGGGGCTCTTGGTCGGGGATCTCCGTAAAAGTCTTGCTTGGTTCAACTACAAACAGGAGTTAAGAAGGCGACGCTCTTTGTCATCCCCGAGGCGCTCTTGATCGGGGATCTCCGTAAAAGTCTTGCTTGGTTCAACTACAAACAGGAGTCGATGAGGTCCCGGCACAAGAGCACTACCGGGATGACTGTTGTTTTTGAGCACTACCTGGGCGACGCTTTTGTCGTCCCCGAGGCGCTCTTGGTCGGGGATCTCCGTAAAAGTCTTGCTTGGTTCAACTACAAGCAGGAGTCGATGAGGTCCCGGCACAAGAGCACTACCGGGATGACTATTGTTTCTGAGCACTACCGGGGCGACCCTTTTTGTCGTCCCCGAGGGGCTCTTGGTCGGGGATCTCCGTAAAAGTCTTGCTTAGTTCAACTACAAACAGGAGTTAAGAAGGCGACGCTCTTTGTCGTCCCCGAGGCGCTCTTGGTCGGGGATCTCCGTAAAAGTCTTGCTTAGTTCAACTACAAACAGGTGTTAAGAAGGCGACGTTCTTTGTCATCCCCGAGGAGCTCTTGATCGGGGATCTCCGTAAAGTATTGTTGGGTTCAACTACAAACAGGAGTCGAGAAGGCGACGTTCTTTGTCATCCCCGAGGCGCTCTTGATCGGGGATCTCCGTAAAAGTCCTATTGGAATAAACTACAAACAGGAGTTAAGAAGGCGACCCTTTTTGTCGTCCCCGAGGCGCTCTTGATCGGGGATCTCCGTAAAAGTCTTGCTTGGTTCAACTACAAACAGGAGTCGAGAAGGCGACGTTCTTTGTCGTCCCCGAGGTGCTCTTGGTCGGGGATCTCCGTAAAAGTCGTACTTGCTTCAACTACAAACAGGTGTCGATGAGGTCCCGGCACAAGAGCACTACCGGGATGACTATTGTTTCTGAGCACCGCCGGGGCGACGGATATTATTGTCATCCCCGAGGCGCTCTTGGTCGGGGATCTCCGTAAAAGTCGTACTTGGTTCAACTACAAACAGGTGTCGATGAGGTCCCGGCACAAGAGCACTACCGGGATGACAGTTGTTTCTGAGCACCACCTGGGCGACGCTCTTTGTCGTCTCCGAGGCGACGCTTTTGTCATCCCCGAGGGGCTCTTGGTCGGGGATCTCCGTAAACGTCCTATTGGAATAAACTACAAACAGGAGTCGATGAGATCCCGGCACAAGAGCACTACCGGGATGACAGTTATTATTGAGCACTGCCGGGATGACGACTTTAGTTGGCGCATAAAAAAAGCTGCACTAGGCAGCTTTTTAAATTCTATTTGGAGTCTGGCTTATGCAATAATTTTTGCAACAACACCAGCGCCAACAGTTCTGCCACCTTCGCGGATTGCGAAACGTAG
>NZ_BAAAFD010000015.1:0-46729 GCF_039523355.1 Aliiglaciecola litoralis | reverse complement strand
ATAAAGCAGGTCATATCAAGCCGCAACACAGCTCCATTCTAAACAGTCTTGGTCTTAATGCAGAGCAGTGGTTAACCCTAACGACCGAGTTTGAACAACACTTTTACACCGCCGTAGGTAGTGAACAGATGCTTCAACAATTCAAACAACACACAAAGCATCAACGCATACGAGGGATGGCAAAGGCCAGAGCCTTATTGCAACACGCCTAGAAACAATCCACTCCAAAATAAACACCCATCAACTCAATGTTGCTAAATCCGGCTGCTTGCTATTTGAGAAATAAGCCGATTTACAGCATACACCTCAACCAAAATACAAAAGCAGCCAATTTAATCGCGTTTTGAGACTAAAAAAAGTCACGAATTTTTATGAACCGGGCTAAGAGCTAAAATTTTTTAATAATGAGTGTCTCTATTTGTTATCTCTATTTGTTCGTTTTTTAACATGGGTGTCTTTATTGTGTTTTTTCTGTAACTATGGCATTGATATCCATACTAAAAAAACAATAAGAAGAGAAGTCATGAGCAAAAACATTGATGATATTGCGTTAGAAAGAAGACACCTGATGAAATCTGGTGGTGTCGCCCTTGGTTTAATTGGGATGGCAACGGCAGCTACTGTTAATGCAAGTACTGCATCACCGTCTACATCTACCCAAAGTACACTATTTAACGTTTTGGATTTTGGTGCTGAGCCAGTCGAAGATCCGTCAAATATGTCAGCAGGATTCGATTCAACCGACGCATTTAAAGCGGCTATTGCTGCTGCATCTAATGCCATTACAAGCCCTTTATGGAACTCTCATAATGGCGGTGTTGTTTACATCCCAAGAGGTACATATAAAATTTCCGAAACCTTGTTAATCCAAACCAGCAATATACAAATCGTTGGTGAAGGGAAAGCCGTTTCTACCTTATATGGTTATGGAGTTGATGGCGCTATTGTCGCTTTCAATTCATCGTATGAAGATCCGCAGCTTCAAAACTGCAGTATCCAAGGCGTGGCCTTTTACGGCTCTTCCGTTCCGGTTGCTGCCGACTACTGCGTAGTGATGAAAAATGTCACCAAATCAACAGTAAGAGATGTCACTTTTGCATCTAAAGTTAACGTCGCAGCTTTATTAGTTGAAAATTCTTGGGTGAATAACTTCTTTGACCTTCATTTTATAGGTCATAGCCCTACCGCGCATTTATACATAAACCGTCCGCTTGGTTGCGCGTCCTCAAATGCGCTGAACTTTTATGGCTGTAATTTCACGGCTGGCCAAACCGAAGTCGGTGTGCTTATCGAATCGAATTCACCAGGGTCTACCGTAGGAGAGGGGCTTAATTTTAATGGCGCTACTTTCCAAGGCTTTAATAAAGCGTTCTTTGCCCGTCATGGTGAGTGCATCAACATAACCAGTTACTACGGCGAAGATAATGAAACGGATATTCAGTTGGGCGACAATACCAGCGGTGCAGCGTTCGTAAGAAATATTTCTATTACAAGTTGGCGTTGTTTAAGAGGCAAAAACGGCTTGGTGTTAGAGCAATGTCGCGAAGTCAACGTAGGCAGTGGTTATGCCAAGTATGTCGATAATCCAATCGTTATTGGCGAAGGAACTGGCGTTAGCATTATGTCCGGCAGAAACATGACTGACTATGTTAAATATGCGCCAAACGCCAGAAAGAGAACGGGTGTGATGGTGTTTGATGGAGACCGTCATGATTCACCAGACTGGCCTGCGGTTCCTACACCAATGGGAATTGTGATGAAGACCGATTCAAGCACTAAAGGTAAACACTTCAAAATTACCGTGGATGACCAAGGAAATTTAAAAACGACTGAAGTCAGTTTCGAGAATCAATCGTAACTCAAATAAGCAAACATGCTTATGTAGGTAATGTAGTTCAGTTAAGCTCGTACCTTTCGCTGGTCACTCTTGCTATGCAGGAGTGACCGTCTTAGAAGCTAATCGATACTGTCTAGCTTTACTATTTACCAAACGAAAAAACGCCTTCCGTTAAAACTTCATCGCTAAAAACATCATCCCCAAAAAACGATTACGCTAACGCAGTCGTTTAATTAACGTTATTCAACAGATACGACTTTCTCAAATCTAGTTTGTTTATTTTTTTTTAAAAATCGGGAATAAAATCATTTCTGCTTCGTTATCCAAGTGTCATTTAACTAAAACATGAGGAAATGAAGATGACTAAGCTAAATAAAATTGTAAACCTAATGGTAATCGCTGGTATTACTTCTATTAGTTCGGCCGCGTTGGCAGTCGATGCAAAAGTAAGTCAAAACATTCAGTTCTCCAATCAAACATCTGCGTCACAACAGGTGGATAGCGAACAGGGTTCTGCGGATGCATCGGTTGAGTCAAATTCTTCGGCGCAAAGCAATACCAATGTAAAGGCCGACAGCGAAGCTGCAGAAACAACTGAAACAACTGAAACAACTGAAACAGCAGAGACAACGGAACAGGCCGAAACCGGAGCTGAAGAAAGTGCTGAATTCGCTGCCACCAACTTAACTGAGGTTGGTAGTACTGTAGTGACAGATGTTTCAGGCGGACTAAGCAACACCTTGCAAAACTCAACCTCTGTAGTGGCGACTAACACCTTGGCAGCGCTGACAACCATTGGTTCTACTGACGCTCCTGCGGCAGAAACGAGTGAGCCAACAGATGAAGTGCCAACTATGCCTGAGTCTTTGCCAGTAGAGCTGACATCGGCGGGTGAATTAGACAATGCGCTGGCGCTTACAAACGCCACTGAGTTAACGAATAATGTGTCTGCTGATTTGATCGACACCGCGGCACTAAATATGACATCAGAAGCCAGCCAGCTTGTTCAGCAATCAGTGACGGCTTCAGTTACAGACACTGTATCGAGCACGGTCAGCAATAATGCTCAAACCGCGGTATCACAATCAGTTAATAATCAGATCAATTCGATTGTCGCTGATCAAATCAACTCTGAAGTTGCCAGTGCCACCGCCCTTGAAGTGGCTAACACCATCTCAAATGATTTAGACCTAGGTCTTTAATCCAGTTCGAGAACGTCAATCACGCCGGCAATTTGCCGGCGTTCTTAATGCTTTTGGAGGTCGTCATGAAATCATTACTTCACAAAATTTCTTATTTACTACTTTGCTCAACAACAAGCGTTGCAGCCGAAACTTCATCACCACTCACCTTCAGCGGGGAAGTGGCCGCTAAGTTTATTCACAATAGTGCGCTAAGTGTTGAAGAGCTCGACAATGTCTCATCGCAAAGTGACAGTGGCCATCAGCTAAATGCCTCTTTGGGTGGAAAGTGGCAAGTCAGCGAGGCCGCAAAATTAGCCGCAAACTATTCGTATCAACAACAAACTTATAATGAAGCTTCACAATATGATTTGGCTTTGCACCAATTCAATGTAGACGGCAGCTATCAATTCAATGATTACCAACTTGGCGCTCGAATCGATGCGGCCAATGCTCGACTAGCAGGCGATACTTTTTTGGATTTTCAGCAAGTCAGCGTCTATCTAGGGCATTTTATATTGCCACAAACCTTTGTGCGCCCTAGCGTCAAGGTGAAAAACAAATCGTTTGCACAACTGACGGATCGCGATGCGACTGGATTTGGAGCCTCAGTTGATATTTTTCACTTTATGAATGATGCTCGCACCATGCTAATGCTGGGCTTAAATGCCGATAAAGAAGATGCACAAGACCCACAATATGATCATAGGGCAATTGGGTTTACTACTAAGGTCACGCATAAGTTCGACCTGTTTGGCCTGGATTCAAATCTAGGGCTGGTTTGGCGCTATCAAAAAGAAGATTATCAAACAGTCACATCGGCATCGTTAACAGAATCCACTGAGCTTGAAAGAGATGAAACTAAACGCGTTGTTCAAGCCAATTTAGGGGTGTTAATTATGGATAATTTGACCCTGGAAACTAAATTTGAACACGGTGATTATCGCTCTGCGCTTGAAGGTCAAACTTACCAACAAAACATTGCCAGTGTAGGCTTGAGCTATGCATTCTAGGGTAACAGGATGCGTTCTATCGCGCCTACGCCATATATTGGATCTTTCCCTTTTGGACCCAAATCAATAGCTTGGTCTGAAAGGGAAGACAAAACAGTCTCAATCTCCTTTTTATTAGCTTCTGTTAAATTCGCCATTAAACAAGCAACCGCAGCAGTCACCACAGGCGCAGCCATAGACGTGCCTGATTCTTTGCCTAATCGGTGTTGCGATTGAGCCGTCACCACGTTCACGCCAAGCGCAGAAAAGTCTATATAATCCCCTCGATTTGACCAGCGATAGGGTTGTTGTTGATAGTCAATGGCGCTAACCGCCACCACCTGCTCATAGCCTGCAGGAAACACCGCAGGCGCCGCCGGACCTTCATTACCCGCAGCGGCTACAATAATAACGCCCTTGGTGTGCGCCGCATGGATAACTTGCTCTAAGATTTGATTGGCCGGTCCTGCCAAGCTCATATTTACCACTTTAATGTGCTGTTCAGTTAACCAATTCAACGCACTGATGATGGCACTCAATGTCGCGCCTTGGGAATAGTCGGATTGCCGATAAAATACCTCTGCTGAATACAGATGCGCATTTGGCGTGAGCGGCGACAATCCAGAAGTATTTCCGACTAAAATACTGGCCACGGCAGTACCGTGCAAATTAGGAGACGTCAGATCACCGATTAAGAAAGACTTAGCATGGATATTTGTCGAGCTAAAAGCCCGGTGCTGCTGATCGATGGCGCTGTCTATGATGCCTATCTTTACCTTATCGGAGCACATATGCGCAGCCTGATCTTGGCTTTTTCGCATCTCATTATTTGCGGTTGTCGACTGAGCTGAGGCTTGTGCTTGGTAGATATGGTTTCGCCCCAGCGTTTGCATCGCACTTTGGGGGAGGTGTTTAGCTAACGCATTTTTTGAATCTAATGATGCAGGAACAGTAAATTGCAGCAGAGATAATCCCAACCCTGAATACGTGGTTTGGGATTGAATATTTGCGCCAAGTTTCAGCAAGGTTTGACGACTGTTAGCATCGGCTAATATTAACCATTGATATTGAACGGCGCGCCAACCATCTTCTACTTCCACATCGATAATTACGGGATTGTTAATGTCTGCGCCAATCGACAGTGATTGGGGCAAAGACGTCAATGGCTCAGTGACGACGTTTTCAATCGGTGGCAACGAACTAAGCGAAAAAGGTTTATCGACAGTCGGTTGCTTAATACGCGCCTCTGCGTGTTCAGAAATACGTTTCAAATCCTGAACTTGCTTAGTGACATTGTTTGGATTGATTATCTGGGCTGAAAGGCTTTGGCTAACAAGCAATAAACCGCATAAAGAGAGTATACTAGTCGTCATGTTTTCCTCGAACGAATAAAGTGAACCTTGAAAACTAAACGTTTCAGCTAAATATAAATTTCAATTATTTTGGAATAAAGTTGTAACTCATTCGTCTTCTATGTAATTGAGTCCAAAACCAGAGAAAAAGTTATGAGTGATTCCTTTGAAGATATCATACCCATGTTAAGGCGTTTTGCCTATTCACTGACCGGCAGCCAAGCTGACGCCGATGATTTAGTGCAAACCACCTTCGAAAAAATTTTAAGCAAAGGCGTACCTGATGGTGTGGAAACGGTGAAGTGGGCATTCAAAGTATGCCGAAATGTTTGGATAGATGAATATCGTTCTCGCAAAGTACGCCAAAATGCAACTCAATCGCCTGAGTTGCAGGAGCAAGTTGAACCGGATCAGCATCATCAACACGAATCTCAGGAGTTACTTGGACAGGTGAATGCGGCAATGGACACACTACCCAATGAGCAGCGTTCAATTTTGTCACTGGTCGCCTTGCAAGGAATGTCCTACAAAGATGTGGCGGCAACGATGGATATTCCGGTTGGGACTGTGATGAGTAAACTTTCACGTGCCAGAAGTGCCTTGCTCAACATGGTCAAACCAAGATTAATAGAGGAAAGCCGATGAAAATCACCGATGAACAATTGAGCGGGTTTTTAGATGCTGAACTCTCTGCACAAGATATGGAGTTAGTGCGCACTGCGTTGGAAACCGATGATGAACTGGTGATGCGCATGGCGGAGCTATCGCAAGTCGATCAGTGGGTGGTGAAACATGCACAGCAAATTGACCAAACTCCGGTGCCGCAGAGTCTACTCGCGCTGGCGAGAAAGATTGATAACGCACAACAGCCGTCTGAACGAGCCGATAATAATGTGGTTCAACTTTCGGCTCGAAGAAAAGCGAATCAGACTTTCACAAAACCCTTATCTATCGCAGCAGGTATTGCATTGGTCGTAATGGTGGGTGTCCTCACAACAACGCAACAAAGGCAAGCGGGTATAGGGGCAGATATTGCCGCGGTGCTCAATACTTCGGTGAGTGGCGAAACCCGCAATACTCCCTCTGGGGTAGCGGTAAAAGCGCAATTGAGTTTTGCTAATCAAGCGGGGCAATTGTGTCGTCAATATCAAGTGAGTACTGGCAATGATCGTGCGACCAATATCGCATGTAAGGGAGTCAGTGGTTGGCAACTAGAAGCCAGCTCAAATGATCAAAGTGTGGGTGAGCAGGGTGGCTACCAAACAGCGTCAAAACACAGTGAGTTGGATAACATCATCGACACTATGATCAGCGGTGCACCGCTTGATAAAGAGCAAGAGCTACGCGCGATAGATCAAAATTGGCAAGTTAAAATTCAATAAAATGAGGTGAATTATGAAGTATATAATGGTGTTTTTATCGATTGTTCTGTTGATTTCAGGTTGTGCATCTGCCCCGGACTATCGTCCAGCCAAAAATGGATCTGAAGGTTATAGTGAGCAAAAAGTATCCAGCGATCGTTACAGAGTGCAGTTTAAGCTTTATTCAAAAAGTGTTGCTGATGCGTTTGATTATGCGCTTCTCAGATCTGCTGAGCTCACGCAGCAACAGGGATATGATTGGTTTGTGGTAACTAGCAAAGAAACCTTTGTGGAATCTCAAAAAGTGCAGCCAGCATCTTCAATCGGTGTTTCGCAACAACGGCAGGTAGAGCGTCACTGTGGACTTCTTACTTGTGATACCCGCACTCGTCCTTCTACCGAAGTCGGCGTGAGCATTAACTCAAGCGCAGGCAATGAACGTAAAGAAGTTCACACTATTTTAGAAATTCGCATGGGCAAGGGTACTAAAACGAATGATGATGCTTACGGTGCTCAGGACGTTTTAGATAGCTTGAGCAGCAAGCTAGACAAGCAATAAAGCGAGTAAATGTAGATTGAGAAGAAATCGCATATTGGCTGCGAACACCAAGTCGCGGCCAATATGCCAGATAAAGTAAATAGATCTTGCCTTAGATGTCCGCTTTATATACAATTCGCGCCCTTAAATCAGCCATCACCCTTTAGTTCCTTGTCTCTACACAGTGCTCGGCTGAGCTGTAAGAGGCTACAACCGTAAGGAGCAACAATGCGTCATTACGAAATCGTGTTTATGGTCCACCCTGACCAAAGTGAACAAGTTCCTGGTATGATCGAACGTTATACTGGAATCATCACAAACGACGGCGGAACAATCCACCGTTTAGAAGACTGGGGCCGTCGTCAATTGGCTTACCCAATCGAAAAATTGCATAAAGCACACTATGTACTAATCAATGCTGAAGCATCTGCAGAAGCAATTGAAGAGCTAGAAACTGCTTTCCGTTTCAATGATATCGTACTTCGTAATCTTGTCATGCGTACTAAAGGTGCAGAGACTGAACAGTCTCCAATGGCTAAAGAAGAGCGTCGCGACGAGCGCCCTCAGCGTTCTGAAAGACGTGAAGAAGCAACAGAAGCACCAGCAGCTGCTGAAGAAACAACCGCTTCTGAATCTGAAGATAAAGAATAAGGAGACAGACAATGGCTCGTTTTTTTAGACGTCGTAAATTCTGCCGTTTCTCAGCCGAAGGTGTTGTACAGATAGACTATAAAGATATCGCTTTGCTGAAAAACTATATCACTGAAAGTGGTAAAATCGTACCAAGCCGTATCACTGGAACTAGCGCTAAATATCAGCGTCAGTTGTCAACTGCTATTAAGCGTGCGCGCTTCCTAGCGTTGCTTCCATATACTGATTCTCACAAGTAATCGTTGGCGTAAAATAAGAGGTAGCAAAGATGGAAATCATTCTACTAGACAAGATCGCCAACCTGGGCGGCTTGGGTGACACTGTCACTGTAAAATCAGGGTATGCACGTAACTTCCTTTTTCCACAGAAAAAAGCAGTTCCTGCAACTAAAGCAAACGTAGAAAAATTTGAAGCACAACGTGCTGAGCTAGAAGCTAATATTGCTAAGCAATTGGCTGCTGCTGAAGAACGTGCTGCTAAAGTTCAAGCGTTGGGCGAAGTA
The DNA here is from genome assembly GCF_039523355.1 of Aliiglaciecola litoralis. Taxonomy (NCBI): domain Bacteria; kingdom Pseudomonadati; phylum Pseudomonadota; class Gammaproteobacteria; order Alteromonadales; family Alteromonadaceae; genus Aliiglaciecola; species Aliiglaciecola litoralis. The sequence continues at coordinate 38,315 of NZ_BAAAFD010000015.1, read as the reverse complement.
ACTATCGCGGCACCTGCTGGTGACGAAGGTAAGTTGTTCGGTTCTGTTGGTACACGTGATATCGCTGATGCAATTACTGCAGCTGGCGTTGAAGTGGCTAAATCAGAAGTGAAATTGCCTACAGGTACATTGCGTGAAACTGGTCAGTTCGATATCGACCTACAGTTGCATTCTGACGTAACAACCGTTGTTAAATTGGTTATTATTCAAGAAGCGTAAGCGTTACTTTTGTAAGATCTTAAAAACCCTGCTTATGCAGGGTTTTTTGTTTTGTGGGATACCCGAGGTCTCCACAGTTGTCATCCCCGATATCTCCACAGTTGTCATCCCCGCGGTCTCCACAGTTGTCATCCCCGATATCTCCACAAATGTCATCCCCGAAATGCTCTTGATCGGGGATCTCCGTAAAAGTCTTATTTGGTTACACTGCAATCAGGCGTCGAGAAGGTCCCGGTCCAAGAGCCCCACCGGGATGACGGAAATGTTAGAGCCCCACCGGGATGACGCTCTTGTGTCATCCCCGATATCTCCACAAATGTCATCCCCGAAATGCTCTTGATCGGGGATCTCCGTAAAAGTCTTATTTGGTTACACTGCAAACAGGCGTCGAGAAGGTCCCGGTTCAAGAGCCCCACCGGGATGACGGAAATGTTAGAGCCCCACCGGGATGACGGAAATGTTAGAGCCCCACTGGGATGACAGGAATTGTCACTGCGCTTGCTGGTACGCCGTTTTTATCCAAGCTAATACCTGCTCGTCAACATCTGCGATTTCGTTAAGCTGTACGCGGTGAGTACACATAGTGCCAAAGGGCCCAGAGGTTTCGAGTTTGCCTTCGTGTGGGACATCATTTAACTTTAACCCCAAATCGATGCGCGTTTTGGTTGAAGGCTGAACCAGTGCAAATTGACGTTTCACTTTATAGCTCACAGCTGCTTTTTTAGGCGCTACGTCGACATCATCACCTAAACTACGTAAGTACTTGTCTAAGTAATCATATATGGGCTTGAGCGATTCCTTGCCTTGATATTGCTCAGTGACCAACTGTTGCGGATCGGCTGAGCCAGCATCGGCTTCGCGAAATTTTAATGTGATAAAGTTAGCAAAACCGTGGGTGAGTCCACATTCCCCCTTGAGGTATGCCATGTATTCCCCATGCTTTTTAAATGGCTGTTTAGCGAGTATTGCTTTCCATTGCGATAAGGTTTTCCCGGTTTTATCGACTAGATTCTGTTCCATTACGTTCTCACACTATGACGCTTTTATTGATCTAGTTTAGTTAGGGATATCTGGCTTAACAATCAGTAAATCACAAGGCATGGCTTTAACGAGTTCAACGGCGGTATCGCCAAATATCCTATCGATATAATTCGTATCTTCATTGTTGCCAATAACCGCCACTTCAGCACTTAGGTCGGCGGCTTTATCAGGTAATGCATGATCAGGCATGCCTTCGACAAAATGCAATACATCATCAGAGAGTGAATATTCGTTAATAAAAAGCTTCAGCCTCTCGACATGGGTTTCTTTGATCGTTGCTTCACGCTTGAAGCCCCGTTTACTATTAAAATCGATGCGCATAGTACCTATTTCACCATAAAAGCAATCAACCACGTGCATTTCTGCATCTAAGGCGCCGGCTAGCTTATCGCTTACAGCAAGGATTTTTCGGTTAAGTAAATGATTGTCATGGGCATCGTCGCCCATATCGACACAAGATAACACTTCAAAATTATCATCCCATAAGCGCTTTTTCACCAGCCATAAGGGTAGTGGACAGTCACTGACAAAATATTTATCCAGCCCACTGCGGAACAGATGTTTAAATTCGCTTTGCTGATAGGGGGCTTTTAGCACCAAATCAAAATCACTGTTTTTAATGAATTTGGCGATAGCGACAGAGGGTTTGCTTTGCCACGACATACTCACACCTGCCAGATAGTCAGATGCTTGCCATTTTTGTAATTGCTCGTCGATATCGTTTTTTTTGTGTTCAACGATGGTGACTAAGTCATCAGCTAGATTTTGCGGTGACTTAGCCGTGAAAGCTTGATAATAGGATATAAATAGGGTCATTTTTGCGCCTAAGGCACGACATAGGCGAGTGGCTCTGGCTAATGGTACCGTGTGATCCTCGCTTGACTCTAGCACCACAAGAATATGTTGAAAGTTCGCGATTTCCGTCTTCATTAGGTTACCTTATTTTTCCTTTTTCCTTTGCAGACTAAAATTGTAGTTGACTATTATGCGAATGGTTAAAATATATTCGACGTTGATTTTTTGAGCGAACTGAGTCACCATAAAATGTATAAAAAACAAACACTCACTTTCCTGTTCAGCAACTTTTCAGAAAGTTAATATTGGGGTGGGATAACAGGGTTTACTACTCTTGTTAAATCCAGCTAATTAATTGGGAACCCTATGTTAAAGACCTTCGTGTCTGAATTACGTCGCCGCAATGTATTGCCCACTATTGTGCCGTACATAGGGTTAATTTGGCTGCTGTTACAGGTCGTCTCTGTGATCCAGCCGATGCTCAATTGGTCACCTTTGGTCAGCACCTTTACCGCCATTACCTTGTTCGCAGGCTTTCCTGTTGTGCTGTACCTGTCTTGGTATTTCAATTTTACCCTGCAAGGCTTAGAGCCCATTGGCGATGCAGATAGTGGCGCCATCAGCGAGTTTGGCGCGTTCAAGTGGTTAATTTTACTGGTTATTACCTTTGGGTCAGGCAGCTTAGGTTATCTTTATTTTGGTGAAGTAAAACAACAAATCGTGAAACGGGAGGAGGGCATTTCCCAAGTGATCTCTGCCAATTCCATAGCAGTTTTGCCGTTTAGAGATCAAAGTCCCGACCAAGACCAAGCGTATATTACCGAAGGATTGACCGAGGAGCTAACTGCATTATTGGGAAAAAGCAGTAGCATGAAAGTCGCTGCGGCTAGCTCGACCTTTGCTTTGGTTGAACAAAACCTGACACCTATGGATATAGGCCGAAGGCTAAATGTAGATACATTAGTAACGGGCAGCTTAAGAGTTACCGGCAATAAATTAAAAATTCGTACTGAGTTGATTGAGAGTGCGAGCGGCATGACCCTGTGGACGCAGACGTTTTCTCGTGAATTTGAAGACATCTTTGCGGTAGAAGAGGAGATTAGTCGCTCGATCGTTAACTTACTGGAAGACAGATACATCGAAGTTGGACAGGTAACTAATGACGCCAAAACAGCTAGTACAGATGCCTATGTGATGTACTTGAAAGGGCGCGAACAATACCGTAAGCAAACCACTGAATCGATCAAACAGGCGCGCAAATATTTTGAGCAGGCTATTGCCCTTGATCCGGAATATGTGACTGCTTTTGTAGCGCTTGCAGATACTATTTTGTTGTTAGAGAAAGGCCAAAGTCGGTTTGGCATCTTAGATACTGATATCGCTATTTCACTTGCTGATCAGCAATTAAGTAAAGCGTTAATAAGAGAGCAAAATGATGCGCGAGCCTATGCTATTCAGGGAAAGTTATTTGAGTTGAGACAGGATTTTGATGCCGCAATATCTAGCTTAGATAAAGCGATTTCCATTAACCCTAGCTTAGCCGTAGCCTACATGTGGAAGTTTCTTATTCAAAAGAAAGTAAATCAACATAGTGCGGCACTCGCTAGCATCAGTAAAGCCTACGAACTCGATCCGGCCTCTATCAGTACGATTTACAATTATGGCATGGAACTCACTTTTAGAGGTCGCTTCGACGAAGCAAAGCAGGTTTTTGATAACCTGTTGACTAGCTACCCTCAATCTCCCTATGGCCATGCTGGGCTTGCTACCTACTCGTTTATGCGTGGCGAGCTGGCGGACACTTTAATACATTGGCAGCATGCTATGCATTTATCCCCACAAAACTCAGCCTACGAGTCTCACTATTTAAATACCTTAGTTACCTTGAGAATGGCTGAGCAACTTGACCAAGATACTGATGACCCCTTCTATGATGCCTCTATCTTAATTATCGAAAATAACATTGAACAACTCTTCGCTGATCTGGAATTTCAAATCAAAGCCTACCCAGACGATCCTTGGATTAAATTTGAATTGGCGTGGTATAAATTGTTGTTTGCGCAACCTCAACGTGGAATAGAGCTGTTGTTGCAAGCTAGTAATGGATTTTCTGAACAAGATAGGTTTCAAATGCCGATGTGTAGCCCTGCCATAGAAATTGCGTGGGCACTTAAGCAAACGGATAAAGAGGAAGAGTCCAACGCCATAATTGCTAAGTGCAAAGAGTTATCACGCCTTGCTAGTGAAAATGGTTTGATAGACAGCTTTAATGATCATTTAGCAGCGAGAATCGCGGCCCTAGAGGGCGACATTGATGCAGTAGCTTTACATTTAAATCGGGCCATCGAACATGGCTGGCGGGAATGGTGGACGCAACGCGACCCAATACTGCAAGGGTTGCCTCAAACGCCTGAGATTCAAGCGTTATTTGAGACTATTGAAAGTGACATAACCAAACAACGGGCTAAGGCCAAGGCGTTACTTAGTCGTGCTGCGACGCAAAAGCAACAAACCAAGGCCCAATAATCCCCACATGGCTGGCTCATTTATAGGGGCTGAGCCCGGTAGCACCACTAATCGTTCACTAAAGGCACTGTCAAATCGCAGGGTGTCAGAGGGGGAAAATTCCCTCATATAACACTGCACATCGCCTGGTGCTACTTCATCACAACCAACATCATCTGTACTATCACCGGATGCCCTGAAAAATTCCATGTTCGGGCCAGAAAAGAATTCTACGGTGAGATCAACCAAGTATTCACCGGCGAACAACTCGGTTGGCATTGGGCCGATATAACTAACATTTTCACCGGATATATCAGATGCAGCGCCTGCCAATACGATTGGAGTCTCTCCAGCGCGACTCAGTGTCCAGGTTATTTCAACATTGCTTGCAAGTTGAAACAGGCCTCGACCAAAACCAAGAAAGTCAATAGTGGGATCATTCTCATAGACTTGGTAATAACAGGGCTCTTCGACAAATCCACCAAAGTTAATTGCATCCTGCAAGTCTTGAAAATCAAAAAATTCAATATCGCAAAAAGAAGGTGTGGCTAACAGCGCATCTAAACCTGAATTAAAGCCATTTACTTCAACCGCGGTATAGCCTTCCCTTAATCCCAGATCGTTTATTTGATCATTAGCAACTAATACAAAATCCGTATTGCTAGAATCGGAATAGGTCCCTCGGCCGCCCCCTCGGACTAAACCAGCCTCTGCTAAAGCATGAAAAAGAAACAGCACAAGCGCGAAAGAATATATAAAAAAGCTGCGAGTCGTGAGTGTAAACATAGTGGTTTCTTAGTATAAAAATGTGTTTAAAAAATAGACGCATAAATCGTGCCCCAGTTACAAATAGCTTAAAAAACAAACAGTAAGCAATTGCAGGATTTTGCTTAAATTGAAAAGTGTAAAAATATCAGACAGTTGTATTTATCAAATGATAATAATTAAATATATTTTTGGTGCTTTAAACCTTTCTGTTCTACCCTGCGACTAATCATTCAAGACAAAAACAATAACGAAGAACACTTTGAATACAAACGGAAATGTTGTTGCTGCCCAAGATGCCTTCGCTGAGAAATCGGAGCGGGACTTGATAAATGCAGTGCAACAGGGCGACAGAAAAGCGTATCAAACGCTCTATCAAACCTACATTGGACAGGTGTATGCGCTGTGCTATCGACTGACCAGTGATAGATCGCTGGCAGAAGATGCCGCGCAAGAAGTGTTTATTCAGTTGTGGCGAAAAATAGGTAATTTTAAAGGTGACAGTAAGTTTTCCACTTGGTTACATACGGTTACCTCAAATATCACCATTTCGTATATTCGCAAGCAGCGTGGCTGGTGGCAACGAATGTTCAATATTGAAGATTCAGAGGCAATGCATCACAGCGCTGAGCAAAGTACCGATTTGAGTGAACTGGAGGGCTATATTGCTCGCTTACCAGAACGCGCTCGTATTGTTTTTGTGTTACATGCGATAGAAGGCTATCGCCATGAAGATATTGCCAACATGATGGACATGGCAGTGGGCTCCAGTAAGGCACAGTTTCACCGTGCCAAGCAGTTATTAAAGGAGTGGATGGGTTATGAATAAAGCAAATTTTGAAGCGGATTTACGCGCCAAGCTAGCGCAGCTTGAAAAAGACAAGCAGCCTGAACGAGATCTATGGGCGGGCATTGAGATTGCCTTGGCCGACGAAGATACTCCTAATCAAATACGGGCACAGAGACAACCTAAACAGCGTCCTAAAATGGTCGCTATTGCAGCATCAGTGGCCTTGGTTGGAGTATTAACTTGGTACGGTATGCAATCACCGGTGAATGAAGTAAGCGGGCAAGATTTAGTCGCAGCGCTAAGTAGTCAGCATGAACAACAGAAAAACGCGTTGCTGGTGAAATTTGAAGGACAACCGGCGTTGACCCAAAACTGGGAAACTCAGTTGGCTGAGCTTGATGAAGCAACTATCGCTATCAAGGCCGCGTTAAAGCACGATCCGAATAATATGGCGCTATTAAAAATGTTGCAAAGTGTGCATCAGCAGCAAATAAATTTGATTGAGCGAGTGCATTCACCCAAGTGGAGGCAATTATGAACACCGCGTTTGTGATCTCTAAAAACGGTAGAGATTGGTTTACAAATCCAACCTGCACCGCAGCAAGTAATTTAAAAAAAGGTAATCTAATGAAACACCTATGGCTCAGTATCGCTTTATGTTTGTTTTCTGCAATTGCGATGGCAGGCGAAAAAGTTGATCAAACCATTAAGGCGGATAAAAACGGCTATGTGCAAATTGAGCACATGAATGGCCATGCCAGCATAAAAGGCTGGGCTAATAATGAAGTTCGTGTGGTGGGTAAACTAGGCGATAGAACGGATAAGTTTATTTTTGAGCGCGACGGCAATGAAGTGCTGATCAAAGTTAAAGTGAAAGGTAATCGCGGTAGCTGGTCATGGGATTCAGATGATGGCGATGAACTGGAAATATTTGTGCCCTACGACAGTAAAATAAACTACAGCTCTACCAATGCTAATGTTGAGGTAACGGATATTCGCGGTAGCTCAGATATCGACACTGTCAACGGTAACATTGAGGTGGTTGATTTATCGGGGCGACTACGGATTGAAGCCGTCAACGGTGACATCAGTGCACGGGGATTGGTTGGTGATATTAAAATTGAAACCGTCAATGGCGATATTCGTGATCGAGACTCTAAAGCCACAGAAGCGGTGTATGAGTCAGTTAATGGTGATATTAATGTCAACGTGGGTAGCGTTGAAGTTAAAGCCGAAACAGTGAACGGCGATATTGAACTCGATCTTGGTAAAATAGAGCAATTATCGCTAAGTACCGTAAATGGTTCGATTGAAGCCAAACTAGAGCTTGCCAAGCAAGGCGAAGTGCGAGCCAGTAGCGTAGGCGGTGATGTTACCTTGTCATTTCAATCCGACGTATCGGCACGCTTTGATCTGCAAGGTCATGCTGGTGGCAGGATCGTCAACAAGCTCACCAAGGATAAAGAGCAAAAGGCCAAATATGGTCCCAGCCGTTGGTTAGAGTTTTCTCACAATGGTGGTAATGGTCGGGTTAAGGTCTCTACGGTTAGCGGTAGGATCAAAATCGACAAAAAATAAATTACGCCTAGTTGAATTCCAAAGACGAGCTTAGCTCGTCTTTTTTGTTTTGGGGTTAACTCAAGTTCGTCCGGTTTGTTGTTATCAAATCCAAACTGATAATTGAAAACCTGCAATTAAACCGATAGTAATTCAAAAAACGGTGTTAACACCATGCGACTTTGTTAAGTGGTAAGTGTTTGGGTACTAGTAATCACACCAGCTCAAAGTTGGCTAAAAATTAATCGCCAGACTACACTAATGGCATATCGCCTAGGGATAGCGAAATGCCTAAAAAACACGCACTTATTATCGGGATTAATTATTACCGGCACCAAGACCAAAAGTATCAATTAAAAGGGTGCGTTAATGATGCTTATTTGCTCGAAAATTTATTAATCAACAAGTTCAACTTCGTTCCAGAAGACATTACCTTTCTATGTGATGAAGCGGCCACGCGCGATGCCATTATCAGCAACATGGATGCCCTAGCTGATAGAGTTGAGCAAGACGATATTGTGGTTTTTCACTTTAGTGGACACGGCCACAGTTGCAAAGTGAAAACGGAATTTACTGACGAAGGCAGCGGTAAAATTAATAGCATTATTCCTCATGATGATTGTGAGCCTGCGCCTGTTGATCCTGTTATCGCACCAGAAGGAAAAATTTGGCGAGAGATCCGCGAGCACACCATCAATGAATGGTTGCAGCGGCTGGCTAAAAAGACCCCGTATACCACCCTTATTTTTGATGCTTGTCATTCTGGCACTATGACGCGAAGTGCAGAGCCAGTCAGTGTTCGCAGTCTTCCACAAGAAGTGCGAGGACAAGTGATTATTGCTGATACGCAGCGCTCAAATACTAACGTTGTACGTAATAACAATGCTTCGACACAACCTAAAAAGGGCAGTTGGCTCACCCTTAGCAATAATTTTGTAGTGATATCAGGCTGTCGAGACACTCAGTTATCTAAAGAGCGATATTTTGCTGAGGGCACACAAAAGTATAAACATGGCGTGCTTACCTACAGTTTGTGCAAAGCACTGCAAAATGTGACACCTGACACCACCTACAGAGATCTGTTCGAGAAAGTCACCACCAACGTGGTGTCGTTGGTGGAAGAGCAGAACCCACAAATAGAAGGCAAGATCGATAGAGTGGTATTTGGTGTCAAAGACATTGAGCCTTTAGCTTTTATCCCGGTTAAAGCCGTTGAACAAGACAAAATAGTACTGGCTGGTGGTGCTGCGCAAGGTGTGCGGGTTGGATCAAAATGGGCAGTTTATGCGCCCTTTACTAAACAGCCGAGTGCGCAAAATCGGATGGCTACTTTAGTCGTGACTGAGGTTGGCGCTGTGTCTTCTATTGCTGAGCTAATCGACAGTCACCAAGGGCTCATCGCCGGTGCTAGGTGTGTGGTTGAAAATTACGCTTACCGAGCAGATAAATTGCGCATTGATTTGTCTCAGATCGACCCGTCATTTAGTACTGCACTGATACGAGCGATACAAGCCTCATCGCTATTGAGCTTGGTCGATGAACAAGACATTCAAACTGCCGACGTGTATGCACGGATCATCAACAAGGTTAATGAGTTACCAGAAAGTCTGCCGTTATCGCAGCGACAAATGACATTGCTGCCAGCGTGGGCATTTTATTCAGAGCATGAATCATTATGTATGCCGGTGCATTCCATACAAGAAACAGGCGTAACTCAGGTGCTGGTTGACAATTTAAATCAGATCGCGCGTTTTCGAAATATCATGCAATTGGATAATCCCAACACGGGCTTAAATGTTGAATTTAATCTGTACAAGCGTTTAGCCGACGATAAGCTTGAGCTGGCAAATGGCGGCACTTCAGAGTTTATCGATGGTAAAACCGCCATGGTGTTTGAAATTAAAAATAACGAGGTCCAGCGGACTGTGTTTTTTAGTCTGCTATGGATAAGTGCGATGCACGAGGTTACTTCCCTTTACCCCTTTAATAAATCTAGCGAGGAACTCAGTCCGGGTAAAACCGTTAGGCTGGGATTGGGCAACAGACAGTTAACCGCTTCTTTGCACCAACGCTTCTTTGCCGATATTGGCACTGAATGCTGTAAAGCGATTTTTTCTACGACCGAATCTGACTTTAGTTGGCTTAATCAAGATGGTTTGCGCTCAAATGATGCAAATAGCGCCAACCTAGCGGCATTTGATAGCGCATTTTCGGGGCAAGATGATATCCAACAAAATCCACAAGCCATCGTGCAATCAACATCAGAATGGGATGCTATTAACCGCAGTTTTACCCTTGTCAGGAGGCCTAGATGAATATGGTCGCCGAACTGCCAGTCGTTTTTCTGGCATTTGCCAATGATCAGGACCGTCATCTAGCAACACTTAAAGAGGAGAGCCGAGCCATTTTTCAGGCCCTGCAACCCCTTGAGCAAATCAACGCATTGGCCATTCATCGTGAAGAAAGCGCGGAATTTGATGAGCTTTACGCAGACTTACTCAGTTACCGTGATCGGATCGTAATCTTTCATTATGCCGGCCATGCTGATGGTAGCACCTTACAACTCGAAGGGGGGACTGGCGGAGCCGGTGGTATAGCGGGCCTGCTTGGTCAGCAAAGTAGTTTGAAATTAGTTTTTCTTAACGGTTGCGCGACCAAAAACCAAGTTAAATTGTTGCACGATGCGGGTGTGCCAGCGGTAATCGCTACCGCGGTAAAAATCAGTGATAGTAAAGCCACCAAGTTATCAACGGCTTTCTACGCAGCGTTAGCTGAAGGGCACAGTATTTATGAGGCGTTTGAGTCTGCTCGTAATTACATTGAAGGCAAATTCGCCACCGACAACGAAGTTTCCATTTCGGTTAATCGCCATCCCAATTTTGATTTTAGTGACCAAGATGAACCTGCCAGTGTTGAATTTGCTTGGACACTTTATACCCGTGCTGATGCCATCGACGATCTTGAACAGTGGCGCTTGCCTAGCGCCCGTGAAGCGTGGCAGATCCAATTGCACGATAGCCAAGGGCCAATAAAGGATCCCGACGGTGAGCCTATCCACACGCAATATCGACAGCGCTTACGCAGTATCAAAGCCATTAGCTGTCAACAGTGCAGTCTGGTTAGTTCCTACAACGAGACTGCGCCTGAGTTTTGTCCACTGTGTGGTGGCACCGATTTACAACGGTTAGATGTCAACACTGCGATCCCTGATTGCCAAATTCCTTTCAGTATATCTGAGCAAGAGGCGCGCACAAAAGCCGCTGGCGCGCTCGGATTGACCGATGAGCAAAGCATTCAACTGATCAAAATTCAGGTACCGTTTTGGCAATTTGATATTGACACTCAAACCGGTGTTACTGGGCAACAGGGTCAGATTAAAGATGTGCACGCACAGGATCTAGAACTGGAATGGCAAGATATCAATGAGCAGATTAATCTTACCGTTAGCGATTATTTAGTACCTGCATTTAGGCAATCACAACCAACAACCATTCAGACTGATGATTGGTATTGGGAGTTAGATAAAGCACAAGCAATGTCACAACTTGAGCTGTCCACTACATTAGTGCCGCTGGAGGTGTCTGTTCAAGAGGCATTTGTAACCCTGGGTAATGGGCTTCGTCAAGAAATCGAAGCTGAAGCTGTCGCCACTATCGGTGGTCAGCAACAAAAAAATATTAGCACTGAAATCCGCTACACACAGATTAGGTTGCGCAGCATATTGTTGCCGCATTGGTGTGCTTGTGTTGCTCAGGCAGAGCAAAAAACGTCTCTCCTTATCAACGGGCAAAGCGGTGCGCTGAAAATCCCGCAGACATCGGGCATTCCTTCATTGAACCAGCAAGGTAACTTATCCATGAATAATAGCAATGGGCCAAGCGCCAGCTCTGAAAAATCTTCTATGTGGGTGTCTATTTACAGTGGTGCAGGCATAGGAGTGATGGTGGGGTTATTGATGGGACTCGCTGCACCTCAAGGTGCTGATGCCAAATCTATCGTGGCCGTTTTTATTGGTGCGGTAGGGGTTGGGTTAGCCGCGCTGCTTGGCCTTAATGATCAGCACTTTAGCATGGCTAAGGGGCTGCGCATTGGCTCCTTTGGTCTGGCGGTGGCTATCTCCGGTTTAGCTGGAATTTACGTGCGTGATAATAGCTTACTCTCACCCAATATTACCCAGCGTGCCACTGAGCTCAAAGCCATCTTTCCGCAAATGAGCGAAGATAAATTGCTGAGTTTGCTGAGCAGCTCAGGAACAACCACAACCGATGCGGATGGCAAAGTAACCAAAACAAGTGGACAACTGAGAGATGTGCGCAGTGCAATGTTTTCGGTCGACCGCTCACCGTCAACGTGCAGTTTATTATCAAGAATTAACGAAGACAGACTGTCAGCTGATGGTGCACTGAAAATATTTCGGTATCGGGATGAACAAGGCACCTTGGGCTGGAAAAACCTTGCCGATCAAGTAGAAAAGAAGCTGTCGGTTGAGTCAGATCAAAAAGCCTTTTTATTTATTGCCAGAGACGCCGTTTGTGGTCGTGTGCCAAATGCCCAACAGGTTAAACCTGAATCTGCTCAGTGCCAAAACTTGCTGGCACAAGCTGGAGCCAGCAGCAATCTCAAGTCTGCATTTGGCAAAGATACCCACTTAAATCAAATTCTTACTTTAGTGGATGAACGTATATCCAAACAAAATCAGGATCTCGCGTTAGAGATGTTAGTGCCGGTTCTGTGTTCCGCAAAGATTACTCAGGAATAGTGAACAATGAAAAAATATCAAATTATTAAAGGTGCTTTAACCAGGGCTCTTTTTGCCTCGTTGCTCGTACTTATTGTCATACCGGCACAGGCTAAATTAGATAGTAAAGAGATGCATTATTCGGTGGTTAGAATTGAAGTAGAAGACGGGCCGGTGGTTAGCATGGCAAGCGGATTTGTCTGGCAAAAAAATAATTGGGTCATCACCTCACTGCACGCGATAAAACGTAAACCGGCACGAATTTCAGTCTTTTGCCGTGACGTGCCTGTTACTGCGACGGTTGAAAAAGTACTCAGAAAAGCCGACCTTGTATTGTTAAAAACCGTCGAGCCGTTGGAAAACTGCAACCCAATAAATAACCTTAACCCTAACGCACCGGACGATTTCTCCCGTTTAATTGTGTTCGGGTTTAAACCTGATGTGACATCCAGTAAAGCGAACTCTTTGGAAAAACTTTCCTCTGAAAGCGACAAGTTAAGACACAACATTACCAGTGAAATGTTGCCAATCATGACCAAGGTTAATATGCCATCACTTGATCTCAGTATATACCTTGTCTCAAGTGGTATTTTTAAAGGGTTCTCTGGAGGTCCGGTATTTGATCAACAAGGTGCTTTGCGGGGCGTCGTAGAAGGTGGGCTCGATAAAGGATTGTCAAACCACAATTGGCTTATCCCAGCAAAATATATCAATGAGTTGATTGAATCCCCCTCGGTAGATGACATTCCAGACGATTTAAATGATGAAGATTATTATTTCTCTGCGGTGGTGGTGAAAAGATCAGCGCCACAAAACTATATTGAATATGAGGATGAAGACAATCAATATCGATGGATAAAAACCAAAACCCGCACGTTTGAACAACTACGCCAGACCTCAGATCCGGCAGACGGGCTAGAGGAACTATGGGCAACAATATTGCCTGATATCGAAACATCAGCTGAAAAAAACTTAGCCTTTGATATTTATGAAGAGGAAGAGTTAGGTATTGTGATTGCCATCCCCGCTGGAAATAAATTGCAGTATATCGAAGAAGACGGTGACTGGACGTTGGCAGCAACAGACTCAACCAAAGATCAGGCCTTCATCACTATAAGACATGGCGCATATTTTTATGAAGATGCTAACGGAAATCGAATATCCGCAAGCCATGACGAATTTTTCGACTATGCGATAGGAGATGATCTTAACTGTGAAGCGCCAGTAACTTGTGAGTTAGAAGAGGAACACTTTCGCGTGGTGGATTATGGTAGCGGAAATATCGTGTTTAGGGTCGGGTATGTATTTGAAGATTCGTCAGATGACACTTCGATGTACGTGTACAAAAATCGCATTGTCAAAGGAGATGATGTGCTGATAGTGGAAACCGTTATCAACCTAGACAAAGATAGTACTGTGGTTAAGTGCTTTGAAGCACCCTCCCCCGAGAATTGCGGAAAAACATTTTGGGAGCCCGCTTCCTTTATGTTGGCTGCGGCTATGACGCGCTTTGCTAATTTGTCAGTAGAAGGCATTGTTCCTGTGGTTTACACACCGGATGATGAAGATAGCCCTGACGAATATGAAGATAGCGAATATGACGATAGTGAATATGACGATAGTGAATATGACGATAGCGCCCCGCCCCAGACAATAGAAGAGGAGGGAGCACAAGACGCTGTCTCTTCGACTTCTTATCTAAGTGAAAATGGTGAGACGTTTTTCGTTCAATATGGGGGAGAGCGTTGGTTTGTTAACATCGAGGGTGTATTACAAGAAGCTTCGATACAGAGTTATGAAACCTTTGACAATGGTGTTGATTACGTGATTCTTGGTTACCAAGGTAGTTTTTATGCGGTGCCTATCTATGGTGGCGGATTCCTGATTGCGTCTCCGGAGGGCCAGTGGACAGAAGGACAGATGATAACACCTTACGCTCAGGATTAATTAAGCTGAACTCTGGATAGGATGTGTCGAGCAATTAATATCCAGAGTTTCGGTTATTTATGCTCGGGTAGAGCATGAACCATTGCTTTTTAGTCACCATTGATTTTTCGTTGTAGCAGAATTGCTTCATCGAGCGTTAACCGAATCAATATGTGATTTTGCATAGGTTAAAACGGGCCTCTCAAAAGCATCTCAATGAGGTTAACGCTCATCGGGTCGGCTGTTTCGATTGTCGGGCCGTCCCGCACGACCGTCTTCTTCGGATGCGCGATTATCAGGTCTACCCGCACGTTCATCTTCTAGTGAAGTACGATTATCTGGCCTGCCGGGTCGGGTGTCAGGTCTGCCCGCGCGTTCGTCTTCTAACGACGTGCGATTATCTGGTCTACCGGGGCGGGTGTCGGGTCTGCCCGCACGTTCGTCTTCTAACGAAGTACGATTATCTGGCCTGCCGGGGCGGGTGTCAGGTCTACCCGCACGTTCGTCTTCTAACGACGTGCGATTATCTGGTCTGCCGGGGCGGGTGTCAGGTCTGCCCGCACGTTCGTCTTCTAACGACGTACGATTATCTGGCCTGCCGGGGCGGGTGTCAGGTCTGCCCGCGCGTTCGTCTTCTAACGACGTGCGATTATCTGGCCTGCCGGGGCGGGTGTCAGGTCTGCCCGCGCGTTCGTCTTCTAACGACGTGCGATTATCTGGCCTGCCGGGGCGGGTGTCAGGTCTGCTCGCATGCTCATCTTGCTCGGAAGTGCGCTCATCGGATTGAGATTGCGGCTGTTCATACTGATTGACTGAAGTGCCATTGCCTGAATTTTCTGGATTTTGCATAACCGGCCACGCTTTCTGGATTCGTTGTAATACTAAGCATATACTGAAAATTCGGAAACGCCATGTCAGTGTGATTTGACTGTATTGGGGTTTTCATTGCTTAGTTGCATTAATATTCATGGAATTGAAAAGGGGATAGCTATTAATCTGTCAGGTTTTTTCAGCCAACTTGTTGCTGAGATCCGTCGTCGAAAAGTGCTTCCTGTTGTAGTGACTTATGCCGTATCTGGTTGGCTTATTCTGCAAGTGGCTGGGCTCACGTTTGAGCCTTTAGGCGTTCCATCTTGGGGAATTCGAGTTCTCATTATCGTCACGCTTGCTGGCTTTCCTGCGGTGTTTTTTCTAGCTTGGTTGATTGATTTTAAAGAAAAAGGCTTGATGTTTGATTTGCCGCTGTGGCGCAAGGACGATGACTCTCCTCGAACGTCAACAAAATCCAGTCAATTTGCCGCCTTAACATTTTGTGGCGTGATCTTAGCGGGTACGGTTGGCTTGGTTTTTCTCCTGCTTAAACAATTTCCTGAGCCTGCGCCAATCGTCGAAATCAAGAAGTCTGGATTTGCGCAAAATTCTATTGCGGTATTGGCATTTGAGAATTTCGATGGCAATGTGGAATCAGATTACTTCGCTTCGGGCTTAGCTGAAGAAATCCTAAATTTTTTGGCTGGCATGCACGAGCTCAATGTTGCCGCACGAACCTCCTCTTTCCGTTTTCGCGGCAAGCAAATCGATATTCGTGAAGTGGCCACCCTGTTGAATGTTAAAATGGTACTCGAGGGCAGTGTCCGCCGCGAGGGTGATCGGATCCGCATGACCGCCCAGTTAATTGACGGTGAAAATGGCTTCCATATTTGGAGCAAAACCTACGATCGTAAATTAGATGACATTTTTGCCATTCAACGAGAGATAGCCGCTGCGGTGGTCAATGAGTTGAAAATCGCACTATCGGTAGATTCTGAAAATCGTCTACAAGAACAACAAACTGAGAATATCGAAGCCTATATTTTCTATTTGCAAGGACGGGAAAAGCTACGTAGTTCCCAAGATGCCGATGTGATGATTGTGGCTAAACAGCTTTTTCAACAAGCTTTGGATGTGGACCCGTCTTTTTCTCGTTCTTATGCTGGTATTTGTGCCGCCAACCTGCGGCTTTACGAAATATCAAATAGTGTTGAAGATTTCTCGAGCGCGGAGCAGGCGTGTGAAAAAGCCCAAGCGCTAAATAAGGATCTTAGCAGCGAGGTGAAAGTGGCCCTAGGACGACTATATCGCTTTCGAGGTTGGTACGAAAAAGCTATCGAGGAACTCAATCTAGCAATCTCCTCCTCACCCGATGAAGTAGATGCCTACATCGAACTTGGTGAAGTGTTGTTATTGCAAAGCAACTATAAACAAGCTGAAGTGGCCTTTTCGCGAGCGGTGGATCTTAAGCGAAATTACTGGAAGGCCCATGAAGCCTTAGCCAACTATTATTATGCCACTGAGCAGTACCGAAAATCCGCTCAGGCTTACGAGGTTGTTACACGCTTGACACCAGACTCCGCTCTTGGTTTTGGTGGTTTGGGCGCGGCTTATTGGATGTTGGGTGATACTACTCGCGCTCTGCAGGCTTATGAAACCTCATTGCAGTTAAAACCCAGCAGACAAGCTTATACTAATATTGGTATCTCTTATTATTATGTTGGTGAATACCAAAAAGCGGTGGAGATGCATCAAAAAGCGTTGGAGTTTGCGCCTGATGACCATCGAATCTGGGGGCGGCTGGCTGAAAATTATCGTTTTCTTGCCGGTAAACAACGCTTGGCAGAAGACGCCTATCAGCGGGCCGCTAAACTTGCGCAAGCGAATTTGCGTATCAACAACGAAGACTGGCTTACGCGCGCCATGCTTGGGTTATATTACGCCCATCTAGAACGTACAAAAGATGCGATGCTACTCATGGAAATCGCTCTAGAACAGTCCCATCGAAACCCCGAAGTCCTTTATCTTTATGCGCTGGTGTTACTACAACAGGGCAACACGGTTGGTGCAATCGAGGCATTGCTTGAAACCATAAAGCAAGACGATTACTACCGAAAAGTCATTGACCAAGATCCAGATTTAAAAGTGCTTAAAGGTCACCCTGATTTCATCTCAGGTTTAGCCAACCAGTAGTTGTGTTGGCGATGGTGGGTACTTACTTTTGTTTAGCACTATTGATCAATTTTCACTTTCAACTTTTCCATTGGGTCAAGTTAGCGCATAATACTCGGCCCATTCGCAATATTTGATGATTCGTGAAAGCAGTTCCCGGTAAAAAAACAGACGACAAAATTGAAAAGTTAAAGATTCCGCCTCATTCGATGGAGGCAGAACAGTCTGTGCTTGGAAGTATGTTGATTGCCCCTGACTCTTGGGACAAAGTTGCAGAGGTGGTAGTCGAAGAAGATTTCTATAATCGCTCGCACAGAACCATCTTTAGAGGCATTTTACGTTTACTTGCGAATAATCTACCGGTCGATATCATCACCGTTTCTGAAGAACTTGAAAACCACGATGAACTCGAAGAAGCCGGCGGTTTCGCTTATTTAGGTGAGTTAGCGCAAAATACGCCGAGTGCCGCAAACGTGGTGGCCTACGCCGAAATTATCAAAGAGCGCGCGATTACGCGTGAGTTAATCGGTGTTGCCCATACGATTGCCGATATTGGCTATAACCCAGAAGGTCGCGATAGCAGCGAAATTCTTGATCTTGCCGAGTCTAAAGTATTTGAAATTGCTGAAAAGCGAACCGGCGAAAACGAAGGTCCAAAGGACGTTGAAGCCGTTTTGGGTAAAACCATCGATCGCCTTGAAGCGCTGATCAAAACCAATAAAGAAGTTACCGGTGTTTCTACCGGCTACACCGACTTAGATAAGAAGACCAGTGGCTTGCAGCCATCGGATTTGATCATTGTGGCAGCACGTCCGTCGATGGGTAAAACCACCTTTGCGATGAACTTGTGTGAAAACGCCATGTTGCTGGAAGAAAAGCCAGTGTTGGTGTTCTCGCTAGAGATGCCTGCAGAGCAGATCATGATGAGGATGTTGGCATCCCTAAGCCGCGTCGATCAAACTAAGATCCGTACTGCCCAGTTAGACGATGAAGATTGGGCACGCATCTCTAACACCATGGCCATGCTCAAAGATAAAGACAATTTATTTGTTGATGATTCATCAGGTTTGACCCCCATGGAAGTGCGTACTCGCGCACGCAAACTCGCACGTGAGCGTGGCGGCATCAGCATGATCATGATCGATTATCTGCAATTAATGCGGGTGCCTTCATTAAGTGACAACCGTACCTTGGAAATTGCTGAGATATCTCGTTCATTAAAAGCCCTTGCTAAAGAGTTGGAGGTGCCGGTGGTGGCACTGTCACAGCTCAACCGTAGTCTTGAGCAACGGGCAGACAAACGCCCAGTTAACTCTGACTTGCGGGAATCAGGCTCAATCGAGCAAGATGCCGATTTGATCATGTTCATTTATCGCGATGAGGTATACAACGAGAATACTGACTTAAAAGGGATCTCTGAGATCATCTTGGGTAAGCAACGTAATGGTCCTATTGGTACTGTGCGGCTGACTTTCCAAGGCCAGTACTCGCGCTTTGATAACTACGCTGGACCGGCTTTCTCAGAAGAGTAAGCTTGCATCTTTTGGCTGTGGTAATTATCACTACTGGTGATGGCGCGACGAGCTACACCTCTGCATACCTAATCAAACGAAACTAAACTCCGGTTAAGCCATGCCAAATTGGTGGCTGGTAGTTAGTGCAAACAACCCATAATTAGACATAAAAAAAGCGGCTCGAGAGCCGCTTTTTGTTGGATGGTTAAACGCGCTTAGTTACGTTTAACTTTCTCTTTTTTGGTTGCAGTAACACGTGCTTCAATACGACGATTGACTTTATGTGCTTCAGCAGTATTGCTTTCATCTAGTAATTGAGTTTCACCGAAACCTTCAGCAGTTAGTCTTGAAGCATCAATACCGTACTTGTCGATCAATAATTGTCTTACTGCCCGAGCACGTTTCAATGACAATGTCATGTTGTAATCTGCTTTGCCTGGCGCTGATGCATGACCTTCAATGGCAGTTTGCGTGTTTGGAAAGCGATTCATGAAATCGGCAAACTCTTGGAATTTAGGATCGTTCGGGTTACGAATAACATCACTATTATTAGCGAACAATACATTCAAGGTTTCGCGTACTTCAACTTCTTCAAACACACTACAGCCAACCGCATCTACTCTGTCAGTCAGCGGCGTATCTGCACACTGATCTTTGACATCGAGTACACCATCTTGGTCACTGTCAATTTCAAGACTACAGCCTTTTGCACCCACTACAGTGCCTTTAGGTGTATCTGGACACATGTCGATGTCATTTGCTACACCGTCCATGTCTTTATCCCAGTTACAACCTGTGGCATCAACACGTGTGCCTTTAGGCGTGTTTGGACATTGATCTACACCGTTTAATACGCCGTCGCCATCAAGGTCAACACTACAACCGTTGCTGTCTACACGAGCACCAATTGCGGTGTTAGGGCAGCGATCAAGACTGTCATTGACGCCGTCTTGGTCTGCGTCGCCAGGAGCCTTAGGCGCTGAACTCGCACCGAAAGCGTAAGCCAATCCTAACTTAGCACTGACATCATTATAAGCTTGACCGAAATCATGATAAGCCGTGACTTCAGTGATTAACTTTAAGTTTTCGCCTACGTTAAAGTGCTTACCTAAACCAAGGTTGACCATGCCGCCAGATTGAGCCATGTTCAAGTGCTTAAGACCACCGAAAATATATAATAAATCTTCTTCTAGGAAGTACATCGCATCAAAACCAAAGCGTTCTGCTTGATCGTCAACTAAGTTGGCGTCATTCTCTAGACTAATCTTAGAAAATTCAAAACGTCCACCCCAGTTTTCGTCGTGTCTGAAACCGTACTCTAGGCCTAGACCCATACCAGCATCATATGATGTGAAGTCAAAAAATTTATCTTCATCAGGTTTGTAGACTTCAATAAAGCCACCAACCCATTGCTTGTAGTCTGGTTCATCAGCCACAACTGCATGACTTGCAAATGCTGCGATCATACTCGCTGCTATAATTGATTTTTTCATGTTTCCATCCCGTGTGTGTTATTCGTTATTAACTTTAGTTTGAATGAGTAACTATTTCAAATCACTGAAAAAATTTCCCACTCAGTATTCTTTGCCGTTCAGTGTCGCGACTAACTTGCGGTCTCCCCCAGCATCTCTATGCTCCCCGAGATAGATCCCTTGCCAAGTACCGAGTGTCAGCTTACCGTCGGTAATGGGAACAGTCGTGCTGTTCCCAAATATGCTTGCCTTGATGTGAGCAGGCATATCGTCTTCACCTTCGTAGTTATGCAAGTAGTATTCCATTCCTTCGGGAACCATCTTGTTAATGTGTGTTTCCATATCTTTTCTTACTGTAGGATCGGCATTTTCGTTGATAGTGAGGCTGGCGCTGGTATGTTTGATAAAGAGATGTAGTATTCCGACCGAGAAATAGCGTATTTCAGGTAATTGTTTGATGATTTCCGTAGTGATTAGGTGGAAACCTCTAGGGTATTCATTTAGTACTAAATTTTTTTGTATCCACATTGCGACACTTTCCTGTCTGCCTCCGCCTTACTTATTAAAACAAATCTCTAAGTAGGCTGTGCCGCACTCATGAGTAAACGGCATTATCATTTTCGGTCCATCTACTAGATGGTTGATGGAATGGTTTTTACCCGACACAACGATAGGTGTTGCCATGCCAAACTCATGCCCATGTTCTGCTAAAGCAAGTTTAGCACCTCCACAGACCATGTTGGCGATTTCGCCGACCATGTCAGATACGTCGTCATCAATTTCAGTCGGTTTTTCGCCTAGCATGCGATGCATTATTTCTAGCGCAAGTGACTCTTCAAAGGTAATTGAAAGTGACCCTTGAATACTTTCTCCGACCAAACCGATCATGCCGGAAACATCGCCATGGGCAATGGTGTCTGACTTCTTCTTGGGCTTGCCTGGTTTGAGTTCAGTCTGAGCCATGGTTTTAAGTACGTTAGTTAATGAAGCTATAAACGGATTGATAAATTCTACGTTCATATTGTTATAGAGTCCTTTACTTACCTTTATGGATAACGGTTAGTTGAGCGGATCGAAAACGATCAACTTTTATTGGCACAGTGCGCACGTGCCGTGGGCCTCGATGGTTTGTTTGGTTACTTTAAATCCAACCGAGTCAGCCTGTTTGTCGAGTGTTGATTTAAGCCCCTGCGATTGAATTTCTTTGACCTGTCCGCATTGGTCGCAAATCAAAAACTGCACAGGGTGGTTACAATCAAAATGATGGCAAGCAACAAAGGCGTTGGTGGATTCCAGTCGGTGTATCAAGCCGAATTCCAACAGAAAATCTAAGGTTCGGTAAACGGTAGCAGGCTTGGCGCTGGTCTCTGTTTGCTTGAGTTCATCCAACAAATCATAAGCGCCAACGGAGCTGCTTTTATCTAGTAGCAGCTCGTAGACCTTTTCCCGTAAGTGGGTAAACCTTGCGCCTTTTTGTTCACAATATTCGCGCGCTTTAATCAATTGAGACGGGTGCTTCATGATGGCTTACAAAATTCCTAAATCGTCACAGTTGTTTGGCATAAGCGCTAATTAGCTGATCTTCTAGCTCGAAACGCTCTTCTAATTTTTGACCAAGCCGAGATAGCTGCACGTCAAACTCGGATAATTCGCTTTCGTTTGAAATTTCGGCATAACAATCGTTGAAGGCTAATGCATCTTCAGTAGAAGCTGAGATTTTTGGATAAAGTTCATCTTCTAATCTGCTTTGCTCGGCTTGACTATTCGATTCTGCCATAAGTCTATCATAAACTTCGAAGTGACCAGTGGACACGTAGTCAACTAAGGTCTCACAGAAATCTGAGATTGCATTACTTTCAGGAAGCCTTTTATCTTGCCGCTCAGCAGCAGCCAATCCGGCTAATTGACAATATTGTACCAGTAGTTTTTGACGTTCTTGCAACCACGTATCTATCGATTTATGCAGACCGATCCACTGCTGTTTGTTTGCTTCCAACTGGTTTAACACCGTTTTACCTCTTGGGCGAAATGGGTGACGGGAAGTCATTGTAGCACTGGCATCCGTTTTACAAAACTGTGTCGTGCATTATTCGTGCAAACGGCCGAAATAGGTTCAGCAACACAGTCTACCGGTGTAAACTCTGATGTGATTACTATTTTAGGTATTTGTTACTTATGTCTCTTAAAAGAAACACTGGACCGCATCATGCTGATAGATATTGAAAAAATTGATGATATGAAACAAGCCCATTGGATTATTTTCACTGGAGACAGGGTAGTAGCAAATAAGCAACAGTCAGAATTAATTGCTGCCAGTTGGCAGGAATTATCTATCGTGCATCACTATCATGATCAAATTATTTCCCTAGGGGAGCACCAAGGGCTGCCTTGCTTCGCAATCGATGTGGGCAAGGAGCAACTTGAACTTGAAGATTACGAAACCATGAGTTTGCGAGGGGTGTTTTTAAGTCAAAATGAGCCGTTGTTTTTAGCGATAGCCCGAGCATGGCAATGGATATTGTTCCGCCGTACCCACCGGTTTTGCGGTCAATGTGGTAGTGCGATGAATCAAGTCGATTGGGAAATGGCAACGCATTGTCATACCTGCAATCATCGTTGTTACCCGCGTATTTCACCTTGTATTATCGTCGCTATCCGCAAGCAAAATAAGATTCTGTTGGCCCAAGGAAAAGCGCAAAAAGAGCGAAAGATGTTCTCTATTTTGGCGGGATTTGTCGAAAGCGGAGAAAGTTTAGAACAGGCCGTACACCGAGAAGTGTTTGAAGAAGTCGGAATAAAGATAAAAAATCTGCAATATTTTAATAGCCAGCCTTGGCCGTTTCCTCATTCATTGATGATGGGTTTTTTAGCCGAACATGACAGCGGTGAAATTGAAGTTGATGGCAATGAAATTCTTGAAGCCCATTGGTATGATATTGATGAAATGCCTTCGATTCCGCCAAACATCTCCATCGCCGGAAAACTCATTGCCGAAACCGTCAAGCGGATCGCCAAGTAACGCATTAATCACCCACATCAAATGCAGGCGAATCCATATTCAATATGGCTGGTAAAAGTACAATCTTCATGCGGAATTGTTGCGGCAATAAAAAAGCCCTACCGAAGTAGGGCTGGAATTTTTTTAGCGTGGAGGGCTCGTGTAATCGAGCTTCTTGATTGTTTTTATTTTGTAACGCAACGCTGTTATAGCAAACTAGTGAAAGGATTTGCAAGCAATAAATAACAAAAAATAAACAAATTCATCTATTTTTGTAATAAAAGTTGGCAGAATTGAGAACGCGAAAAACGCCCGAATAGCTATTTTTTCGGTATTAAATCGTGCTCTGTCGCGTTAATATGCCGCCTTTTGAACGATGTCATTGCGAGTCATAAAGATCGCGATACCTTAATGGAAGCACCAATGCAGTTAAAAAATGATCGATATCTTCGTGCTTTAATGCGCCAACCTGTTGATTGCACACCAGTTTGGATGATGCGTCAGGCTGGACGTTATTTGCCTGAATATAAGGCAACCAGAGCGCAAGCTGGGGACTTTATGTCGCTATGCAAAAACGCAGAACTGGCCTGTGAAGTGACATTGCAACCTTTACGTCGTTTTAAGTTAGATGCCGCTATTTTGTTTTCAGATATTTTGACCATTCCTGACGCTATGGGATTGGGGTTGTATTTTGAAGCTGGCGAAGGTCCTAAATTTGAATCACCACTGAGCAGTTATGCTCAGATTGACGCGCTAGCCATACCTGATCCTGAAGATGAATTGGGTTATGTGATGAATGCGGTGCGCACGATCCGCAAGAATCTTAACGGTGAAGTACCATTAATCGGTTTTTCTGGCAGCCCATGGACCTTAGCTACTTACATGATTGAAGGTGGTTCAAGCAAAGCTTTTACTAAAATCAAAAAAATGGCGTTTGCTGACCCAAGAAGTTTACACCTGTTATTAGACAAGTTGGCCGACTCGGTCATTTTGTATCTTAATGCACAAATTAAAGCCGGTGCCCAATCGGTAATGGTATTTGATACTTGGGGTGGGGTCTTATCGCCTCGAGATTACAAACTCTTTTCGTTGCAATACATGCACAAAATTGTCGACGGTCTGATCCGTGAGCACGATGGGCAGCGTGTGCCGGTGACCTTGTTTACTAAGAATGGTGGCATGTGGCTGGAGTCTATTGCCGAGACAGGCTGCGATGCAATTGGGTTGGATTGGACCATTGATATTGCCGATGCTAGACGTCGAGTTGGGGATAAAGTTGCCCTGCAAGGAAACATGGACCCATCCATGCTTTATGCGCAACCAGAACGTATTGAGCAAGAAGTTGAGTTGATCCTAGATGGATATGGAAAAGGTAGCGGTCATGTGTTTAATCTTGGCCATGGTATTCATCTTGATGTGCCGCCTGAAAACGCAGGTGTGTTTGTCGACGCGGTCCACAAGTTAAGTGTTAAATACCATCAAGACTGAGTCTGTATTTCTTTCCAGCCTATAGTAGATAGCAGGTGAGCACAGGCTCATTTGCTTTCTAGTGCAATCTTATGATGTTCAAGCATCTCGGGGTAAACCCTTGTCGATACTTCTCACTAATCTTTGACGCAATCTTATTGGAATACTCGTGTCGGTAGCTTGCTGCGCGCGCTGGGTTTGTTGCTCTATTGCCCACTGGATATGCTCCGCCACTAAAGGCGATGCATGTGGTAAAGAATTATTCAGTAATTCTACAATACGCTGGTCGTAATCTGCATTACCTAGTGCTACCGCAATATTGCGCTGCCATTTTTGAAAACCAATACGCCGAATCGGCGAACCTTCGGTATTGTGTAAAAAGGCGGTTTCATCCCAACTGAAAAGGGTGATTAATTTTTCACTTTTCATTCCCTCTCTGGAGAAAAAGTCGGATTCTTCGGTCAGGTTTGCATAGCGATTCCACGGACAGATTAATTGACAATCGTCACAACCGTATATTCTGTTGCCCATTAACGGCCTGAGTTGTTCAGGGATCGCACTGTCATGTTCGATGGTCAAATACGAGATGCATTTACGTGCATCTACTTGATAAGGCGCGACTATGGCGCCAGTTGGACAAATGGTTAAACAGGCGGTACAGGTGCCGCACTTTTCCTCTACGGGCTGATCGATGGGAAGTGGTATGTTGACAAAAAGCTCACCAAGGAAAAACCAAGAGCCTGCCGATTCGTTAATTGTTAAGGTGTGCTTTCCTGTCCAACCTAATCCGGCTTTTTCAGCCAGAGCGTGCTCTAATACTGGGGCCGAATCGACAAAAGGACGAAATGCCAAACCTTCGAACTGCTGTGCTATTTTTTGGCCCAGTTGCTTTAATCGATTTCTGACTAATTTATGGTAATCCCTGCCATGAGCATAGCGACTGATATAGGCAATCTCGCTACGTTTTAAATCGGTGGCGAAGCTAGCATCAGGAGGTAAGTAGTCCATGCGCACGCTGATAACCCGGCAAGTACCAGGAAGCAACTCTGCGGGATCGATACGTTTTTCTTGATTGCGTTCAAAAAACGCCATATCGCCGTGATAACCCTTTTCAATCCAATTTTGCAGGTGAGCTTGGTGAGCGGAAACGTCGGTATCACAGATCCCCACTTGCTGAAATCCTAGCGCTTTGCCCCACTCCTTGATATTTTGGCTAAGTTGGTCGAGAAATTGTGGAGTAAAATGTGTCACAGCGATCCTTAAGCGCTCAATTATCTGCGCAAAGATTACCACAAAACCTGTATTCATCGCAGTCAGTAAAAGACGGTGAAGTGCTTTGTGCTAAACAACATGCCATCAGTATGTATCAATTGATGGAAGAGGCTGGCAATGCTGCTAGTAAGTGGCTATGTCAGCAGATTACACCGCACAGCAAAGTCGTTGTGGTGGTCGGTACTGGCAATAATGGCGGCGATGGGTATGTGGCAGCCAAGCAACTATTGAAGCAAGGCTATGCCGTTAAATTGTGCTCAGTTGCGCCAACGAAAACCTTAATGGGTGAAGCGCAGACGGCACGACTAGCGTGGCTGGAGGCAGGCGAAAAGATTGCTGATGCATTGCAACAAGATTTTACTGAGTTTGATGTGATCTTAGATGCCTTGCTCGGCACCGGGTTACAAGGAAAAGTACGCGATGACTATCAAGATGTTATTGAAGCTATCAATGCCAGTGGTGTTGAGGTGTTTAGCATCGATGTCCCATCTGGCATAGATGCGGATACGGGCGCGAGCCTAGGTGCCAGCGTTGTGGCTAAATCGACTATCACTTTTATTGGCATTAAATCGGGGTTAGTCACCGGTAATGGCAAACAACACACTGGAACGCTTAGCGTTTCCCCCTTGTCTATTGGCGATACGTTTTGTTCTACAGTCACCGCAAGCGGCAGGTTAATTAGCTATGCCTGTTTTGCCCCCTTGCCGCAAAGAGCGCTTAACAGTCACAAGGGCGATCACGGCAAACTTGTGTGCATTGGTGGTAACAAAGGTACCGCCGGAGCCATTAGATTAAGTGCCGAGGCGGCTTTGCGCTGCGGGGCAGGTCTGGTCAAAGTGTATTGCCATGCCAATAGCGTGTCGAGCGTGTTACAAGGCCGTCCTGAAATTATGGCCAGCGATCAGCACCTATCACAAATGCTGGACTGGGCAGATTGCATAGTCATGGGGCCCGGGCTTGGACAAGACGCGTGGAGTCGCGAATGCTTCAATCAGGTGTTGAGCTACTTGGTGCATCATGACAAATCCGTGGTGCTGGATGCGGATGGGCTGAATTTACTGACGCAGCATAAAGAGAAATTGCAACTAACCAATTTTATTATTACCCCACACGCTGGTGAAGCCGCACGATTGATTGACTCAACCGCAGTGCAGGTAGAAGCAGACCGATATAAATCGGCAACTTTACTGCAACAACAATACGCGGCCACTTGTATACTCAAAGGGCCAGGCAGCGTTATTCGGCATGGCCGAGGGACCTTTGTGTGTAGTGATGGCAATCCGGGTATGTCCACTGCCGGCATGGGCGACCTGCTATCTGGTGTGTTAGGCGCAATGATGGCGCAAGGCATGCACAGTGAAGATGCGGGTGTGTATGGTACCTGTTTGCACTCGGCGGCGGCCGATAGGGCTGCCGAAGACCTAGGTCAACGTGGTATGATAGCTGGCGATCTGCTGCCGTATTTAAGAAAATTGGTGAACTAGGAAAATAACCTCAATCTATGAACCTGTCTTACTTTTTAGAGAATGAACACGCCACTGAAGCCTTTGCAGCCTCAGTGGCTAAATTATGTACTGAGCACACCGTCATTTACCTCAGTGGTGATCTTGGCGCTGGAAAAACCTCTTTTAGTCGTGGTTTTTTGCATGGTAGGGGCTTTGAAGGTAATGTTAAAAGCCCTACCTATACGCTAGTAGAGCCCTATCAGGTGGGCGATTGGCGTATATTCCATTTCGATTTATACCGGCTTTCTGATCCTGAAGAGTTGGAATTTATGGGGATCCGTGATTATTTTGCCGCCGATACCTTGTGCCTTATCGAATGGCCCGATAAAGGCGCGGGTCTATTGGCATCTGCCGATTTAGCGATTAGTATAGGTTATGAGGCCGAAGGTCGACGCATTACCGTCGAGGCGACTAGCACCTTGGGCACAAAAATTGTCGAACAATTATAATAAGAAGAATGAATAGACTCATGTTAAGCGCTTTAAGGTATGCAAGTTACACTTTCATAGTGTGGCTTTTTGCCGCTGCCTGTTATGCGCAAAATAGCATTGAAGCCTTGCGCCTGTGGCCCTCGCCTACTAATACCCGAGTGGTGTTAGACTTAACCGAACAACCTGAATACTCCTATTTCACGTTGTCTAATCCTGAGCGCTTAGTGATCGATTTGGCCGATACCAAAGGCACTATCGATTTAGCGTCGCAAGCCAACTCTAGCCCCTTGGTGAAAAAAGTGCGTTACAGCACCGCCAAAAATAAAACCTCGGTCAGAGTGGTGCTGGAACTGAGTAAAAAGCTCAACACCGAAATATTTGCATTACCGCCCACGGCCCCTTACAAAAACCGATTGGTTATCGATTTAAGTGATACCTCAGAAGCAACGGCACAACAGGCCGTGATGACCTCTGATAATTCGACTCGAGACCGAGATATTATTATTGCCATCGATGCAGGGCACGGTGGTGAGGATCCTGGCTCTATAGGTAGAAAAGGCTCCTATGAAAAAAATGTCACTTTAAGTATCAGCAAAAAACTCGCCAATTTAATTGACCAAGAGCCCGGACTTAGAGCCGTAATGACCCGTACTGGTGACTATTACATTTCGCCCAATCAACGACCTGAAATTGCTCGAAAGAATAAAGCCGATTTATTTATCTCGATTCACGCCGATGCCTTTACTACACCACAACCTAGAGGCGCTTCAGTATGGGTGTTGTCGATGGGCCGAGCCAACTCTGAGTTGGGACGGTGGATGGAAAGAACAGAAAGGCATTCAGAATTACTCGGTGGCGCGGCAGAAGTCATCCAAGATACGGTCAGTGAACGTTATTTGGCTCAGGCGCTGCTGGATATGTCGATGGATCATTCATTGACCACCAGTTATGACATAAGCCGAAATGTGATTGCCCAACTTAAAAAAGTCACTAAGCTGCACAAGAAGCAACCTCAGGCAGCGAGTCTGGCGGTACTGACGTCACCGGATATTCCATCGTTGTTGGTAGAGGTCGGGTTCATTTCAAATCCCACGGAAGAAAAGAACCTTAACTGGGCAAAACATCGGCAAAAATTAGCGGAATCGGTTTTTAAAGCCGTTAAACAATACTTTAAAAAATTGCCTCCAGATGGCACCTTGTGGGCGAATAACGCGCGCTCTGAAAAACGTACGCATCGGGTATCCAGTGGCGAGTCGTTATCATTGCTTGCCAAACGTTACAACGTTAGGATAAACGACATCAAAGAAGCAAACAATTTACGCAGTGATACAGTGCGTATTGGTCAAGTATTGACCATTCCTAGTACTTAAAACTCTCTTTACTTCAAAGGTTTACTTTGCCAATACATATACTTTCCAATCAGTTGGCTAACCAGATTGCCGCTGGTGAAGTGGTTGAACGCCCCTCATCAGTGGTCAAGGAGCTGGTGGAGAATAGTCTTGATGCTGGCGCAACTCAGATCGAAATTGAAATCGAAAGAGGTGGACACAAGCGTATTGCGATCCGTGACAATGGCTGTGGTATTGTCAAAGAAGAGCTTGAACTTGCGCTCAGTCGACATGCAACTAGCAAGATAAGCGAGTTAGCTGATCTGGAATCCATTGCCAGCTTGGGATTTAGAGGCGAGGCTTTAGCCAGTATCAGTTCAGTGTCTAGATTAACGCTCACCTCAAAACCCGCAGATCAAGAACAAGCTTGGCAGGCCTGTGCTGAAGGGCGCGATATGCAGGTCGTGGTACAGCCAGCCGCACATCCCAATGGCACCAGTATTGATGTGGTTGATTTGTTTTTTAATACCCCAGCAAGACGCAAATTTCTGCGTACCGAAAAAACCGAATTTGCGCATATTGATGAGGTGATTAAGCGCATCGCCTTGAGCCGATTTGATGTCAGCATCGTGCTAAAACATAACGGCAAGGTGTTACGCAAATACGCAGCGTCGCCTAAAGAAAGTCAAAAACAGACGCGGGTGAATGCCATCTACGGTAATCAATTCGCGCAACAGGCACTGCAGGTCAACAGTCAATATGATGGTATGCAACTTCATGGTTGGTTGTCAGCGCCCGGCGTGGGACGCGCGCAAAACGATCTTCAATACGTGTACGTTAATGGCAGAATGATGCGTGATAAGCTTATTAACCATGCCATAAGACAGGCCTATGAGGGGGGGATTGCGCCCGGAACGCATGCTGCTTTCGTTCTTTATTTAACCTTGGATCCAGAACAGGTAGATGTAAACGTTCATCCTGCAAAACATGAAGTGCGCTTTCATCAATCACGGCTGGTCCACGATTTTATCTATCGCGTGATATCTCAAGCGCTCAATCAATCATTCGCTGAGCCTTCAATCGACCCGATTGATACGGCAGTTGAACAGCCTGATAGCAATAATGCCCAACAACTAGAACACGCTCAGCCAAGTCATCAGTACATCCGTCCTTTGCGTCCAATTGAAACTCAGTCTTCGTCTGGGGTAGGGCAGACACAAAACCACAGTGTTGATGCTGCACTCCCCCATGTTGACCGACAAACATCGGCGCATTTTCAAAGCCGGCCTGCAAAACCCTCGGCCCAAGCCTCTAAAAATTATGCGCAACTGATGGGGCAAGTAAACGAACGAGCCGATATTCAAGAGCCGCCATTAGGCTTATGGGTAAACCAACAATATTGCATCATTCAGTACCATGAGCGTTTTCTATCGGTGGATGGTTACCACTTGAATAAGTGCAAGCTGATTGCGCACTTTGCGCAGCAAGCGCCCGTTAAACAGCCGTTACTGATGCCGGTTTCAGTCACTGTCCCTGCCAAGTTCAAAACACATTTTGATAAGGTTGCCGCACCTTTATTGGACGTTGGAGTAGACTTATCTGTTGTGAATCAGCGCTTGTTGCTTAAGCAAGTACCGTCAGGCATGCGCTCGTTTGATTGGTCGTCGGCACTGAGTGCCTTGGTCGAGAAGATTCAACAGCCAGAGATAACGGCCGAAGGTATTCAGGATGCGTTGTGGAGCATATTAGCAAAATATCAGTTTCAAACTATGTCTATAGAACATCAAAATGGGCTTATTCAGTGGTTGCTGACGCAAGCAAATGTGGAATATCTCTTAACCCAATGCGCCAAACCTATCCCCTTGTCAGACTGGCTGGAGACCCTGTATGAGTGATGACAAAAGCAACTCACAGCCGTTGGCTATTTTTTTAATGGGCCCAACGGCTTCGGGTAAAACCGATTTGGCCATGCGCCTTTGCGAGACCTTACCTTGTGATGTGATCAGTGTTGATTCGGCGCTAATTTACCGCCAAATGGACATTGGCACCGCCAAACCCTCAAAACAAGAACTCGCCAAAGTCCCGCACCGCCTGATTGATATTCTCGATCCAAGTGAGGTGTATTCGGTGGCAAGTTTCCGACGTGATGCGATCCAAGCTATGCAAGAAATCGCAAGCCAAGGTCGGATACCACTGCTGGTGGGGGGCACCATGATGTATTTCAAAAGTCTAGTGGATGGCTTGTCACCTTTACCTCAATCCGATGAAAAAGTTCGACAGCAAATATTGCAACAAGTCGAACTCATGGGCTGGGAGAAACTTCACCAACAATTAGGCGAGATCGATCCGGTTTCTGCGCAGCGTATTCATCCCAATGATCCGCAGCGACTCTTAAGAGCGCTGGAAGTCTATCAAATCAGTGGTAAAACCATGACTGAATTGACCCAGCAAAAATCAGAACCGCTACCATTTAGGGTAAAAGAATTTGCCATCATACCCCCTGATCGCGCTATACTCCATCAGCGCATTGAAACACGATTTCTAACGATGTTAGAACAGGGCTTCGAACGCGAAGTTAGCCACCTCATGGCGCGCGGTGATTTGCATCTTGATATGCCATCAATGCGCTGTGTTGGATACCGCCAAATGTGGCAGTATTTACAAGGCGACATAGTTAAAACAGAAATGATCAATCGTGGTATTGCGGCTACCAGACAGCTTGCAAAGCGACAATTAACGTGGCTAAGAGGTTGGCAAAACCTGAATTTATTGGATGGGGTTGAAAAAGACAGTTTGACTACCATTACTAAACTCAGCAATACTGTGCTCTAGTCGCAACTATACAGCCCCGAGAATTACTGTATACTTTGTGTCGCAGGTGAAAACCATAATAAAAATAAAAGGATAAGGAAAAGTGATGGCTAAGGGGCAATCTTTACAAGACCCGTTTTTAAACGCGCTAAGAAAAGAACGTATTCCAGTCTCAATTTATCTCGTCAACGGGATCAAGTTACAAGGTCAAGTTGAGTCATTTGACCAATTTGTGATCCTGTTAAAAAATACTGTGAGTCAGATGGTGTATAAGCACGCCATTTCGACTGTAGTGCCTTCAAGAGCAATCAATATGTCCACAGGCCTACAGCCCGATTCTGACGGCAGTGAGTAGACCTTTTTAGGAGAAAAGCTTGTTTGACCGTTATGAAGCAGGCGAGCAGGCTGTTTTAGTTCATATCGATTTCTCTGATGATTCGAGTAAAGAAGATCTGCACGAGTTGCAAATGCTTGTTTCGTCAGCTGGTGTCAATGCTGTTGATATCATTACAGGTGCACGCCAAGCCCCACATCCGAAGTACTTTACCGGAAGTGGCAAAGCTGAAGAGATAGCCAACTCGGTGCGCGCTAATGGTGCCGACGTGGTTATTTTTAACCATCCACTATCCCCATCTCAAGAACGTAACCTAGAAGCGCTATGCAAATGCCGAGTGCTTGATAGAACCGGTCTTATCTTGGATATTTTTGCGCAACGAGCGAGAACCCATGAAGGTAAGTTGCAGGTTGAGCTGGCGCAGTTGCGTCACATATCAACGCGACTGATCCGAGGCTGGACCCACTTGGAGCGGCAAAAAGGTGGAATAGGTTTGCGGGGGCCAGGTGAGACGCAGTTGGAAACCGATAGACGATTACTCCGAGCTCGTATCAAAAGTATCTTACGTCGACTTGCCAAGGTGCAAAAGCAGCGAGAACAAGGCCGCCGTGCGCGAAAACGTGCTGAAATGCCAACACTTTCATTAGTGGGGTACACCAATGCGGGTAAGTCCACCTTGTTTAATACCATTACCGGCGCAGACGTCTATGCCGCAGACCAACTCTTTGCTACTTTGGATCCCACGCTGAGGAAAATCCAATTACAAGATGTTGGGCCAGTGATACTGGCCGACACTGTGGGTTTCATTCGCCATCTACCCCATGATCTGGTTGCTGCGTTTAAAGCAACGCTGCAAGAGACCCAGGAAGCAGACTTGCTACTGCACGTGGTGGATTATTCAGATGAGCAATATTTAGAAAATGTCGATCAGGTCAATGATGTGCTTGAAGAGATCGAAGCTTCTGAGATCCCACAATTAACGATTTGTAACAAAATAGACCGGTTAGATGGCGTTGAGCCACACATTGACCGTAACGATGACGGTGTTCCTATTCGTGTCTGGTTATCGGCGCAACAGCAAAAGGGCATTGATTTATTATTTATCGCCCTCACTGAATGTTTATCTAAGAGTATGGTTCAATTTACATTACGTATTCCCCCCAAAGAAGGTAAACTTCGAGGTGCCTTGTTTGGCATGAACTGTATAGCGTCTGAATCATATGCTGAAGACGGTGATTGGCTAGTGGATATCAGGATGCCGACCAGTGACTGGAATCGTCTAGAAAAAAGAACAGAGATCGATTTGTCTAGTTTGGTCGTTAAACACTAAGAATTTTAGATTTGTTAGTTTTGTATAAGCCAGAATTTGGTGATAAACATCAAATAGGTGCAGTTTTAGATTTAATTATTTTGGAGAGTAATGATGGCTTGGAATGAGCCCGGTGGTAATAATAACGATCCGTGGAAAAATAAAGGCGGCCGTGATCAAGGTCCACCTGATTTGGATGACATTTTTAAAAACTTATTTGCAAAGATAAGTAAAGGCGGTGGCGGATCATCAGGCGGTAATAGCGTTGGTGGTATCGGCATAACCGTGGTTGTAGTGGCATTACTGGTTATCTGGTTCATCAGTGGTTTCTATACCATTCGTGAAGCTGAACGTGGTGTGGTTTTACGTTTTGGCGAATTCAGTCAATTCGTTGAGCCGGGCTTACGCTGGAAACCGACCTTCATTGATACTGTTTATCCAGTTAACGTACAGTCGATTAACTCTATGCCATCGGAAGGCAGCATGCTGACCGAAGACGAAAATGTCGTTGGTGTAGAAATGGAAGTTCAATACCGCATTGTAGAGCCGTTTAAATACCGCTTTGCTGTGACTGAACCTGAGCAGAGTTTGAATCAAGCGCTCAATAGTGCCATTCGCTATGTAGTCGGTCACTCGACCATGAATGACATCTTGACCAGTGGACGTGAGTTAGTACGTCAACAAGTTTGGCAAGAATTAGAAGCCATCATTGAGCCTTACGATATGGGCATATCGATTGTGGATATCAACTTTAAAGACGCTCGCCCGCCCAATCAAGTGCGTGAAGCCTTTGATGATGCGATTGCGGCGCAAGAAGATGAACAACGTTTTATTCGTGAAGCCGAAGCTTATGCCAGAGAAATTGAGCCCAGAGCGCGTGGTCAGGTTAATCGTATGGCTGAAGAAGCTCAAGCGTATAAAGAGCGAGTGACGTTGGAAGCGCGCGGTGAAGTTGCCCGATTCCAAGAACTATTACCTCAATATGTAGCGGCACCCGTGGTGACCCGTCAGCGTATTTACCTGGAAACCATGGAGCAGGTATATTCAAATACCAGCAAGATCATGGTCGACAACAAAGGCAGTGGCAACATGATGTATTTGCCTTTGGATAAAATTCTTGAGAATCAAAACAACAAAGTTCAACGAAACAGTTCTCGAAGCACCCTAGAAGGTTTACAACAAAATGGCGCTGCTGCAACGCAAAGCTCTAATTCTTCACCCAGTAGCACCCTTCGTGGTGATCGCACGCGGACAGGGAGAGACTAAAATATGAAAAATATTGGTTTAATTATAATTGTATTGTTAATTGTCACTGGTTTCGGCGCGTTGTTTGTTGTTGAAGAAGGTGAAAAAGCCATTGTTATCCAGTTTGGTAAAGTGCAACGTGATGCCCAAGGCGATACGGTTGTGTTTGATCCTGGCTTGCATTTTAAGATCCCTTTAATTGATCGCGTAGTGCATTTAGACGCTCGTATTCAAACCTTAGATGATCAAGCAGATCGATTTGTAACTGCAGAGAAAAAAGATCTGATCGTTGACTCTTACGTGAAGTGGAAGATAAAAGATTTTGCTACTTACTACTTATCAACCGGTGCCAATAAATTGCAAGCGGAAGCCTTACTTAAGCAAAAAGTAAACAACGGTTTGCGTTCTGAATTTGGTACACGGACTATTTCGCAAATAGTATCAGGTGAGCGTTCTGAGTTAATGGACGAAGCAATGACGCAAGCATCAAGTAGCTCTGATGAGTTAGGCATTGAGATTGTTGATGTCCGCGTTAAGCAAATTAACTTGCCGCAGGAAGTCAGTAATTCGATTTTCCAACGTATGCGCGCCGAACGTGAAGCGGTTGCCAGAGAACACCGTTCAGAAGGCCGTGAGCAAGCTGAAGTGATTAGAGCGAATGTTGATGCCAAAGTAACAGTTATGTTGGCAGATGCGGAAAGAAGTCTTCGTGCAGTCAAAGGTGAAGGGGATGCGCAAGCTGCTAAAATATATGCAGATACCTATTCTCAAAGCCCTGAGTTCTTCGCTTTCTTAAGAAGTATGGATGCGTACAAGGCGAGCTTTAATGACAAGCAAGATGTACTTATTGTCGAGCCGGATAGTGACTTCTTCCGATATATGAAAGATAGTTCTGGCAAACGCAACTAAGCATGCGTTATGTTTAAAAGGCGCCGACTAGGCGCCTTTTTGCTTTGTAAACAGCACTAAAATTATTTCACTCATAGAGCAAGGCATCGGTATTATCATGACGGAATTTGTAATTAGAAAGGCAACTTTGAACGACTTTGGACAGATTAAGAAGTTGAATGATGATTTTGTTAATTTTACCAGTCCGATGGATTTGCCAAAGTTGGAACAATTGCACAATATCAGCGCTTACCATCGCGTGATTGAGTCGCACTCTGCAGAGGCAACAGCTGGTGACAACAAGGTCGTTGGATTCATGCTTGTTATGGCGCCAAAATGTCAGTATCAAAGTGAAAACTATCAGTGGTTTGATCGACGATATCAAAACTTTTTATACGTAGATCGTGTGGTCATAGATAAATCGGTACAAGGTATCGGCTTAGGACGACGTTTATATGATGATCTGTTTCACCATGCCAGAACATATAAAATTGGCCACATATGTGCAGAATTTAATCTTATTCCAGCCAATCCAATTTCAGCCGCGTATCATAAATCTTTTGGCTTCCACCAAGTAGGCCGACTAAGTAATGACGATCAATCTAAAGTGGTTTCCATGCAAATCGCCAATGCCATGTAGGTGTTAGGTGTAAAAGTGGTGCAACTAATAAAAAAGGGAGTTTAACGTGCGTAAGGTAGTCGTTTTTAACAAATCCAAAAAATGGTGGCACGAGAGCCCTGATATCCAGTTGCTAAATAATCAAATTGCTGACATTGAAAGTGATGGCTGGTCTGTGGTATCCGTATCAGCCAACACCAACCTTTTTGGCATTATATCCTCGTATACCATTTTGATTGAGTTAATAGAGTGAGTACAGCTAACAATCCAATCAACTGAGCTGCTTCGTCGCTGGACACATACTCGCTGGCTGTGGTTCGTGCCTTACATAGTTAGGCCATGTGTTTGAGCAATCTACTAGGGAAGTTATATTGCTTTTAACATGGCCTGTCGACCTACTGTCGTGTGAATTTCGTAACCGACAATTAACATAAGCACAGATAGTTTTCTCGCGCACAGGTA
The DNA here is from genome assembly GCF_039523355.1 of Aliiglaciecola litoralis. Taxonomy (NCBI): domain Bacteria; kingdom Pseudomonadati; phylum Pseudomonadota; class Gammaproteobacteria; order Alteromonadales; family Alteromonadaceae; genus Aliiglaciecola; species Aliiglaciecola litoralis. The sequence continues at coordinate 1,342 of NZ_BAAAFD010000015.1, read as the reverse complement.
AGGAGACGAAATGATAGTTAAACGTCTAAGAGAAAAACAAAACTGGTCACAAAAGCAACTCGCGACGTTGAGCGGTTTAAGTACTAGAACCATTCAACGAATAGAGAGCGGAAACAAAGCCAGCTTAGAATCTCTTAAATCCCTTGCCTCTGTGTTTGAAATTGACATTTCTAAACTTCAAGAGGAAATTATCGTGATAGACAAAACATCAAATGATGGGAACAAAGAACCCGTAATTGAAAAGTTAGCATTCCTAAGGTGCTTATGAAAAACTTAGCTTCGATCACGTTTTTAGTGTTTTTAGTACCTTTTCTAGGTAAGCAATATCTACCTGAGTTTTTTTCACTTTGGTACATGCAATGGTTTGTTCTAGCAGCATTTATATCTCTAAGTGTTTTACTTCCTTTCGGGTTTGCAAAGAGCCTCCTTATTCCTAAATACAAGCAACAGTCGTATTTGTTCCTATTACTATTTTTACTTGTTTCTGCTTTAAATACTGTGAGTTACAATGGCTTTGATACAATCAATACTATATTTACAATTTCAAATAGTACTCAGTCTATTCCAAAGCAGGCTTCAATCGCGGCTGTTGAGCATGAAAAAGCTAATGTTAGAGAAGCTATGGCGCAGGCAATTTATTTAGAGCATGGGCTTTCGATAGTTTACAAAGATTCTTCTAATGAGCTTAATTTATACAAGCCGACAACATTAGATGAGCAAAAATACAATGAAGCTCATATTACTGCCGAAAAAGCTAAAACGCTCATAGCACAAGTTACAGCGCAAAAAAAAGAGGTTATGTATGCTCTATTATGGCTTCACTTGAGTTTCTTTGTAATTTTCTTAACTACATTTGCTTGGGGACGTCGAAAAGCTAGCAGGGTAGCCGGAGGTCTCTAACCTCCAGCCCCACAATACCCTGCATGGAGCTCCGCACAGGGCGCTTCACTTAGAGTAGTGAAGAGCAATCCAGCTGAACATAATTAAGACACCCATTTTAAAAATAACAAAACTCTAGTCCAGTTTTACCCAGACACCCACTTCAAAAATGGTTAAACCGCTATTTTGTTCTATGCTTTAGGGTAACCAAACAACCAAGGATGGTCTGTTATGCCCCAACCACGTAAAAACCAAATCAGTTTAATTGATACTCCTTACTACCACTGTGTTTCACGCTGTGTTCGTCGCTCTTTTTTGTGCGGTGAAGATAGCTTTACGGGACAAAGCTTTGAGCATCGCCGGGCGTGGGTGGAAAAACGTTTGTTATTTTTAGCGTCAGTGTTCGCCATTGATATTTGTGCGTATGCGGTGATGAGTAATCATACCCATGTGGTGCTGTGTG
>NZ_BAAAFD010000014.1:0-49867 GCF_039523355.1 Aliiglaciecola litoralis | reverse complement strand
AACCTTTAACCAGCTGCATCCCGCTTCACACTTGCTTTACAGCAATGTCACAATTTCGTCCTTAGACTATTTGTGAATGGATGTTCTTGTTAGAACTCCCTGAAGCGAGCGCGCATTCTACAGACCCCAGATGTGAGGTCAAGGGTCTTTTTGAAAAAAAACAAAATTGCCCGTCTGTTTGATTATTTGGCGAACAATTCTAAGTTATTTATTTAAAAAATAGACGATTTGTGGAAGGAAGAAGCATCTTAGTTGGCTATCGCTACTTTTATGCGTAACATAGCTTTGCTTTCTTTTAATTATAATAACAATCTTATTCACACTGGGTTAAAACATGAAATCTCTTTCTTTATTAAATGTAATTATCGCTCTCGTTTTTTCAATCGTTGCTTATTTCCTGATACCGGCAGAAATGTTCTCTAGTCCAGAAGCATTTATTTTCGGTATGTTGCTTGGGGCAATCATTGTTCCGCAAATATCTAAGCTAATCTCAGAGTCGCCTTCAAAAATACTATCGGTTAAATCGTCAACGACTACGTTGTATGTTGGAAACCTTCCTTATAAAGTAAATGAACAAGCTGTCTCTGATCATTTTTCAAACTACGGCAAAGTTATTTCTGTCCGCCTCATGAAAGATCGTCGTACTGGCAAGCGTAAAGGTTATGGCTTTGTAGAGGTAGATAGTAAGGGGGCTGACAAAATGATCAAAAAGTTAAATGATACAGACTTCCAAGAACGTACTTTAAAAGTGCGCCTCGCTAAAGAAAAGCAAGAAGAAGAATAATATATACGGTGAGCCTATGCTTTATAGGCTCACTTCTTTACTTATCACAGTGATTCAACAAAAGCCTTCGGCGACATCCCAAATTCTTCTTTAAAACATGTACTGAAATAAGACGGTGACGAAAAACCGGATTCATAAGCAACTAATGATATTTGCCTACCTTCAATTAAAAGCTTTTTGGCTTCCGATAACCTGTATTTTTTCAGTAATTCATTAAAACTGCTTCCCACCAGAGCATCTAACTTTCTGTTTAACTGTCTTTCACTTACAGCCAAAGCATCAGCAGCCTGTTTTCGGGTAACTTTGTCGTTCGTGTAGCTGTTATCAATCCAGTTAAGAAATTTATCGAAAAATCGACGATCTCTTTCTGAATAGTATTCAGAGTCACACAATAAGAATGGGTTACTGTCTTCTTTGTTAGATGAATGCGTAAACCTATTCGAAATATTACGACGAATGGCGAGTAAGTTGGCGATGCGGGCGATAAGCTCTTCATTCGTAAAAGGCTTTGTCATCAGCTCATCAACTTGATAAGTCCAACCCTCTATTCTAGTTTCATCATCGCCTTTAGCGGTAAGCATTATAATCGGGATATGGCACGTAAGCTCATGTTCTCGAATGGCTTTCGTGAATTCAAAACCATTTAATTTTGGCATCATTAAATCCGAGACGATTAAATCAGGCAATAGCGCCAATGATTTTTCGAATCCTTCCTGACCATCCTTCGCTGTTTCACATTGATATTGCTCGGATAACAGATTACTAACATACGTTCGCATATCAATATTATCTTCTACTATAAGAATAGTAGGCAATTGCAAATTGCCGTCTTCCAATATAGGTAGTGGCGTAATCGAATTCTGAACACAGAGTTCATCAGCAAATACCTTGGGTTCACTGATAACATCGCCAAGATCATCTATTTCTGATGGATCGCAAACGGGCAATCTAACTATAAAACGAGTCCCTCCGTTTAACTTACTCTCAACTTCAATTAATCCGTTATTCGCTATCACTAGCTCTTTTACTACAGCGAGGCCAAGACCAGTGCCATCAGTGTCACTTGCATTATCTAATCTGGTGTAGCGCTCAAACATCTTCTCTAGATCTTGCTCTTTAATACCAGCCCCGCAATCGGCAATAACAATCTCTAACTCATCATTCCTTGTTGTCGCTTTAACTATGACTTCAGTATTCGAAGGACTGTATTTTGATGCATTAATCAGTAAATTGGACATGATTTTTTCAAGCGAGTCAGTCAAGTATGACCCTACTCCTTCAGCATTATTCTCAATGAGTAAGGTCTGCTGTTTCAATAAAGTGAGTGGTTTAAAGGACTCTAAGACAACATTAATTGAGGCATGCAGATTATACTTAGTCTTTTCATTAATTTTCTTTGAGTCAACTTTAGAAAGATCAAGAATTTCGTCGGCTAGCTTTGATAAGCGCATAGAGTTTTGCTTCGCCATCTCAATATACTTAATCGCTTGCTCTCCAATAGCCATATTAGAAAGCTTCTCAAGTGGTCCGGAAATAAGAGCTAATGGAGTTCTAATCTCATGAGAAGCGTTTGCAAATAGCAATTCTTTATGTTGCAGCAATTTACCTATTTTGTTTTCACTACTTGCTAATTTGATTGTGCGCTCTAAAACGGAAGATTCAAGGCGACTGTTTTCCCGGGCAAGTTTAATAGTGCGTAACTTAAAGAACGTAACAATGGTGAGTGTCAAAACAATAATGTAAATAACGTAAGCTTGCCAGGTTTGCCAAAACGGAGGGAGCATTGTGAAGTTAAGAGAGCTAATTGGTTGCGAAGCTGTACTTTTAGGATCGACTACACGAACCTGAAACTCGTAGTCCCCAGATGGTAATGTGGAATATGTGGCTGATGATTCTTTCGCATTCGCTGCAACCCAACTAGAATCAAGACCGACAAGACGATATTCAAAACCCAGTATTTCTCGATCGATAAAGTTATTCGCTGCGAATGTCAAAGTCATCAAAAAGTCATCGTTAGAAAATTCCAAATTGTCGGAAGTACTAATACTACTATATAAAGCGGGTTTTCTAGATTGAACTCCCGATACTTCACGGTTTCGAACGGTTAAATCAACAAATACTGTATTTGTCGTCATACCCAATCGCTGATCTAAATAATGGTTAGCTAACTTCGTATTTATAATGTAGTTTTGTGAGTCTCCGGCAACTAAAATCCGGTCGTTTGAAAGATTAATTGATGCCGTAATTTCAAAATCGACATCATTTATTCCGTCTTCTTTACCAAGTTTGATCGAGCTTGCATTGGAATGATCGTATCTAATTAACCCTTGGTTTGTCATTACCCATAAGTAACCTTCACTATCCTCTACCAATTCTCTAATATGTCGAGATCCGCCAGTAAATTTAGGATCAACAAACACTAACTCATTATTTGACTCATCTACGTAAGCTAACCCTGCCCCATCGGTGCATAACCATATGGTCCCTGCACTGTCTTCGATCAAACAGTTGTTTATAAAACCTTTTTTAATGCTGTTTTTAATAGTTTTATTTGCTTTATATGAAAGAATTCCGCTATTTCTCGTAGATAAAAGAACTTCTTTTTGCTTATTAATTAAAATAGTGTCTATATCTATGCCCTTGAATTCATCAATGGGGATTACTTTCCCACTGTCATAAATATAGAGTCCTTTTTCAGCCGCTTCAATCACGCTAAAATAAACAAGCCCGCTTGATGAGGTCTTAATATCTGAAATAAGCCCTTGTTTTATCGGGAATATGTTTAAAAAGTCTAATTGAAAATTGGAATTTCTTGTAACTTCAAAAAGTAAAACTCCCATATTTTCGACACCCAAGTATAAGTGTTCACCGCTCTTGTCCCTCGCGATAGCTGTTATCACTCCAACATCAGCCAATAGAAGCGTAAATTTATTCAAGGCAATTTGATAAATATAAATATTATTATTATGAGCAATAATTATTGAAGTATCATCCCAACCTAAACTTGCTTGAATATTTTTCCCACGTTTTTCAATGTAAGGAAGCTTATCAAGACTTAAAAATAAGTTGTTAAAATAACCAATGCCGATAAGCGGCGCAGAAAACAATATGTTTTCGTTTACAGTACGAGTAAGGTCATACACTTCTTCTAAGGCAATTTGACTAGCGCTTGATATTGAATTTATTTTAGTAACTTTAGAGGTAGTAGTATTAAACAAATTAAAACCGTTGGAAAAGTATATTAGATTGTCTTTATTAAAAGCGTTTAGATAAGTGATTTCTTGCTTGTAATCTAGCTCTAGTACACGTTGTACTGTCTCTCCTTTAACTTGATGCAAGCCTTCTCCAGTTGACACCCAAATAGTTTCATCTCCATCTACAAAAAAACTACTGACAATCTCTATTTCCTCTCCTAACTCAATATTTTTTAGTTTAGAATTCTCTAGTACATAGATTTTGTTCAGACTATTTGCGAAATATGCTTTGTTATTCCTCGTTTGAAGGCTTGATATATCTAAAATCTTGCTGGCAGGTGCCTCATTGAAATTTGTTACTTTAAGAGTATTAACATCAATAATTGATAATGTGTTTACGCAGTTAACAGCAATATTACCGTTTAATATTCTAATTTCTAAACAGGTATTTGAGTTCAAACCTGAACTCAAAGTAAGATGAGTATATTTTTGCTCGGTTGGATTAAAAACAACTATACCATTCCCAAAGAAGCTTAACCATAAACGTCCTTTTTCATCTTCTACGACTCCTTCAATGTCATATCCATCAAATGGCCAAAACGTTGTTGAATAAAATTCAGAATAAGTTCCCGTAAGTCGAAAAAGTCCATTCTCACCTCCAATCCAGATAGCGTTTTTGCCTTGAAAAACGGTGTAAATCAACCCCGTAGATTGACCATCGATCTCATAAGATGACTCAAAAGAATCCGCATACGTTGATATTGTCAAACAAATAACTAAGCTAAGATAAATATTAACTTGCAAACGAAAGTGTCTCAAAATTGTAAGCATCCGACTTGTTTTTAAAATCATCCAATAAATACTTAGACTAGTATTGAAAGTTCTAAAAGCAAGTTAACTAAGGAGTCAATAATATGAAACATGCGAAAAACTCAGATAATAAACTTAAAACGTTAAGAGAATGTGATTTGGAAAAAGTGGTTGGTGGGGGAGACATAAACGATTTTAGAGTGGAAACATTCAGTACAACTCCAATTAAAAGAAAGTCGAAAAAAACTCGAACCCCTTAATAGCATTATTTTTTATAATTAGTTTAACGGTGTTCGGTCGCGCGGAAGCTCATTAAATTTTCAGTTTTCTGGATTTTTGGATTTTTGGATTTTTGGATTTTTGGATTTTTGGATTTCTGGATTTCAATTGAGAAATAGTGATGTATCTAAATTAAAAATCATCAAAAATGGTGCCGACTGCCGGAATCGAACTGGCGACCTACTGATTACAAGTCAGTTGCTCTACCAACTGAGCTAAGTCGGCACACTGAGGTGCTGCTTTTGATTTACTTAATGTAATGGCGGAAGTTGGTTGCTCTTTAATATCGCTAAGAGCTTCCACCGCAAAAGCGAGGCGCCATTTTAGTGATTTACGCTTGGTTGTCAACTGTCTTTATGCCGGTTTATTAATATTTCCAAAATCACGACTTTAGAACACTGTTTAGGATAAAAATATAGGGCTTGCTCATATGCAGTAACCTTTGCATGATTAAATAAACCCACTCCACTTTTGTGCTTCAATTAAAAAACCCAGCTTAGCGCTGGGTTTTAATCAAACAATAGCTATTTGCTTGCAAACAAATTATTTGGCGCGGCGCGTAGCTAATCCAAATAGGCCTAGCGCAAAAATCGCTAAGGTGGTTGGCTCTGGAATATCGTTAACGTTACCCGCTACTTGTTGTAGTGCATTAGCTGCCAATTGCCAATATTCGTCATTAGATTGATTTCCGGGATAAATGTTCATAGCAATAATATTTTGACTTGCGTTTCTCGCGATCATATTGACACCATTGCCGTCAGTGGCTAACAAGGTTGCGCCAGCACTGAGGGTTGGATCGGCATAATTACTATTGTTCCAGTAAGCCAATTGAGTTAAGTCGACATTATTAAACAAAGAGTCAGCCATAGTTGCCACTAAACTTCCTGTTGTATTGGTATTTCCGGCAATGCTAAATGGGGCATAGCCGTTGTCGGTGATGCCACCTTGAATCGCCCAAGGCATACTCATTCCGTAGGTGTTCATTACTATTCCGCCACCAACATCCGAGTAATCTCTAAGAATATCGCCCCAAGCGACTGCATCGCTAGGCGCGCTATTAGTCCATACAAATACCGCGTCGAATCCGCTTAGGTCGCCCACACCGGTAACATTTGAGGAGCCTTGGATAGCGGCGGTAACGTTAATATCGGCAAATGCGTCTAAATAAGCTGCTACGACATTCACACCATCGTCAGCAATGACGCCCACATTGATTATTGCGGCATTGGCGACAGAATTTAAACAAGTTGCTAAAAGCAACATGGTTGCGCCAGTAAAATTGATAAGTTTTGATTTCATGATTTTTCCTTGTTTGACGTTTCAGAGCTTCGTCATTAGCCGAGTGACAACTGCTCATGGGCACTCATATTTGCCCAGTATCTATCAGGAAGCATAAGTCGCGCCAAAAATATTTTATAGTTATATTTCAACCAATTAAGTAATTAATAATATTTACAATTGAACGAATTGTAAAAAAAAACGACAGTTTTGGGGTTTTGGCTAATGTATTTTGTGATACGTTAATTTGACGTGAAGAAGGAATATTTGATCATGATTAGGCGGATCTTGATTGTTTTTTACTATTTCTGCAGCTAACACTCAGTGGTTGCTCATAACGATAAATAAGATGTTTTTACGACTAACTGGAATTGTGGTTGAACTTTCAAACTCCAACCACGTGGCCAGTTGCTTCTAATAAATGTACCTTAATCAATAGCCGCAAGCTTATCCGCCTCATCCAGCAATTTTGGGAAGGCTTGAATTGGCAGAAACTTTGCCAAGGTGGTCATCACTTCGGCTAACTCACTGTATGTTTTGCCGGTTAAGTTGATGTGGCCCATTTTGCGTTTAGGTCTCACCGTTTTACCATAAAGGTGCAAGTGGCAGTTTTTAATGCTCAATAAATCGGTTGAGTAGTCGTCGCAGCCGATAATATTGATCATCGCTGATTTACCTTTGGCTTTGGTGTTACCTAAAGGCAGCCCGGTGATCGCACGTATGTGGTTTTCAAATTGGCTGGTATCTGTACCTTGTTGTGTCCAATGTCCTGAATTGTGCACCCTAGGCGCAATCTCATTGACCAATAGACTATCGCCTACTTGAAAAAACTCCACTGCGAGCACGCCCACATAGTCGTATTCTTCCACCAGCTTTTTGAATGCTAACTGCGCTTGTTGATTGAGGTTTTCAGTAATATCTGGAGCCGGTGCTACCGATACATGTAATTGCCCTTGGTGATGCAAATTTTCGGCAAGTGGATAAAACTGAATATCCCCCTGTAACCCTCTAACTCCCACTAAGGATAGCTCACGTTCAAAAGGCACCATTTTCTCGGCAATCAATGGAACGTTTTGCAGATCAAGCTGGCTTAATGTGTTTTTGAGCGAGTCTAATTGCTCAATGTGTGCCAAGCGCCATTGTCCGTAACCGTCATAACCGTCGCGACTGGCCTTAATAATGAGTTTGTCGCCTAAGGTTTCCACAGCCTCATCGAGTTGCTCGACTTGTGTAATAATGCGATGTTCACTATTGGCAATCGCCAGTTTACTAAGTACGGCTTTTTCGCGCACACGATCTGCGCCAGCCAATATTGCTTCGCTATTTGGAAGTAATTTTCCGCTTGACTGTGCTTGCTCTAATAGATCTTCTGGTACATGTTCAAACTCAACGGATAATACGTCAGCTTGTTCGATCGCGTCTTCGATGCTGAGTTCTAATGAGCGTTTGCTGATTGGGTCCACCACAGTGTGATTACCCACATCAACGGCACTCACCTGTATACCCAATGGGACAGCCGCCAGATACATCATTTGTGCTAGCTGCCCTGATCCGTAGATCAGTACTTTCATTCCGGCAACTCCAATTCATCTAAGCCAAGTACAGTGTCAGTTTGTTGCTGACGAAATGCGATTACTGCGTCACGGACTTTACTGTCGTGAAGGGCCACCACTTGTGCCGCCAACAAGCCAGCATTAGCCGCGCCAGCTTCGCCAATCGCTAAGGTGCCCACAGCAACGCCTTTGGGCATTTGCACGATTGAATACAAGGAGTCAACACCACTGAGTTGACTAGATCGAACCGGCACACCGAACACTGGTAAATGAGTGTGGGCAGCAATCATACCCGGTAAATGTGCAGCACCACCAGCGCCACCAATGATCACATGGTAGCCCTGATCAGCAGCCGTTTTTGCAAATTCAGTAAGCAAATCTGGAGTTCGATGTGCCGACACTACTTTGGCGTCGAATTCGACTCCTAGATTTTTCAGCATTATCGCTGCTTGTTGCATTGTGGGCCAATCTGATTTTGATCCCATTACAATTGCCACTTTTGGCATAGCCACTCCCAATTAATCACTTTGGTGTTAGACATCGTCTTGATGTCGATTTGTTTACTCAGGTATTTGTTGATCCGCCATGTCGAGCACTCCTGTCGGAAATAACACTTCCTAGCTAGGGCGCAAGATTGTAGCCCAAATTAGCCGCAATCCCAAACTAAGCTTCTGTTAAACGATAATTTCAATTCAATATCCTAAATTAAACTTTCTTGATTGCTTGCGCGTAAACAAAAAGTTGGTAACTAAGATCTAAAATTCTGGTTGTTAACGCCCAGCCTATAAACGATTTGACGATGACAAAGGAATAACTAATCCATGAATGATTTTCTAAAGAAAGAGTCGGCAAGCGGGATCATTTTGATGCTAGCTGCCGTGCTCGCAATGATAGTCGCAAACTCACCGCTTTCACCGATTTACGACCAACTGATTGAAATGCCTGTCGTGGTTCAGTTTGGCGCACTCGCCATCAATAAGCCTTTACTGTTATGGATTAACGATGGGCTAATGGCGGTGTTCTTCTTTTTAGTTGGACTTGAGCTTAAACGTGAGGTCATGGAAGGCGAACTATCTAAACCAGAAAATGTGGTATTACCGATCATCGGTGCCGTTGGCGGTATGTTAATTCCGGCATTGATATATGTGTATTTTACTTGGGGAAATGCGACTGCATTGTCAGGGTGGGCCATCCCCGCAGCTACCGACATTGCGTTCGCGTTAGGAATACTTGCTCTGCTGGGCAGCCGAGTTCCCACGAGTCTAAAAGTGTTTTTAGTCACGCTTGCAATCATCGATGACATTGGTGCAATTATGATCATTGCGCTGTTTTACACTAACAATATCTCCTCTAGCCCTCTCGTAGTTGCCGTTATATGCCTTGCCATTCTATTTTGGATGAATCGCAAAAATGTCCAACAAGTTCCCTCTTATATCTTAGTAGGGCTAGTACTTTGGGTAGCCATGCTTAAATCTGGCGTTCACGCGACCCTTGCCGGTGTGCTATTAGCTTTCTTTATCCCGATGCGCGATAAAAATGATCCTGCCGCATCCCCCGTCAAATCGTTAGAGCACAGTCTGCACCCTGCCGTCAGTTTTGCCATATTACCCATATTTGCTTTTGCGAACTCTGGAATAGATCTGTTTAGTATCAATGCTAGCGCACTGACGCATCCAGTCACTATGGGGATTTTTCTAGGGTTATTTGTTGGTAAGCAGCTCGGTGTATTTGGATTTTGCTGGATTGCGATAAAGTTAGGATTTGCGAAAATCCCATCCGATCAAAATATGATGCAGCTCTACGGCTGTTCCATTTTATGTGGTGTGGGTTTCACTATGAGCCTGTTCATTGGCTCTTTAGCGTTTGAAGAAACGGGCACCAACCTCATTTTCGATGAACGTTTAGGCATTTTGATGGGCTCAATCTTGTCTGCAATTGTGGGCTACATGATCTTACGACGATTCAGTAAGGCCCCTATCAGCGACTAACCACTTATGCATACAAGCCAGTAAGGCGGTTTTGTCAACGGGCTTAGATACATGATCATTCATACCGGCAGCTTCACATCGTTGCCGGTCTTCTTTGTAAGCATTGGCGGTTAACGCAATCACCGGAACATTTGCTTTATCACCGCCAAGTTTTCTTAATTGATGGGTAGCCTCATATCCATCCATTTTTGGCATTTGGCAATCCATTAATACCAAGTCGAAAGCATAATGTGTGGCAGCCTCCACCGCCGCTTGTCCATCTTTGACCCGAATGATCTTGATTGGCTGACTCGATAACATATCCATCACCACCTCAGCGTTAATATCGTTATCTTCTGCTAATAACACTTTAGTATTTGCGGGTAAATCCAGATCGCATTTATGAATAGCCACTGGCGCTTGGTCGGTTATTGTTGATGGGATCTCGATACTTATACAGGTTCCTACACCTTCATCACTGCTTAACTCTAGTTTTCCGCCCATTAGTCTGGTCAATTCTTGACAGATACTTAAGCCAAGTCCAGTGCCACCGTATTTTCTCGTGGTTGATGCGTCGGCTTGAGTAAATTGTTCCAACACTTTGCTTTGACGATGTTTAGGTATGCCTATACCGGTGTCTTGCACGGCAATTTTTAGAGCCCCGTTCAAATAACTAGCGGTCAGTGTTACGCCACCATCTTTAGTAAACTTGAAGGCGTTGTTCAACAAATTATTGATCACTTGATTAATTTTACCGGCATCTCCAACCAACCACTGTGGAAGTTCAGCCGAGGGTTGAAAGGTCACGTGCAACCCTTTTTGTTTAGCAAGCGGCGAGTTCAATTCTACGCAGTTATGGATCAGTGCTGCCGGTGAGAAAGTAGTCTCGTCTAGCGTCATTTTACCTGATTCAATTTTTGACCAGTCAAGCAACCCATTTAACAGTTCCATCAGATTCAATGCCGAATGATAAATGGTGGTGACTCTTCGATACGTATCCTTATCTAGTTGATCAAAATCGATGTTTTGGCATGAACCAATGATACCGTTCATGGGCGTGCGAATTTCGTGAGAAACATTAGCCAGGAATTGCGATTTGGCCTGATTCGCGGTCTCTGCTTCCAATACCGCTTTTCGCAAAGACGATGTTTTCTCCTCTACTCTTTTTTCAAGTGATAAGTTTAAGGTCTTGAGTTCATCATTCATTTGGCTTTGACGCAACTTGGCACTATTTAATTGCTCAAACAGTTGCGCTATACGTTGCGTTAAATCTTGAAAACCCTGATCCAGCTCTGCGACTTCATTCACATAAGACAATCCCACGGGTGTCATCGATTTGCTATTAGGTTCGCTGGGGTCAAAATGTGAGAAGTTAGTAGATAGTGTCGCTAAGGGTTTGGCAAAAGATTCCGCCACTAAATGACTAAAGACAATTGCTAACAGGCTCAAGCAAAGAATCAACAATAAGGCTTTTATAATATAATGCGACATTTGTTGGATAAAAGTAGAGCGAGGATAAAACTTATAGACTGTCCAGCCAGTAAAGTTGCTTTTTTCTGATGAAATGAACAGCTCGGCACTGTCCAATATTTTAGTCCCTACTTTGAGGCATAGCTTAGGCAAGCAATCTTCTAAAGTCACCTTACCCAGAACTTTTAACCCTAAATCGTTGCTTGCATACATCACCACATTATTGTCATCGGTGATCAACATGGACACCAATGGATCGACTTCATTGTCGTCGTACAGTTTGAAACTAGATAAATCCAGCGACCCTTCTACGATGCCGTTAAACTCTCCTTGATCGGAATAAATTGGCGACGATAAAGCCACAATCGGATCTTGACCAAATCCTTTGCCTATAAACGCCGAGGACAAGTAAATGGTGCCGATGCGTTTAGCTTGTATAAAGTAATCCCGCTGACTGACATCCAGCTCGCCAGTACGTTGAGCTTTGTTAAAAAGTGAGACTGGGTATGATTGATAAATGATGCCGTTCTTATCGGCAGCGAGAAACGTTAGAAAATTGGGGTAGCGCATCGACAAATCTGAAAGGCGCTCTGCTGTATTTTGTGGATCATCTTCTATCGCTTTGGCCACTATATCGATGGCATTGCGATGTGAGTCAATGAACGAATTTAACTGATGTGTCACAACCTTAGTGCGTTGCGACAAGTAATTGTTTAAATCTTGATATTTAACGCTTTGGTAAAAGCTAACTACTGTGTACGACAAGACTAAGGTGGATAAAAAGAATAGCCCGGTGAATGAATAACGAAACAAGAACCCCATTTTAACCGGTTTTAATGCCCGATTAGGTCGGATAATACTAACAATAATAAACGCAAAATGCCCTGCTAGGGTAATCGCTATGCCATTCACAAAATTGGTTATCAGCGTCCCAATATCATTGTTATTTACGGCACCTGTTTGACTGTAATTGATGAGCAGGATGAATGGCAAGGCAATGAAAATCCAATACCCCAAGGTAATTAGAATGGGCCGAAATGGCGATTTTTTATAGCTAAGGACGCTGACAACGATCGTCTGCGTCGCAAACAAGCCAATCTGCCAAGAAGATGTGTTTAGAATGAAATCTGCCGCTACCATAAAAGCGACACTGGCAACGGCAAAGCGTGAGCCGTAAATAAATCCTAGAAATAATGCAAGACCAAACCCAAAGGCAAACACCGCTTCGTTGTCAAACGGTGCAGGGATGAGATTGATGACCACCCCAAGGGCAGTCAGCAATATCGAGTAGAGTATTTTTAGTCTCAAGTATTCGCCTAAGTTATGCTCATCACTTATTCATATAGTCTAGAGTCATATTGGTCAATAATCTAACACCAAGTTTCATCCCCTCGTCATCCACGTAAAACTCAGGGGTATGATGCGCTGGTGCGTCTTGGGGATCCACATTTAATGGTTTGCCGCCGATCCATAAATACACGCCTGGTACTTCTTTTTGGAAGAAAGAAAAGTCTTCCGCGCCAGTAACCGGTTTGCTATACAACACGTTTTCTTGTCCAGCGGTGTTGATCAGGGTTGGTAACATCTTGGCCATAAGATCATGGTCGTTGAAGGTGATAGGATAGTTGTAGTCGAGTGGCAGCGTCACTTCCGCTTGAGCACGCATACTATCTGCAATGCCTTTCACTTTTCTAGGTAACGCCTCATATATATGATTTCTAGCCTCTTCGTTTAAGGTTCTAATTGTGCCTACCAGCTCAACTTCATTAGGAATGATATTTGAGCGAACGCCACCGTGGATCGAACCAAAGGTAATCACTGCCGCATCGTCTATCAAACTGAGCTCTCGACTCACAATTGTTTGCACACTCATGATCACCTGAGCAGCCGTAGTAATAGGATCAATACTTAGCCACGGATAAGCGCCGTGGGCTTGTTTACCTTTGATCACAATTTTGAACGGATCGACTGCCGCCATTACTCCGCCTTCACGGTATCGCACTTTACCAACATCAGTAGCAGAGCTGATATGCAATCCAAATATGGCATCTACGTCAGGATTCTTAAGCACCCCTTCTTCTACCATCACTTCTGCACCTCCGCGCTCACCTGCAGGTGCACCTTCCTCGGCAGGCTGAAAAATAAATTTCACTTTGCCCTTTAGCTTATCTTTCATGCCAACCAGAATTTCAGCTGCTCCCATCAGCATGGCGACGTGAGTATCATGACCACAAGCATGCATCACTGGCACTTCTTTACCATTAAATTCGCTCCGCTGGGTAGATTTCCAAGGCAAGTCAACTTGCTCTGGTACTGGCAGTCCATCCATATCAGCTCGCAAAGCAACCACGGGCCCTGGTTTTCCGCTGTCTAAAATGGCAACGACGCCGGTGATAGCCACGCCGGTTTGTACTTGTAACCCCAATGAGCGAAGGTGCTTTTCAATATAGGCCGCAGTCTTGAATTCACGGTTAGACAACTCAGGGTATTGATGCAGATGGTGGCGCCACTCTACTACTTTGCTTTCGATTTTTTTTGCCGCGTCATCAACGGGATTGGCTGAGGCTAGGGCTGGGATAAATAGCAGTATTGTGAGAAGTTTTTTCATATTCAAATTCAACTTTTTAATTGTGATTACGTTCGCAGTTGAGTCATGTTATAGCATATTTTTCAACAGTGTCAGACTGCAAACAAAAAATCCGCCAGTGGATAACCATCTGGCGGATTCTTATCTCGCAATCAAATCTTGCTGATTAGCTCTTTTGGCGTTTCATCGCGTCAAAGAACTCTTCATTGGTTTTGGTCATCGCTAAACGACCAATCAAGAATTCAATTGCATCAATTTCTGACATTTCATGAACAATTTTACGCAAGATCCACATCTTCTGTAATTCATCTTTAGTGGTCAACAATTCTTCGCGACGCGTTCCAGAGCGGTTGAAGTCGATAGCCGGGAACACACGTTTTTCAGCAATCTTACGATTAAGGTGTAATTCCATATTACCGGTACCTTTAAACTCTTCGTAAATAACCTCATCCATTTTGGAGCCGGTATCCACTAGTGCAGTAGCGATAATCGTCAAACTGCCACCCTCTTCTACATTACGAGCAGCACCAAAGAAACGTTTCGGTTTATGTAACGCGTTGGCATCAACCCCACCGGTCAATACTTTACCTGATGATGGGATCACTGTGTTATATGCGCGTGCTAAACGGGTTATCGAGTCAAGCAAGATAACAACGTCTTTCTTATGCTCGACTAGGCGCTTGGCTTTTTCGATTACCATTTCAGCCACTTGCACGTGGCGACTTGCTGGCTCATCGAACGTAGAAGCAACCACTTCACCTTGCACTAAGCGTTGCATTTCGGTGACTTCCTCAGGACGTTCATCGATAAGCAATACGATGAGTTCACTTTCGGGATGATTAGCTGCAATCGATTGTGCGATATTTTGCAGCAATAGGGTTTTACCGGCTTTAGGCGGTGCAACGATAAGACCACGTTGACCTGCGCCAATAGGAGATGCTAAATCAAGAATACGTGCAGTTAAATCTTCCGTACTACCATTACCACGTTGCAGTGTGAAACGACGGTTTGCATGCAAAGCCGTTAAGTTTTCAAACAAAATCTTATTACGTGAGTTTTCCGGCTTATCAAAGTTAACCTCGTTGATTTTTAACAAGGCAAAATAACGTTCGCTGTCTTTGGGAGGACGGATTTTTCCGGCAATGGTATCACCAGTACGCAAGTTAAAGCGTCTAATTTGGCTTGGCGACACATAGATGTCATCTGGACCAGCCAAGTACGATGAATCAGAAGAACGAAGGAAACCGAAGCCATCTTGCAAGATTTCGAGAACACCATCCCCAAAAATGTCTTCGCCACTTTTAGCATGGGCTTTGAGTATTGCAAAAATAATGTCTTGTTTGCGCGCGCGGGCCATATTTTCTAAGCCCATTTTCTCGGCTAACGCCACAAGTTCACTGATCGGTTTGTTTTTTAGTTCTGTTAAATTCATATTGGTGGGTCTTTATGATTTGATTTGTGCTAAAGGGCACTCAGTAATGATTGATTTACGATTCTTCTACTCTTTGGATTGAGCGCGATTTTTGGAGTTCAAGATTTGAACATGCAAAAGTTAGCACCAATTAGTAAATTCGTCTAGTGCAAATCAAGGATTAGTCGCAGTTATCGTCTTTTTTTGGCTCTCGGCTGCTGAAAATTAAGCAATTAGAGGAGATTTCCTTTGTTTTCAGCGGTATTAATAATAACAAGGCAACAGGCATTTTTTGTGTTTCGTGGCTCTTAGCCGCCTAGTCAGCAAAATAATGCAGCGAATAATGTCAGGCACAATATTATTAATTGCACAAACCAAAGTGCCGCATTTCTGGCTTACAATAAAAAACCCGAGCAAGCTCGGGTTCTTTATTTCGACACAGACTAAATGTTTTCGTTTAAAAACTCAGCTAGCTGAGTTTTAGACAAAGCGCCTACTTTCGTAGCTGCTACATTTCCGTCCTTAAACAACAATAAAGTTGGGATCCCACGGATACCATACTTAGGCGGTGTTTCATTATTTTCATCGACATTCAACTTGGCAACTGTTAACTTGCCGTCGAACTCGCCAGCAACTTCTTCTAAGATTGGCGCAATCATTTTACATGGGCCGCACCATTCCGCCCAGAAATCAACTAGGACAGGACCAGCAGCATTGATAACATCGGCCTCGAAACTATCGTCAGACAACTGGATAATTTTGTCGCTCATACTTTTCTCCGTATTAGGTCTCTCGCTGAGATTCTTCAGCGCGTCATGAGAGTTATATAGAAACTGTTTTTTAATGCAAGCACTGATAAGCTATAAGCTATGCAAACAACACATTTAACTGAAACACATTTTTCTGATTTGCCAATACATGAAAACGTATTGAAAGCATTAACAGAAGCAAATTTCATGCACTGTACGCCAATTCAAGCGTTGAGTTTACCTCATTTACTTGAAGGTCAAGACATTGCAGGTCAAGCGCAAACAGGAACCGGCAAAACTATTGCGTTCCTTGTAGCGACTTTTCACAGACTCTTGACTCATCCGAATACCTCGAAAAAGCAGCCCAGAGCTATTATTATGGCGCCTACACGGGAACTGGCGGTACAAATTTATAACGATGCTGAACTGCTTAGCAAGCATACAGGCTTATCGCTTGGTTTAATCTATGGGGGCGAAGGCTACCAAAGTCAACGCGAGTCTTTACAAACTGGTGTTGATATTATTATTGGTACCACTGGCCGCATCATCGACTACTACAAACAGAACGTCTTTTCGTTAGAAAACATTCAAGTGGCTGTACTCGATGAAGCCGACCGTATGTTTGATCTTGGCTTTATCAAAGACATTCGCTACATGTTCAGACGCATGCCAGCTCCAACTGAACGCTTAAGCATGCTGTTTTCAGCAACGCTTTCATATCGCGTTCAAGAACTCGCGTACGAACACATGAACAATCCCACTCACGTAGAAGTAGCGCACGATAAAGTAACAGCAAGTCGAATACAAGAGGAACTTTTTTATCCTTCTGATGAAGACAAAATGATGTTGCTTCTCACATTACTTGAAGATGAGTGGCCAGAAAAAGCCATCGTGTTTGCCAATACCAAACACGTATGTGAAAAACTCAGCGATTGGCTTGCTGCCGATGGGCACCGCGTAGGCTTACTCAGTGGCGATGTGCCTCAGCGTAAACGATTAAAAATTCTAGAAGATTTTGGTAAAGATAAGCTGGACATATTAGTGGCGACTGACGTGGCAGCTCGTGGTTTACATATTGAAAAAGTAAGTCATGTGTTCAATTTTGATTTGCCTGATGACGCCGAAGATTATGTGCATCGTATTGGCAGAACGGGCCGAGCCGGTAAAAGTGGTCATGCTATCAGCTTTGCTTGTGAAAAGTATGCGTTAAACCTTCCGGCGATTGAAACCTATATTGGACGGGCGATACCTGTAAGTAATTACGACCCAGATTCGTTACTCGATGATATTACGCCACCTAAGCCACAGTTTAAAAAGCGTACGCAAAGTGGTAAAACATATCAAAAACGACCCAACAACAATAGCAGACAACAAAGGCGTTAATGGATAGTCAGACGATTTCTACCAACAATAGTGAAGACCAATTGTATGCGGCTGTTGATTTAGGCTCTAACAGCTTTCACCTGGTGATTGTCAGAGTGGTTGCCGGTAGCGTGCAAATTATTGGTAAAGTGAAGCAGAAAGTGCAACTCGCTGCTGGCTTAGACGACAATATGTGCTTAGATGACGTTAGTATGGAGCGCGGCTGGAAATGTTTAGAAACCTTCGCTGAAAGGCTGCAAGACATACCACTTTCCAATATTAAAATAGTTGGCACCGCCACCTTACGAATAGCAAAGAATGCGCAAACCTTCATCGATAAAGCCCAGCAAATACTAAATCACAAGTTAGAAGTGATCAGTGGCGAAGAGGAAGCTCGACAGATATACCTAGGTGTAGCTTATACATCAGCTAATCAAGGCAATACTCTTGTTATTGATATTGGCGGTGCTAGCACCGAAGTGATTATCGGCAATGACATGCAGCCGATTAATTTAGTGAGCCTGGAAATGGGCTGCGTCACCTTTATGGAACGCTATTTTGTAAAGGGTGAAATTACCGAACAAAATGTCCAAACGGCCATTACAGAGGCGAAGCAAAGACTCTTACCCGTAATCGATGATTTTGTCTGCTTTGATTGGAAGCAATGCTTAGGGGCCTCTGGCACCCCACAAGCCATTGTAGAAATATTGGTTGAACAAGGGATCAGCGACGCAATTAGACTCGATTATCTTCATATCCTATTACAACAATGTATTGATTGTGCACATATAGATAATTTAAACATTGACGGTTTAACCGAGGCGCGCCGTGCTATTTTCCCAAGCGGTTTATGTATATTAATTGCATTGTTCGAGCAGTTAAAAATTGAAGAAATGCAGATCTCTGGTGGCGCACTGCGAGAAGGTCTAATTTATGGTATGTTGGAAAACAGCGAAGAAAACGACCGTCGTCAACTCTCGTTAGACGAAATTAAAGCACGATTCCATATTGATGAGCAGCAATCTAACCGTGTTAGCGCTGTGGCTGATAATCTTTATAAACAATTATGTGCGCAAACAAATATATGCAACTTTGATGCGTTGGCCGTTATTAATGCCGCATCTCAATTACATGAAATTGGTTTGCACATTGAGTACAAGCAGTATCATCGCCACGGTGCTTACATTCTGACTCATGTAAGTTTAAATGGCTATTCACAGATGCAACGCAAGAGCATTCGTGATCTAGTATTAAACCATCGCCAAGAGTTAGATATTAGCATTTTCGAGCAATACCACCTTGATCTTCAGCCATTGCTTTTTAGCTTGGTGAGAGTTTTGCGCCTGGCCTGTTTGTTGTCGATTCGACGCAAAGATGACGTTTTACCTGAAATAAAGCTGACTGTTGAAGGAAGTCATTGGCAGTTGGCATTCCCACCAAATTGGTTGCGATCTCACCCGCTTATCGATGTTGAGCTTGCCAATGAAAAATGGCTACAACACAAAGTGGGTTGGAAGCTGACGTTTAGTTAAAGAATTTAGTTTTGCCATCTTGAAAATAAGTTTAAGTGACTCTTTTAAAGTCACTTTCAGAGAGTTTTACTCAGGGACGATTTATGAAAATACTAAACTTCGTATTGTTTTTTCTCGGACTTTGCGTGAATATTTGCGCACTTGCAGCCAGCACTCAAGAGCAAATTAAGTTGAGTCATTCGCAGTTTGAAGAGCCATTAGTATTTAATGTATTTCTTCCATCTGGTTACTCAAAAGACACACAGAAAGAGTACATTACGCTCTTTGATTTCCATCCTTATTCGCACACTTACCTTAGTGGTATGCATGATTGGATGAGCCACAACGGCGAATGGCCTTGGCTTAAAACGATAATTGTGACGCCTGCTTATGGCAATCGTGCTGGAATGTTATTCGATGAAACTGGCAAAACCACGCCACTTTTAGATTTTTTTGATCTGCAATTATTCCCGCATATTGATAAAAACTATAGGACCAACGGGTTTAGAATAATGAGTGGATTTCGGACCAACGGCACCATTGTACTTTCCGCCTTGCTCAACAAACCAAATATGATAAATGCCTATATCGCAATTAGCCCAGAGCTAAAAGATGATTATGTAAGGATATTGTCGACTGCAAATGAAGTGTTGGCGAAGTTAAATGATAAGCCTCGTTTCTTGCTTTTTAGTCATGGTACGAATGTCAAAGAGCAGCATCAAATGGGATCCTATGAATTATTGCATGAGGCATTAAAAAACAGGGCACCAAGTAAACTGAATTGGCATTACCAGCATTTCGCGCAAAATTATTTTATGTCTCTGCCTTTGGTTTCAGTGATAATGGGCGTGGAAAAACTGTTCGACGATATTCACACCGGTTTACCGCCCGAATCTGAAATAGCACAAAAGGGCGTGGCATCAATAGTAGCCCATTACCGATATTTGTCGGAGCAAAAATATGGTTTTGAAGTCTCACCCAAAAACTCAATAAATCGCTTAGGTGAATATACATTGGGCACTGACCCAGTCAAAGGAATCGCGGTTCTAGAGCACCTAATCAAGCTTTATCCCGAAGATTCATATAGCTATCACAGCCTCGCCAGTGCTTATTCTCAAATAGGAGATTATGAAGCTGCTGTAAAACACCAAGAAACAGCAGTTGAGCTAGCCAAGTCACGACAAACATGGCATCAAAACAAGCACAAAAGCGCGCTGGAAGACTATCGTTTGAAACTTAATTCCCAAATTAGTAACTGATAGAGACTAAATTTGGTGACCTTGTCGGCATGTCGAGAGCGAACTGCTTAGCAAAATTAAGTGGCCGCAAGTTGCTAAAACTGATAACCGGCACTGAGCCAAACAACGTTTTTAGTGCCATCGGTTCTGAAAAAACCTTCTGCATCATCATCTGGCATATGTCCGAGATCTAGCGCAATCAACCATCCACTATTTCGCAGACCTTTGGGCATGTAGCTGAGATTTACTGAATACACAGTTCTCAATGATTTGGTGTAGGTAGCTCCGAATGAAAATGTCTCCGTAATATAATGATCGTAACCCAGACTGACTCCGACAAGCCCGATCGAACCGCGAATTCGTCCTTGGCTCAAAGATGTAGAAAGTTGATAACCGATTAAGCCACTGTATTGAAGACCGATGCCCACAGAATGCTGAAGTTCAGTACTATGGACGGGCCGAGTAGCTATTAGTGTGACTAATAATAACATCGCAAGTTTCATCTTTAATTCCTGTGTAAATTTTTTTAATTGGGTCCAGAGTGGCGGCCCCGAGCTTCGATTCTGAGGAAAATTCAAATGAGTAGGCGAGGAGTTAAGCAATGTTTAAACACACCAAGAGTCATTCAGTATTCAATTTTAATATCCTTTCTTGAGCTGCCTCTAAAATAGCAACCAAGCGTTCAATATCAATCATATTTGCTTCATATTTTTGGATCCCAGAGTAGATCTCATAATAAGATTTTTTATAATCTCGCGCTTTTTGAAGAGGGTTCAAGAAGGTCACTACACCTGTCAATACGGTTGCCAGCAAGCCCCATAGCCATGTGTTTTGTTGAATAATCAGTGGAACTTCTGTTGAATCCGAAATGGCAGCTAACGCAGCTGCGACTATTGCAGATGTTCCTGCGGCATAGTGGACGACAAACCATGAAAGCTGCAGATGACGATAGAGGTTTGACCTTTCTTTTGTTCTTTTTAATACTGCATTGATGCCTTCAGAATTCATTTGCAAATTCCCTTACCTGATTGTCTCAATATAAGTTTAAGCGCACTTTCGAATCAATGCACGGTTAGCAAAATTAGAAGTTTACATCACAGTCTAGTCATACAAAACGCATTATTCCCGTAAGCCTACAACTCAATTTCATTTAAACGAACACTTAGACAATTTAGCTGGACACCCACCTTTGAACTTTGCCAAATTCCCATGCCAATTTATAAATTCACTTACTTAGATGGACACCCACCTTTAAGTTTCTCGTTGAATGTTAGGCGCTATAGCAACAGTCTCGGTTGTGTAGGCATTGAGACTAGGCACTATAGAGACACCCAAGATAACTAATTCAATTGACTCGCTACAAAAAAGCTATGGGGGTCCGAGACTAAGAGTGGGTGTCCACGTAAATAATTGACTCGCTACAAAAAAGCTATGGGGGTCCGAGACTAAGAGTGGGTGTCCACGTAAATAATTAAGGGAACAGTTGAATTATGCCGCTATCCCCCTCCCAGTCACCGACCATCCATATTTGTTCAAAAGGATGGTTGGGAGGCACATCAATACAATGTTGCAGTGCTTTAATGTGTTGTGCTCCCCAAGCAGGGTGTGCATTGCGGATCACTAGCCATACGCGCTTCGATTTATAAGACTTGTGGGATTTATTAACTAAAATCCGGTTCAGGGCTCTCAATAATCGCTGGTCAGGCTTAAATTTCTGGTCTAGTTCACGCAATTCATCAACGGTTTTATCATCTAGTTCGCGACCTAATATTTGCCGAGCTTCGGCTTCAGAACCATATAAATGAGCAACTTCTATATCGAGGCGTTTTCCTTCAAGGCGACATGACACATCAGGTTTGTTGGGGCGATTGTGCCAGATATGACGTATTTTTTGACCACTGTCATGTTCGTACCAACGCATAAATATTTTAGCCGCTTGGTGCTCAAGGGCTATTTTTTCAAGTTCACTGCTTTTTAATTCAGTCACCAATATTCACCTGCCAAGTAACATGTGCGGTATCAATTGCGATTTTCCCCAGAAGGCGAATCAATTTTGTTAACTTAAAATTCAACTGCTTCCTCGTTTTCGTATACATCTGGTTAATTTTGAATACTGCGTAATAACTGGCCACTTGTTTCAACATCGAATGACACAAAAGCTGCATTCAATGCGATTGATGCGTCACACATTAGCTCAGGTTTATCGACATAGTCCTTGGCTGAGGATACGACTTGCATAAATGCTTCATTCTGGGCACGGAGTTTCGTTAACACTTCTTGTATTAATGATTGTTGGGTTTCTTTATCAATATCTTGATAATTACCTTGGTAACTTCTTATCAGCTCAGCTAAAGCTGCACTTTCAAGTGCTTTGCCTTTTTCGGATATGCCGCCTTCATTTCCATAACGATTTTCAACTGGCACTTCATCAGGGTATACAAAAGACGCGCAAGCCAAGGGATAATCTTCTCTCAATTCTTCCATTCTGAAAATTTGCGCTTTCCAATACTTAACTAAAGCGGCATTACTGCCATTCGCAAGATAAACAGGCAATCTCACGTTGTAGATTAAATCAACCATTTGATTTGTAACCTCAGCTAAGGGTAATCCCTGTAACATGCCGTTGAGATTTAACGCTATTGCCTGTTGATACGTGTCAGGATCATGTTCCTTCATTGCCAATATATAGTCTTGAGTTAGTAAACCGGACTCGATATCTTCGACTTTTATTGAAGATGCCGTTCCAATGCCACTGTACGCGTACTGGTCGGGATTGACTATTCTGTCTACAAATCCAGCTCGTAATAAATCATCTTCCGATGGCTCCCATAATTGGGTGTTTGGTGTGTTAACGATTTTATCAACAAACCATTTTGCAATACCCTCGTCTAAATAGGCTTCCTCGAATTCTCGGCCAATTTCTTTTACATTGTGACCTGAAACCGCACCTATTGAAGCTGCATGGAATTTCAACTTAGCACCATGGCCTATGAGTTTAGTCTTACCGGCAAGAAATAATAACGTACAAGACGAGCTGCACTCGGTTCTTACGTAAGTATCTAATTGGTAGCTTTGCACGAGTTTCATCATGCGTTTAGCTGCTAATATCCTGCCTCCATTGCTATGCAGGTGCAAAACTTCAACCTCGGGATTCAGTTTGAGCTGTTCTTCGAGAAGCGCTTCAGAACCTATTTCTAATCCCCCAAACAGTTCTAGTTCCTTGCCGCCATTTAACAATCTGAATTGAGTCTCCGGATATGTGGCAGTGCCAATCAACGTTTGATAGCCACCTTTCATAATGGAAAAGCCACTAACGTACATTTGATTCAGAAAACTTAACAAGCTTACAAAAACCATGACTTTCGCCGTGTAAGCCCAGGCGACGGAGCCACCTCGAAGTGGATGTTTACTAGCTGACCGATAAACGCCCACCGACTGCCAAACAAGCAGCACTATCATCACTACGTACATGCCTAATATGTAAGCGCCAAGGAGTGCGGAAGAGGTAGCGGTTTCTATCCCTTTGGCCACCACTAAACTCAAAAGGACTATCAGTAAGCTAACGGCAATACCCACCGCCCAATAGCTGACGGGCAAAGACACCTGTCCTTTCCAATAACGAATGAAAATGTTGGGGTGTAGCTCCTCATCTAATTCAGCACCCTGAACATCATCAGGTTCTGGTGAACGATCACGACGTGACGCTATTTCTAACATCAGCTCATTCGCTCTGTCGGGGTACTGTTCACGATCTATGTGCGCTAGCGCGTCTTTTAACTCTTGAAAAGTGTATTGTTTGAAATTAGGAGTATCCACACTCAAATCCATTTGGAATATCTGATTGGGCAACAATACTACGAAGATTAGTCAGGCAGCTCAATAGATTAATTAGCAGGGATTACCTAAAAAAGCAGAGCCTGGGTAATGTGGAACACATCCTTGTTCCATAATTCATTTTTCCGTAGCGGATTAATAGAGCAAGCTGTAGATTTTGCGACGAGACGCTGATTTGATTGGATCACCATCGGGCATCGCATTAATCATATCAAGGGTGAGTTTTTTTGCTTCACCAAAGCCAAGATCTTTTTTCAACACACTAAACAACAGATCCAATGCTTCTTGGATTTTATTGGCTTGATGTAATTTCACTGCCAAGTCTACTTTGATTTGTAGGTTATCGGGTTGTTGCTCAAGGTCGGCCTGAAGTTGTTTTATTTCAGGAGACTCGGCAGCTTGTTCGGCTAATTCAATTTTTCCGTTTATGCTGTGAAAATAACCATTTTGATCCACCAGCTTTATTGGCTCTAGCAACGCTTTTGCTTGATCAATATTACCCAATTCAACATAACAATCCGCCAGTACCATCCGAATGTCGGCTCTATCGCTATCGAGATCGTGAGCTTGTTTTACCAAGGTAAACGCTTGCTGGTAGTCGCCCTGATTAACTAAATTGACCGCTTTTTCGTAAAAACCATCTTCGGCGTTAGGCAAATGTTTTTCTAGCAGTTCTTCAATTTGTTCCTGCATCATGGGTCCGGCAAAGCCATCGACTGGCTGACCATCTTTGACCAGAATGACCGTAGGCAAGCTTTGAATGCCAAATTGGGAGGCAATTTGTTGCTCTTGCTCACAATTGACTTTGGCATAAATAAGGTGCTCGGCATACTTAGTTGCTAAGTGTTCCAGTATTGGAGAAAGCTGTTCACACATCTCTAAATTTGGCGCCCAAAAATCTATCAGTACAAACTTGGTTTTTGAGTCTTCCAAAATGACTTGTTGAAAATTTTCAATATTTAAATTAATCGTAGAATGCATACACGGCCCGTATTTATTATTTTCAGATACTCTATTCTAAGTGGGGATAGTATAAAGAAATTCCAACACTTTCGTCGCCTTTGAATGCTATTTTTGCTAGATAAATTTACGCATTGGACTCGGATGTATTAGTTTGCCAAAACGGGACAAAGACAATATGGTTAAAATAGTCCGCAGTGTATTGCCAACAACTGTGCTAATTTTGAGTCAGTTCCACAACTCATATACTGCACAATACAAAGAGGAGATATCCAATGTCAGAAAAACGCTTCAATAGCTTTGCCGAGTTTTATCCGTATTATTTGTCGGAGCACGAAAATAAAACCTGTCGAAAACTGCATTTTATCGGTTCCTCGTTGATTATTCTGACCATTGCCTATGCGCTGCTCACTCAGCACTGGCAAGTGCTTTGGGCATTACCCATCTTAGGTTACGGATTTGCCTGGGTGGGTCATTTCTTTTTTGAACACAACAAACCTGCCACCTTTACTTATCCTTTTTATAGCTTTTTAGGCGATTGGGTTATGTTCAAAGACATTCTCACCGGCAAGATTAAAACCTAGTCCATACACCTTTACTAGTAACCACCATTTCTGCGCTGCAGTTGCTCGAAATCGCCTACCTGTCTCACAATCACATGTTTACTTCCCAAACACTAATCTTGAATGCGTGATACTTCCTATTCATTTGCATTTGCGTTAGATCTCGTCCCATTTCCGTATCTTTGTGACCCATATTTGTAAGGACTTTTGAGCACCAATTCCTAAGCTGAACACGTCGAAAGGAACTCGGCTATTGCTTAACGGAGCTAAGCGATATCAAGGACAAACAAGGGATTGTTTTGCTAAGGAAAGGGAGGGTGACCTCAATTGGAGGCAACGGGAAGATGCCGTTAAACCAATGCAGTTAATCGCAAGGAGGCAATCAAGGATGGTGGTCCAATGGACCAGGTTGGAAAGGAATCCAATGCAAGAAAGCACCGTGTAGACTGAATTTACAGAGCAATGTCTCTGCTTTGTCAAGGATGACAAATAATACGCTGAAGGTGGTCAACATGATTTTTTTGCAAATGGGAGCGGTATCTCCAAGGACGGAGAATTTCCTACTTTTTAACCCGCTACCCTTTTTCAGGAGGAGATATGCAAGACAGGTTGTTTAGAGAAAATGCCATTGAACATCAAAAGTGCAAGCTGCACGGTGACGTGTTGATCATCCCTGCCATGTCTCACACGCTGGTGGTGCTGATATTAACGCTCTGGCTGGTTGCTGTATTTGCCTGGCTGGTGACAAGTCAATATGCTCGACAAGAAACAGTCGCCGGCTGGCTGGAGCCGCCATCAGGAATTGTCAAAGTGTTTTCACATCAGCTGGATGGAAAAATACAACAGGTTTTAGTCAATGAAGGGCAGCAAGTTACTAAAGGCCAAAGTTTGGTTATCGTCAATGGCGACCGCACCTTACTCAGTGGTTCAAGTTTGCAAGCAACCTTATTACAAGAATACGCCACGCAGAAAAATTTAATTAACGAACAATTAGGCCGTTTGCAAACCACACATAGCATCGCGATGCGCAATATTCAGCGAAACATGGATGCCACCCAATTGGACTTATCTGGTTTGGAAAGTCAAATTAGCACATTAAAAAAACGTCAAGATTTGATTGCTGCTCGTTACCATAATTATCAACAAATGCGACTTAAAGGCCATGTGGCAACTATCGATCTAGACAGATTACTGGAACAAAAACTGGCTTTGCAAAGTGACGCCCAAGCCTTGCTAAGAGAAAGGGCCAACTTAATTAATCGACTTCAACTGTTCGAAAGCGAGCTTATCACCACGCCGCAAAATCACCTCAATGATAGCCGCCAACTTAAGACGAAACTGAGCGAATTGTCTCTTAACATTGCCCAGTTGAGTGGCCAACAGTCAGTCGTTATAAAAGCCAGTCGCGATGGCGTGGTGGCAAATTTACAAGCCAAGGTAGGACATCAAGTCGCGGGCAATACACCACTGTTGTCACTTATTCCGATAAACAGTGTGATCCAAGCAAAGTTATTGATCCCGGTAAAAGCAGCTGGCTTTATTGAAAAAGGCCAGCAGTTAGAAGTACGTTACGACGCCTTCCCTTACCAAAAGTTTGGCCTATACCAAGGCACCATCACCCAGATTTCAGACACGGTTCTACTGCCCGGCGAACTTGATTTTGCGCCGTTGAATTCTTCCGAACCAGTGTATTTGGTCTACGCAGACCTGCAATCTCAAACCGTATCTGCGTATGGAAAACCGCTGCGTTTAAAATCTGGGATGACGTTATCCGCGGATGTCACGCTAAGTGAACGAACGTTATTTGAATGGGTATTAGATCCCATATTGAGCCTTAAAGGAAGAATGTGATGAGCCTAAATGCCACTTTTGAACGGCCAGAAAGGTTACTCAGCTTCACACAACACAATACGCTGCCCTGCATCATGCAAACGGAAGCGGCAGAATGCGGGTTAGCTTGCATCGCGATGATCAGTAGCTACTATGGTTATGAAGTTGATCTAGCAACCTTAAGAAGCCGATTTTCGGTTTCCATGCACGGTGCCACTCTCAAACAAGTCATGCAAATAGCCGATCAGATGGCACTGTCGTCAAGAGCACTCAAACTCGACTTAGACCAACTAAGCCAACTACAAACACCCTGTATTTTGCACTGGGAAATGCGCCACTTTGTCGTACTCAAAAAAGTAACCAGTAATAAAATTGTTATTCACGATCCTGCTTTAGGAGAGCGAAGTTATACGTTTGCCGAAGTAGATAAACTCTTCACCGGTATTGCACTGGAGTTATCACCCACCTTTGAATTCGAAAAAGGCCAGCGTAAAAAACGACTTAGTCTTAGTCATTTTTGGTCGCATATCAGCGGATTGAAACGCAGCCTCGCAGTGATTTTCACTTTATCAGTGTTTTTACAAATATTCGCTTTGGTCCACCCATATTACATACAAACTGTGGTCGACGATGTCATCTTGCGTTCTGACTATAATTTACTATTTGTGCTGGCTGCGGGCTTCGGTTTACTCCTTTTGCTCGACACTGGCACCACATTTTTACGCCAAATAATCATCCTTAACTTATCCAGTAAACTTAATATCCAAATGGCCGCCAACGTCTTTAATCACCTTATCCGATTGCCGCTGGATTATTTTGCCAAACGTCACATGGGCGATATCGTTTCTCGATTTGGCTCATTGAGTACTATTCGCGACCTGCTCACCACGGGGTTAGTGACGGTGTTTGTCGACGGCATCATGGCGTTACTGACCTTGACCGTGATGTTTTTCTATGACGCACGACTTACTTGGATAGTGCTTATCATTGTGTTTCTTTATGGCGCGCTTCGTTACCTGTTTTATCGCCCTCTGCGACGTTTAAGTGAGGAAAGTATTGTATCCGCAGCGCGAGAGAACTCACATTTTATGGAGTCGGTCAGAGCCATGCAGACCATCAAATTATTTGAAAAAGAATCGGACCGACAGGCTCAATGGCAGAACAACTTAGCGGATTCGATGAACAAAGATATTCGTTTAGCCAAATGGAACATCAGTTTTGAAACAGCCAATAAGTTGCTGTTTGGTATCGAAAATATTGTAGTCATCTATTTTGCTGCGCTAGCAGTGTCACACAGTCTATTCACCGTAGGGATGTTGTTCGCCTACATCAGTTTCAAAGCTCGCTTTGTATCAGCTATGGACAGTCTTATCGAAAAATGGATTGAATTTCGTATGCTTGATTTACATTTCGAGCGCATTGCAGACATTGTGTACACCGACAAAGATCCTAGGGCGAGCATCACCAAACCTGAATTTCACGAGGCGCCAGTAAACCTTCAATCAAATATATCAGGACAGATCGAAGTTGAGTCTTTGAGTTATGGATTCAGTGATCTTGATCCTCCTTTGTTTAGTGGTATCAATTTACACATAAAAGCAGGCACAACAGTGGCTATCATTGGGCCAAGCGGAAGCGGCAAAACCACCCTACTAAAATGCATGATGGGATTGCTTAGCCCCCGCTCAGGCAACATAGAAGTCGACGGCGTGGCTATTTCCAAATTAGCCAATTACCGCACTCGTATCGCTGCTGTGATGCAAGATGATCAGTTATTAAACGGCTCTATCGCCCAAAACATTGCCTGCTTCGCGACCACCATAGACATGCAAAAAGTTATCTACTGCGCCAATTTAGCCTGCGTACACGAAGATATCATGCACACCAATATGCAATACAACACCCTAGTCGGTGATATGGGCTCGAATCTCAGTGGCGGCCAGAAACAACGCATAGTGTTAGCGCGCGCTTTATACAAAGAGCCTGCCATTTTATTTATGGATGAAGCCACCAGCCATTTAGATATCGCCAACGAAATGGCGATCAACAACCACATTTCAAAGCTATCGATAACCCGAGTGATCATTGCTCATCGCCCCCAGACCATCGAGATCGCTGATCGCGTTCTGAGATTGGAACAAGGCGAATTGCACGACATCACTTGTTCGATAAATCCACCGTCAACAACTCAACCTATTTAAGGAAAAATATAATGGAAAATAGCACGGAGTCACTCCAAAACAAGTTGTCAAAAAGAGAAGCGCAAGTCGCGAATAAAGTCTGTAGTGGTTTGAGTAATCGCTCAATAGCAGATCAACTTTTCATTAGTGAACGCACCGTTAAATTTCACTGTACTAACATTTTCAAGAAAATGGCGGTTCGAAATCGCAAAATGTTGAAAGCGATTTTGCCTCAGCACTATAAACCCATTTAATTGCGCAAAACTGGACTTCAAAAAGCTGCTTTTTGGCATTTTGTTGACCATAATTATAGTGTCGACACAAGGGGTGTCGGCATTACCTAAACGTTGAAAAACAAGGAGAATGAAATGGAACATCCATTCGTAGTCAAAACGGAATTAAATCAAAAACAAGCTCAATCTGTTACTGGTGGAAATGCATATTCGCAAGCGAGTATTAGCGTCAAAGCACTAGGCCCCACACCTATTAAACCCCCGCTTGGTTCAACCATGGCCATTGGCGAGGAAGGTGGCAGCTTTGGTAATTGGTTTTAACTAGAGCAACGGGCTGATCGATGTTACTCGACAGCCCAATCTTCAACTCACTTTGTTTGCTAAGTATGGGATCTAATCTGCATAGACAAATTAGATGCACAAGTGATTCAACATCATCCAACCCAAAAGCGACTGCACGGAGGCAATTTAGCCATGGTAATTATATTAGGTGCGACCAATGACTGTCATGCGTTACATATGCTTAGCGCGTGTCACAAGTCGGGCATCAGAGCAGCGCTATTTGATACTTCTCTTTTTCCCAGTGAAAGCAGTATTAGTTGGGACCCTGTGGCAAATGATGGTGCGCTTATCATCGATTCACAGCGTTATGGTTTTAAAGAAATTGACAGTGTGTTTTGGAGCACCATTGGGCAACCGGTGATGGGCCAAGGTACGCACACACCGGTAAATCAGATTGCCATGTGTGATAGCAGCAGCACGTTACGCACCTTTTTTGCTGAGCAATCCATAGCATGGGTAAATTCTTGGCAGGCATTTGATTTTCACCGCGTTAAACCCAGACAATTGAGCTTAGCCGCTCAGCAAGGCGTGCCGATTCCTCATACCTACATTGGTAATGATCCCGATGAACTAGTAGCATTCACTCAAGAGCATGGGAAAACCATCTGCAAACCGGTTTACGGCGGTGCCCACGCAACATTGGTGGACCCTAGTTTGTTGGTTCTCAGTCGCCTCCAGAAAGTGCTCAAACATGCCCCAGTCACCATTCAACGATATATTGAAGGTACCAATGTACGCACCTTTGTGATTGATCAAGAGGTGTTCAGTGCCGAAATTATCAGCAACCAAGTTGACTTTAGAATGCACTCCGAGCCAGAACATTTGCCAATATCCACGCCAGTTCCTATTCAAGCTATTGCAGTTGATTTATGTCACAAATTTGGTTTGAAGTGGACGGCAATTGACTGGCGCAGAAATGATGAGGGTGATTACGTTTTTCTTGAAGCAAATCCTAGCCCCATGTTTATCCATTTTGAGCAGCTCACAGGTTATCCAATTACAGCGAGGCTACTGAGCTTGTTGTCTAAGCATCCACACTGAAAGGAGTTACTGTAGAATTATCACTAAAGGGGCACAAGTGATATTAGTTCACTGGAATGCTAGGTAATACAAAATGCGCCAAAATTCGGCATTACGCTGGCGCGTTACGATGGGACTCCACCGTAACGGACAGTGTCTTTTGATTAAGAGCGCACTATATTAAAAATATGCTCTTCTGAGTCGACATTCATAATCACTTTGATATTGCTTGCCTGAGATAAGGTATCAACACCTAAGGTAACATAGCCGGCGTAAATTTGATTGGGTGCTAAGGTTTCGGTATCTAACTGCGATGAGATAAAGGAACGATAGTTCTGGGTTAACCTTGCGTTGTTCGGCGAATAAATCCCATTTCTGGAAATGTTTGAAGGTAAGTTTCCTGAATCAGGCGCTCCATTCAAACTCCTTGTGCCGCGATTACCTGCCTTTGACTCTAAATGGTTGGCGGTTCTAAGTCGTTCAGCTTGAACCTTCGACGGCGCTATAAGTGCAACGGGCTGTCCGTCTACGAATACCTGGATGTTTTCTGTACTTATCGTCAAAGGCGTGGTGTTTTGGTTCATTACAACCACTTTAAAAGCCGGCTTATCAAAAACGCCATTAATGTATTTATCTACTTCCACTGCTGCTGTATGTGTTTGTTCTGAAAGTATTTTTGATGCACTGTCATTGGTAATTAAACGCTGGTCTTGACTCGCTTTTCCGAGAAAGTCAGGGGAAGATTGACACCCTTGAAGAAGTAAACAGATACCGAGGCTAAACAATACTTTTTTCATATTAATTTCCTTATATTTGTCATTTTGTGGTAGATGAATCTTTTCATCTACAACTATCATGTAAGAACATGCTGTCTACTCAAGGTTATATTCATACCGTAGAACTAACTAAATAACCTTTTGGTATAAGTAAGTTAGTTGTCTGCAATTTGTTAACATTTCTTTCCTATTTTTTCTTTTTGAGCAGGGCTTCATTACAACCAAGCGATCTCAAATGATAATTTTTCACGTATAGTATCGACGACAGTTAATAGAGATTGCCTTTTTAGGGCAGCAATCGACTCAACACGTAATGCCAGGAATAAATAATGATGAACCCTTTTTTTAGGACAGGTGTCAGTGCGCTGATGCTTAGTCTTACATTTGCTTTCTCCACTTTTTCAATGGCCCAAGACGATCTTGAAGAAGTATCGGATAAAGCTGACGAGAAACAACAGTGGGATGTGTTAACCCCTCCATTTGAGCTAACTGATTTAGCCATTAATACCGATGAAGTGACTTGGGCTAGTTTAGATATCTCGCCCGATGGCAACATGATGGTATTTGATACCCTTGGCGATCTTTTTATTGTCTCTGCACAAGGTGGTGAAGCCAAACCACTTACTCAAGATTTTGCTTGGAATATACATCCTGCCATCAGCCCAGACGGTACAAAAATCGCATTTAGTTCTGACCGTGGCGGACTGAGTAATATTTGGGTAATGGACATTGATGGTTCCAACCTTAAACAAATTACCAAAGAAAAAAACAATATTATGCATTCGCCTAAATGGAGTCCTGATGGCAACTACATAGTGGCAACCAAAGGCATAATGTCGAGCCGCAGTATTCCCGCTGGAGAAATTTGGATGTTTCACCATTCTGGTGGTGACGGAATACAAATTAAAGCCCGCGTAAACGGCAAGAAAGATCAGAAAAATATCGCCGATCCAGCGTTTTCGCCAGATGGTAAATATGTCTATTTCACCCAAGACATTACATCTGGATCAACCTTTAGTTACAACCGCGACCCGTTAAAATCCATCTTTGCGATTACCCGCTACGATTTAGAAAAAGGTGAGGAAGAGCGGTTTGTATCCGGTACGGGCGGCGCCATAGTGCCAACACCATCTCCTGATGGAAACCACTTAGCCTTTGTTAAGCGCATTAAAAATAGAACGGCGTTGTTTGTAAAAGATCTCAACGATGGCAGCGAGAAAGTGCTGTTCCAAGATCTTGAACGAGACATGCAAGAAGGTTTTGGCAGCGAAGGTTACTTTGCCTATTTTGATTGGACGCCTGACTCTAAACATTTGGTATTCTGGACAGGTGGAAAATTCCACAAATTAAACGTGGCAACTGGTCAGCACAAAGACATTCCAGTTTCGGTCTCTACTACGGTTAAATACGCCGATGCAGTGCGTTTTGACGTCGACGTTGCACCTGATTCTTTTGATGTGAAAATGATCCGCTGGGCGCAAAAGTCTCCCGATGGCAAACATATTCTTTATCAAGCTTTGGGCAAACTGTACCTCAAAGAATTGAAAAGCGGTAAAGTTAAGCGACTGACCAAACAAAATGATCATGACGAATATTATCCGCGTTTTTCTAATGACGGTAAAAAAATCGTCTATAGCACTTGGAATGACAGCGACTTAGGCACGATTCGCATTGTTTCTGCACGCGGTGGAAAAGGTAAAGTCATCACTCAAAACCCTGGCCATTACATAGAGCCTAGCTTCTCTCTTGATGGCGAGATGGTGACCTATAGAAAGATTACTGGCGGCAACTTGCTTAGTCCTAAGTGGTCAGTTGAACCTGGGATTTATGTCACTCACCTTGACGATAAAACCCATACTCGTATCGCCAAATCTGGCGTTGCGCCTCACTTTGCCGGTAGCAACGATCGGGTTTACTTTACCACTATTGTGGGTGGTACGCCTTATACCGAAACACAACTGGTCAGCGTGAATTTGAATGGTGAAGACCAACGCGAACATTTGTACGGTGCGGATAAAATAACTGAATATCGCTTGTCACACGATGGCAAATGGATTGCGTTTGTACATCAGTACAATGCCTATGTCGCACCTTTCAAAGAAACCGGTAAACGTCAAAGTATTGGGCCAACCAGTACCGCCATCCCGGTTAAGCAGATATCCAGTCGTGCCGGTGAATATCTAACCTGGCATGCCAACAATCAAGCAGTGAGCTGGTATCACGGTCCTTATTATTTCGAAAGAGAATTAAAGGATGCGTTTAGCTTTGTAGCCGGTGCTCCGGAAACATTGCCAGAGCCAGTATCTGAAGGGATCAACTTATCCTTCCAGCAAAAAGCGGATAAACCCTCAGGCTACAAAGCGTTGGTGGGCGGCTCTGTGGTTACCATGCGTGATGCCAATAATCAGCAGGAAGTAATCACTGATGGCGTGGTGATCATCAAAGACAACAAAATTGAAGCGGTTGGCAAAGCAAGTGACATTGCTATTCCAGAAGGCGCACAAGTAATAGACGTGACTGGAAAAACCATTATTCCAGGACTAATTGATACACACGCTCACGGCTCTCAAGGCAGAAGCGAAATCATTCCACAGCAAAACTGGAGACAATACTCCAATCTAGCCTTTGGGGTGACCACGATCCACGATCCGTCTAACGACACGACGGAGATATTCTCTGCAGCAGAATTGCAAAAAGCCGGCAAGATAGTTGCACCACGGATCTACTCTACCGGCACCATTTTGTATGGCGCTGAAGGTCTGGGTTATAAAGCCATCATTAAAAGTTTTGACGATGCTAAATATCACCTTCAACGCCTTAAAGATGTAGGTGCGATTTCAGTGAAAAGTTATAACCAACCTCGTCGCGATCAACGCCAACAAGTGTTGGCTGCAGCAAGAGAGTTAGGCATGATGGTTGTCCCTGAAGGGGGTGGTAAATTCCAGCAAAACCTATCAATGCTAGTTGACGGCCATACCGGTCTAGAGCATTCGCTTCCAATTGCAACGGGTTACAATGATCTGACCAAGCTTTGGTCGGCCACTAAATTTGGCTATACACCGACATTTGTAGTGTCCTATGGTGGGCTCATGGGTGAAGAGTATTGGTATGACCGCACTGAGGTATGGAAAAATCCTCGATTAATGCGATACACGCCAAGCTATATTGTAGATCGTCGTGCCATCCGCAGACCTACTGCACCAGATAATCAGTACAATCATGTGGCCGTAGCAGAATATGCCAAGGTTCTTAGAGATAACGGTGTCGGCGTTCATATAGGTGCGCACGGTCAACGTGAAGGACTTGCTTCTCATTGGGAGCTGTGGATTATGCAACAAGGTGGCTTCACGCCTTGGGAAGCATTGCGCGGGGGCACTATTGATGGCGCTAAGCATTTAGGCATGGACAAGCAGATCGGTAGCATAGAAGTCGGCAAGGTAGCAGATTTAGTGATTATCGACGGCGACGTTCTTGCTGATATTAGACGCAGTGAATATGTTGATTATACTGTGATTAATGGTCGCGTTTTTGAAGCTGCGACTATGAACGAAGTGGGCAGTAAAACGAAACGCCAACCGTTCTTCTTTGAGCAAGATAATCAAAGCTTTATGCCTAAAGAAACCGAAGCGCAAATGCACGAGAAGGCCAAGCGTCACAAGTGGGTTCACTAATTCCCTTTTAGTTGGCTCAAATACTTAAAGGCGCATTGATTGCGCCTTTTCTATTTGAGCTAGCCGGATCGTTTGCTAATCAACGAAATTAGTGGGATAAAGACAGGGTTAGCTAGGAGTCAATTGTTACTCCGCCATTCATACGTAGTTGGAGAGATTAAATATGGAATTTATTACAGATTATTTGTTTACCGTACAAACGGCAATTTTGATATTTATCGTTGTTTTGATGACGATGTCAGTCAAATTTGTCCCACAAAACCGCGCATTTTTAGTGGAAAGGTTCGGTAAATTTCAATCTACAAAAGAAGCGGGGCTCAATTTCATTCTTCCTTTTGTTGACAGAGTCGCAGCAGACCGTTCATTGAAAGAACAAGCGGTCGATGTTCCTGAACAAAGTGCCATCACCAAAGACAACATTTCACTGTCGGTGGATGGCGTCTTGTATTTCCGTGTATTAGACCCTTACAAAGCCACCTACGGCGTAGACAACTACGTATTTGCGGTAACCCAATTAGCGCAAACCACCATGCGTTCGGAGTTAGGCAAAATGGAGTTAGATAAAACCTTTGAAGAGCGTGACATGCTAAATACCAATATTGTATCGGCGATTAATGACGCGGCTGGCCCTTGGGGAATTCAAGTGTTGCGCTACGAGATAAAAGATATTGTGCCGCCTCAATCAGTGATGGAAGCAATGGAAGCGCAAATGAAGGCTGAACGGGTAAAACGTGCTCAGATCCTTGAGTCTGAAGGTGACCGACAAGCCGCCATCAATCGTGCCGAAGGTGATAAAGCCTCAGTCGTATTAGCCGCAGAAGCGGATAAAGCCGAGCAAGTGCTGCGTGCTGAAGGTGAAGCTAAAGCCATAGTAGCGGTTGCTGAAGCTCAAGCAGAAGCCCTTAATAAAGTTGGCGTAGCAGCCAATACCGAGGCAGGCCAAAAAGCCATCCAGTTAGATCTCGCAACCAAAGCCATTGAAGCCAAGCAAGCCATCGCCAAAGAATCGTCTATGGTGCTATTACCAGATGGTGCTACCGATCCGGCCGCTGTGGTAGCCCAAGCCATGACGGTGATTAATTCGATGAACAACAAAGGGGCTTAATGATGGACTGGCTCATGAACCATTTGGCTGAAACCTTGGTCATTGCTGGCTTACTGATGTTGGCCATTGAGATTGCAATACTTGGATTTGCTACCTTTGTTTTGTTTTTCATTGGTATGGCAGCCGTAATTGCAGGAGCTCTGATGTATATGGGCGTGATCCCAGAAACCATCATGAGTGCGGTTTTGACCGTGGCTATTATCAGTGCATTGGATGCCTTATTGTTGTGGAAACCGTTGAAAAACTTACAGCAAAACGTAGACAACACGCCGGCAAAAAGTGATTTGATAGGCCATAGCTTTACTTTAAGCGAAGACGTATCCCCCACCACTCACACTCAATATCACTACTCTGGGATCAATTGGACCTTAAAAAGTCAGCAACCCATACCGGCCGGTTCAACCGTTAAAGTAAGTAAAGTGGAAGTGGGCGTGTTTTATGTGGAGCCAGATGCAAATTAGCCAATTCAAACCTCGTTAAATCAATTAAGGCCGCACGCATGTGTCTTTAACTGTGTGCGGCCACTACTATCCTTCGCTCCTACTCATATCAACAACCTTGCTAAACAGAGTAATGCTGGCAGATACAATCCAAACTCACGGCCAATTCGGTATCCATAGCAACTAGGTCTACTAATTGACACAGTTCATACAGTTATCATTTAATGCCTAAATATTCTGCTATGCTAAAAAAAACATTTAAACAGAGATAGGTATGTCAGCAAAAGAGATAGAACAATCCTTTGTTATACTGAAGCAAACCGTCCCGTTGTTGGTTAAGCACAAAATTTCTGCGGTTCCGACTAACTATGCGCTTTGGTATACCTATGTCAGCAACGAATCTCCCGAGCTGAATGAAAAATTGGATGCGGTAGTTGAAAGTAAGCTACCCATGTCTGAATTAAAAGCTAAGGATCTTTACCGCAGCTTCGTGTCAG
Source organism: Aliiglaciecola litoralis (assembly GCF_039523355.1). Classification (NCBI taxonomy): domain Bacteria; kingdom Pseudomonadati; phylum Pseudomonadota; class Gammaproteobacteria; order Alteromonadales; family Alteromonadaceae; genus Aliiglaciecola; species Aliiglaciecola litoralis. The sequence goes on along the minus strand of NZ_BAAAFD010000014.1, from coordinate 12,223 downwards.
ACACTGAGGAAGTGACCGCTTGGGACTTGCGGCAATCATTAGAAGGGATGATGATTGAACTGTCGCAAACCTTAAAAGATACCAAATCAGATACGCAAGAATACAAAAAAGTCATGGATACCTGTATTGACGATTTAAGCAAAGTCGAAAAAGAAGGTTGGACGGTGGAAGAAGTGCTGGGTTTGGTGCGCAACATGGTCAAAGAATCACAGATTATTCGGCAAAGTACCATCAGTTTTAATGGGGCCTTAGCGAGCGCCGAAAAAGAAATTGCACGATTAAAAATGCAGTTAGAAGCAAGCCAACAAGAAGCCATGTATGACGCCCTCACCGGTTTGTGTAATCGCCGTTATTTCGACTCAGAAATGATCAGCAAGATGGGGTTGGAGACAATGAGCCTGTGCCTTATCGACATCGACCACTTTAAAAAGATTAATGACAATTACGGCCATCAAATGGGTGATCTTGTGCTCAAAGCAGTGGCAAAAAAATTACAATCTTGCTGTCGAGATAACGCCCAAGTGTTTCGCTATGGTGGTGAAGAATTTGCTGTGATCATGCCTGAATTTAATCTCTCACGAGCCAGACAGATGGCCGATGTGATGCGTCGTACTATCGAAAAAATCACCGTAAAAGACCGACGCTCAGGTCAATCATTGGGCGATATCAGAGTGTCAGCTGGCGTGGCGCAGCTCAACCCTAAAGAAACTCAAAATGAATTGATAGAACGGGCCGATAAACAACTTTACGAAGCAAAACGTTTAGGCAGAAACCGAGTCATGCCTATATAAGCTGATTTGACTGTAAATATCTCTATTATTTGATCAGCGCTTGGCGCGACTTTAGGATATTTATATTTGCTTTGCACTGTTCACGCCAGATTTAGCACGACAGCAGCGCAGATCAATTCAGGTGTGTTTTTTTACCATTTAATACTAAAAATCAATCAGTTAGTGTCAAGTAAATTTACATGTTCATTTTTCTAAAACATCCCACTCTTTTTAACCAGTTGATTTAAATAGGTTTTCACTTTAAGGCACGTATTTTGCGTATAAAGAATTAAGCTTATTTGATGTTGAGCGGTTTAATTAACTATAAATACTAATAATTAAAGGAATATATGATGTTTAAGAAATTACTGCTAGGTACCCTGTTTTTGTGTTGTTTTGGCTCTGCCAACGCAGCATTAATTTCATTTGATGGCAATATCGCCTTTCACAATGACGTCGTTACCATCGAATTTACTTTGCTCAACGATGCTACCGATGTGCGCGTATGGACAGACTCTCACATGGGTGGTGTTAATTTCGACCCTATCGCTGCACTTTGGACAGCGGCGGGCGATTTAATTGACGAAAGCGATGATGATGACACCATTGATCCTGGTTCACAGACGTTTTATGACGCGGGTTTCTTACTACCCACCCTAGCGGCAGGTGATTATTTGTTTACCGTAGCCACTTACCCTAACTTTGCTAATGGTGATACCTTAGCTCAAGGTTTCGCATTAGATGGCGAGACTCCAATTGCGATGGCGGATTGGTGTCAACCCGCTAACGATTGTAATGAAGGAACTTTTTGGAGCGTTCAACTGGATGGCGTTGATTCTGCCAATATTCCAAATGACATTCCAGCACCTGCGACCATTTTATTAATGGGTTTAGGTTTAGTCGGTTTACTGCGCCGCCGCAAATAAATACCAAGTTTTACTAACCAAAGCCAACATACGGTGAGTATGTTGGCTTTTTTATTGCTCGGTATTATTTTGCTAATTCCCTGATTTGCATACCAATTCAGTCTAAAAAACGCCCTTAAAGCTAAATTGTTGAATATTAAAGCAAATGAAACAATGTAACCTGCCGTTTTTTTTTGTATAATGCCGCGCAATTTTTTATCAGGAATAGAGTGGACCAATGTCAGAATTATCCCATTACAGAAATATAGGTATTTTTGCTCACGTAGATGCGGGCAAGACCACCACGACAGAACGAATTTTGAAACTTACCGGTAAGATCCATAAAACCGGTGAGGTACATGATGGTGAATCGACTACCGATTTCATGGAACAGGAAGCTGAGCGTGGTATCACTATCCAATCAGCTGCAACAACCTGCTTCTGGAAAGATCACCGTTTCAACATCATCGATACCCCAGGACACGTTGACTTTACAGTTGAAGTATACCGTTCACTAAAAGTACTAGACGGCGGTGTAGGTGTATTCTGTGGATCAGGTGGTGTTGAGCCGCAATCAGAAACTAACTGGCGTTATGCCAATGACTCAGAAGTAGCACGTGTCATCTTCGTTAACAAACTTGATCGCATGGGTGCAGACTTCTACCGTGTTGTTAAACAAATTAAAACTGTACTAGGTGCTAACCCACTTGTTATGACGTTACCAATTGGTATCGAAGATGACTTCGTTGGTGTGGTTGATATTCTAGAACAAAAAGCGTACATCTGGGACGACACAGGTCTTCCAGAGAACTTTGAAGTGACTGATGTGCCTGCAGACATGGTTGACAAAGTAGCTGAGTACCGTGAGCAACTAATCGAAACTGCAGTTGAGCAAGATGACGACTTAATGATGGCATATATGGATGGTGAAGAGCCTTCTATTGCTGATCTTAAGCGTTGTATTCGTAAAGGTACTATCGCTCTTGATTTCTTCCCAACATTGTGTGGATCTGCATTTAAGAACAAAGGTGTTCAGAACGTACTTGACGCTGTTGTTGATTATTTGCCAAGCCCAACAGAAGTTGAGCCACAAGAACTCGCTGACGAAGAAACCGGCGAACCTACAGGTGAAGTTGCGCTTGTTTCTGTTGACGAACCTTTCCGTGCTCTGGCGTTTAAAATCATGGATGACCGTTTCGGTGCCTTGACCTTTATTCGTATTTACTCTGGTAAGTTGAACAAAGGTGACACTATCCTTAACAGCTTCACAGGTAAAACTGAGCGTGTAGGCCGTATGGTAGAGATGCACGCAAACGACCGTACTGAACTTACTAGCGCACAAGCCGGTGACATTCTAGCGATCGTTGGTATGAAAGCAGTTAAGACAGGTCATACACTGTGTGATCCTAAGCATCCTTGTACACTTGAGCCTATGATCTTCCCTGAGCCAGTAATCTCTATTGCTGTATCTCCTAAAGACAAAGGTTCTGTTGAGAAAATGGGTATTGCTATCGGTAAAATGGTCGCAGAAGATCCTACTTTCCAAGTAGAAACTGACGAAGACTCAGGTGAAACCATCCTTAAAGGAATGGGCGAACTTCACTTGGACATCAAAGTAGATATTTTGAAGCGTACTTATGGCGTTGAGCTAGAAGTAGGTCAACCTCAAGTTGCTTACCGTGAAACTATTACCCAACCAGTGGAAGATAGCTACACGCATAAGAAACAGTCTGGTGGTTCTGGTCAGTTTGGTAAAATTGACTACCGTATCCGCCCAGGTGAGCCTGGTTCTGGTTTCGTGTTCAAGTCTGTGGTTGTTGGTGGTAACGTTCCTAAGGAATTCTTCCCAGCAATCGAGAAAGGCTTCAAGAGCATGATGGATCACGGTGTTCTTGCTGGCTTCCCAGTGTTAGACGTTGAAATCGAATTGTACGATGGTGGCTTCCACGCCGTGGATTCATCTGCTGTTGCATTTGAAATCGCAGCTAAAGGCGCCTTCCGTCAATCTATTCCAAAAGCTGGCGCTCAGTTGATTGAACCTATCATGAAAGTTGATGTGTTCACTCCAGATGACCACGTTGGTGATGTTATCGGTGACTTGAACCGTCGTCGCGGCATGATCAAAGACCAAGAAGCGGGTGTAACTGGTGTTCGTATTAAAGCTGACGTACCTCTTTCTGAGATGTTCGGTTATATCGGATCACTACGTACAATGACGTCAGGTCGTGGCCAGTTCTCTATGGAATTCAGCCACTATATGCCTTGCCCAATGAACGTGGCAGAAAAAGTTATCGCTGAAACTAAAGAGCGTAACGCTAAGAAATAAATCAGTTAACTGACTTTATATCAAAAGCCCAGATAATGATCTGGGCTTTTTTTTGTCTATTAATTGAATAACAACAAATGAAATCGGCGACTGACGAGTTTAATGGTTAGTCAAATGCTCAAACAATTCATTGGCAACCGCTTCAGAAGAGCCTGGGTTTTGTCCGGTGATCAGGTTGCCATCTTTCACAACCAACGTCTGCCAATCATCGGTTTTTTGATAATTCGCGCCAGCTTCCTTTAACATGTCTTCGAGCAAAAACGGTACTACATCGGTGAGCTCAACTGCCGCTTCTTCCGAATTAGTAAAGCCTGTCACCTTCTTGCCATTGACATAAGGCTTACCTGATTTATCACACACGTTTTTGAATACAGCAGGAGCATGGCACACAGCAGCAATCGGCTTGCCTTGTTCGATAAACTGACCAATTAAACGGATTGAGTTATCGTCATTCACCAAGTCCCACAGTGGTCCATGCCCCCCCGGATAAAACACCGCATCAAACTGGTCTGCATTAACGTCTGATAACTTAACTGTGTTAGCCAACTGCTGCTGCGCTGCTGAATCTGCTTTAAATCGCTCGGTTGAACTGGTTTGTGCGTCTGGCTCATCACTCATAGGATCAAGTGGTGGCTGACCACCTTGAGGAGAGGCTAATGTCACCTTAACCCCTTTATCTATCATCGTATAATAAGGGCTGGTAAATTCTTCAAGCCAGAAGCCCGTTTTTTTGCCCGTATCGCCAAGCTCATCATGAGATGTTAGAACAAATAATACATGCATATTTTCTACCCTTTAAAAATTGCTGTGGTTTGCCGTTTAGTTATCACTTTAAATTTACACCAAAGGCGCTTATCTCAACTTATTGATAGTTTATTTTGACAAGGAAAGATCGATCTATTTCCAAAATTCTCGGAACGCCGTTATTGGCGCTCGTCGAAGAAGCTGATAGATTTGCAGCATCACCTGAAGATAGTTTACAGCCGCTTATCAAGCAAACTCATTTTAGAACAAGGTAAAGAGGTTTATTCGGTGCCACTGTTAGGTACCTTGTTTACCCACGATGCCACCGCTAGATTGAAATTCACTTTTGCTGGGCAAGGGTTAGCAGTGTTGCCTGAATATGATATTCAGCCGCAAATCGCATCAGGAACACTGATTGAAGTTTTGCAAGACTACAGCCAGCCCAACTTGAAGCTGTTTGCCGTATTTCCTCGAGGCGCGACTCAAGCCAACGCGGTAAAACTGATGCTCGAATTACTCAAGCAATATCCACCACACAAGCTTGCACTAATTGACGTTTAACATGTGACATTGTTCACATAAGGCAATAGAACAGCCTGAGTTTAAGGCTGCGCTTTCAGATTACGAATAACTCCAAATTTACCGCTTTTAGTGGATCTTGAATTGAGGCGACTTTATTTCTGTACCTATAGCGACTCGCAGTTACCAAAAATTGTCCTAGAATTAGTATTGCCTGCAGGATGCAGGAACAACACTAACCAAGGAGGCGTTATGAACACCCTATCAACACATCACATTGAGCGAATTTCGGCTGGAACGAGTCAATCTGAATATATGCAGTTGGAACTGGAAATAGCTAACTGGCTTAGCTCTTCTTCGGGCTACTCAACGGCTAGAGACAGTGCCAGACTGGCTAAATATCTTAGCTTACGTAATATGCAAATGGATAATTTACGTTCCCCCGAGCCACTGCGATAACGCGCGCAAAAGGACTCTGAACTTTCAGAGTCCTTTACCTATATCACACGCTTTGGGTTTTCCATTTTCCCCTTCTAAACAACCACACTCCCACAACCGTCATTGACGATTGAGCAATAACAATCGCCCAAAACACACCTGATGGCCCCCACAACAATCCAGTGGCAAGATAATAAGCAAGCGGTATTTGCACTAGCCAGAAGCACAAAAAGTTAATTTTAGTCGGTGTCATAGTGTCTCCGGCGCCATTGAACGCTTGCACCACCACCATGCCCAATCCGTAAAAGCCAAAGCCGACACTGATGTAACGCAAGCACCGAATGGCATATCCCATCACATCTTGTTGTGAGCTGAAGGCCGATACAATATAGGGGGCGAATACAAACAAAATGAGCGCCACACTGAGCATAAAGCTGACATTATATTTGGCGATTTTCCAAACCGATTGCTCAGCACGAAGGGCTTGCCCTGCGCCTAAGTTTTGTCCCACTAAGGTTGCCACTGCGTTACTCAGGCCCCAAGCGGGTAACAAGGTGAATAAGACAATCCGAATGGCAATGGTATATCCGGCCACAGCCGCACTGCCATAAGTGGCGACAATTCGCACTAACACCACCCAACTGGCCGTTGCCACTAAGAATTGCAAAATACCACCGGTAGACACTTTAACCAGCGCCATGAGAGCGTGAAACTTAGGAATTAATGCTCGTAAGGTAAGTGAAATTCGCCCTCGATTGCCGCACAAATGATAAAGTTGATAGATAACTCCGATCCCGCGACCTATAGTGGTAGCCACAGCGGCTCCAGTAACTCCCATTTCAGGAAAAATGCCCCAACCAAATATCAAGATGGGATCTAGTACTATATTGATACCATTGGCTAACCATAATGAGCGCATAGCCACGCTGGCATCTCCTGCGCCACGAAATATCGCGTTGATTAGAAATAAATAAACAATGGTCACCGAACCACACATCATGATCATGGTGTAGTTACTGCCTAAAGCAAGCACCTCATCATCGGCGCCCATAAAACGCAGTATATCCGCTGTATACCACAAGCCCATTGCGGCGACCGCGAGTGCCACTATCAGTCCAAGCCACAGCGCTTGTCCCGCCGCCTGATTGGCTTTCTGCGGATTTTTTTCACCAATGCGACGGGCAACTGTGGCGGTAACCCCCATGCTAAGGCCAATCGCCAATGCATAAAGAATGGTTAATATCGCTTCAGTTAAGCCAACCACCGATACGGCCTGATAACCTAAGAAAGAAACGTAAAAAATGTCAACTAGGGCAAATATCGCCTCCATCGACATCTCCAGTATCATGGGTACAGCTAACAAAAAGGCGGCGACGCCAATCGAACCGCTAGTGTAGTCATACTGTACTTTTCCAGATACAGCTTGTTTAAAAAGTGCCCACAAGGAAGGGCGATGTTGAGTATGTGCAGTCATGAGGTAGTTCCATCGAGTCAATGTCCTACCAATATAAATGGCGAACATGAAACAAATAAATTCTGGACGCAAAGAGTCCAAGCGATTACCAATTAATTGGCTTTCGTTACCTCAGTCGATTTAGCTATGAAGGTGGTATTAATAAATGGATTATTGAATAGCAACCACTGAGGAACCGAGCGCAATTGGGGTGCATAGATTGCAATTTGAATTGTTCATTGACTGATCCTCAGTAACTTGATAACTAAAGAGTAATCTGGTGGCTTTTTACTGTCAAATAAAAAACCACGCTTGGAAATTTAAAACGAGTTGTGAAACTTAGAAAGTAGCAATATGCTGTTTTAATACCTGATTAATATCCCGCGCTAATGTTTCACTGTATGGAAGTTTAAACGCGGCAATATTTTCCTCTAACTGAGCCATAGTCGTAGCGCCTATGATGGTTGAGGTAATACCATCGACGTTATCGCACCACATCAGGGCTAGTTGGCAAGGGGTAATATTATGTTTTTCCGCTACCTTGATGTAGCCACGTATTGCTTGTTCTGAATTGGGCGTGTCGCGGAATAAGCCCATGCGTTGCTCGTAAGTCCAGCGGCTACCAGCAGGTCTTTTACCGTCTAAATACTTGCCACTTAGCATCCCACCGGAGAGCGGTGACCATGGCAAAAACGCAATGTCTTCGTGACAACAATGTTCAATTAAATAAGGCCAATCTTTACTATGCAATAAATTAAATTCATTTTGGATCGATACCATCTTAGGTAACGAATGGGTCTCGGCCAGTTTAAGGTATTGATGGATCCCCCAGGTCGTATCATCTGATAATCCACAATGCCTAATTTTTCCGGCCTTGATACATTCATCCAACGCCATCAAGATCTCCAGCATGCTATTAATTTCATACTCAGGGTCTACATCCGAAAAACGCACTTTATTAGGCAAATGCCGACCAAAGTGCGGTGATGTTCGATTTGGCCAATGTAGTTGATATAAATCGATGTAATCAGTTTGCAGTCGTTTTAAAGACGCATCGACTGACTGGACTATACTCTTGCCGTCAATTCCATTTCCCTTCCTAATATAGGAAATACCTGGACCGGTAATTTTACTGGCTAAAATGATGTCTTCTCGTTTTTGCGGATTGCGACTAATCCAATTGCCTAAAATGCGCTCGGTATCTCCTTGGGTGTGCTGATTAGGCGGAACGGGATACATTTCAGCGGTATCGATGAAATTGACCCCTTGCGATAAGGCGTACTCAATCTGCTGATCCGCTTGAGCTTGGGTATTTTGTATTCCCCACGTCATACTGCCCAAGCACACTCGTGACACATTGAGGCCACTACTGCCTAATCTTGAATACTTCATTTTCTAATACCTTACATTGAATTATGGGTTAACACGAAACTCACTATAATGATAAAACAGCTTGGGATAGCCGCGCTCGGTAGTATCGATTTTGTTTGAAAAAGAATACACTATTGGCACACGAATTTGCGTCAACATCATCAGTTTTAGGACCAAAAAACACATAATGCCTCAGCCAGACGGAAAACGCTTAAACAAATACATCAGTGAAACGGGGATTTGCTCGCGCCGAGAAGCCGATAAACTGATCGAACAAAACTGCGTCACCATTAATGACAAAATTCCCGAATTAGGCACTAAAGTCATGCCTGGAGACAAGGTCAAAGTGAAGGGTAAGTTGATTGGTGCGACACCAGACAATAAGTCTGACCGTGTTTACATTGCTTACAACAAGCCTATTGGCATTACCTGCACCACTGAACGCCACGTCAAAGGTAACATCATAGATGCAATTAAACATAGACAACGTATTTTTCCTATTGGCCGATTAGACAAGCCATCTGAAGGGTTGATTTTGTTGACCAGCGATGGCGATATCGTGAACAAAATATTACGTGCCGAGAATGCCCACGACAAAGAATACGAAGTGACGGTAAACCAGCCAATCAGTGAGCGATTTTTAAAACGCATGGCTGATGGCGTACCGATTCTGGGCACGGTTACCAAACCTTGCAAAGTGAGACCAATGGGTAAGTTCAAATTCAATATTATTCTCACCCAAGGACTAAATCGCCAGATCCGGCGGATGTGTGAATTTTTAGGTTACGAAGTGGTGAAGTTAAAGCGTACCCGCATTATGCACATAGATATCTCAAAATTAATGCCAGGACAATGGCGTAATTTAACCGACAAAGAGATGCAGCAACTTAATACTGCATTGAAGCATTCCCGCAAAACGGCTGATTAAAGACGCGATTTAATTACCTTTAATTAAACCGCGCCGCCTGTCTTTGAATGGTTAACATTAGGCTTTTTAATCAACTCAATGAACCGCGGTTGGCAAAAACTGCTGGATGGTGGCAGGCAATCGACTAACCACATGTTTACGACTCACTTGCCAAAAAGCAGAGAGTAGCAATAGTGTAGTACCAATACACATTCCAGTAACAGCAAAGCTATAGCTGACCATGCCGTAGTTCTCCAATATGGTTGAAAATGCATAAATCACATACACCAATGCGGACACCATAATGGCACGTCGATCAACGGCGATGGAAATCACCGCTAATAAAATATACAAACCCAAAACCGCTAATGACAAGTACACATCACCGACCCCACCAAGTACACCCAGCGTCGAAAAAATCGGATGAACGATCATCGGGGCCGCGACAAGATGCAGCCAAAAAGCCACGTCTGAAGCGCGGGTTTGCCTAGTGCGATCTGTGGCATCCCAATACATGGCTAATCCAAATACGATTAAACCAGCAACAAGTAACAGGCTATTTGTCCAAACGAGCATCGTTGGATACATACCCAAGATGATTGCGACTAAACTTCCACAGATGGCAACCACCGAAGCAGCAACGGTAATAGGCACTCTAAAGCGGCGCCAATGCCCTAAAGCGGCAATTGTGGTGAGAATACCAGAAATTAAAAACGCAGCTTCTGAGGGGTGTTCATTAACCATAAGCGGCACTGCAAATACTCCGCCAAGGAAAGTAATCAGCAATACGATAGCCGGCAGCGCCATTTTGCGTTTGATCACGAAAAATTCAGCAAGCAACCAAGACACCACAGCCATAGCTGCCGCACCTAAAACTGGGACTAAGCTGAATCCTAACCAAGCTGTAGAAACAAGTAGTAGACCACTGGCAATCACCACGAATATATCGTTGAAACCACTTATCAGTCTAAAGTTCTCTTCGTCCGCTAAAGCCGTGCCTCTGTTTTTGGCAGTGTGTTCTTTAAATTGCTCTACTGCGCTACTTGAAAATATGTTGTGCTCTACGGCACTTTGTAAGTCTTCATCATTGTACATATAACTGCTCCTGTTAGATCGATTCCAAAGAATGTATAGCAAGTGTTAAGCCAGTTATTTAATACTTAAAAAACAGAGACTTAGAGAAATAGAAAACTCAGCACTGGGCGAGTTGATTAATTATTTAAATAATTAACGAAATAGTTGTCAGATGCACCACCCTAGTGCGTCGATATTTATTCGTTACAACCGTTACTGATTATGTCAGTTTTTCATGACCCCAATCAAACTCGGCCAGCCCAACCCCGCTTTGTAGATTTTTATAATCAGTTTTCGCCAGCGCTCTGGCGATAGTTTTAAATTGCGCTTTGGATTTAATTGCTCGAGTGGTTAACAAATCGAAGCGAATATCGCCACCGGAAGAATAATCAGCATGACGTATCTGTTCCGCTTTGTTCGCAGCATCGTAATAATCCAATACATATCCCAACAGACGGTTTTGTATCATCAACATTTGCTTGCTGACGAGATGTGTACACATACCTTGTTGTTTTACCGCTTTGATAAAGCCTTTTTCGGTCAGTTCTTGGGCGCTCGCCTGTAATCCGTTTGATAGCTCAGCGTATTTGTTGAGTAAGACTAAATAGCGCTCTGAAATGATTTGATCAGCAGACTCTCCGAATAAACTCAGCTCTTCTTGCAGGTCTTGACTAAGCATATCGAGCGATACCAACAACCGATTGAAATTAGACATGGAATTTAATAAGTGACAGTGTAGTGATAGTGGACAATCACTAAGACTATCCTTGTCTATCCCATCAGGTCAACAAGTACGGTGTTTAAACGAGAAACAGGCGTCGATGAGGTCCCGGCCTAAAAGCACTACCGGGATGACTCTTGTTTCTGAGCATTACCGGGATGACAGTTGTTTCTGAGCACTACCGGGATGACTGTTATTATTGTCGTCCCCGAGGCGACGTTCTTTGTCATCCCCGAGGCGCTCTTGATCGGGGATCTCCGTATAAATATTGCATGGTTCAACTACAAACAGGCGTCGAGAAGGCGACGTTCTTTGTCGTCCCCGAGGCGCTCTTAATCGGGGATCTCCGTAAAAGTCTTGCATGGTTATACTACAAACAGGAGTCGATGAGGCGACGCTCTTTGTCGTCCCCGAGGGGCTCTTGGTCGGGGATCTCCGTATAAATATTGTTTGGTTATACTGCAAACAGGTGTCGATGAGGCGACGCTCTTTGTCGTCCCCGAGGGGCTCTTGGTCGGGGATCTCCGTATAAATATTGTTTGGTTATACTGCAAACAGGTGTCGATGAGGTCCCGGCACAAGAGCACTACCGGGATGACAGTTATTATTGTCATCCCCGAGGCGCTCTTGGTCGGGGATCTCCGTAAAAGTCTTGCATGGTTCAACTACAAACAGGTGTCGAGAAGGCGACGCTCTTTGTCGTCCCCGAGGCGCTCTTGATCGGGGATCTCCGTATAAATATTGTTTGGTTCAACTACAAACAGGTGTCGATGAGGTCCCGGCCTAAAAGCATTACCGGGATGACTGTTGTTTCTGAGCACTACCGGGATGACAGTTATTATTGAGCACTGCCGGGATGACGACTTTGGTTGGCGCATAAAAAAAGCTGCACTAGGCAGCTTTTTAAATTCTATTTGGAGTCTGGCTTATGCAATAATTTTTGCAACAACACCAGCGCCAACAGTTCTGCCACCTTCGCGGATTGCGAAACGTAG
>NZ_BAAAFD010000013.1:0-60960 GCF_039523355.1 Aliiglaciecola litoralis | reverse complement strand
ATCGAAAAACAACTATCCAATTGGTAGTTCACTCACCAACGGATTGCATTTTCATCTCTTACAATGATGCCTGTCCATGTTATTGCATCTACGGGTTGCCTTTTCATCTCATACAGCGGTGGCTGTCCAAGTAAACTTAAGAGTGACTGTCTCGATTAAAGAATTTACGGTCTTAAACGGAGACTAGTTGGAGTGCCTGTCCATGTTAAATTTCTAAAAATACGCAATAATTCAGTCGTCGATATTCTGTAAGCTAAGCCAATCTGTTAGCTTTGCCAAATCTTGGCTTTCGGCCATTTCTAGCTCTTCGACCCAGTCATGTACGTTTTCCCACCAAGTAGGATGGTCACCTTGTTGAATACGATTTGCTATTTTTTGAACCCTAGCTAGCCCAACGGATCCCGCAGCACCCTTGATTTTGTGAGCTTGAGAGCATACTTCATCTTTTTCATTAGCACTTAAATTGATCTTAAGAATATCCATGTAATCGGGCATATTTTCTTGGAACACGCCCACACTAGTGCGCACCATTTCATGACCAATCGTATCCACAAGCATTTGTAAAAGTTCAACATCTAGTACTTCGGCTAACTCACTTGATTTGTCCTCTTCTACAGAAAACTGTGGCATATGCTGTTGTTCCCCAAACAGCTGGTTAAATACCTCAATCACACGACTTTTCTTAATTGGCTTGGCAATAACATCGTCCATACCATTATTTAAATATTCTTGGCGAGTTTTAATCACATTTGCTGTCAACGCAACTATAGTGGTTTGCTCCACCAACCCCTCTTCATGAAGCACACTGGCGACATTAAATCCCGTCATATCAGGTAGTTGGATATCTAATAAAATGAGGTCGTACTGTGTTTCTCGCGCCATATTTAATGCTTCTTGGCCGGTCATCGCTACTTCAACATGTTGCCCAAGTTTTTCGAGTAGAGCCTTGGCAACCATCACATTTAGTTCGATGTCTTCAACCAGCAATATATTTAATCCGTGGACATGCAACTCTTCTAATTGCAGCGGTTTATCATTAATTTTTAATGGGAGCTCAACCGTAAAGCAGGTGCCTTCTCCCACCACACTATTCACTTTTATTTCTCCCTTCATCAAGTTCACCATTTCCTTACAGATAGCGAGACCGATGCCTGTCCCTGTTGCGGATTGATGGTCGGGATGGTTAACTTGGTAGTACATGGCGAAAACTTTATCGATTTCATCTTTGGGAATGCCGACGCCAGTGTCTTTGATAGTAAATTTGACTTTGCTATATTCTGAATCATCGCTGGTCGCTTGAACCGTCAAGCTAACTTGCCCTTTTTGGGTAAACTTAATCGCATTGAACAATAAGTTCCACAACACTTGTCGCAGGCGTGTTCCATCAGCTTCAACTTGAGCTGGGATGGGTCCGATGATTTGCGTTTCAAAGCGCAGCCCTTTGTCAGCCGCTAACAGCTGAATAATACTCGCCAACTCATTGGTAAATTCAGTAAGTGACACCGTCTTTAAAGACAGTTCTAGGCGGTCACGATCAAGCTTATCTAGATCGACGATATCGTTGAAAATATTGCCTAAGGTAATGGCACTAGCATAGATAGTGCTCACCCACGCAAATTGTTCGTCAGTCAACTTGGTGTCACGCAACATGCGACTCAAGCCCACGATTCCATTTAAAGGAGTTCGTAACTCATGGCTGATAGTGGCAATAAACGCAGTTTTGTCTTTATTTGCTTTGGTTACTGCATTTTCGGCTTGCTTACGCTCCGTAATATCACGTCCAAACGCAAGTAGTCCCAGCCGTGTGCCTTCTTTGTCGTAAAAAGGTACTTTTCGCATTTCGAAATATCGACGTCGACCATCCGCGAAGCGTAACCACAGCTCCTCAGTAATACTAGCGTTCGTCTCAAGTACTTCGTGATCACTTGCTACCACTTGTCTGGCAAGATCCTCGTCATATACTTGATGAGGCGTCAAACCAATGAGCTCTTCCTCGCTTTTACCCGTCATTTGCTCTGCAACACGATTGCAACCGGCAAATTGCCCTTCTTCGTTACGGTAATATATGAGATCGGGAGAGGCGTCGATGATAGAGCGTAATAATGTGGATAAACGTTTGGCCTGAATTTCTTGTTCAGATTTATCACTGATTTCTCGCTCAAGATCCTTGAGTAACTGCTCGCGCTTGAGTTCAGCTTCTTTTCGTTGCTCTATTTCATGATTAAGTTGTTGAATATTGCTCTGCAATTCTTGATTCAATCTAACGTCGTCTGCACGCATACATTCGAGTTGTTGAACCACTTCAGTGAGACTTGCTCTGGATTGCTCTTGTTGCTTGACCAGTTCGATAAAGATAAACAGCACCCAAGGTGCGCTCAACATAGTGAGCATAATGGCTGTCGCAAAATCTTCTATTTCTACTTCGCCATTCAAAATCATGCGAATGACATAGGAACCAACTAACGTGAATGCCAACGTCAACATAACAAACAAAATGCTGACTTTGAGCGTGCCGAATCGTTTAACAAATTGCGCGATGCCAATTGCCCAAGACTCAATGGGTGCTTTTGACTGCATGTGGTGCTTCCTTTTAGAACAAGTGTCGCAATGCTACCAAGAAAACACAGTGTTAGTGAATCCAATCTACTGATTAAAACTAAAATGTGCCGGTTATTAGTTAAATACCTAAGTTAAATTGGCAAAGGCTTGCAGTCTGACATTGTCATTGGCACTTTGAATTCAGCCAAACACACGCTTATCTCAGAAAGCGACTATTTACCCAACCCGTTTGCGTAAACTCAATTTTCGACCACTCTTCATGGCGCTCAATCACTTTGACTTTTCGCCCGGTTAATAGAGGCGCACTGACCGCTTCGAAATTTATACTTGGTCCACTTCTAACATTGAGTTTTGTTGCAGTTACCACGCGATCGGCACCTAATTCAAAGATATTGTCGGCACTGTTATCCGCTCTATCGGCTTCAACGCACTGACGCAGCTTATCCAATGGAAAAGCGGGACCTGGGTCAACTTTATGTTTAGGAGAGATTTCCTCATGACCGACAATTTCAGAAATACCGTAGGTATCACACAGCAAATCACAAATTGCGAACGTTTTTTCTATTTGTTGCTCAGTGTAAATATGCCAGAAACTGGGGTGAGTTCGATTTCGATGAGTCCCCCGAAACACTTCTTCAGGTGCATAGGTGCGGTTAAACCATGAGGAATACATTCCAGCTTGATTCTTAGTCAACTCACCGGCATTGTCCAATTCAATACCAATAGAATACTGATTCATTCCTGAGCGTCCTTTCCATTGGCTCGCACCAGCATGCCAAGCAATGGTATCAAAGGGTACAAGTTGAGTGACTTGGCCTTCTCTACCTATCACCAAATGAGCGGATGCCTTGGTTTTTTCGCTACACAGATGCTCAACAGACGAATCAAAACTACTCCCGCCTGTATAATGAAGCACAATGGTATCGGCCACTCCTGCGGCAAAAATGCCACCATGGTTAGGCGACGCTTTGTATTTTACACCGCCACCGGATAATCGGTGTTCTTTTATAATTGTTTTTGTTGTCATTGAGACTTCCCTACCCTGCCGCACTGTCATCTTCGAGCAATGATATCCGTTTAGTTCCAGTGATTTTACTTGTCACGCTATTACCCGCACTGGCTTTCTCAAAACTTCGACCGACAGCCCAAGTTGCAACAATCCCGCCCCATGCAGCCCAGAATTCGGTCGGCAGAGGGAAGGGATCGGGATCATTTCCAGAAATCATGCTTATCAGTGGTACTACAAAATAGTTGAGCCCAATCATGACCAGCCCAAAATACACTACTGTTGGCCTTGCCCTTTTAGTATAAGAGTCCCCTTGAGCAAGTTCGGCGACTAAAATGCGTTCTTTAGCTTCTAAGTTTTTGCGAATTGTTTGCTCAACTTCAGACTCTCGGGCCGCAACGACCTGACGAAGTTGCAATTTGAATTTTTGTTTTTCTTCACCGGAGAGATGAAATTCATCTATTACATCCCCGACCCGCTCCACGATTTCAGACGCACCGCCTGAAAAGAGTGTATTAAACCAGCTCATAGTTAATCCTTTATTTTGGTGTTGTTGATCATTTGAAGGTTAGTTCATTTTTTGACCACACACATGGTGGTGAGGAAATTAATTGTCTTTTGCAAGCGCATGACAGCTAATTAAACGAGTATGAAAATTAAATGCTATGCAGTTTATTCAAATAATTATGCACTTAAGATTTCATAAACTTGACCAAACATTCCACTTTAACTGAGCGAAAAAGCGGCTACAGGATATATCACAGCAACATTCCTTTTGAACTTACTTATAACCAAATCAACACACAACAAAACCTAACCTATTGTTTTTTAAACTTAAACATCAGCATTGAAAATAATCCACCACAAATTTTTCAACTCAGATGCATGTGCTAATTGATTTCTCTCGATAATATGGGTATTTTGTCAGGCCGCTTAGCTAAAAACACATAAAAATTCGATAATCGGCTGGTATCCTCACACTAACGACTAGAAAAACAAAAAATAATTAGCATAGGGCAAACTGATCACAGAAATCAGGCTCATTGCAGCACAAAAACCAACCTTTAGTTGGCATACACAACCTTACCCGGCCTAAGGTTGAAGGAGTTACGTTAATGAGTTTGTATAATCCAAATGATTCTAAAGACAACTGTGGCTTTGGACTTATAGCCCATACACAAGGTGAAGCCAGTCATAGACTTGTCAGCACTGCGATTGAAGCTCTCGATCGTATGCAGCATCGTGGCGGTATAGCTGCCGATGGTGTTACTGGTGACGGTTGCGGATTGTTATTGCAAAAACCGGATGCCTTTTTTCATGCAATAGCAGGTGAAAATGGATGGAAGCTAGGTAAGAAGTACGGCGTGGGCATGATTTTCCTTAATCAGAATGAGGAAAAGGCTGAAATAGCACGCCAAGCTATCAATGAGGAACTCACCAAAGAAACGTTAGCCGTTGTGGGTTGGCGCAAAGTACCGGTTGATCATTCAGTACTCGGTGACTTAGCCGCAGAGGGTGTTCCACAAATCGAACAAGTCTTTGTTAATGCGCCTCCTGGTTGGAGAAAACGTGACTTAGAGCGTCGATTGTTCATGGCTCGCCGTCGCGTTGAAAAGCGTTTGCACGATGATAGCGAGTTTTATGTCGCCTGTTTGTCGGCGCTTGTGACTGTGTACAAAGGGCTGGTAATGCCCAAAGACCTACCCAATTTTTATTTGGATCTCGCAGATGAGCGACTCGGTTCAGCGATTTGTGTGTTCCACCAGCGATTCTCGACCAATACGTTACCCAAGTGGCCTTTAGCACAGCCGTTTCGTTTTCTTGCACATAATGGTGAAATCAATACAATTCGCGGCAACCGTGATTGGGCGCAAGCGCGTTCTGGAAAATTTACCACACCTTTGCTACCTGATTTGCAAGATGCCGCACCTTTTGTCAACACCGAAGGCTCAGACTCTTCATCTTTGGATAACATGCTAGAGCTATTTTTAGCCGGAGGCATGGATCTTTTCCGTGCTATGCGCCTGCTTGTGCCACCAGCCTATCAAAACAATAGCACTATGGATGACGACTTACGGGCGTTCTACGAATTTAATTCAATGCATATGGAGCCCTGGGATGGCCCCGCTGGCATTGTACTTACCAACGGTCGTCATGTGGCCTGCAACTTAGATCGTAATGGATTGCGCCCTGCTCGTTATGTGCTCACCAAAGACGGATTGATTACGCTTGCTTCTGAGATCGGCATTTGGGATTACAAACCTGAAGACGTCATAGAAAAAGGCCGTGTCGGACCAGGTGAAATGTTAGCCGTGGACACCTATAACGGCAAAATATGGCGTTCCAATGAAATTGACCAAGAATTAAAAGAGCGTCACCCATATAAAGAATGGATTGACCAGCATATCAAAAAGCTGCTGCCGATTGAAAAATGCGATGCCAGCTTAATTGGCGTACGAGCATTTAACGATGACATGATGGCCACCTATCACAAGTTGTTTAATTATAGTTACGAAGAAATTCAACAGATCATCAAAGTATTGGCCAATGATGGTCAAGAGGCTGTTGGTTCAATGGGCGATGATACCCCTATGGCTGTCATGTCGTCTAAACAGCGAACGGTATACGATTATTTCCGCCAGCAATTTGCGCAGGTGACGAATCCCCCCATTGATTCATTGCGTGAGAATCACGTGATGTCACTGGCGACCTGTATCGGTCGTGAGCAAAACGTCTTTAGCGAAACCTCTGGCTATGCCAACCGAGTACTGATTAACTCGCCAATTTTGATGTACACGGATCTCAAGCAACTTAGAGAATTCGATTCAGAATATTATTATTCAGAGAGCATCGATCTGAATTATTTACCCGAAGAAGGCCTCAAAAAGGCGATTGAACGGATCTGTAACGAAGCTGAATATCTGGTTAGACAAAAACATGCTGCTTTTGTGATTTTATCAGACCGCAATATCAAGCCAAATAAACTGCCTATACCAGCGGCAATGGCGGTCGGTGCAGTGCAGCGCCGATTGATTGAAAAAGCCCTAAGATGTGATTCTAACATTGTAGTTGAAACCGCATCGGCGCGTGATCCTCATCACTTTGCGGTGCTCATTGGATTAGGCGCAACGGCTATCTATCCATTTATGGCATATGAAACCATTGAGCAAATGGCTGAAAAAGGCCAGATTGATCAAACCGCAATGCAAGCCACATTAAATTACCGTAAGGGGATTAATAAAGGCTTGTTCAAAATCATGTCAAAGATGGGGATCAGCACTGTCGCAAGCTATCGAAGCTCAAAATTGTTTGAAGCTATCGGTATTAGCAAGGAAGTGATCCAACTGTGTTTTAAAGGCATTCCAAGTCGGATTGAAGGTGCAGGTTTCGACGATTTCGAACAAGACCAAATCAACCTCAATCGAATCGCTTGGCTAAAACGCAAATCTATCTCTCATGGCGGCTTACTCAAATTTGTTCACGGTGGTGAGTACCATGCCTACAACCCTGATGTGGTCACGACATTGCAGGTTGCGGTTAAATCAGGCCAGTACACTGACTACCAAAAATTTGCAGAATTAGTTAATGGACGTTCGCCGGCTCACTTTAGAGATTTATTGGCATTAAATCCATCCTGCGACCCGATTGAATTGGATCAAGTAGAGCCCGCAGAAAATCTGTTTCCTAGATTCGATACCGCCGCTATGTCAATCGGCGCATTGAGCCCAGAGGCTCACGAAGCACTGGCAATTGCGATGAACCGTTTAGGCGGGCAATCTAACTCTGGCGAAGGTGGCGAAGATCCAGCTCGGTTCAACACTGAGAAAAACTCGAAGATTAAGCAAGTTGCTTCTGGGCGATTCGGTGTAACGGCGCATTACTTAATGAATGCCAGTGTCATCCAGATCAAAGTTGCTCAAGGCGCCAAGCCCGGCGAAGGGGGTCAACTTCCCGGCGATAAGGTCAACAACTATATTGCTGAATTACGTTTTTCTGTGCCCGGAGTGACGCTTATTTCTCCTCCGCCTCATCACGATATCTATTCGATTGAGGATCTAGCGCAGCTTATTTTTGATTTGAAACAAGTAAATCCAGAGGCTTTGATATCGGTCAAATTGGTTTCTGAACCGGGTGTAGGCACAATCGCTACCGGAGTAGCAAAAGCCTATGCGGATTTGATCACCATTTCTGGATATGACGGTGGTACGGGCGCAAGTCCGTTAACCTCGGTAAAATACGCGGGTAGCCCGTTTGAATTGGGCTTAGCTGAAACTCAGCAGGCACTGGTGGAAAATGGTCTGCGCCATAAAGTGCGAGTACAAACTGATGGCGGTCTAAAAACAGGGCTTGACGTGGTTAAAGCAGGCATTTTAGGGGCTGAGAGTTTTGGCTTCGGTACCGGCCCTATGGTCGCGTTAGGATGTAAGTACTTACGTATCTGCCACCTCAATAACTGCGCTACCGGAGTGGCCACTCAAGATGAGAAACTACGTGAGAATTATTTCATAGGGTTACCTGAAATGGTGATGAATTATTTCAGGTTCATTGCCCAAGAAGTGCGTGAAATAATGGCATCCATGGGGGTAACTAAATTCGATGATTTGGTCGGACGCACCGAATTATTGAGTGTGATTGACGGACTCACTGCGCGTCAAAACAAACTCGACTTATCGCCTATTTTGGCAAAACCACAAGCGGGTTCGCACACCCGACTGTTTTGTTCACAAATCACCAATGAGCCTCTAGACAAAGGGCACTTGAATCAACAGCTCCTTGCGCAAGCAAAAACCGCGATTGAGTCTAAATCAGGAATTCAACTTAACTTCCCGATCCGTAACACCGATCGTTCAGTTGGCGCATCAGTGTCAGGGGCCATAGCCAAACGGCACGGTAACCAAGGCATGCAAGACCATCCTATACAAGTGCATTTTACGGGTACCGCAGGGCAAAGCTTTGGTGTCTGGAATGTAGGAGGTTTAGATATGACTTTATGTGGTGATGCAAATGATTACGTGGGCAAAGGGATGACCGGCGGAAAATTAGTGATATACCCACCCAACAACATTACCTTTGACCCGCACGTGAGTACCATTATGGGCAACACCTGTTTATACGGAGCCACAGGTGGAAAAGTATTTGCCGCAGGCCGAGCTGGAGAACGCTTCGGTGTGCGTAACTCAGGAGCCATTGCCGTTGTTGAAGGTATCGGTGACAACGGTTGTGAGTACATGACCGGCGGTATAGTCGCGGTACTTGGCAGTGTTGGGGTTAACTTTGGTGCCGGTATGACAGGCGGCTTTGCTTACATCTTTGATGAACTTAATGATCTGGATAACCGCGTTAATCCTGACTTAGTTGATATTATGGAAATTGAAGAAAAAGGCATTCTATCTGAGCATCTTCGAGGCTTAATTAACCAACATTACGAGGAAACCGGTAGTGAACATGCGCTTATGTTACTAACCGACTACAGCGCCCAGTTGAAGCGATTCAGACTGATTAAACCAAAAACCAGTGACGTAAAAAATCTGCTCGGCCATATCAGCCGTTCAACCGCAGAATTACGTTTGCAAGCACAGTAGTAGGTGGGGTTTAAAAATGGCTAATAATGTATATCAATTTGTTGACGTTGAACGCATCGATCCGCCGAAGAAGCCGATCATTATGCGTAAAGAAGATTTTGGTGAAATCTATCAACCCTTGTCACAATCGCAGACTGAAGGACAAGCAGACCGCTGTTTAGATTGTGGTAATCCCTATTGCGAATGGAAATGTCCCGTTCACAATTACATTCCTCAATGGCTGAAACTGGCCAATGAAGGGCGGATTATAGAAGCTGCTGAATTGTCCCATAAAACCAACAGTTTGCCTGAGGTTTGTGGGCGTGTCTGCCCGCAAGACCGCTTGTGCGAAGGCGCATGTACCTTAAACGATGATTTTGGGGCCGTGACTATTGGTAGCATCGAAAAATACATCACCGATACCGCATTTAAGATGGGGTGGCGCCCAGATATGTCAGGCGTAATTGCGACGGACAAAAAAGTCGCCATTGTCGGAGCTGGCCCAGCGGGACTTGCTTGTGCTGATGTATTAGTACGCAATGGTGTTAAACCAGTGGTCTTTGATAAGTACCAAGAAATTGGTGGCTTACTTACCTTTGGTATACCGTCATTCAAACTGGAAAAAGAGGTTATCAAACTGCGCCACGAAATTTTTAAAGAAATGGGTGTGGAGTTTGTACTCAACACTGAAATTGGTAAAGACATCGCCTTTGAAAAACTGATGGCTGATTACGATGCTGTGTTCCTAGGAATGGGAACCTACACCTCAATGAAAGGCGGCTTCGAACACGAAAGTGCCGAAGGGGTATACGAAGCACTGCCGTTTCTGATTGCCAATATTAATCGCCTATTAGGAATTGAGAAAGATCCAGCCGATTTTATTGATATGAAAGGTAAGCGAGTTGTGGTGCTTGGTGGCGGTGATACCACGATGGATTGTGTACGAAGCTCAATCCGCCAAGGGGCTAAGAGTGTTACTTGTGCCTATCGTCGAGATGAGAAAAGTATGCCGGGGTCACGTCGAGAGGTGGTTAATGCTCGCGAGGAAGGGGTGCAGTTTCAATTTAACCTGCAACCGCTTGATATCGCAGTAGATGACGACGGTAAGGCGATTGGGGTGAGAATGCTGAAAACCCAAATGGGCGCACCAGACGCTGAAGGCAGAAGCCGTCCTGAGCCTATTGAAGGCTCGGAACACATCTTGGAAGCTGATGCAGTGATCATCGCATTTGGCTTTCAACCTAGTCCAGCGAATTGGTTCTCGGATTACGGAATCATTTTGGATGAAAAAGGCCGAGTAAGAGCCCCGGCGCAAGGGCGATTTCCATTTCAAACCTCGAATCCAAAAATCTTCTCAGGCGGAGACATGGTGAGAGGGTCAGACCTCGTGGTTACTGCCATAGATGAGGGGCGTAAAGCGGCAGACGGGATCTTGGATTACCTAGGCGTTTAGCGGGTAAGTGACGAAAAAAGGGCCTTAAGGCCCTTTTTTGTTATTGCAATTAACTCATTCTTCATCGGCAATCTGCTTAAGCGCTTGCTCAAAAACCTCAACAGGCTGCCCACCACTAATAAGATGTTTATTATTCACGATAACCGCAGGAACAGATTGAATACCTTGGCGCTGATAATAGGCTTGCGCTTCTCGGACATCCTGTTCATATTTGTCTGAACTTAAGATCTCAGAAGCGTTGACCGGATCTAAGCCAACATGTTCAACAACACTCAAAAGCTGCTTATGATCACTGGGATTGCCACTATGTTTAAAATACAAATCAAATAGTGCCAATTTCAATTGGGTTTGTTTACCTAGCTCTGCTGCCCAATGTAAAAGTCGATGCGCATCAAAGGTATTGTATATTCTGCCGCCGCCTCGATTACCAAATTCATACCCAACCATTTGACCACGCTGCTTGATCGCCTGTCGATTTTGATCCACCTGTTGTGCTGAAATCCCATATTTCTGGCTAAGATGTTCGTTGATCTCTTGTCCCTCAGCAGGCATATGGGGATTCAGCTCAAAAGGTTGCCAATGAATGTCGGCGGTTAACTCACCACTGAGATTGCTTAGCGCCTGATTGAGTGCTTGATAGCCGATGATACACCAAGGACAAGATACGTCTGATACGATATCGATAGTTAATGTTTTCATTAGCGCCCCATTACGTTTTCAACTTTCAAAAAAGAAACCCGCCAAATTGGCGGGTTTTGATAATTCACAACAGCTTATTCTTGTACTGTTTGAACTTTATCTTTGTTTACTGCTTTAGTCTGCCTGTCTTGACCATGTAGCTTGTGATAACTGCCAACTGGAAGGCTAGAAATTGCCATGTAGTTCACTCGTTTAGCAACGGGGACATAGTCAGTCAAAGCAGTATTGATCGCGGTACTAATAATCGCACCTATCAATCCACCACCTGAGTCACCGCCAGTGTCAATCACAAGGCGATCGTTGTATTGCCAGAGCACATTGCCAGTTGCCGTTGATTTCATGACATAGCCAATACCGACAGTCACATTACCACCGATGACATAATAGGATGTATCCCACTCATTAATGGTAACAAATAAAACTGCATCAGCCCCATACAACTGATTAAATACGCCAGGATCAGTATTTAATAATTGTGCGCCATCAACCACACCTTGCTCTTGAATGAGCTTAGTTGTTAACTCAATTGGAAGCACATAGTAACCCGCATGGGTGAGTGGTTCTGAAATAGTGGTCGCATAGTAGTCGGCGGCCTCTGCAGCAGTGGTGTTGTTTACTGCTGGCACCACCAGAATAGAGGTGGTTTTCGTGGCGTACATGTTCGGAAAGGCTTCTTCTTTAGTGACATAATCGACGGTGGCACAACCAGAGAGCACAGCTACTGACATTACAGCAACTAATTTAATTATAAATTTCATGTTCGAATTCCTTTACTATTCTGTAATGCGTTGCTGAATAGTACTAATAAATTTTTGTGATTCAGGATAGGTATCCACTTCCAATTGTAGGTATTTAGCACCTAACTCTGTTGAACCAGTTTCGATATGCATATATCCAAGTTCGGCATATACACCAGGTGGAATTCGTGTACCACGCTGCGTACTTTTCGCAATAATGTCTTCAAGAGACTCAACGTGAGCCGCACGAGTTTCATCCGACGGCTCTTTCTTATAATCATATAAGGTAGATGAGTAATCTCCCCAATAAAGCATGTCTTTATTTGCGGCACAGCCTCCCATTAATAAGACCAGAAGACCTACAAAAGCTAATTTTTTCATTTTACTACTACCTCAAACGTGTTTCCGTCGGAAACGTAAATTTTTCTATCAACCACCAACTTCCCAGCCCGTAGAACTTTAATTCTGTGCGACCCTGTACCTAATTCAAACTTGATCACTTCTTTTCCATCAAGTTTGAAGGTTTCTAGTTTACCTTCGGTAATGACGATAGGTGCATTATCATCAATGATTAACTCGGTTCCCCAAAAATTACCACTTAACTGGACATAAGCAATGGAATCATCAGCCTGAGTCACAGTTTGATAATTGGATTGACAGCCCACTGTCATAAACACCAAGAGCAATAAGCTTAAAAATTTCATACTTAACCTCGCAATTAACTATTTAGATTCTTTAACGACTAGATCTTCTAACGAGATTTCGCCGATAGGCTTGTCTAGCGAGACCAATGAGATTTCATTTGAGCCTGTACCCATCGTTTGCACTACAGTGGCCTTCGTAAGGTGCTTTCCGGGTAACTCAATGTTGAGTCCAGTTTGCGGATTTTTAATTATTTTTCCTTTCGCAAACACGGCAAATTCATCGCCAGCTTCAATTCCTTGAGATGCGCCGCCAGTCATAATGTAAAAGCCATCTTGCTCACCGACCAAATATGCTTTCCAAGGTGCATCTAACAAATTTTCCATCAAATTACTGATGAGCTTTGAGATGGCTGCAGAGATAGCTTTATCATTGAGGGTTGAGTCGAAAGCTGCTCGTTCACCCACTCCCAATACGGTATTGGCTTCCGTCCTGGCTTCGCCACTGGCTTCTTGAGAAAAAATCACTTCTGAGGTAGTGGTATTAATTAATCGAATATTAACAGTCGCACTCGCGATCTGAATTTTATTTCGACTAAAAATCCCAGTTTCACTGACGGTCTTACGTCCAAACTCTGACACCGAGCCAACAATCAAATAGTCAGCGCCAACGACCGAACTGGATTTTCCAGAAAGTGTTTGCTCAGTATTAATTTTGTCTAAATCGTCTCTTTCTAATAGCAAAAACTTGCCCGACTCAGTGAGTCGAGAGGACAGAATGTCTGACGCTTGCTTGCCAATTTGATCATAATTTTTGTCGACAAAAATACTACTGGAGTTTTTAGTCTCATCAGAAAAACGAGCGATAGCGACTTTTCTTTTAAGTTGCTTTTCCTGTTCTTGCTGAATAGTTTGACTAATCTGCGGTTGATTGGATTCAACTTTATTGACAGCTTGTTTTGTTGATGAAGTACATGCTGATAATAAAATAACAGACGACAGGCTTGTTAGAATTAACATCCTTTTCATTTTAGTTTCCTTATTTCACTTCTAGTAGCCGCCAGTTTGTTATAATTCCTATATCTTTACAATATGCTCAGCGTGATATTTTTACAAAATACTAACATTAATATAGTTAATCTGAACTCTGGGTAATGAGTGCCCCTCAATAACGCCCTTTTTAGGCTTATCTGCGTTGAGTTTACAAGCAATAGGCCAGCTATTACGTACGAAAACTCGCCTTGCTAATCGTAAAAATTGCATCATTGATGTGTGTTTATGAAGTTTCTTTTTATTAATCCTCCTAAACACTATGAGATCGCGACGTAAAATTTAATTGCTCGACAACTTATCTCGTGTTCAGGTTACTTAACTCGGTTTGAATCTGTGATAACAGACTCGCGCGCCTTTTTTGGTAATGTCGAGTACTAAGGTTAGGAGCACACCGATGGCGGCTCCCCATAAAAGTGAGAATAATGTCAATGGCACGGAAAAGCTAAAAGCATTATAGGTTTCCTTTAAGATTGGCCTATTCGATGCAACCGCTATGTGCCACACCTGCAAAATAGGATGAGTTTGCAATGCTTGGTGTTCTGCAGCTAGCATCTGAACTCTGCCGACTATAGCTTGGATACTATTTGCATCTTGCACGAAGACTTTGTCGTTACTTGCCCGATAATGATCGATAAGTTGCGTGATACTGCCATTGAAGTGACGGTTAGCGGTAAATTGAAATCCCGCGAGGTTTTGCTGCGCTTCTAACAAACGTGCATCTATGCGCTGTTCATATTGAATAACAAAATTAGGGATTTGCACGCCCAGCAATATACCTGCAGCGAATAGGCTCAACCTAAAATAGTCACCTAGACATTTAAGGCACCATGACATCATACGCTATCGCTCATTATTATACCTTACCCTTATCTTTTGACCTTGCTCGAAACCGACTCTACTTCTATAGTGTCATTATTATAGTAGCTAGTCAGGTGGCGATGAAGTGAAGTTTAGAGCAGGTAGATATATCAGCAGGGTATTGTTGGGCATAACAATCCTAGGATCAATCAGCATAGCCAGCCATGCTGAAGAGTCAGATAGCGTTGCATCGGCTATCCAAAGCTGTCCACAACAATTCCATTCTTTACCACTGTTTCCCGATGCAAAAATGTGTCAAGTATTTGGTCAAACTGTACCTGCAACCTTGACCTATCATGCACCGACTGATCAGCAAAGTACCCAGCAGTTTTATACACAGCAATTAGGTGAAGCCGAGAGTGTAAAAACCACACATGGCAGAATTCAACTCGAGTATGAGAACGCTAACAAAATTATCATGATCTCTAAGGATGGCGCAGGAACGCAAATTGATGTGTTAGTGAAGTCTTAATTAGACAATGGCCAGTTTTACTCATAGTAAAGTTCAATACTTAATACCTCGATAAACTCTAACTTCAATACTAAAACACAAACACTTCACGGACGTGCAGTAGACTGCATTTTGAATCTAATCGTTACCCTTTCATTCGCGTTTTAGCTGAAAACCATTAATTTTAGCTTGCCAGCTAACGACTGGCACTCTCCTTGCAAACATTATAATACTGGGTGATCCCAACCGATTACCGTCAAAAATTTGTCCACCTATTGTTTGTTATGGAGTTCTTATGGAATTAGCAATTGTTTTAATGATGCTATTGATTGTGGTCGCTTTGGTTGCGCTAAAA
The DNA here is from genome assembly GCF_039523355.1 of Aliiglaciecola litoralis. NCBI lineage: Bacteria > Pseudomonadati > Pseudomonadota > Gammaproteobacteria > Alteromonadales > Alteromonadaceae > Aliiglaciecola > Aliiglaciecola litoralis. Next base: position 45,587 of record NZ_BAAAFD010000013.1, on the reverse strand, counting down.
CTCAACGATAGCGGGCTTTCATTTCCATTTAAACGCAAAGCATCATTACTAAGTCAAACCGAATTAACCTTTTTAGACCTCATTGAAAATGCCGTTGGCAATAAATACCGAGTACTTTGTCGAGTCCGATTATCTGAGGTCCTCGCATTACGTCAAAATACTGACAAGCGCACGGCCAAGAATGCATTAATGAAAGCGGCCAGTAGGCAATTGGATTTTGTGTTGTGTAGCAAACAAGATATGAGTCCAGTCATTGCAGTGGACTTGGTCAACAACACCAGTAAAGAAGGCTATAAAAAACAGCGCGACTGGTACGTTAGCAGCGCACTAGATGCAGCAAGAATTCCCCATCTTCGCATTAAAGCTAAATCGGGGTATACCGCATTAGACATTAGAGAATGTATTGAAGCTAAGTTAGCCCCGTTACAACGTAAACAACCTAAGCCCGTCATGCCGGGCACCCAGAATCCAGATAATCCTCGTGCAGACAAACCTAAACGTCCGATAAGGTCGAGTCGACCAGTAGCAGCTTAGGTGCAAGCACTTTGCCTTTTTCCTAACAGAGAAAGGCTTTTTTTTGTGCGGTTGACTCGTAATCCGCGATTCGCTCTCGCTATTTGAGTCACTAACTACTAAAATTCGCGCAAATTCGAAAACTGTAGCTTTAAATATGAAAATAGCGATTCTTGGCGCTATGGATCAAGAAGTGGCGTTGCTCAAAGCAACCTTAGAAAATGTCACTGTATCCGAATACGCCCATTTAGATTTTTACTCTGGTCAACTGCACGGCGTCGATGTTGTTGTTGTGAAGTGCGGCATTGGTAAAGTAGCTGCATCTGTAGCTACCACTGTACTGATCGATCAATTTGCCCCAGATTTTGTGGTTAATACCGGTTCAGCCGGCGGTTTTGATAGTGACTTGAGTATTGGTGATTTGGTAATTGGAACCAGTGTCCAGCATCACGACGTTGATGTAACTCACTTTGGTTACGAACGTGGGCAAGTCTATGGCATGCCTGCCATTTTCCCTTGCGATGAACGATTGATTGAAGCCGCTGAACATGCAGCAAAAGATGTTGTTCATGTTAAAAGTAAGCGAGGCTTAATTTGCACCGGAGATTCTTTTATTGGCTGTGATGAAGCGGCGACTAGATTAAGAGGCTTGTTTCCAGATATGCGTGCCGTTGAAATGGAAGGCGCGGCTATTGGTCAAACTTGCTATATGTTGGATACGCCCTTCGTTGTTATTCGGTCTTTATCTGATATAGCGGGACAGACATCAACGGTTTCATTCAAATCCTACATTGAACAAGCCGCCAAAAATTCAGCTGAGTTAGTTATGAGTATGATAGCTGAGCTGGCTCAACGCTGATCATTAGATAATATATGCAGCATGTACTGGCAATAATCGACGCCTATGGTTTATTACCACTGATTATCGTCAGTACTATGTTGCTGGTTGAGCGCTGGATGCCTTGGCCAGAAAAGTATCACCCCCTGACACTATTCCGACTCATTGCAATAAATTTAGCCCAAAAGGTAAATCCGGCTAAGCCCAGAACCGATTCTCAGCGGCGCATATCTGGCACACTGGCCATTATCGTGTTGACGCTACCGATGCTCACAATAATCGCCATTTCACTGGTGATTGCGCAATTCCCATTGTTTTTTGATAGCTTTATGTTGCTTATTGCACTTCAGTTTCAGCCGATAATTAATCATTACCGACGAGTACGAAGTGCTTTGCAAAAAGATAAAAAATTACTCGCCCGACAAATGTTATCGAATATTGTTCTTCGAGAGACACAATCCTTGTCACCGGTAGGTATCGGAAAGGCTGCGATTGAATCTGTGTTGCTGCGATTTTTCTACCAGCAGTTCGCTATCATTCTGTGGTATTTGGCCGGTGGTGGATTGGCGGCCCTAACCGTGCGCTTAGTGTTCGAGTTACGTCAATGCTGGAATACTAAACTCAACAGAAATAGTCAGTTTGGGCAACCTGCCAACATGCTAAGCAATGCCTTATACGTGTTGCCTTCTTGGCTTTACATGCTGCTTTTTTCTTTGGGATACGGATTTGTTGGTGCTTTCAGAGCATACAAAAATCGTCCTAATCACCTGCCGTCACGCTATCTCGTAAAGTTGGTATGTGCAGGTTCCTTGGGGGTGCAATTAGGTGGCCCGGCTATTTATGAATCAGTGAAAACAAGATATCCCAAAGTCGGCGCTAGCAGAGAAGTAAGATTCGATGACTTAGCTCGCGCTCAATCGGCTATCCATCAAACCCTGTTATTTTTGCTCGTCACCTTATTGCTTACTACAACGCTGTTTCATCAAGCTCATTTTTTTAATTAACCGCTCGCCCGCTCTTTTTAAACCGATGATTAACAAGGACACCCACTCGTTTACGATTGAGGGGCGGTTAACGAGGACAGGCACAAAGTTGGCATTTAACGTGGACAGGCATCTAAATGTTTAACTGATTAACAAGGACACCCACTCGTTTACGATTGAGGGGCGGTTAACGAGGACAGGCACAAAGTTGGCATTTAACGTGGACAGGCATCTAAATGTTTAACTGATTAATAAGGACACCCACTCGTAAACGATTGAGGGGCGGTTAACGAGGACAGGCACAAAGTTGGCATTTAACGTGGACAGGCATCTAAATGTTTAACTGATTAACAAGGACACCCACTCGTTTACGATTGAGGGGCGATTAACGTGGACAGGCACAAAATTGACACCGGTTGAGCAACAAAGATTAAATCCACTTGGGAGTAAAAAATCGTCTAGTTGTTGAACCCTGTTATTCAATTCAGCGTATATACCTGCTAGTCTGCGAAACAGGTAGACGAAAAAATGTCTCTCTATTTCCCAGCACCTTTTATTGGAACACATTATGAATCAAGAAAATCATGTCATGGCTACGGGCGATTATAAAGTTGCAGATATTACTCTTGCTGATTGGGGCCGTAAGGAACTCACTATAGCTGAAAGCGAAATGCCTGCGTTAATGAGAATTCGCGATAAGTATCGCGCTTCGCAACCACTGAAAGGCGCAAAGATTCTCGGCTGTATTCACATGACGATTCAAACGGGTGTTCTCATAGAAACGTTAGTGGATTTAGGCGCTGAAGTACGTTGGTCCTCTTGCAATATATTCTCGACTCAAGATCAAGCTGCCGCAGCGATTGTCACAGCAGGGGTGCCCGTGTTTGCTTGGAAAGGAGAAACAGAAGAACAATACGAGTGGTGTCTTGAACAAACGATTCTTAAAGACGGCAAACCTTGGGACGCCAACATGGTGTTAGATGACGGTGGCGACTTAACCCTGATGCTGCATGAAAAATATCCGCAGGTACTGGATAACGTTCACGGAGTTACCGAAGAAACCACGACTGGAGTCCACCGTTTATTAGAAATGTTAGAAGCCGGAACGCTAAAAATTCCAGCCATTAATGTCAATGACTCAGTCACTAAATCAAAAAATGATAATAAATATGGATGTCGCCATAGCCTTAACGACGCCATAAAGCGCGCTATAGATCATTTAATGGCGGGCAAGAAGGCGCTTGTGATTGGTTACGGTGATGTGGGTAAGGGCTCGGCACAATCGTTGCGCCAAGAGGGCATGATTGTGCGCGTAGCCGAGGTAGACCCTATCTGTGCGATGCAGGCTTGCATGGATGGCTTTGAGTTAGTTTCGCCATACAAAAACGGTATTAACACCGGCGATATAGCGGATATAAACACCGCGTTATTGCAAAATACTGACATGGTAGTAACCACTACCGGTAATATTAATGTATGCGATTCAAATATATTGCGTTCGCTTAAATCCACTGCCGTAGTCTGTAATATCGGGCATTTTGACAATGAAATTGACACTGCGTATATGCGTAAAAACTGGCGATGGGATGAGATTAAACCACAAGTGCACAAGGTGTATCGCAGTGATGACGAAAACGATCATTTGATATTGTTATCTGAAGGTAGATTAGTCAACCTTGGCAATGCCACGGGACATCCATCGCGAATTATGGATGGCTCGTTTGCCAATCAGGTGCTGGCACAAATTCATTTATTTGAACAAGGCTTTGCAAATCTACCTGCCGACAAGAAACAACAAGCGTTGCGCGTTGAAGTGCTTCCCAAACAGTTGGACGAAGAAGTAGCTCGTTACATGGTCGAAGGCTTTGGCGGCGTCATCACCAAATTGACACAGCAACAAGCAGATTATATTAATGTCAGTACCGACGGTCCGTTCAAATCCGATGCCTATCGCTATTAATAGTAATTAAACAAATCACTGGGATTGACTAACATTTGCGCCAGTCACAAGAGTCAGTCCCAATCCATTCCTAGTTAGGGAGTTTTTATGAGATTTAAGTCAATCCGCAATCTCTTGCTGTTACTATTAGCTACGTTTAGCATTAGTAGTTTTGCAGACCAAGTCACCGATATTACGGCTGCGCAGTTGTTAGCGGACGATAGCCAAGGCCGTCTCATTTTAGACGTAAGATCAGCGGAAGAATTTGCAGCAGGTCACGTTCCTAATGCCGTCAATATTCCCCATGACGAAATTGAGGGGAATATCGAACAGCTGATCAATTACCAAGATAAATCTGTCGTGGTTTATTGTCGCTCTGGAAGAAGAGCGGCAATAGCTGAAAACATTTTGCTGGAGCATGGTTTTAGCAATGTCATGCACTTGCAGGGTGATATGCTCGGTTGGCAAGAATCTAAATATCCAGTTGAAAAATAATGGGCACCCATGCAAAAAAACACCAAGCCGCTACCCCCAACATCCAAAGCAAAAGTTCAATATTGTGCCCTTGCGCCTGAGCACTTTGACAGATTACTTATCCTCGCTAATCATGTGCATGGCGAAAATTATTTAGACCGAGAAGGTATTGAGAAACTGTACAAAAATTCGTTTTCCAACGGGATAAATGCAAGTGTTGTGTCTTTAATTGGTGACGACTTAGTCGGTTTTCGACTTACTATTGCGGCAGATAAGTGGCTCCCAGACGAATGGTGCTCACCTGAAAAGTGGCCGGTTTCATCCGAGCAAGTTTGTTATTTCAAATGTAACACGGTCGACAGCGCATACAGGCAGCTAGGCATCGGGTCCACGCTGCTTAAAATGTCTATCGACAAAGCTCAACAGCAAGGAGCGAAAGCTGGCTTGGCACACATTTGGCTGGCGAGTCCTGGCAATAGCGCATTTCGCTATTTCTCTAAGTGTGGCGGCAAACTTGTCAAAGAGCACCCGGGGAAATGGCGAAACATGAGTATTAATGAAGGATATGACTGTCCCGTTTGCCCACAAATTTGCGAATGTATTGCAGCTGAAATGCTTCTCACCTTTTAAATCCTATCACCGAAAAGGAAAATATCAGATTACCATGTATGACCCGTTAATCGAATCCAGTCCCGCCCCCAATCAAGGTTACCCTAGCTCCTATTGGGCCAAGTCCTTAGACTTGATACCAAAAACAAACTCGCTGCAGACTTCTGTTCAAGCCGATGTAGCCGTTATTGGTGCTGGCTATACGGGCCTGTCAGCGGCTTATCACCTACAAAAACATTATGCTAAAAAGGTGGTAGTGGTAGATGCCAACGAGGCTGGATGGGGCTGTAGCGGCCGAAATGCAGGTTTTGTTTTACCTGGAACAGGTCGATTATCGTTATTAGAAATGGAAGATAAATGGGGAGTCGACAGCGCCAAAGGTATTTTTCATGAATTTATGACCTCGATTGAAACCGTTCAAGGATTAATTGAGCAAGGAAATATAGATTGCGATAAAACCCCTGGAGGTTATTTAAAACTCGCACACCGCAGAGCAAAGGTTGCGACATTGCGTACGCAAGCGGAAAAACTTAACGCGCAATATGGTGAGTCTGTGCGCTTTGTAAATAGTAAAGAAGTTAACCGTGATTTCGTTAATAGCGCTAATATGTATGGCGGGATTTACTTTGATAAATGCTTCGGAGTGAACCCCCTCAAACTTGCTTTGGGTTATCTCGCCATGGCCAACGAAGCAGGCGTTACTGTCTTTGGTAACTCACCTGTTGTAGATTGGCAACAAAGCGGCGCAACACATACATTGCGCACGTCCCATGGTCAAATCACAGCGGATCAGGTGGTGATCGCTACGAATGGATACACAGGCACTAACCTTCATGACATCGTAAAACAACGGCATTTCCCCGTGTTGTCCAGCATCATAGTCACAAGGCCCCTCACTGAGCAGGAATTGAGTTCGATTCAAATTCGCTTTGGGCTGATGGCAATGGATACCCGTCGCAAAAAATATTATTACCGATTGCTGCCAGATAACCGTATCTTATTTGGTGGAAGAGGAGCGATCACCGGTCAGCAAGCCAATGATCCGATTAACAAGCAAAGATTATCAAAAGGACTTGAAGCAACTTTCCCAATACTGAAAGACATACCGATTGAACATTTTTGGAGTGGCTGGGTAAGTGCATCTTATGATAAATACCCAAGATTAGGCGCCAGCGATGACGAAAGCATATTCTATTCGATGGGTTATTGTGGCTCTGGCTTGGCGTTTTCAACGCTTGCTGGTAAACGTCTAGCTCAGCGGATATGTGAACCTGAAGCGTTGCCGCAATTACCGTTTTGGCAAACGCCGTTACCTAAATTCCCATTTTCATCCTTTAGACGCCTTGGATTAAAAGCCTTCTATTTATTGGCAAATATCCGCGACTAGACTTAATAACCTGAACTTTGGATAACAAGTGAACACGCCCGATCAGATCGGGCGCTTATTTCAAGACTGATCAGATAACCGTCACCTTGGCAAATTTGCGTTTACCAACTTGAAACACGGCAGTGGTGTTTTGCGGTACTTGATAACGCGTATCGACCACTTTCTCGCCATCGATCTTTACTGCACCTTGTTTGATCATGCGCATCGCTTCAGAGGTCGAGCCCACTAAATCCGCCTCTTTTAACAAGTTTGCAATTGGTAAGAAAGCGTCTTCGCAAGTGAGTGATACCTCTGGTATGTCATCTGGAATCGCATTCTTCTGAAACCGCTGTATAAAATCTTGGTGGGCGGCTTCAGCTGCATCTTCACTATGAAAGCGCGCGATCAGCTCTTTGGCCAGTTCAATTTTGGTATCCCTAGGGTTACTTCCTTGGGCAATGGCTTGCTTATAGCTTGCAATTTGCTCAATCGGTTTGAAGCTCAACAACTCATAATAGCGCCACATCAATTCATCGGAAATTGACATGACTTTGCCAAACATCTCATTGGGTGCGTCTGTTATCCCAATATAATTCCCTAAAGATTTTGACATTTTTTGAACGCCATCGAGGCCTTCAAGCAAAGGCATCATCAACACCGTTTGCTGGGATTGTCCTTCAGCTTTTTGTAATTCACGGCCCATCAAAAGGTTAAATCGTTGATCAGTTCCACCTAATTCAACATCTGCATTTAAGGCGACCGAATCCCAACCTTGCACTAGAGGATAGAGAAATTCATGTATCGCTATCGCCTGACCGTTATTGTAGCGCTTTTTAAAATCATCACGCTCAAGCATTCTGGCAACAGTCTGACGAGCAGCCAACTTAATTAATCCCGCAGCGCCCAGTTGGTCCATCCACTCTGAATTAAAGCGTACTGTGGTTTTTGCAGGATCGAGGATCTTAAACACTTGCTCTTTGTAGGTCTCAGCATTGGCAATGATGTCTTCGCGGCTCAGGGGTTTTCGAGTGACATTTTTACCGGTGGGATCACCAATCATACCGGTAAAGTCACCGATCAAAAAAATCACTTCATGTCCAAGCGATTGAAAGGCGCGAAGTTTATTAATTAAGACCGTGTGTCCAAGATGAAGGTCTGGTGCGGTAGGGTCGAAGCCCGCTTTTATTTTTAACGGTTTCCCTAGCTTTAACTTGGCAATCAGCTCTTCTTCTATCAAAATTTCATCTGCACCACGCTTAATCTCGCGGATTGCGTCTTGCCAATTTGACATTGTTACACCCTCACAAACAGGTTAATGACGTTTAAAAGTCCGGTATTTTACGCGCGCAGGAGGCATAGATAAAGGACTTCTGTATATTAAAATATAACTAGTTATTTGGATTAATACGCACAAAACTGTACATTTTTTAACCTACACCTAGAAAATTGCAGCAAATCGTTATATTCTCACGTTAGCATTTAACACAGAGATTCTTATTTACGTGGTACAAAAAACTCTAAAGCGTTTACCGTCTAAACACAAAGCCCTTTTATCTGGCTTTGCGGCATTTTTATTGGTCTTATTGATCGTGCCAACTGAGTCTGCGAAAGCGTCTAAACACAGTCAAATACTCGAGTTGGGGGTGCGTTACGATTTACCACTAGAGATAACGCCATCTCACAACCTTAATGAATCTATTCAAGATGATAAGGCGGTTTGGGTCAGCTATGAAGTCAAAAAAGGCGATAACCTAGCCAAAATTTTTGATCGCGTCGGACTCTCACCACAAGAAACTTATTATGTTAGCAAAGCCGGTGAAGACGCCAAACTATTGCTAAAACTTCGTCCTGGTGAACATCTTTCATTCTTAGTAGACGACGCAGGACGTTTGGCATCATTGCGATATGCCATATCACCTACTGATACCCTAATTATCAGTAAAGACGAATCGGCTGGGTTTGTTAGCAGCAGGCAGCAATTACAGCTAGATACACGATATAATTATGCGCAAGGTGAAATTAGTAGTAATTTTTGGAATGCGGCGCTAAAAGCCAATTTATCTGAAAAGCACATCATGAGCTTGGCAGGTATTTTCGGCTGGGATATCGACTTTGCTTTAGAGCTTAGACAGGGCGATACCTTCAATGTGGTTTTCGAAGAACTCTACAGTGAAGGTGAGTTTGTTGAATACGGTAAAATAGTCGCTGCGGAGTTTGTTAATCAAGGTGAATCCTTTACTGCTATATTGCACGACGATGGCAACTACTACACGCCTGAAGGCCGCAGTATGCGCAAGAGCTTTTTACGCGCCCCAGTAAATTTCAAATATATCAGTTCAAGTTTTAAAAAGCGTCGATTCCATCCGGTTCAAAAACGCTGGAAAGCCCATCGCGGTGTTGATTATGCTGCGAACACTGGTACGCCCGTAATAGCGGCAGGTGACGGTAAAGTGATCCGTGCAACTTATGACAAATACAACGGCCACCATGTCTTTATCCAACACGGTGAAAAATACGTGACCAAATACCTGCATTTCACCAAGCGGGCCGTTAAAACAGGTCAGTCGGTTAAACAAGGTCAAGTCATTGGTTATGTAGGCGCAACAGGTTTAGCCGCAGGTCCCCATTTACACTATGAGTTTTTGGTTAATGGCGTACACAGAAACCCACGTACAGTATCCTTGCCTAAAGCGGAGCCGATTGCCAAAAAAGATGCTGCAGCCTTTGCCAAGATAGCGAGCACACGAGTACAACAACTCAATAATACTAAACGCATCATGCTTGCAATGAATCGATAGGAGCACTATGTCAAACCTATATATAGGGTTGATGTCTGGTACCAGCATGGACGGTGTTGATGTGGCGATCGTGGACTTCTCCAAGATCCAGCCAAAAGTAATCGCATTCCATACACTTACTTACACTGCCGAATTATTACAGAAATTAAATCAGTTGTGCGCTGCTAATGATGATGAAATTGTCGATATGGGGCAAGCTGACAGAGCAGTTGCTATGCACTTTGCCGACGCAGTCAAGCAAATACTACAACAAACTGGCTTGCAGCCCGCTCAAATAGCGGCCATTGGCTCGCATGGTCAAACTATTCGACATCACCCAAATGGTCAACATGGCTTCACCTTGCAAATAGGCGATCCCAATACGCTTGCCGTGATGACCGGTATTGACGTGATTGCCGATTTTAGGCGCAAGGACATCGCACTAGGCGGACAAGGTGCACCATTAGCTCCAGCGTTCCATCAAGCTGTTTTTCGTCATTCAAAGCACTCGCGGATCATTTTGAATATTGGTGGTATTTCCAATATTACTTACATACCCAAAAGTATCGAACAAGATGTCATAGGCTTCGATACTGGACCGGGCAACACCTTAATGGATGCTTGGTGTAAAAGACATTTAGGAGAACCCTACGACCATAATGGTCATTGGGCGGCCAGTGGAAATAGAGATAGTCGACTACTCCAGCAACTGATGGTTGAACCATTTTTTGCTCAATCGTTTCCCAAAAGTACCGGTAGAGAAACCTTTAACCTTGATTGGTTAGACAATCATATTGCAACGTTAGCGCAGTCACCATCGGCAGAATCGGTACAGGCCACATTAGCGATGCTGACGACCTGTACTATCGCAAGTCAGATTAACGTTTTTGACGATGTAGAAGAAGTCTTCGTTTGTGGTGGCGGTGCTAACAATGATTTTCTAATGGAGTGTTTGGAAAATGAATTGGTTGAAGTGGATCTGGCAACCACCAATGAGCTTGGCATATCACCAGACGCCGTCGAAGCGGTAGCTTTTGCTTGGTTGGCCTACGCGCATATCAATCACATTCCAGGTAACCTCCCTAGTGTCACTGGCGCCGCTAAAGCTGCTATTTTAGGCGGCTTTTATCATCGCAATTAACTGAGATAATCTTTAATTAATAAGAATCTAATACGTGAAAAAAAATCAACGACCATTGGATCAAGTGGATCTGCAAATACTGTCTTTATTGTATGAAGATGCCAGTCAAAGTAACAAAGATATTGCTAACAAGGTTGGCTTGGCCCCCTCGTCATGTTTAGAGAGAATTAAACGCTTACAGGCGGATGGCGTGATCACCGGACAACGTTTAAGCGTTGACGTCAATCAGTTGGGCGGTCATATACAGGCGATGATTTCGGTTCGGTTATCTGATCACAATCGCGCGACTGTGAGTCAATTCCAGACCGATTTGTTATCCCTTCCAGAAGTCATGAGTATTTTTCATATGGGTGGAGAAAATGATTTCCTGCTGCATGTCACAGTGAGTGACTCTGCGCATTTACGTGATTTTGTGTTTAATGCTATAACGGCGCGAAAAGAAGTTAATCATGTGGAAACCGCACTGGTTTACGATCACCAAATTAGTAGTACTGTACCCAGTTTTGGTTAGTACGGGGCTTAATTTACTGTTACGGATAAAATAATAATGACTATACCTACATATCGAGTACCACTAACAACGCTGTTATTTTTTGTGTGTTGCCCTTGGGCGTTTTCAGCGCCTTCTTCAATCCAATCGCATGATGCTTTTTTTGCGGCCATTGCTGCCCATTGCGGCAAAGCCTATGAAGGAAAAGTCACTGTGGATAATGCGCCCGGCGACGCATTTGCCAATAAAACGTTAATCATGCACGTCAGGCGCTGTAATGAAAACCAACTACAGGTGCCATTTCACGTGGGGGATGATGCATCAAGAACATGGCTGATCACTAAGACAGGCTCTGGATTGAGCCTTAAACACGATCATCGTCACAAAGATGGTAGTGAAGATGCCCTAACCCAATACGGCGGACACACACTCGATGGCGGCTGGCCTCAAGTGCAGTCCTTTCCTGCCGATCAATATTCGAAAAATTTATTCGTGGACGCGCAGATCCCGCAATCGATAGGTAATACTTGGCAAATGTTTATTTATCCTAAAGTATTTACCTACCGCCTTATCCGTCAAGGACGAGAGTTCCGCGTTGACTTTGATCTAACCAAGCCAATTACGCCTCCACCAGCTCCTTGGGGCTATCAGGATTAAGTTCACCTTCTGCATTTTGACCTAGTAAGGTTTGCATGGACGCACCTGAACCGTAGTGCTGCTGACAAACTTTCATGCACACTTGCATGTAAAGCTCATCTAACTCAGCGCCGCTCATAAATTGCTGACTGAAACCAGGTAACACAGGATCAATGTGTAACTTCGCAGTATGTAAGAAATGCGCAAGCAATTCTTTTACATTGTCGGTGCCCATTGCGATGCGCATAGTGGTCAAGTGAATCCCCGCTTTTTCCTGCTCTTTTTTCGCCATTTCTGAGTGTGACGTTAGGGCCGGACATAGAATAATAGTGTTGTTTTGACCGATACTCACTTGATGGCTAAAAGCAGGCTCCAGTGCATCGAAAAAGCGCACAAAAGCATCTCTTGTTAGACCGGCACCTTCCATATCCACAGTGAACAATGCACAAGGCCAACCATGGCGCATTTGTTTTTCTCTTATCGCCGCATTAGGGTGGTCAGCTAAGGCATGGCTGTTGACATTTAATGCAGGGTGGGAAGCTAAGAAACGACTGAAAACCTGCGTGTTGATCACTTTGTTCATGATCCTTTGTTCTAAGGTTTTCATGCCATTGAGTACATCAAACGCTTTCTCAGAATCTAAGAATGCCCCTTTGATGTAATACACATCCCAAAACATGGTACGTGACCAATCGTAACCATTGACACAATCTCCCTTGGCTTGGAACATGCGGTAACCTTCACCTATCACCACGCCAGCCGTGGTCGCACCGCTACCACATAAGTCTTTGGTGTAGCTGTGTACGATGTAATCGGGACGTTTCGCTTTGTCAGCTTGTTGCAATGGCTGATGTAATACCGGAGTCGCCAGTGTTGCGTCTAACATCACCAAATGGTCTTCACGGTGAGCTATTTCACAAATACCCGCAATATCAAGAACATAACCGTGTGGATTACAAGGTGATTCAATGTACACGTGCATGGCATGCTCTTCCAAACGCGCCTTGTGTTTTTGCTTCACCGATTGCATGAATATCTCGAATTCGTCAGCACTGTATCCATCAAACCATTCAAGTTGAATATCCAAACGGTTCTGGCGAGCAAAATAGTCATGCAATAATTGGTAAACACCACCGTACACGTTTCTCGATACGATCAGCACATCACCATGTCCCAACACATTTGACAAAAGTGCATCAATTGCTGCCATCCCGGAATTGAAGTTCCACGCTAAATAGTCAGCGGAATAGGGACCAGCTTCAAGGTCGACAATCGCATTGGCAAGCGAGATGTTAGTCGGATTAAGCAAACGCGAATAAATTTGATGGGTAAACTCTTTACCTTGAAATGCGTCATCTACCCATTCTGTGCAGGCATACACATAAGTCGCGGTGCGCACAATGACGGGCGTAGCGGAGAAAAGAGCCGTGACATTGTCGAATAAAGGGTAATGACTCTTGGAAATTTGTGAGCCATTTTGACTGTTCATACTTTGATAGGTAGCACGGAAAGGGTTTTGCAAGGTATCTAACACCTTAGCAATTTGGAAAGACAAGAATTTTTTCGCGTTAAAATAAGCAAGTTTGTTTTCTTTGCTAAGCCCTTCAAGGGTGTCACCGGTGATGCGCCAAATTGCGTTGACATCAAGCTGTGTCTGATAAAGATGGGAAGCGGCTTGAAATAACGCTTTACCGTAATCACTTTGCTGATCTATACCAAAGTGGGCAAGCTGTTCAGCGGCTAACTCTTCGATACTAGACGCGTTTGAAGTATTTCGCTTAGGAGACAATAATTTAGCTTGGTCGACTTGTTGCTGATTATCCATAGGGTTACTCTTATCAAAATATGCCAAGTTAGGCGATAATGGTTATTGCGCCCATTCTAAACTAACAATATTTCATGATAACAACTTTTTAACGAATAATATTTTGGCAATAAGCCAAATAAGGAAACTTTTGTTTACTGATCACCGAACCTACTTGGATTTAAACAATGCATAATCTACTGATACTGAGTCGCGACGCCGACCAATATCGTCAATTGATCGACGAGTCTGCGCTTAGCGGTTTGACGATTTCTCAATGTGTCGATCATCCGGCAAAGGTCAATCTAGACCTCCATCATACGATGATGTTAGCGGAGCCCGATTTAGCCAAGCATATTTTACCCAAATGCGCTGATATTCGATGGGTACAATCAACTTGGGCTGGAGTTAAACCGTTGGTCGATCTTAACCTGCCAAATGTACGAGTGACGGGGATCAAAGATGTGTTCGGTTTGCAAATGCAAGAATATGTATTTACTTATATTCTGCACTTCGCCAGAGAAGTAGAACGTTTTCAGCAGCTGCAAAAACAACGTCATTGGGTTCGCCCAGTGGCTGAGGGATTAAGCGCAAAACGCATTGGAATTCTAGGTTTAGGCTCAATCGGACTAGAAGTGGCCAAGACCGCTAAACATTTCAATATGCAGGTCGTAGGCATTTCAAGGAGTGCTCAGCCTAAGCCAAATGTAGATCGCGTGTATTCAATATCACAGGCAGCGGAATTTGCGCCTAATTTGGATTATTTAGTGTCACTCTTACCTCATACAGTTGAAACTGAGCATTTGATAAACCAGGATTTTCTGGCTTTATTACCTGCACATTGTGTATTAATAAATGCCGGACGTGGTCAAGTTATCGATGAAGCCGCGCTGTGTTCGACATTGATGGCTCGGAAGCTCAAGGCCGCCGTACTAGATGTGTTTGAAAACGAGCCTTTGCCAACGGATCATCCTTTTTGGCAAATGGAAAACGTCATGATCACCCAGCACAGTGCCGCAATATCAAAACCGACTGAAATAGTTAACGTGTTCATAGATAACGTTCAGCGTTATCAGCAAAACCTTGGGTTACGCTTTGAAATTGACGTTACTCGCGGCTATTAATAACCAATATGAATTAAAAAACCACCGTTCAGACCAATTCATTATAAGGAGTTTTTTGGGCTTTGCTATGCTGATTAGAAGACAAGCAGCAGGGTAAAAGTGATTATCAATCAATGAAGAGTGCAAAGACTGTAGTTGAAAAACACTCGGCTCCCAAACGTACCACTGAAGAATTTATCATAATGACCCTAAGTGGGGTCACTAGTTTGGCTGTTTTACCATTTTCTTTAATTCGTTTATATCAGCAGGATTGGGCGGTCGCAGTATTAGATATATTTGCGGTAGTAGCGACAGGGTGCTTGTTTTGCTACGTTTATGTCACCCATAAAACCAAAATTCCAGGCCAAATATTAGCTTACTTATCATTGTTTGTGGTTTTCTCTACTGTGACCTTAAAAGGCAGCCAGCAACTCATGTGGATCTACCCAGCATTGACTGCCATGTTCTTTTTGCTGCCATCTAATTTAGCCGGGATAATAAGCGTCGCCGTGCTATTAGGGTTAGGGATTGTATTGCGTCATGACATAACACTCTTACAGGCTCTGGTGTTTTACATATCGAGTGGTGCCACGCTCATTTTTAGCTACGCCTTTTCCTCTCGCATGCGCAAGCAACAACAACAACTCACCGAACTTGCTACTAAAGACCCCCTTACCGGCGCCGGCAACCGTCGAGCTCTTGAACAGAAAATGTTAGATGTCGTGGCTTTTCAGCGCCGTGAGAGTCAGTATCCGGCTTCGTTAATTTTAATGGATCTAGATAATTTCAAGCGTGTTAACGATATTCATGGCCATGCTAAAGGCGATGACATTTTGATTGCCTTTGTGAATGCTATTAATAATCGCATAAGAATCACCGATAACCTTTATCGATTTGGTGGTGAAGAATTCGTTGTGATTGCTGAAAACACATCGTTAAAAGAAGCCATAAACTTGGCTGAAGATCTGCGTGATTCAATAGAAAGAGATGAATGGCTTGCCGAACATGGCGTGACCATCTCAGTTGGCACGGCCAAATACACTCCCAACGAAACCGCATTTGAGTGGCTAGGGCGTTCAGATCGCGCCATGTACCAAGCCAAAGAGCGCGGCCGTAACTGCTGTTGTGTTGCCTAATCCTGTTAACTTTGCTGAGTTAATGATTACTTGTGAGTGCGGTTTACATAGTTTTGTAACGCCTCAAGCTGTAACCCTTGAACCTGGGCCACAATTTTAGCCAATTGCTCGAATCCGTCAGGGTTGATACCACTTACTCGATAGGTCAAGGTGACTTGAATATGATCTTGCTGTTGCTGAATTTGCCAATCTAATGCGCCATGCATGCCCATTCCTTGTAAAGGGCCTAAGCCCCCCGTCATCCTTAATAATTTCTCTGGCTCGACAAAACTTATTCGCATATGCTCTGCGGATCGTTTTTCAGCAACTTCACAAAAGCAACCACCCGCCATAGGATCAATCTTAAGCTTGCCCTCGACACCCCACCATGTGTGATCTTTAGGCCACCATTTATCAACATCTTCAACCAAGGCCGCCCACACCACATCGGCATGACGTTCTGTGGTGAATTGATTAGTGACTATAAATCCATTTTCGGAAACGAATTTAACCTTACTTGCGGCTAACGCAGCGGCACAATTCAGTACCAGAAAAATCAGTATAATGAGTCGCGACACGCGCTAAGTCCTTGAGTTTCAGATTGCTTGTTATTAATTAGATTACGGTAAAAAACGGCCAATTCCAATTGTCGCACGTTATCGCTGCCCCAAAGCTAATCTCAATCTTGTCGTTTTCTGAAGGGGTGTGTACATTGCGCTAATTAAAAACGGCATGCATGATTGTGATTGTCGTTTGCACAAAAGTACCATCGTGAAGCAAGTGGAAGATCCGATAAAAGCGATTTAATCAGGATTAAAGCACGAATTGATTGTGTTAATATTGCTAACTCATAACACGTCGATAAGAATATTACGGAAGTCGCACCATGCAAAAACCCAACAAACCGTCTATGTTTGAAACCAAATACCTAAACAGTATCGAAATAGTAGGTTGGCTTCTTTGCATCACCTCAATGGTATTGATTATCTTCGTAAAAGATATCCTACCTGAAATGCTCCCTTACGCTTGGGCAGGCGCCATTCTCGGAGCTGGACTAATTGGTTGGGGCGCTGGGCGCAAGCACAAACGAAAGTAACTCACCTGAGCTGAAGGATAATATGAGTCGAGCAATTAAATATTACATCAAGATTTCAAAGTGTTTTTGAGGGGCACTTATTCGTCTACAGTTCAGGTTAACCAATAACATTCCCCCTGAGCCATCACAAAGGTAGTTGTAGGTATCGCTAAGACATAAATAGATGACGAATATTAGGCAAATATTTCTCTGCACTTCCGGTATTAAAACACACAATCTGATCGCTTTCTTTTACAAGCCCTAGCGTTTTAGCTTGCTCAACGGCGGCAATCGCAGCAGCGCCCTCGGGACTAATCCACATACCATACTGTTGAAAAATGCCACGTGTGTGTTGGCTAATTTGCGCTTCACTCACTGCCACACCACCACCTTTACTTTGGTTAATAATGGCCAAGACAGCTTTATGTCCCACGCCTCCAGGCACATTTAATCCCGTGGCCAACGTGTCCCCACCATCGGTTGGCTGCGTGTCACTTAACTGTTTTTCAAGGGCATCTACCACGGGTGCATTCTGCTGACTTTGTACGGCGATGATCTTCGGGCGTTTGTCATCGATGATCCCGAGACGCTCTAACTCATCAAACGCTTTCCACATCCCCAAAATACCGGTGCCGCCACCGGTGGGATAAAAAATAACATCCGGTAGTGACCAATCATCTTTCATTTCATTGGGTGCGGCTAACTCTAGCCCCATGGTTTTTTTCCCTTCAATTCGCCAACCAGGCTCTTGAAAAGTGGCGCAGTTAAAATACCCTTGAGGCAGATATTTTTGTTTCATCAAAGCACCCGCTTCACGTATGGTGCCTTTCACCAAATCCAGCGTGATATGTGGATATTTAAAGCTATAGGCTGCAACTTTTCCCATGATCGGCATGGGCGTGTCATCGGGCATCACCACCGCTACTTGCAAGCCAAATTGATGCCCATATTCACTCAACGAATCGCCCGCGTTTCCTTGAGTCGGCACGACCAACTTGTGTAACCCATAATGTTTGGCCATGGTCGCTACAACAGACATGCCCCGATCTTTAAAGCTGCCAGTAGGATTAGCACCATAGCCTCGATAGGGCTGTCCCTCATCCTTGATGAAAACATGTGCGAAGGATGAGTCAAACATCCCATAGTCTGTGACATTAACTAACGGCGTATTGCCCTCACCCAAACTACAGATTTTATCTGGGTACTTGTGTATATCAAATGGCATAAGTGGTCCGAATCGCCACATCGATTTTTGCGCTTGGTCATACCAACTCAGTTGCGGATAATCCTGAGCAATATTGTCTATATCTAGCCTCATTTGAACCGGTCGGCCGTCCTTCGGACACAAGTTCATCGCTTGATCGCTAGGATACTGCGTTTTACATTCCACACATTCAAAACAGCTAATGTAATTCATTGCTATTCCCAGCTAAATTTTGGATATGTCGGCAAGCTCAACCCTGCGTCATGTTGCTCTCTAGCTTTGCTGTAAAGCGCTTGGATGTCAGCTTGTAATTGCAATCTAAAAGAGCGAACTTCTGCCCAACGTTTATAAAAGTCCTCGTTAGGTGTTTGGTCAGGAGTACGCTCAACATCAGCCCGTAAATCAGTCCGTAGCAGGCGATAGGCTTGCATTAAACGTTCAGCCTGCTGAAGCTCAAATTGCTTTATTTGACGCGAATTTAGTTCCGATAGCGGTGGCAATGGGTCGACATCGGAGTGGCCAAAGCCACTAAAATATTCGATATATTGGCTAACCGGAATGCTATCGGCAACCCCCCATTTTTGTAAGCTATCGGCGTTTAACAATCTCTCAGAATGAGGATCGACTATCAACACTGTTGGAGTGGCAAAATAGTTGGCCTGACCAAAACGTTGGGTGATGTCTCGCCTGTCTTCGAGGTAGCCGACATCGACAAAAGCCGTTTCAAAGTTATCAGCCAAGATAACCTGCATTTCGGGTGCATCAAACTTATCCGCTAACCCCATACTGTCATGACACCACTGCGCCCCTAAAATAATTAATGCCAACTTGTCATTTTTCTTGGCTTGTTCGAGCGCAAGCTGAACATCCTGCATGGGATCGGCTGATGCTTTATAGACACTCACTTGCGTATCCGCAGCCTGTGATTCAGTGCTTAATACAGAAAATGCTAACAACATGCTGCTAAACCCTAGTAGCAAAACCGCGATTAATGGTATAAACCTGATATTCATTGATGGTCCGAGTTAAATGAGTACACTTTGTCTATGGTTGACTCATTCGGATAAAAAGTAAATTGCTTTATTGGCATTTACTTGAATCTGTTTAGCCGTCACTTCTTTTATTACAAGGGTTTCTCTATGTCTTTAGATATCAACGAGATAATACAAATGTCAGCCGAAAAACGTCACGCCTACTTATTAACCCAGGTTTCGATTAATAAGCAAATATGGATCCTGACTGATGAGCATGGTTGCGTAATGCTAAATAGCGATGACGAAGACTGCGTGCCAGTGTGGCCAGCAGAGGAATTTGCGCAATATTGGGCCACCGGCGACTGGGCGCAATGTACACCTAAGGCGATTTCGCTTCAGGACTGGTTTGAAAGATGGACAGATGGGTTAGAAGGAGATGGTGTCTGTGTAGCAGTTTTTCCAAATCCAGACGAAGAAGGCATAGTCGTCTTTCCCGACGTATTTGAAACTGAATTGAGACAAAAGCATCCATCCAAATTAAATTAACTCCCAGTTCCTTGCAGGCGCAGCTAAATGCTGCGCCTATCATGTGCTTCTTGGATCCGTTGCGGTTACTTCGATACGCTGATGATTTGCGTTATGAAATGCTAATAAATCAGGCATCTGCTGCAAATCATGCAAGGTTCTAAATTCAATCCAATCAACTAAACTGTATAAACAAATAGACGGGTAATTCCAATCGGAAAAGTGCCCTTGCGTAACCAGTTCGTTCAAGTGAGAAAGTGTCGAATTGACGCGCTCACGTTGTAATTTGAAATACATTTTATCTTCACTGGTGTCTATGTCTGAGCGCCCTAACAACAACATCTGTACCAAAGAATCGGTGGCCGCATCGATAAGTGTTAGCTGATTCTCTTGCTCCCAGCTTAACGATGGAAATTGATATTTATCACTCAGATAGCGGAAGATAACTCTAGAGTCAAAAATCACCGTTTCATCATCTTCAATCATGGGGATTTTTAAGGTGGGATTACGTTCTGCCAAAATGACTCTGTCTTTTCCGGCAAAAATCTGCAAATTAATGAATTCATGTTCCGTATTGGCAAGCCACATACGGATCCGTCTTACATAAGGTGACGTGGTTGAGCCATATAGTTTAATCATGGTTGTTTTCATTCCGATTAGCTATTTAACCTGCACTCCAGATAATAATGTAATTTCTAATTTCTCGACACATCTTATCCTTCAGTTCCGGTTATTTATCAAAATTGATGCCATTTAGTATAGCCAATAATCGCGCCTTACTAGAGCAGACTCATTGCGGTTTTTGATAATTTTTGGGCACAAAATTGGCATTTCGATAATCGATTTTACTTGGAAATATCGCCTCCAGTTTACCGTCTAAAATCAGTTGTCTATATCGAATTTCAAAATAGTGTCGGAGCTGTCTACCGCGTTCGGTGTCCTGAAAAACCATGAACAACGGGAACCCTTCTAATACTTGTTGTTTAGCGTGAGCGACAACAAAATCAGGGCTTAAATCGATTTCGTAATCTAACAGTATGTCAACCCGCCCAGCTTTAAGTAACCGCAGGCAATCAGCAATACTAGGTGCTTCGTAACTCGAGATTGACTCAGGCAATACGCTATTAAAATCGTAACCAAGCAAATAACAGGCGGTGCCCTTGGTACTGCCTGATAGCCAGTCTTTTAAATCACTGTCATTTTTTGCAAATGCCGTGACAGGCAGCTCATAATCTAAGTGGATATCTGAGCGAATAGCGCGTTGGTCCACTTCGAAGTCATAGGCCCCCACCAAAATATCGGCTTTGCCATCATAAAAGGTTTGCTTAGCACGTTTCCAGTTGACAATATTTACATCTAAACCACTGGAATGGCCCTGGTAAACCGTATTAAGAATCTTGAAGTAAGTTGCTTCAGGCGTATCTGAAAACGAGTGCCAGCTTGCTGATACAGCCTTGATAACGCCGAAGTCTGTATGTTGGTCGACATTGTAATATTGTTGCATACCGAATTTACGTTTTAAGTTCTCAAGCTCCCCTGAGGTTTGCATTTGCCTTAAAACCTGTGTCAGTTTTGGTACGAGATGCTCGTGTTTTCGATGTACAAAGTGGTAATCAGCCAATCTTGCTAAGGTCGTTTTAATCCAGTGATGACTCATGGCAGAGTAGACTTTGGGTACACTCGCGCCGCTCATCACTGCACCGCTCACTTTGCCTTCCATCACCATATTAAACGCTTGTTGTGCGTGAGTGACATAGATAGGTTTAACTGGATTAGACTGCTTTGATTGGAAGTATTCAAATGCGCGAAAGCCACGTGCCACAGCAACTTGTTCGATCCATTGATAGTCGCAAACGCCGCATTTTCTTCTATCTGCTAACATCACCATTTCAAATTCAAACAGCGGCACCGGAATTTTGATCAAATTGACAAATTCTTTTTCGACATCCCCTACTCGCGCACGCAAACCGTCAATTCGGCCTGCATCAGCCTCAACAAAACTGCGTGCCAACGGTATTTTCTGATATTTAACCCGATATCCCAAGCTTTGGTAGGCGCTTTCCAACGCCGCTTGAATATACAAAGCTTCAGGCGACGTACTAGGACCATCCAATAGAATAATTGGCGCATCTTCTGGCAAAGTCGAGGTTGCAGCTAACGTGGTAGCTGTTGATAAAGTGACAAGCACACACAGCAAGCAAAGGAATTGTTTGTATATAATTGGAAGTACACCTACTTTCACAACGCCGTTCCAAATTGATTATAAGTTGATTCAGATGTCATGGAGATATCGCAGATTTAGACTTAAACCAGCATAGGTCAATGTTCTCTTTTAATGCCAAGAGACAAGGAGTTAATATAAGAGTAAGTAGAGTTGCAAATGCTAATCCACCTGCCACGGCAGTCGCCAATTGCGACCACCACTGCGTCGATGGCCCGCCAATATCCACATTTCGGCCAATGAAATCAATGTTCACTTCCATTACCATGGGGAGTAAACCTAAAATAGTCGTTACCGTTGTCATCATGACGGGACGCAGACGCTGTGCTCCGGTGCGCAGAATCGCTTCACGCACATTGAGTCCCTGCTGACACAGTATGTTGTAGGTATCAATCAACACAATATTATTATTCACCACAATACCAGCCAAAGCGATGACACCGACTCCTGACATAATGGTACCAAAAGGCTTTTGAAAAATTAACAAGCCGAGAAAAACGCCCACCAATGAAAACAGCACAGCACTTAAAATGAGTGACGCCTGATAGAAGCTATTGAACTGAGTCACCAGAATAATTGCCATGACAAACAAAGCAACCATAAACGCATTCTTCAAAAACGCTTGGGATTCCTGCTGCTGCTCATTTTGTCCTTTAACCGTTATATCTACCCGAGGATCAATGCCTAACGACGGGAGCTGCTTAACAAGTTTAGGTAATTCTATGCTTAAAAGTTCACCGGGTATCATATTCGCTTCGACACGCAACACGCGTTTACTGTCGATATGCCGGATCAAATCTGTTTTTGGCTGCGCTATGCGCTCGACAAAATTACCAATAGGCACCAAGCCAGTGGCTGTTTTTAATCGTAGCTCATCTAGCTTGCCAATATAGCGTTCTGATTCAGGGAATCGGACTCGAATATCCAGTTCATCGTCAACATCATCTGGTCGATACTCACCTATTTTTAATCCATTGGTCACCATTTGCACGGTACTACCCACCAGTGTCGCATCGGCGCCAAAGCGGGCTGCGTCGCTGCGATTAACCTTCAATTGCCATTCAATACCTGGCTTGGATGCCGTGTCGCCAACTGAGGTAAACTTAGGGTTATCATCTAACACCTTGCGTAGCTTTAACGCCGCGTCATTCAACAATTCGGGGAAGCGCGATGAAATTTCAATCTGCAGATCCTTGCCCGATTGCGGTCCATTCTGGTCTGGTGCAATTTCAACATCCAGTCCGGGCATTTTATGCAATCGTTGATGCACTTCTTTTAAAATTTCATCTGAATGATCTCGGAGGTGCCAATCCACTAGATTAAGGCGAAGATACCCGATTTGCTCTCGCCCGCCTGAACGAGAGTACAAGGTTTCAATTTCATCCATATCGATGAGCTTGCGCTCAACTTCTTTAATAATTTGATCTTTTTCTTGAATTGAATAATCACCGGTGGAGCGGACCGTAACATTGATACCCACACTGTCAACGTGAGGGAAGAACTCCACCCCCAAGCCTGATGCATAGTAGCCACTAAAAGTGACAACACCGATAAAAATAGCAACCAACAAACTTTTTATTGGATGCGCAATGGCGGTCGCTAATAAGCGAACGTATTTTCCAGTGAAACCAGATAGCGACATAATATCGCCAGTTTCACCTTGCAAAAGCTGTTGACGCGTATTGTCATCGACATAGCGAGGCTTACCGAAGACTGCACCAAGAGTAGGCACAAAGATCAATGCCATAACCAATGATGCAGACAACACGGCGATAAGGGTAAAAGGCAAAAACTTCATAAACTCACCGACCATCCCCGGCCAAAACATCAATGGCGCGAACGCAGCCAAGGTGGTTGCGGTTGAAGCGATTATCGGCCAAGCCATACGGTGCGCTGCATTTTTGTAGGCTGTGCGTCTATCTTCACCTTCACTCATACAGCGATCAGCGTATTCAGTAACAACAATAGCGCCGTCCACGAGCATGCCTACAGCCATAATAAGTGAAAAAAGCACGACCATGTTGAGGGTGTAACCAAACAGCGAGATCAGCAAAATACCCGTTAAGAAAGAGCCGGGAATGGACACGCCGACTAAGATCGCAGTTCGCACGCCCAAAATGGCGACTATCACAATGGCCACCAGCAAAATTGCGCTAGACACGTTATTTTGTAAGTCACTCAGCATCATATTGACGTTCACTGATTGATCACCGGTGAAGGTCACTGACAAGCTAGCTGGCCATAATGGCGATTGTTGCGCTTCGGCTACCAAGGCCTTGGTTTTCTCAACGGTAATCAACAGGTTTTCACCCGGGCGCTTTTTCACTTCCAAGGATACCGAGGGATTTGAGTCAAGACGTGCATAACTGCGGGGGTCTTTATAAGCGCGTCTTACTTGTGCTACATCCTCAAAAGTTATGACACGATCACCATCTACCTTAATCGGCTGCTCCAGTACGTCTTTTACTGATTCAAATACCGAAGGTACTTTGACGGCGAAACTGCCTTTACCCGTATCCAGTGTGCCGGCTGGTACAAGTCTGTTATTGCGTGACAACAGGGTAAAAATATCATTTTGATCAAGACCGTAAGATTCCATAAGCAAAGGGTCAACAATGATCTCAACAATATCCTCACGATCACCACCGATATCCACTTCGAGTACTTCGGTGAGACCTTCTAAGCGATTTTTTAAGTCACGGGCAATAGTGACCAAAGCGCGTTCAGAAACCGCACCAGACAGCACCACTGTCACTACGGCTTGTTGTCCTGCCATGGTGATTTCTGTGATAGTGGGCTCTTCAGTTTCATCCGGCAATTTGGCTTTTGCCACTGTGACTTTGTCGCGCACATCCGCCAACGCACTTTTGGAATCAAAGCCCGCGATAAATTCCAACGTGATACTTGCAAACCCCTCTCCGGCTGTTGCACGTAATTCTTTAAGTCCTTCGATTGAGCGTAACTCTCGCTCCATTGGTTTAACCAACATGCGCTCGGCATCTTCTGGTGAGATACCATCGTGAACTATGGAGACGTATATGGAGGCAATAGGTACATCTGGATTGGATTCTTTAGGAATATTGTAATAGGACACTGCTCCAGAAACGATCAACAGCACGAATATCATCAATACGGTGCGAGCATGATCCAGCGATGCGGTGATGATATTTTTCATAAGGACGAGTGGTTTTCGCTTGTACGCACTTGAGTTGCCGGCTCGAAAATGGCTTCGACTTCATCGCCATCACGGACAAACCCTTGACCACGGGTGATCACGTTTGCCTCCCGTCCTAACCCTGATAACCACACGCCATCACTATCACTTTTGACAATTTTGATAGGCACAAATTTTACAATCCGATCTTTGACTATTTTTACGCCAATATTACCAGCTTCATCCAGCGCCATCACTGCTGGCGTGATTTTGATAGCCCATTGTTTTTCGATGGGAATGGTCAATTCTGTGCTCATACCTGCGACCAACGTTCGATCAGTATTGGCAATTTCAACTTCTAGATTAAAGGTATTCGTCCCCGGGTTAGAGACGCTAGATATGTAGCGGATGACCCCCTGTGTAGATTGACCGTTTACTAACCGGCCAAAAGCAGGCATATCAATGTGTATTTTTTGGACCCAGTTTTCGGTGACATTTGCCGAGATAATTAATGGCTGCAAATCGACTAAGGTTGCAATGGTATCTCCGTCACGCAATAAATCACCAATCTCCACATTGCGCTTATTGATCACACCATCAAAGGGTGCATTAATGGTGGTCTTCTTTAGGGCTAATTGTAAGCGTTCGATTTCCGCATTAGCCAACTCAACATTGGCTCGAGCTTGCGCCAATGAGGATTGAGATTGATAACCTTTTTCACCTAAAGACTGTGCCCCTTGCAATTCGATTTTGCGTTGTTGTAAAACGGCATTTGCAGATTTCAACTGGGCTGCCAAATCATTACTTTCCAACGTAATGAGACGCTGGCCTTGCTTGACACTCTCGCCCTCTTGCGCATAGATTCCGGTCACCAACCCTTTAACTTCAGAGCGCAAAGTTGCCACTCGATTTGGTTCAGTGCGACCGTATAATTTAATCTCAGAACTTACCTGTTCTGCTTGCAGTGTTTCTACTTTTACGCGGGTTAGTGCGAGGGGTTTAGCTGACTGATTAGGTTCACTAGTTTGCGCGGTCAGGTATCCCGATGCCACCCACAAGCACAGTAAAATAAAAATAAACAATGCTATCCAAGCTGGTTGTTGCCGTATTTTAATCATCACACGCGACATTAGATCTCCTTCATACAAGCCTTAAATGTACTATGTTTATGGGGTTTACGGCTAACATTTAATTGCAACTATATTTAAGGTTTAACGACTATGGAATCACATCAATCGACAATCACTCACAAAAAAGCCGGCACTTGGCCGGCTCTAAATAGCAAAATGGCATCACACACTGAATGAAGAGCCGCACCCACAGGTTGTGGTTGCATTGGGGTTATTCACCAAGAATCGAGAACCTTCAAGCCCCTCTATATAGTCAACGGTTCCGCCCACTAAATACTGCAAACTCATAGGATCAACCACCAAAGTGACTTCATTTTTATCAATGGTCATATCACCTTCGTTGACCTTTTCGTCAAAAGTGAAACCATATTGAAATCCAGAACAACCGCCACCGGTAACATAAACACGTAGCTTTAAATTTGGATTTTCTTCTTCTTCAATCAAAGTACGTACTTTCACTGACGCAGCGTCAGAAAACTCGATAGGCAAAGCCATCTCAACCGACATAATTTACCTCAATAGTTAACTGGAAAGGTCTCCCCGAATGCGGCGGATTATCTAATACCTTAGTGTTTTAGTCAAGTATTTACCTGTATTTCAAGCACCTCTTGGCTGCCATTCAAAACTGGTCTCTAGCTCGCCACGCTTGCGTTTGAATTGATAAACAGTGGCGTTTACTTTAACCCGTTCGACCGTAAATCCGTCGGGTAAAATAATCTCCCCCTTAATCGTTTGGAAGTATTTGAAACTGAACGATAAAGATTGAGACTCTTCGGTTGCTAACTGACTTAAGTCGAGTTGAGTTGGCTGCCCATTTAGACTTCCCACTAGAGTAACCTTGACATCACCTTTCACCACACTCTTTATTTTATCTTGCTGCATCAATACCAGTTCGTATCGAAAGCCGTTATCACTTTGTGATTTTTGAACATCGAAGGCTTCGATGACAAAGCCGTCTTGCGTTAACTCAGGCGCCATGACTTTTTGGTAAAACTGATTTTCTTGTTTTAGCTGGGCTTCTCGCGCTAAATCTTGCTGTATTTTAACTTGTAATTTTTGCGCGGCCAAACGTTGAACTTCTAATTCAACACCCAGGATATTTAACTCTCTGGTTAGCCGTTGATTTTCCTTCGCCAAGTTGTCCATAGTGTGCTTAAGCGTAGCGATCTCTGCTTGTTGTCGCGCATTATCGTGATTGCCATAAGTAAACGACAGATAAATAGCGATGCCAAATAGGGCTAATAGCAACGTATAAAACTTGAACGCCCCCCAAGTTTTGCGAATATCCTCAGGTATCACAATATTTCACATCCTTTAATAAATTTACCATGGTTTACAAGCACTTGTGATATAGTGTTCCACAAACGCGGCAAACATGACGCCCATTATCACTCATTGATTGTGTAAGCCCAACAGATAATGACATTAAAATCGTTTAGACAGGAGCTAGCCAACCCCCGAACGTCAATCCAGCTATGTATTCTGGGTATTGCGGGAGGCATGAGTGCGGCTTCACTTATAATCCTATTCCGCCTATGTGTGGAGTGGTTACAAGGACTTTACCTAAACGAACTTAACCAGTTCTCAAGCCTAGATCCACTGTTTAGATTTGCGCTGCCCATTGCTGGGGCGGGATTTATTATCTTATTTGCCTTTATGACCGGTTTTAAACACTATCGATTGGGGATCCCCTTCGTTATCCATCGTTTAAAGCAGCGCTACGGTCACATCCCGTTTCGCACCACGATTAACCAGTTTTTTGGCGGTATGGCAGCCTTAGCCACAGGCTTTGTTGTGGGTCGAGAGGGACCTTCGGTGCATCTTGGTGCAGCAGGAAGCAGCTTTATTGGTCATGGCTTAAAATTACCTTATAACAGCATCCGTATTTTGGCCGGCTGTGGCATAGCGGCAGGTATCTCTGCGTCTTTCAATACGCCTTTTGCGGCAGTTATCTTTGTGATGGAAGTCGTATTGCGCGAATATCGCATTCACATATTTATTCCGGTAATGCTCGCTGCTGCTTGCGGATCCTTGATGACCCGAGCCGTGTTTGGGCAAATTCATGAACTGTCGTTTTTATCGTTTCAAGATATTAGTCAATGGCATTACCCCTACCTCATATTGTTTGGCATTATTTTAGGTTTTATTGCCACCTTGTTTAACAATCAATTGATGAATGTAATGCGCCTTTTTCGACCTGTTAAAATGGTCTGGCGCATTCTAATTGCCGCAGTAATTACGGCTATCTTTGGGTATTTTTTACCCGAATCATTAAGTGCCAGTTTGGATGTAACCCATTCTTTTGTGACGGGTCAAAGCGTGGGCTTGTTGCTGGCAATTCTGATTGCCAAATTTGTACTCGCATTGGTCGCCATTGGGCTAGGTGTTCCCGGCGGTTTGATCGGCCCCGTTTATGTAATCGGTATGCTCAGTGGCGCGGTTCTAGCTATTCCTGTTGGCTTTCTGATTTCTGATAGTTTGGATTACAGCAATAGCTTTGCGTTACTTGGGATTGCAGGTTTAATGACAGCGGTGCTGCATGCCCCACTTGCGGCACTTTCATCCGTCATGGAGTTGGCTTATAACCCAGAAGTGATATTACCTGCTATGCTGGTCATAGTTCCGGCTTATGTGACCTCCACACAATTACTGGGTAACCGCTCCATATTCATGCGCCAATTAGATTACCAAAAGCTCTCTTATACCATATCGCCGATCCGCGAAACGCTGCAAAAAACCGGTGTATTAGCCGTGATGGATACGGAATATAAATTGTTTATCGACGCACCGGATAAATATATTTTAGATTTCCTAGATACCTCACCTACCCACCCTGTGGTGCTGCGCTCTTCGTTTGAAATAGATGTTCAGTATTCTTTAGTCCAATATGAATTAAGCTTACACCACGACAGCAGTGCACTTGCTTATTTCGACATGCAGGCAGTTTCATCGCAAGCCACCCTCGCCGAAGTGTACGAAATTTTGCAGGCGAACCGAAACGGTGCTGTCTACGTATACGAAACAACACCTTCTAGTATTATCGGGGTAATCACCTGGAATACACTGAGTAGCTATTTGCATAAAGAAAAATTTTAAGAGGAACGACCATGTTGTTGCTATGGATCAAAGTGTTACACGTGTTTTTTATGGTTGCTTGGATGGCCGGCATCTTCTATTTACCACGATTGTTTGTATATCACGCCGAAACTCAAGAGCAGCTTGTTAAAGATCAATTTAAAATTATGGAACGTCGATTGTGGTTTTTCGTAACGCCTTTCGCCGTGTTAACTCTGATTTTCGGCGTTGCTCTGATATATCTCTACGGTAAAGACTGGTTCGTAGCGGCGAAATGGCTACACATTAAAATCACACTCGTCATTGCAATGTATGTTTATCATGGCTATCTATACCGCTTGTTGAAGCAATTTTCGAGAGACGAGAATCACCATTCTGCACGTTTTTATCGAGTCCTTAACGAAGCACCCGTATTAGTTTTACTCGCGATCATCGCCTTAGCGATCACTAAAAGCTGGTAAGCAAGAAGGCTAGATATTAATTCAGTTTAATCTTATTTGAAAAATGTGGATTTATTGACCACACTAAAAGTCATACTGAACTATTTCTGCTACAGGATGCCTAAAAAAGCATGGATGCGAATAATACACAGCTAACCGAACTTTTAGACAGAACTGACTCTGCCTTTAAACAACTAATGCAGGATCCCAACTCCAGTGAATGCAGTCACGCTTATGAAAATGCTAAGCAGGAACTAGACTACTTTTTATTTAACATGCGTGATGAGTTAAAGAAAAAGTATCGCAATTTCTAAATCGCTAACCTTCCATATTGTTATCCTATGATTATCAGAGGATATTATCTGTTCTAAAACCGAGCGACTTTGTCTTTACGACCAAAGTAATTGAGAGTTGTTTTAGTTATCGGATAGTCTCTAAAAATTGATAAGCAGATAGGCAACAAATATTAGATATCGTGGCTTCCCCTATCGATGCGCATTTATCCTCAAGAAAGTATTCTGAATCTAAAAATACTGCAATTCAGTCTATATCAGAATTGCTCTTTGTTTTAACATGCGACAATCTGTTGGCATTATTTGTCTATTTCAGCAAGAGGCGGAGCTCTAAAAATGCACAAACCTAACAATGCGCTACACACATTAGCTATGCGTTAAGTTTTTCAATCGATTGGGAGTTAGATCGTAAAGTGGTATATAACAGGAATTCTATAGCTACCTTATTTGGAGCTTTATTAGGTCTATTGATTATAGGATATTATGGACTGACTATAGTCTACCCTGAACTAGGTCGTACTCACCCCGAACGCTCAATATTAGAACAATTTAATGGTACGATTGAATGGATTAAGGAAACTGGTGCTGGGAGGGGGGAAGATTCTATCCGTTTTAAATTTAATGAGTTTGATAAATACTTTGTTTACCACTCAACAGAGATCAGACTAGTTAAAGATAGATTAGAGATTCCAAATAGTAACGTCGAAATATTAGTAGATTTGTCTGACTCTCATTCCCCACCAATAGATGAACATTCATATCACACGGTTTACGAAGTTATAAGCAACCATGTAAATGTTAGATCTTATGAGCAAGTCAAAAATGCGTATACGTCAGACTTTAAATCTGTTCTTTGGAGTGGACTAGGTTTATTCGTTTTTTCAGCACTTGTTTTATTATACGAAAACTCTAAATATAGAAAGAAACATAAAAATTAGCTTGCGGTTCTTGGAAGCCGCATCATTTAACTGTTATTTCTCAATGTTGACCTTAAGGATTTTATGAAATTTACAATTCTGACTACCATTTTACTGCTCTTAACTAGTTTCAATTCGTTTGCGTATCAGAAGGAAATCGACAAATTTTTCCAACTTTATGAGGCCGGCAAAGTCACTGATGCAGTAGACTCAATATACTCAACGAACAAATGGATCCTTCAAAAGACAGACGATATTCAAAATGTCAAAACTCAACTGCAAAGTTTACAAAGCTTGGTTGGCGAATACCATGGAAAGGTTAAACTGGGTTCAGAAGATTTGAAGGATAGGCTTGTTTACGTCTCTTACTTGACAATGTTTGAACGCCAACCAGTTCGGCTAGAGTTTGTATTTTATCGCCCGAAAGAAGATTGGGTTATATATTCATTCTCATTTGATGACACTATAGATGATGAGTTAACGGATTTTTCTAGGAAAAGAATAATTGGCTGGTTGAAAGGCAGCTAAAAGATTAATGTGCGGTTCATAGGGCCCGTATCATTTAACTGTTGTAAGCAAAAGGAATGTTAGATTTATGATGATGTGTCCAAGAACTAGGACAACGCTGAAAACTATTAATATCGGTAAATTTCCTGTCTAAGGACTGCGGGGTCAGAACAGATGAAATCTCTGCTTTGCACGAGTTTAATTCGATAACTTAGTTTTTGGCGTGTGGTAGCAACTGGCACAAACTTTCAGGTCAACTTCAACTGCTCGAGCGTTTACTAACTCAGTGATGTAGAAATATGCTAAAGCCAAACGTCTGTATCTTGACCACCTATAATCGCCATGATCTCGATGGTACTTTGGTTTATTCGATAGTAAATAACGTCAGAACGATGCGGGCAGCGTCTATAGCCTCGTCTAATATTGTCAACAGACTGATATATTAAGGGGGATTCTGAGATTTTAAGAAAGGCATCAAAGAAGCTGTAAAAATATTCATCAGCTTGTCCTTCTCCAAACTCCTGATATCCATATTCGTAGATTCTGCGTAAATCTTCTTTTGCTTCGTCCGTTAAGCGGTATTTACTCATTTACTTTATAAGATCCGCTTTAAACTCGGCGAGAATTTCATCTGGTGATTGTGAAACGAAGTTACTTTTCTCTGCGTTCAATAGCTTTTGATTGACAAACTCAGCTCGCCTTGCACGTCTTATAAGATCATTAATTAACTCGCTCTTGTTAGCATAGTCACCGGTGGTTTCAACATGAGAGTTGAGCCATCGGTTATTGCTTTCCGTCAATGTAACACTTTGTCTAGGCATTTGTTATTCTCCAAATATAATTGGTGCGATATTACACCTGCCGCGTTTGGTATTCAACGATTGAAGGTTTGAGGTTGTTAATACTGAGATTAATAGTCATGATGACACTCCCATGTAAACTTCTACCTGAGCTTAGGAAGAGGTATTCCATCCCATTTACAGGCAAAGTAAATATGCTGGTCTGGCAGTCAACGAAGTCAAGTAGTAGCAGGTCATAAGTATTACTTGTACCCAGCATTAGTTTAGGAATTTGAATGCTCAGAAGAATTATATTGTGTGTAATAATTGTTTCGATAGCAATTATCTCTGCGCTGAGCTACAAGGTATTTTCGATTTCTCAAGCGATTGAGTTGATTGAAAAAGGGCCGATTCAGCAAACGTCGTTTATGCAACATTATTGTAAAACTGAGTGCGCAATTAATTGGATGTCTTTAAATCAGATACCAAATCTGTTTAAAATAATGGTCATAAAAAGGGAAGACCCAACTTTCTGGAAACATAATGGCTTTGACACGTATGCCATTAAGCGTGCTATTTATTTCAACTGGCATGAAAAAGCATTTGTTAAGGGCGCTAGCACTATATCTTCGCAGGTGTCTAAAAACCTTTTCTTAACGTCCGAAAAAACATTATTTCGAAAATTACATGAGTCTTTGATAACCGTCGTATTAGAGCGAATGCTAAGTAAAGCGCGAATACTTGAAATATATTTAAATATAATTGAGCTTGGGCCAGATACATTTGGGATTAAAAACGGAGCGAAAAGACATTTTAATAAAGAACCTTCTCAACTTTCGCTGCGAGAAATCGTTAAATTGGTAGCAATACTTCCTAGTCCTCGAAAACACTCCCAGCTTAGCTCAAATCCACCATCTCAGGATAAAGTTGATACGATTATTAATAACTTCCTAAGTTTTAAACATAAAGCTGCAACACAAAAAGCAATTGAAGATACAAAAGATTGTGCTGATTTTCTAAGTTCGACTCAAATTCAAATAGTTGATGAAGCACTCGACACGATTTATTTAATGCACGGAACAGCAATAGAGCAAGGTGATGGTGCTTTGTTAACGCTGCCAGAAATCTTAAATGACGTAGATGTCGTCCAAAAGACTGAAATTGAAAAAATATATGTAGAGTCAACCTCGGAATCAGTCCCTGAAGCTTGCTCGGTACCGAAGGTGAATACTGAGTTTAGGCTGATAGAAAATACGGTAAGGGAGGGGAGTAGGAATTATTGGGTACCCGCACCTGCGTATGAAAGTCTTATTAAGATGATGAATGATGCTGAATCAGAGCATATTCAATTGAACATTGAATCCGCTTACAGGGCATCAGGTTATCAACTTTATTTGGCGTTACAAATGACAAAGAGGCTTAACTATTGTATTTCTGAAACATTTAAGTTAGTTGAACGGCCGTTTCGTTCAGAGCATGGATGTTATGAAGCTGTGGCGATAGACTTTAGTACAACAGGCAAAAGAGGAGTGGCATTTTCGCAATCAAACGCATTTGAATGGCTTAAGAACAATGCTGAAAAATATAATTACACATTAAGCTATGATCATGGCAACACGCAACTAAAGAACTTTGAACCTTGGCATTGGCAATACAACTGAATTTTTGCATCAAAACAGCAGAATGTGGCTAAAAACTAATATGCATACCCCAGCGCTGAGAGTTGACATATCATGCCCCCTGCAAAAATCAGCAAAACGATAAGCCAGTTTAATAACTGGCTTATATAGCTTCTACGAAAACGCTCTCGTCTCAAATTTAAACTTTATAGACAAGCAGGATTCGACACCCCAATTTAATAATTATTAGTGATTTTCGGTCGCTAGGCTGTTCTAATTGGCAAGTTCAAATAAAATCTATTTCTAAAGAGAACACGATAATTGCCAAATATTAAAGGATTAATCTTTCGTATTAAAACCCTGCTCGTTGCCATTAGTTTGCTTGTTATGTCGGGTTGTACTTCATTTGGTTCTCATGTGTTGAGTAACCCTAGTATTTATATGTCTCAACCAAGTCTGCTCAATGTTGAACCTGAGCAGCTAGGCATTGATAGCAGAAAGTATTGTATAGACTATAACTCATCCTGTGTTCATTACTTGTTCGCCGAAGCCTATCAAGCTCATGAGTTTCCAGAAAATGCCAACGTCTACTATAACCTTCATGCCACTGGAAATAATGTGGAAAATGTCGTTTCATATAAGGCCACTCCAGAAAACTTTAACCGAATAAATGGTACTGCTGTGTTGTTGCATGGCTTTGGCGCATCGAAAGAAGCTATGATGGCGATGTCTATTTACTTTCGGTCTATAGGCATGGATATCATAGCTCTCGATCTGTTTGGACACGGTCAATCCGAACAAGAATTTGTATTTGGAGCCAAAGAACACACACTATTTACTCGCTTAATTGAGGAGGTAGTAAAGCAAAACAGTTTATCTGAGCCTCTGATTTTGGTTGGGCACTCAATGGGTGCGCTACCTGCTTCTAATGTATTGATCGAATCTAGTGCAGTCGATGGTGCAATTTTATTAGCTCCAATGATTCGATTTGACTACGCGGCCAAACAATATTTGGCTTACAAAAACTCGACACTAAGTGAAATGTTTTCTGACTATATGGATGGCATAGTATCTAAAAGCATGGCGGATAAAAATGTGAGTTTGCAAGATACCAATATTCCGATGAAGATAAAAAGTGTCCGCAAACCCATTTTAATTATTAACTCAGACGTCGACTCAATATCCCCTTACAAACACTTTTCACACCTTGAAAATCACTTTATTCAACTAGAAATGTTTAGAGGTCGTAGCCACCCAAGTTTGGTTGCATTCGATTTCGCTGATACAAAGATAATTGAAAATTGGATTAGCAAAAATTTTCCGACCGCACTGTCCAAAGTGCAGAGCGCTGTGAGTGAAAGCTTATAATTGAACTTCAAGGCTTTTGACTGATCGCCAAACCAGGAAAAGCTGTAACATTTCGCGATCGCTCTTTGCACATTCATTGCTGGGAATGTTGTGTTTATGCGTGCGCCAACCAACAATTTGTGGCAGAGGGCGACATAAACAATCAATAGATTCAATTGCCGGATCGTTTAGTTTTATATCCAAATGAAGGGCATGGTTTTGTAACCGCGCCAGCTAGGTTTGATTATAGCGTGCGCATGATGCGTTGGATGGAACATTTTATCATCCATCAGCGAAGTACTTTACCCCCGATAACATTGCCTGAAGGTTCAACCAGCAAAAATAACGAGTAAGGTTTTTATGCCACGGGCATAGTGATATGATAGCGCCAATTTTTAGCTTCGGGCTTAGCCATTATAACTCAAGCCTTATCACGAGAAATCATGTCAATGACAGACAATTTGCAAGCACATTATGCTGAAATCTTAGGAATTTTGGGTGAAGACGTCACTAGAGACGGCTTAAAAGACACCCCTACTCGCGCGGCAAAGGCCATGCAGTTTCTAACTGATGGTTATCAAAAAGATCTTAACCAAGTCATTAATGATGCTGTTTTTGAATCTGATACTGATGAAATGGTGATTGTTCAGGATATCGAATTCTATTCATTGTGTGAGCACCACGTATTGCCTTTTATTGGCCGTTGCCATATTGCCTATGTGCCGAATGGCAAAGTATTAGGTTTGTCAAAGTTTGCCCGCATTGTTGATATGTTTTCGCGCCGATTGCAGATCCAAGAAGGGTTAACCAAACAAATTGCCGACGCAGTGTTAGAAGTCACCGATGCAAAAGGCGTTGGCGTAGTGATGGAAGGCAAACACATGTGTATGATGATGAGAGGCGTTCAAAAGCAAAACTCATCGATGATCACTTCAGTGATGTTAGGCGCGTTTCGTGATTCACAGAATACCCGCACAGAATTTCTTAGATTGATCGGAAAATAGCAGCTCAGTAAACGCCTTGGCTGCTGACATTATAATTCCACAGCGGCAAAAGCATGATCTTTCAAGACCCGTTAATACCCGAGGATGATGTGAAATCCCTCGGGGAAAAGCGCTTATAAATCCAATTCCTTCAATTTCCGCGTCAGGGTATTACGCCCCCAACCTAGCCGTTTGGCTGCATCTTGTTTGTGTCCTTTGGTATGCTGTAATGCGCGCTCTAGCATGATTTTTTCAAAGTCATGCGTAGCGTCTTGCAAAATATTGTTGCGACCTGAATGCAATTGTCTATCGGCCCAATCTGCTAGCAAAGATTGCCAATCTGATTCGAGTGAGGCTTGCTGTGAGTTTATCTGAGGCTTTGACGCCTCAGGAGGCAAATCGGTCACCAACACTTCCTGGCCGCTTGCCATCACCGTTAACCAACGACACATGTTTTCAAGTTGTCTGACATTCCCTGGCCATGGCAACTGGGTTAATACGTTCGCCGCTTCTTTACTAAGTGTCTTTGATTCCACCGCAAGTTCTTTTGCGGCTGATAACAAAAAGTGGCGGGCCAGAAGTGGGATATCTTCACGTCGCTCAGTTAATCGAGGTATATGTATTTTGATTACGTTAAGTCGGTGGTAGAGATCTTCGCGAAACTTGCCTTCATGCACTCTTTGTTCGAGGTCTTGGTGAGTTGCCGCAATTATCCTCACGTCTACCTTAACGGGATTATGCCCACCTACACGATAAAACTGGCCATCTGCCAACACCCTCAACAAGCGAGTTTGCACATCCAGTGGCATGTCGCCAATTTCATCCAAAAATAAGGTGCCGCCATTGGCTTGTTCAAATCGGCCCTGCCGAGCAGCCTGAGCCCCCGTAAAAGCTCCTTTTTCATGACCAAATAATTCTGATTCTATTAAATCGGCTGGGATCGCTGCCATATTCAAGGCAATAAAGGTCTTGGATTTTCTCGGGCTGTGTCGATGTAGAGCTTGTGCTACCAGTTCTTTACCAGTACCCGATTGGCCATTAATTAGCACACTGATGCTGGAGCGAGATAAGCGTCCGATTGCTCGAAACACTTCTTGCATGGCGGGGGCTTCACCGATAATTTCAGTATCTTTAAGTTCAGGCTCTGTCTGTCGTTGTGAGCTTTTTTCACGCGCATGCACCAAAGCTCGTTCCACTAAATTCACCGCTTCGTCAATATCAAACGGTTTAGGTAGATATTCAAACGCGCCACTTTGGTAGGCATTCACCGCGCTATCCAGATCGGAGTGAGCGGTCATGATAATCACGGGAATATTGGGGAAGTACTTATGCACCTCTTGAAGCAAAGCCATGCCATCCATTTGTGGCATTCTGATGTCTGAAACAATCACCTCAGGCTGTTGACCTGAATGTAATTGCAATAATAAATCTTGAGGATTTTCAAAACTAAAACACGGGATCTGAGCTGACTGCAACGCCTTTTGTAATACCCAACGAATCGAGCTATCGTCATCTACTACCCATACTGGTTCAGCGTTCATTAGCTATGATTCCTTCTTATCAATCGGTAAATAAATTTTAAATTCTGTGTGTCCTGCCCAACTTTCTACATCAATCTTACCTTTATGATGATCAACAAGCGTTTGTGCAATCGATAAACCAAGTCCAGTACCATTAGCCTTACTTGTTACCATGGGGTAGAACAAAGTGTCTTTTAGCTCAACAGGAATGCCGGGGCCGTTATCAATAATTTTAACCTGAACTACCAATGGATGTTTTACACCATGAATGGTCAACTGACGCTTAATCCGAGTTTTAATGTTGATTTTGCCTGGATAGTTTTGGTTCTCTAACACTTGGACACTGTTGCGAACAATGTTGAGTACCGCTTGTTGCAACATGTCTTGATCCATTCGCATATCAGGAATGCTCGGATCGTAATCTCGTCCAATGCTGATATTATGCGAGTGATCGAACTCAACCAGAGCACAAATCTTTTCTAACACCCGATGAATATTTAACCACTGGAAATTGGGCAGCGCGTTAGGCCCTAATAGCCTATCAACCAATTTGGTTAATCGGTCAGACTGCTCAATGATTATCTGGGTGAATTCTGACAACTCTGGATCCGGCAATTGCTTTTGTAACAACTGAGCGGCACCACGCACTCCCCCTAGAGGATTTTTAATTTCATGGGCTAAGCCTCGGATCAATTCTCTTGCTGCTTGCTGTTGTGCCCATTGCTGACTTTCCTGACTGATACGTTTTTGTTGGTCTATGACTTTTATTTCGATGAGTAGTGCCGGCATTTCGTTAAAAATGAAATTAGTGACGGTGAGATCACCTAGCACATGCCGATTGTCGGAAAAGGCAAAAAGCACTTCCGAGTCAGAAAACCCCTCGTTCTTTAACAGCGCATTTTTGAGGTGTGTCGGCTCCAAACTGGATTGCGTTACAAATTGGGAAATAGGGGAACCCAACAGTTGATTATCACTTTGCTCCAACATGGATTGCGCGGCGAGATTGGCATATCGAATAGATAGCTTTTGATCAACCACCAGTACAGCGGTTGCCATGCTATCGAGTAAAGATAAAAAATGTTCGCTCAATTGAAGCCATCCAAAAAATTCGCAATGCACTATAATAGTGCATAAATAGAGGCGCGTCTCAATGCCATTTCAGCTTTGACCTGTTCTAGTGCCTATTGGCGCTAGTTTCGGTTGATCAATATTGAAGCCTGATGCATAAAAAACACAATTTCTTTGGATGATGCAAGGATCTTGCCTGTATGGTGAATAAATTTAACTTGGATTTTGTGCTCTCCGCGATCCACGTTTTGCAGCTGGAAAGACGGCGCTGGGCTAGACTGCACTAACTGGCCATCTAGGAACAATTCAAACTTGCCATTGCCTACTGGAGATAGTTGCGCTTTGACCGTTAGTTTTCCTTGATTGTTGCGCAACGTTGCTTGGTTTTGCGGAGAAACAATTGACAATTGATAGTCAGGGAACTTTTGCTCTAAGCGCTTAGCGGGCAATTGCGTTTTATTACCGGTATTAAGCGCAGGAACAGTGACGCTGTTAGTTTTGGTCATATCCACTTCCACAGCCCCTTCTTGGGGCGTGTCGGTATAAGTAACTGAACCGTCTGCATGGACGATTTTATATAGTTGTGTTGCACTTATCGTAGCGCTCAAGATTAGTGCGATTATGACAATCAATATTTTCATGCTTAGAGTGTAGCTGTTTCGCAGACAAAAAAAAGCCCGCACTGCGGCGGGCTGGTATTAAAATCGATAACTTTTCGAGTTAGACGCTGTAATACATATCGAACTCAACTGGGTGAGTAGACGTGTTAAGCCTTTGAACCTCATCACGTTTAATGTCAATGTAGGCATCAATCATATCGTCGGTCATGACACCACCGGCAGTTAAGAAGTCGCGGTCGTTGTCTAGTGCATCAAGGGCTTGCTCAAGTGAACTGGCCACTTGTGGGATCTCTGCCGCTTCTTCAGGAGGAAGATCATATAAGTCTTTGTCCATTGAATCACCAGGATGGATCTTGTTTTTAATCCCATCAAGGCCAGCCATTAACATAGCTGTAAATGCCAAGTAAGGGTTACCCGTTGGGTCAGGGAAGCGCACTTCGATACGACGAGCGCGATCACTGGTTACAAATGGAATACGGATAGACGCTGAACGGTTACGCGCTGAATAAGCCAACATTACAGGGGCTTCAAAATGCGGAACTAGACGCTTGTAAGAGTTAGTCGACGCATTGGTAAAGGCATTAATGGCACGAGCATGTTTGATTATACCGCCGATGTAATACAATGCTTCTTCAGACATACCCGCGTACTTATCACCGGCAAAGATGTTTTTACCATCTTTAGATATTGATTGGTGAACGTGCATACCAGAACCGTTATCACCTACCAATGGCTTAGGCATAAAAGTAGCAGTTTGACCGTAGGCATGCGCTACATTATGAACCACGTATTTATAGATCTGAACTTCATCGGCTTTCTTAACCAAGGTATTGAACAAACAGGCAATTTCGTTTTGACCTGCAGTCGCTACTTCGTGGTGATGAGCTTCTACCGTTAAACCCATTTCTTCCATAACCATACACATTGCAGCACGGGTGTCGTGCGAAGAATCAACGGGAGGCACTGGAAAGTAACCACCTTTAACGCTCGGGCGGTGACCCATGTTACCGTCTTCAAAATCAGCACCTGAATTCCACTTGGCTTCATGTGCATCAATTTTAAAGAATGAACCTGCCATG
Source organism: Aliiglaciecola litoralis (assembly GCF_039523355.1). Taxonomy (NCBI): domain Bacteria; kingdom Pseudomonadati; phylum Pseudomonadota; class Gammaproteobacteria; order Alteromonadales; family Alteromonadaceae; genus Aliiglaciecola; species Aliiglaciecola litoralis. Next base: position 5,269 of record NZ_BAAAFD010000013.1, on the reverse strand, counting down.
TCAGTGTGGAATCGCACATCGTCGAACAAAAAGAATTCAGGCTCGGGACCAAACAATGCAGTGTCGCCTATGCCAGTTGCTTTCAAGTATTCTTCAGCACGAGCAGCAATAGAACGCGGGTCACGATCGTAACCTTGCATCGTCATGGGCTCTAGGATGTCACAGCGGATGTTAACTTGCGTTTCTTCGGCAAAAGGATCAAGCACAGCGGTGTCGCCATCAGGCATCAATACCATGTCTGATTCGTTAATGCCTTTCCATCCAATGATTGAAGAGCCGTCAAACATCTTGCCTTCTTCAAAGAAATCTTCGTCGACTTGATGTGTAGGTATTGATACATGCTGTTCTTTACCTTTGGTATCGGTAAAGCGTAAATCAACAAATTTTGCTTCGCTCTCTTTAATAAGATCTAAGGCCTTTTGTGCTGACATTGTGTCCTCCTGAAAAATAATCGAAATTTAAAAGTTTTCATTTTTAGCGTGTGTATGCTTAAGCGATTTTCGTGCCAGCCATAAATCGACCTGTAAAGCCTATTTAACCGCTGCATCTAACGACAAAACAAACAAAACCCTACAATGTCGCACCACGTTGGTGCATACTGCCACCTTATAGTGCGTCATCAACTTGTCAATGTACTAGAATAGCGCAATTACGTTGAATAAGATGTGCTTACAATCAATCACTATTACTGTGTATCGTTTTGAATCAAAAGCACACACCGACACAATACACAATATTGCTCAAACTACACGATTACAAATAGCTGAGTATGCAGCATACTTAATAGCATAGAAATAAGATTCAGCAAATTTGCTCTGCACACTGACAGCGAGCTAGGCTGATGTCGTTATCCACAGCGCCGAGAGTTGAAAACCTTCAACCCCGTGATAATCGATTACTCTGCATTCAAAAAACCTATAAGCGGTCATCTTTTGATGGTCTCTTTAAACATTAATTAGATGTTTTTTTACCCATTTTCTTAAATATCGCTCTCAAAATGCAGTAAGAACGTGTACAATGCCGCACCATTTTTACGCGGATATGAATTCGCGTAGGCATATTTTTTTAAACTGGTTCTATAATTACAACCAACCAGTTTGATCACTACCAGTAAAGGCTAAAATTTTGTCTCACGATATCAGTAAGTTACGCAACATCGCCATCATCGCTCACGTCGACCACGGTAAAACAACATTAGTTGATAAGCTGTTACAGCAATCAGGTACATTAGAAAGTCGCGGTGAAGTTGAAGAACGCGTAATGGACTCGAATGACATTGAAAAAGAGCGTGGTATTACCATTCTTGCAAAAAATACTGCAATTAATTGGAACGAATACCGCATCAACATTGTGGATACTCCTGGGCACGCCGACTTCGGCGGAGAAGTAGAGCGCGTCATGTCAATGGCCGACTCAGTACTTCTGCTTGTCGACGCGCAAGAAGGTCCAATGCCACAAACTCGCTTTGTAACCCAAAAAGCATTTGCTCAAGGCTTAAAACCTATTGTTGTTATCAACAAAATAGACAAACCAGGTGCACGACCAGATTGGGTAATGGATCAAGTATTCGATTTGTTTGATAACCTAGGTGCGACCGATGAGCAACTTGATTTCCAAGTTGTTTACGCGTCGGCACTAAATGGTTGGGCAACCAGAGAAGCAGGAACGCAAGCAGAAGACATGTCTGATTTATTCCAGACAATCGTCGACGTGGTTGAGCCGCCAAATGCCGATTTGAATGGTCCTTTCCAAATGCAGATCTCGCAACTTGATTACAACTCATATGTCGGTGTAATCGGTATTGGCCGTATCACGCGCGGGTCAGTAAAATCGAACCAACAAGTGACTATCAGCATGGCTGATGGCAGTAAACGCAATGGTAAAGTAGGTCAAGTTCAAGGGTATCTTGGCCTTGAGAGAACAGAAGTTCCTTCAGCCCACGCGGGTGACATTATCGCGATTACGGGGTTAGGTGAGCTCAAGATTTCTGATACCATTTGTGATCCAGCGGCGGTAGAAGCATTGCCACAACTTTCTGTAGATGAACCTACAGTAACTATGACATTCCAAGTAAACACTTCTCCGTTTGCTGGTAAAGAAGGTAAGTATGTTACTTCACGTAACATTCTTGAGCGATTACAAAACGAACTCGTTCATAACGTAGCATTGCGCGTTGAAGAAACTGAAGATCCAGATAAATTCCGTGTATCCGGTCGTGGCGAATTGCACCTTGGTATTTTGATAGAAAACATGCGTCGTGAAGGTTATGAGCTGGCCGTATCTCGCCCAGAAGTAATTTTGAAAGAGGTTGACGGTGTTGTACACGAACCGTTTGAAACCGTCACTATTGATGTTGAAGAGCAGCACCAAGGTTCAATCATGGAGCAAATTGGTTTGCGTAAAGGCGAACTAAAAGATATGTCTCCTGATGGTAAAGGTCGTGTTCGTCTAGACTTTATCATTCCAAGTCGTGGCCTTATTGGTTTCCAAACTGACTTTATGACCATGACTTCAGGTTCAGGTCTTATCTATCATACATTTGATCACTACGGTCCACATAAAGGCGGCACTATTGGTCAACGTAAGAACGGTGTTTTGATTGCCAACGCCACGGGTAAAGCATTGACCAACGCCTTGTTTAACTTACAAGAACGTGGCCGCATGTTTATTGGACACGGTGTCGAAGTGTACGAAGGTATGCTGATCGGTATTCACAGTCGTGAAAATGACCTTACCGTAAACGCACTCAAAGGTAAGCAATTAACCAACGTTCGTGCTTCAGGAACTGATGAAGCACAAACATTGGTACCGCCTATTAAAATGACCCTAGAGCAAGCGTTAGAGTTCATTGATAATGATGAACTTGTTGAAGTGACACCAGTAAGCATTCGCTTACGTAAGAAGCTTTTGACTGAGAACGAGCGTAAACGCGCTGGTCGTAGCAAAGAGTCATAGTAGTTAGTTAACACTATTGAAGCCGGCTAATAAGCCGGCTTTTTTATTGGTCACATTGTTCTCTTTGCATTGCTGTGTAATTTGTTAATAATGGTATGTATGTTAAATGCAAAGTTGATTTTGAATGTCCCAGCGTGCTTTTCCCATAATCGAAACCGAGCGACTCATACTCAACCGGCTTTCCAAATCAGATCGCAAACCACTATTTGCAATCTTTTCTGATCCTAACGTAATCAAACATTACGATGTGGAGCGATTTAAGCACATTGAAGAGGCGGATAGATTGGTAGAATACTTTGATGCACGCTTCGAAAGTGATACAGGCATTCGCTGGGCGATACGAAAGAAAGACAGCAATGAATTTATCGGAACTTGCGGCTTTACCAATTGGAACGAGTTTGATCACAGCGCTGTCATCGGTTATGAATTAGCCAACAACCATTGGGGTAATGGTTACGCTTTAGAAGCGGTTAAAAGTATAATTAACTTTATTTTTGACGAAAAATTCCATTTTTACGTGCATCGCATAGAAGCATTGATTTTGCCAAGTAATGCTCCATCTGAAGCCCTTGTCAAAAAGTTAGGATTCACATTTGAAGGCGCGTTACGAGGTAAGTGTTATTGGAATGGTGACTTCCATGATATGAATATGTTCGGCCTTTTACGTCATGATCAAATTTAGCTATTTTAAAGTTTATAAAGTAAATTTATTTAACGGAGATTAAAGAATTATATGACTGAATTTACACCCATTTTGGCACTATTAGGTGGCGGACTCATTGGCTTGGCAGCATTAATTTTATTGCTGTTAAATGGCAATATTGCTGGGATATCAGGTATAGTTTCGAGTTCTATCCAGTCTCTAAGAAAGGGGGACTTTTGGCGTATTGTTTTTGTAATTGGTATGATGGTAGGTTGTTTTTTGTCCTACTTTCTATTTGATTACCAACCACCTCAAGTACCGAAATCTTCAGAATTAATATTAATAGTAGCTGGTCTTGCAGTTGGCTTGGGGACGGTAATAGGCAGTGGGTGCACTAGTGGTCACGGTGTATGCGGGGTAGGTCGATTATCCATACGATCTATTGTCGCAACAATTGTATTTCTTAGTGTTGGTATAGCGACAGCAACATTAGTGGGAGTCCTTTGATTATGAAAAATCTTGTAGCTCTTGTTTGCGGAATCCTTTTCGGTGCTGGACTTAATATTTCCCAAATGACCGACCCTCAAAAAGTTTTGAATTTTTTAGATCTAAGTGGGCAATGGGATCCTAGCTTAATACTAGTTATGGGCGGGGCTTTGGTAGTGTCGGCGCTCGGGTTCATGATATCGAAAAAGCTAAGAAAGCCTTTATTATCTGATGAATTTTCAATACCGAACAAATCAGAGATCACCAAGCCTTTGATCATTGGTGCCGTCTTATTTGGTTTTGGCTGGGGTTTAGTAGGATTGTGCCCTGGCCCTGCCGTCGCTTCTCTAGCGATGCCTTCTATAGAACTTATTTTCTTTTTGGTCAGTATGTTCCTTGGGATGTTTATTGGTAAAAAGCTCAAAACCGCTTAGTTCAAAGCTCATATAACAACTGTGATGGTAACTTTTCCTCATAATTACTCTCCTTTGATATTATAACTCCCTGATAACAGCTAACGAGGTCCCCACCCAAGAGCATTGTGGGGATGACGGTTGTTTTAACTCCTTGATAACAGCTAATGAGGTCCCCACCCAAGAGCATTGTGGGGATGACGGTTATTTTAACTACTCGATAACAGCTAATGAGGTCCCCACCCAAGAGCGTTGTGGGGATGACGGTTGTTCTATGGCTGTGGGGATGACATTTCTTTGCCATTACTTTTTACTCTCACATGGGGGTGGAAGCGGTTGTTTTTAGCTTCGTAGAAGCGTCAACGGATGGAACGGGCAGCAGGGATGCTGCACTGGACGATACACCATGGATGGTTTACACCTAGCCGCTGATTACGTGGACAGGCATTGCATGACACCCCGATGGGTATGGTTTCCCTTGTGGGTTTGCACAGCGAAGCTGGGCTTTAGGAGGAAGGCTACCTATGCAGGTAACGATAAAGGCGCTTCGTTAGGTATATCGCAGGCATAAAAAAAGGCTACCTAAATAGGTAGCCTTTCTTCTAATGGGAGCCTGGCAGTGTGCTACTCTCACATGGGGGTGAAAACGGGGCTCTCAGGAGCACAGCTCCTGCCGTTTGAACGACTCGAGCTTGCGAGAGGCTGGGAATCCACTTTGTGAAGGTTGACCGCGGAGTAGCTTTGCGCGGATGCGCTTATACGAAAAAGCCCC
>NZ_BAAAFD010000012.1:0-100275 GCF_039523355.1 Aliiglaciecola litoralis | reverse complement strand
ATAAAGCAGGTCATATCAAGCCGCAACACAGCTCCATTCTAAACAGTCTTGGTCTTAATGCAGAGCAGTGGTTAACCCTAACGACCGAGTTTGAACAACACTTTTACACCGCTGTAGGCAATGAACACATGCTTCAACAATTCAAACAGCACACAAAGCATCAACGCATACGAGGGATGGCAAAGGCCAGAGCCTTATTGCAACACGCCTAGAAACAATCCAATCCAAAATAACCCCCCATCAACTCAATGTTACAAATCCGGCTACCCGCTACCTCAAAAATAATCAAAATTTTGGTGTCACTTCACACAAAATATGAAAACAGCTCATCTAAATGCTACTTAAGGCTAAGAAACGTCATGAATTTTTATACAGCTAAGTTGTCTTTAAATATATTTTTAAAGATGAGTGTCTTTGTTTTTTATGCAATTTGAAATTGCCGCACCTCCTCTGCTGTGGCGTGTGCAGGTGAATGTTTGAGGTACTTGGAAAGCTTCGTTACTGCGCGAAGGTAACCAATCTGGGTTTTAGGGCTGAGTTTACGCATGTTCATCTCATCTATCATGCGTTTACGAAGAGGACTAACGGTTTCAGGGAACTGAGTCATGATAATTCTCCTAAGTAAGTTCAGGGCGAAATGCCCTTTACTAAGCTTAGAAGCGGGTCGGTAATGGTGGGAATTTTACGGAGTCAATGCGGCAACCCTACCGTGGGTAGCGGTTTAGTCCAATGGCACTAAACGAACATTCAAGGATGTTATCTTAATTGGTTATCAGAACCGAAGAAACCATTTCATCGACTCTGCCCCTGCATGTTTTGCCCCTGCATGTTTCGTGGACAGAGCGGGTATATTCGGTGGGCTAGAGCGCTATAACTTCTCTCAAATGCAAAGGGCTTGCGAAGACTTGGGTATTGGAATCATTTTAGCTGGTTCAGCGCCTCTAAAAATCCTCAAGCTAGTCTCCGGGTTCAACTATGTATCCATTAAAGCTAAAAAGATTCAATCGGCATATCAAGTAAGTACTTGATTTCTGCAAAATGCATGGCTAACTCGAAGCGGTTTTGAGTCAGCTTTCTTTCGACATCAGCGATCATTTTTTGCACAGAAACTAATTTTGCAGTAGTAGTTCTGCCTTGGTTAAAACTATCTAGAGTGTCAGTGTATAATTTAGTATGCAGAATTAATTGAGTCGAAAGTAAATCGTTAAGCGACAATTTGCTGTTCCACAGGCTAATCAATTTCGTAACAGGCCATTCCAGTGCCTTCCAGTTATCGGTCGAAGCAGAAAATTTTTGTTTCGCATCTTGCAAAGATAAGAGTTCGTATGTAGGGGGAAATGATTCACTTTCCTCACGCAAAGGAATATTTTTTATTTTAGATAAGGTTCTGATAAGTTCTAATCTGGCCATACATTGATTACTAGCTTGCTGCGCGGTTAACACGTTTAGATCCGCCAGATGCAAACTGATACTTGATGCCAATCCAGCATTTACCTTACCCCTAATGTGTTGTTGTGACTGCACCAAAAATTTAAGGGATTCATTTTCTATAACGCACGTCTCATTGGTTAAACGATAGGAATAGATGAGTCGAGCTGCACTCAGCGCGTCTTTATTACTATTTAATTTTTGCTGTTCAACAAGCTTTAAAGGTAGCGACGAAAAATCCGTTGTTACGGGCATCAAATAAGAATTACTTTCAAAGTTTAAAGTCGTACCTTTGTTACTAGTGCTGCCGCATCCACTAAAAAACTGAATACATAGCAACATCAAAACCATAAATCGAATATTGCCTAAACGGTACGGTGCCACGTTAACCAACTCGCTAATTGCAGTTTATTAAATTAGAATCATATTTACCTTGTAAAACATTAAAAATCAACTGATTAAAATGAACAGAAGCAAATTTAAAGGACTATTCATCAGCGGTCTTTTGCTAATACTTTTCGCAGGGAAAAGTCAGGCTATTTGCGTGCCATTTGATGATGAGGTTAACTTAGAAGGTCGCCTTAGCATCACTGACAAAGGGGGAAAAGAGCAGTTTTTCGCGTTTTATACCGACCAAGTGCTGTGTGCCACCGACACTCTGCCAGGCAAACAACTTTCAGTTGTATATGTCCCTAGGTTTTTTATCCCTCAACAGTTTGGCGAATTGATTAAACGAAAGATAATTCAACGCGATATAAAGATTATTGGCCAATTGAAAAAATACTTGGCTGCTGATGGAATGACAACTTATTTTATTCGACCTTTATCCATGTATGTCACTGAATTAAATATAGATATATTGAGTCCAAATGAAAATTTTACAGATTTCGATGATCCCAATGATAATTATGTATTAGGAGATCCCGTAGGTGATAATAAATCACTTGAGTACTTGCGCGACCTCCCAATCGACGGTGATGGGGAAATGTTATCAGCATTTCCAACATTTCCGTCGCCTGTTCCAACACCGTCTAAAAGATCTAATATTAGTTTATTTACCCCAGAGCAAATTCATTCAGGGAAGTTAAAACTGAGCGACGCAGAAGAAAAAGTTAGACAAGCCCTGAGCGCAGGCGGCTATGAAGAACTTAGTTATTATAGTTTCGGCAACGGCTTTGCCATCGCCACGCCCTTAGAGCAAACGGACAGCCAAGCGAATCCTCTTGGGGACAGTCGCTGGGTCAGCAGGGTTGAGCAGTCAAAAGTGTTTGATTTAGACTCTTTTTTTAAGGCACTATTTTTTGCCGACAAAGGATACTTCAGGGTGCTAGTATTTATCATTAATGACAAGCCGATTAAATTTAGGGAACATACCGATAAGCAAACATTGATGGAAGTTATTAACGAAGGAAGTAACAGACTTCCGGAGAAGATCGAAACGCGAAATTTTGATGAAAATATGCTGTGCACCGCATTGGTTTACGAATTTGAGCACGACGAAAATACCCAAACGATCGAGAATAAAAAGCCTGGTCGGTACACCGTAGAACATCACTTAACGAGTACTGCGATCAATCAAAAATTTGAGTTATAGGGATTATTCATGGCAAATATAGCAACTCGTACTGCACAAAAAAGGATTGCATTGATTTGGTATGTTGGCGCGGGTATTTTGTTTTTCATTTTCATATTGCAAAGTATGTTAGGAAAATACGGTGATGACACGGAATTGGCTTGGAATTGGTTATTACCAGCCATCATGCCAACGATTTCTTTAATTACTGCCGTTTTAATTACTGAGTTGAGTAGCCCAGATAGTGGAAAAATGGGTGACCAGTTTCTTTATCGAATGGCCATCGTCAGCTCCATTATTTATATGGGCGTACTCTATTTAGTAGTGTTTTTATCGCCATTTATAGAGGGTGAAAGAAGCGCTTTAGAAATATTGCAATCTTCACAACTTTGGATTGCGCCTTTGCAAGGAGTTGTTGCTGGAATTTTAGGTGCCTATTTTGTTAAACCAAAAAGCGAACTCAGTTAAGAAGTTGGGAGGCAAGGAAAATTTTATTCGGATATCCGACTTCAGATTATTCTGTAAGTCTGTGGTTGCAAGTTTGGCATCTGTTCTCCCTTAGTATACGTTGCGAGCAAAGTGACTCAATACATCGAAAGAAAAGCGGAAATCATCAAATAAACATCTCTCAATATTCTCATGCAACGAGCACATAACCTAAACAATCTAAGTGTAGATAATTAAGATTGAAAGAATATACCTCGCTCAAAATGGCGTCGAAAATCGATTCTGTTTACGTTAGCAATGCCGCACCTGCTGTCATTATGAGTAATGTCGCCTCTTGGCACACAGGAGCAATTGAACAAAATCGCTTGGTGTTAACTTGTTTATTTGTAGTGGCTTTGACTTAATCAGATAAATAAAAGCTTACTCTTTTTACCTTACCTTACCTTACCTTACCTCACCTCATAGTCGGTAATGTGCTCGGAGGGGGCATCACATTCGCATAAAAATGGTAAGTCAGACCAAGAAGTCATGTCCCAACATTTATCGAGAAATTTTGCCGAGACAAGCAACAACCTGACAAAAAAATCAACGCGAAAGCCCCGACTTTTTCAGCCATTACTGAAGAATTGATTGAAAAATAAACAAAAACCATCTAATTTGGTTCCATAGCAAAGTTTTTAAAACTTTAAATTATTTTATCAATTAGCTTGTATGAAAGCATTTCTACTGCCTTCTAAGGCAGCGTAGAGTTCGTCACTTGTGGCTTAGTCGCATAATACAACAGGTGATGGGATATGTCGTAAGTGTCTTTTCAACCAGACTCTTATCAAAGAAGGTTATTAATGTGGAGTTTTATGACGTGGAATTTATTGGATGCCAGTCAAACATACTTGCTTAGCAGCGCTTGGATTTTCATTTTTAGCATTCCACGCCGTTGCTGACGAAGAGTCTCCAATCAGTACCTCTGTTTTTGGTACATTAGGGGTAGCAAAAAGTAATAACAATGATTTTTACTTTCGCAGCAGAACTACCTTGCCAGAAGGCATTGATAATAGCTGGTCATTTCATAACGATTCAAACCTTGGGATCCAGCTTACTTATGAACCGTCTGAGAAATTTTCCGCCACTATTCTAGCTCTTGCGCAATTAAACGAGAGTGATGACTACGGTCCATTAATTGAATGGGCATACCTCACCTACAGTCCTAACGAAAACCTGAAGATCCGAGTGGGAAGAACCGTATTCCCAACCTTTATAGCCTCAGACTACTCAAGTGTAAGCTTCACATATTTGCCTGTCCGCTTGCCGCAGGACGTTTATTCACTAATACCCTTTCAGGGCGTAGATGGAATTGACTTCATATACGATACCAATATCGGTGAAACCTACCTGCAATTTCAGGGGCTGATCGCGCAACGGGATTTCGAGATTTTTAATGATGGGGGTATCGGAGAGACAGACTATGAGTTGGAAAATACGCATAGCCTGAGAGCTACTCTGAGACATGGTAATTGGTCCGTGAGTGCTGGGTACCTTAAAGGAGACATGAAAGTTGATGTACCTGAAGTGCAAGAGCTGGCGGTGTTTTTAAAGTCTGTGACGAATATTTTCCCCGTTTTTTCCAGCTTGGCAAACGGCTTATCCAGCGAAGGGGAAATACGCTTTAGTTCGTTTGGAATTCAGTACAGCAGCTATAGAGTGACTTTTTCAAGTGAATATGTTCAACGTCGCTGGGATATTAATTTGAATGTCTCTGATAATGACGCCTATTATTTGATGGGGGGCTATCATATTGGCAAATGGACACCTTATGCATTTTACTCAAACAGCAAAAACAAAAGTAAAATCCCTCTGAGCTCATACCCAACTGAAGGACCGGCGGCACCAATCACCTTTGCATTAGGTGAGTTTTTTTCACCACTTCTGGGTGACGGAAACACTAAAGGTATCGGGCTACGTTATGATTTTTTGGAAAACCTTGCCATCAAAGCGCAGTTTGAACGAATTAATGTTGGTGCTCAATTGTTTTTAAAGAAGGAAGGGCAGCCCGTTCCAGAAAGTGTAAATTTGGCTAGCCTTGCCCTGAGCTTCGTTTATTAATTAAGGATTTGTGATGTTGCGTCGATCATTGTTACTGACAATATTTATTCTACAACTGGGATTTTCTGCGACCGTCAAAGCGGGGAGTGTGGTGGTCATAGTGAATAAAAATAATCAATCTGATTCACTATCAAGTGATTTAGTGGGTGACATTTATCTGGGGCGCAAAAAACGCTTTCCAACAGGTGAACTTGTAGAACCGCTAGATTTACCAAAAGATCTTGAGATCACGTCTGATTTCTACAAAAAAGTTGTGAAAAAAACGCCCGCTCAACTCAGAGCTCACTGGTCTCGATTAGTATTTACTGGCAAGGGACGCCCACCTAAACGAATTGTAGACGAGGCTGCGGTGAAAACGATGGTGGCTGAAGATAAAAAATTAATCGGATATGTGAACGAAGTGTCTGTCGATAAAGATGTAAAAGTTATTCTTGAAGTACCTTGAAAGCCTTTTGCTTTGCGCAGCACCATAAAAACTGTAAATCATGAATCCTGACAGTTTCAAATATACCGCCTTCATCAGCTATTGCCACGCCGACGCTGAATGGGCGGACTGGTTACACCGTTCTCTCGAGAAGTTTACCATCCCTAAGGCTCTCAGAAATGAAGAGAATCGTGCCCTACCAAATAGTTTTTATCCCATTTTCAAAGATCGGGAAGAATTACCAACTTCATCTGCACTTGAAGATCGGATAACTGATGCACTCGAAGCTTCTCGCTATCTCATTGTCATTTGTTCGCCAAAGGCGGCTCGATCTAAATGGGTTAATGAAGAGATTGCCATTTTCAAATCGCTGGGGCGCGGCGATCGGATTTTGTGTCTAATCATCGATGGCGAACCTTTTGCCAGTGATAATTTAAATCAATTTCAGGGGAAATCATCCCATCCTTTACGGCGCGCTATAGACGTGCAAGGAAACGCGATAGCGCAAACTTCAAGCGAGTCGACAAATTCAAACTCGAATATCAAAATGGCGGCCGAAGAGTGTTTCCCCCCGGCGGTGCGTTATGAGGTCGGTGCTGACCGACAAATTTTACCAGTGCGCGCCGAACCTGTTGCTGCTGATGTCCGTGAAGGTAAAGATGGTAAGAGCTTGGCACTATCCAAATTGATTGCCGGGATCCTGAAAGTTGATTTGTTTCAATTAACTCAGCGACAACATCAAAGGCGTATCAATCGACTCAAGTTGCTCGCAGTGATGATGTTGGTGTTGGTAACTGCGTTCGCAGGCATCGCATTCAAAGCATGGGTAGCGCAGAAAAAAGCCGAAGAATTGTCGTTGGTAGCGCTATCGCGACAACTGTCAACTCATGCAAATAGTCTCTTTGATAGTGACCAGAGTTTGAGGGTCAATATGTTGCTTGCCGGTGTTCATGCGCATGGTTTTGCCCCCACAAATGAAGCTATCAGTGCCACTTTTAAGACCGTGTTTGCAACTAAATCAATAAAAACTATTCTCGCCACAGAATCTGCGGTGATGAATATCGCGTATAGCAAAAATGGTAAATATCTTGCCGCTGCTACCGATAACGGCCAAATATTTATTTGGGATCTCGCCACAATGTTACTTGTTTATGAACCGCTCGTAGGTCATGACGGTAGCATACTAAAGATTACTTTCAGCCCGGACGAGACATCACTTGTTTCCACAGGCGTGGATGAAAAAGTGATTGTCTGGGATTTAAACCTCGGCCAGCCAAAAACCCGTCCAACCTTTAAGTCTCTAGACGCTCACAATGACTGGGTGGTAGATGTTGATTTTGCGCCTGATGGAGAATCCTTTGTGACCTCGAGCTGGGATGGCAAGGTTATCATTTGGAACAACTCATCACTCACACCATCCACGGAGTTGCCATTAACTCAAAGTGGGTGGGCCTCGAGCGTTGAATTTAGCCCTGACGGAAACTGGCTGGCTATTGGACGTGAAGATGGCTCTGTTGAAATATGGGATGTAAATTCAGTTAAATTATCCAACGAGATATTGTTAGGCCACAAAGACTGGGTTACCGATTTAAGCTTCAGTAATAACAGTAAATATTTAGCCAGTGCGAGTAGCGACGGGACCGCAATAACGTGGGATATGGAGACAAGAACATTGCGTCATTTCGTACCAGATGAACCTGGCCTTGGATTGACCTCGGTCACTTTCAGTCATGACGATCAGACACTTATCACTGGTGGTTGGGACCGCAAGGTCAACATTTGGAACGTGGATTCGGGCGCGATGCACATTGAACCATTCAATGGCCATTCAGAGCAGGTTACAAGTGTGGATATCAATCCAAGCGGTGACACTTTTGCCTCTGCAGGTCATGACGGCTCAATCATTATCTGGGACACGCGCATTAACTATCCATTTAAACGACATCATTGCAGCCGTACCAGCCGGATTAACAGTATAGAATTCAACCCGAGCGGCACTGTGCTTGCAATTGCCAGCACAAATGCTGATTTGATTTTGTGCAGTCTGACCGGTAAGACAGAACCCCACCATATTACTAAAAATATAATTAAATCGCTGGCTTATAATCAAAATGGTAGCCGCTTGGCTATCATCAACAACGAGCATGAGATCAATCAGTATGATCCTAAAACACTGACACCGTTGGCAGATACGATAGATCTTTCTCCGAATGTAATTACCAGCTTGGCCTATAGCCCAGATAACCGATTTTTAGCGATCGGAGATAGAAACTCAAACATTCATGTGTGGCAAGTTGAATCTGCCCAGTTAGTAAAAACGTTAACAGGCCACGAGGGCCCGATTCTAGATCTCGATTTCAGTTCCGACAGCAAAACGCTGGCATCTGCCTCCGAGGATTCACAGATCTTTTTGTGGGATGTCAAGGATACAGATGTCACGCAGTTAGCCATATTGGGTGGTAATTTTTTTCCAGTCACTGCAATTGCATTTCAGCCAAACTCAAACCATATACTCGCTTCAGGAAGCGAAGATGGGATCCTAACCTTTTGGAATACGACCAAGGCAGAACCTATTGGGCTGCCGATTACCGTTCATGATGGCTCCATTAACGCGCTTTCCTTCAGTATGAATGGCGCGCTTGTGGCGACTGGCGGCAGCGATATGCTCATATCAATTAGAGAAACCCAATCGCTTAAACAAATAGGCTCAAAGTTGTCAGCGCACGCCGATCAAATTACCGTCTTAGAGTTTTCACCAAATTCCTACATGCTTGCCAGCGGGAGTGCTGATGGCACAATACTATTCTGGGATTTAGATATCGAAAACTGGAAAGAGAATATTTGTAAAAAAGTTGTGCGCAAATTGACCCATATTGAATGGGACCTTCACGTAGGGGACATTATCCCTTACCAGAACGAGTGTAATGAAACGCCAGCTGAATCACCCTAAATAATGTTCAATCTCGATGATGTATATACCGAAGATAACGATGGCTACAGGCTTTTAACCCGATAAAAGCCCCGACAAAAAGTGAACTGAATCGAATTACTCACCGCATTGCCCCAAACCAGCAGAAAAACCTAATAAAGCAAAGGTGAATATTAAGTTTACACACCAAACCACACTTTTTTTTTCGTCATGGATAGTTAACTTATTTTTAACATGATAGCTTACTGACTATACATTGAAGCTTAATTACCTGTTGGAGATAACATGTCCGAACGTCAGACGTTTAACTGGCAAGACCCCCTAAATCTTGATTCTATGCTTAGCGAAGAAGAGCGAATGCTGCGCGACAGTGTGCACCAATTTTGCCAAGACCGGTTAATGACTCGTGTGCTAAAAGCCAATCGTGAAGAACATTTTGACCCAGAAATTATGAAAGAAATGGGCGAATTGGGTTTATTGGGTGCAACCTTGCCTAGTGAGTATGGCTGCTCTGAAGTCAGTTATGTCGCTTACGGTTTGATTGCTCGTGAAGTGGAGCGGGTCGACAGTGGTTATCGCAGTGCCATGAGCGTTCAATCGTCACTGGTGATGCATCCAATTTATACTTACGGTAGCGAAGCGCAGCGACAAAAGTATCTGCCTAAACTGGCTACTGGAGAATGGATTGGATGTTTTGGTTTGACCGAGCCCAACTCGGGCTCTGATCCTGCCAGCATGAGTACCCATGCGAAAAAAGTCGACGGTGGTTATGTCATCAATGGAACAAAAATGTGGATCACAAACTCACCCATAGCGGATGTGTTTGTGGTTTGGGGGAAACTAGACGGCGTGATCCGAGGCTTCATATTAGACAAAGGCATGACCGGTTTATCTGCGCCTAAGATTGAAGGCAAGTTCTCATTACGGGCTTCGATTACTGGCGAGATAGTGATGGATAACGTGATGGTCCCAGAAGAGAATTTACTGCCCAATGTTTCAGGCTTAAAAGGACCTTTTGGTTGCCTTAATAAAGCCCGCTATGGGATCGCATGGGGAGCGTTAGGCGCGGCTGAATTTTGCTGGCATGCTGCTCGACAATATTGTTTGGATAGAACCCAATTTGGTCGACCGCTCGCTGCCACGCAGTTAATTCAGAAGAAATTGGCCGACATGCAAACTGAAATTACCACCGGATTGTTAACCTGTTTGCAAGCTGGACGATTGATGGACCAACAGCAATTGCCACCCGAGGCGATTTCCTTGATCAAACGTAATTCCTGCGGCAAAGCATTAGACATTGCGCGCACAGCCCGAGATATGCATGGTGGTAACGGCATCGCAGATGAATTTCATGTTATTCGGCATGTGATGAATTTAGAGGCGGTAAATACCTATGAAGGCACCCATGACATTCATGCGCTGATACTAGGCCGAGCACAGACTGGATTACAGGCATTCACAGGCTAAAACAGTGTTTTAGCCAAACCCTAAAAAGAATAATAATGAGGTTGAGTGATGCAAGATCGTAATCAAATATTTAAGCAAAAATTTATTGATGCTGTCACAGAGCGGCAATTTCCAGAAAACAAAGTCAATTTGACTTTGGAGGCTGCGGGATTGTCTGCACAGCAACTGGAAGACCTATTTGAAACTCAAGTGATGAGTCGTCATTTAGACTTATGCTCTCGCGAGTTACAAAAAAATGGCCAGAGTTTTTACACCATCGGCAGCGCAGGACATGAAGGAAATGCCGCTATTGCGCTGGCCTTTCGCACTACCGACATGGCTTTTTTGCATTATCGCAGTGGCGCGTTCATGTTACAGCGTGCAAAGCATGAACCGAATCAAAATCCACTGTATGACATGTTGTTGAGCTTTTGTGCCTCATCCGAAGATCCCATCTCCGGTGGTCGGCATAAAGTACTGGGTAGCCATTCTCTGTATATTCCGCCGCAAACCAGCACCATTGCGTCTCATTTACCGAAGGCCGTGGGTGCGGCATTTAGTTTAGCTTTGTCACATCGTAACCACCGCAGTGGCAAAGACAGTGTTGAAACCGTATTACCTGATGACAGCGTTATTATCTGTAGTTTTGGTGATGCATCGGTTAACCACTCCACAGCACAAGGGGCGTTTAATACCGCCGCTTGGGCGGCTTATCAATCCGTTCCGCTGCCGATAGTGTTTGTCTGTGAAGACAATGACATCGGTATCTCCACTGCCACGCCTAAAGGTTGGATTAAAGCAAACTTCCAGAACAGGCCGGGTATTCATTACTTGGAATGCAATGGCCTTAATGTATTGGATACGTATCGCAATGCCCAACAGGCTGCGCAGATAGCGCGGCAACTGCATAAACCGGTGTTTTTGCATGTGCATACGGTCAGACTTTTAGGGCATGCAGGATCGGATTCAGAGTTTGCTTATCGTAGTGAACAATCCATTGCTCAGACCGAAGCTCAGGACCCCTTGTTACACACTGCGAGGCTATTACTCGATAATGATGTGATGACCTCTCAGCAGATAATTACGCGCTACAAAGACATCGACAGTGAGATTACCAAGCTCAGTGAAAAAGCAGCAAACAGACCAAGACTAACCGATGCGGAGCAGATCAAACAAAGCATTGCACCAAAGGTGGATTGCCAGTCTTGCTTTAAGCCACTTAGCCAAGATAAGCGAGCGGCATTATTCGCTCATGAAAAACATAATCTGGGCAAAAAGCAGCATATGGCCAAGCTGCTCAACTGGGCGCTGCTTGAGATCCTAGGTAGCTATGACAATACCTTGGTATTTGGTGAAGACGTTGGTCAAAAAGGCGGTGTGTATAATGTTACCGCCAAACTTCATGAACGCTTTGGGCCGAGTCGTGTGGTCAATACCTTACTCGATGAACAGTCGATTCTCGGTGCTGCCATTGGCCTAGCACACAATGGCTATTTACCCATTCCGGAAATTCAGTTTCTTGCTTATGTGCACAATGCCGAAGATCAGATACGCGGTGAAGCAGCAACGTTATCGTTCTTTTCAAATGGCCAATTTACCAATCCAATGGTGATTCGAATTGCCGGTCTGGCCTACCAAAAAGGTTTCGGAGGACATTTTCATAACGATAATTCCTTTGCGGTATTTCGCGACATTCCAGGGATTATTATTGCCTGTCCCTCCAATGGGGCTGATGCAGTGGAAATGCTGCGCACTTGTGTCAATTTGGCGCAAACGCAAAAGCGTGTGGTGATCTTTATTGAACCCATCGCTTTGTACATGAAAAAAGACTTACACCAAGATGGAGACCAGCTCTGGTGTCATGAGTATCAGCCAGCCTCTAGCTCTACTGCCATGGCGTTAGGAGACTTAGGCGTTCGTGGTGATGCTACTGAGTTGTGTATTGTCAGTTATGGCAATGGTTTCTACTTGTCATGTCAGGCCCAAGCGTTATTAGCCCAACAAGGAATACCTTCTAGAGTGGTTGATTTAAGATGGTTAGCGCCGCTAAACGAGCAAGCCATTATTGAGCAGGTCAATCAATGTGACAAAGTACTGATTGTCGATGAATGTCGTAAAACCGGCTCAATCAGCGAGGCGTTATTGAGTCTTATTCACGAACAAGGCAAGGAGCGCAGTAATCAGTCGGTAGCAAGGGTTACCGCTCACGATAGCTTTATCCCATTGGGTAGCGCATCTTACGCGGTATTACCCAGCACCGAGCAAATCGTTGCTGCAGCTCAGCAGTTACACTCAACCTAATGCTTATTTTGCGAGCTCTCTACAATTAATTGCTGACAAAAGTCGTCAAAAGGCACAGGTTTACTGAATAAGTAACCCTGTGCTGTATCACATTGATTATCCAGCAGAAACTGCCGCTGTTGCCGGTTCTCAACACCTTCGGCAATTACGCCGAGTTTAAGACTGTGGGCCATAGCGATGACCGCAAGTACAATGGCTCTGTCACTATCATTGGTATCTAAATCACGTACAAATGATCGATCTATTTTAAGGTGATCTATCGGCAGTTTTTGTAGATAAGCGAGTGAACTATAACCTGTGCCAAAGTCATCAATAGACACCGAAATACCCATCTTTCTAACATCGTTGAGTAATTGCTGAACTTTGTCAAAGTTATCTATCAGTACACCTTCAGTCAGCTCTAATTCCAGGTTTTGCGCTGGGATACCACAGTGATCTACAACAGATTTCAAAAAGGAAACCAAGTTTTTATCGGAAAATTGGCGGGGCGACAAATTGACTGATACTTTCAGTGAGGGTTTATGTTGAATAATGGTTTTCAACATTTCACCAGCGCGGTTTATTACCCACTTTCCTAAAGGAACGATTAATCCTGTTTGCTCTGCAAGGGGAATAAAGTCATCGGGCGCCACCAAGCTACCATCCTCTAATCGCCAACGAATCAAGGCTTCGGCTTTAGTGATTTGGCCAGATTCCAGCTCCAGTATTGGTTGCAGATACAATTCAAAATGACCTTGCTCAATGGCATGTCGTAGCGAAGCTTCCATCTCCATACGTTTTTGAGAGGCTTCTCGTAGTGCTGTTGAATAAAATTGAACTGAACTTTTAGCCGTACGTTTTGCCGCAAACATCGCCAAATCAGCAAATTTCATTAATTCTTCTGCATCTGCGGTATCGGTGGGATAATGGGCAACACCGATATTTACGCCTACCTGTATTTTTTGATGTGATTCAGTGTAGAAAGGCGATTCAATTGCTTCGATTATTCGCTTTGCAAACTGATTACACTGTTGCTGATCTTGTTCGCTAAATAACATGACGCCAAATTCGTTACCCCCGATTCGAGCGCATAAATCGTCTTTCTGTAATAGTGAAATTAATCGTTCCGATATATCCACCAATAAATGATCTCCGGCCCCATGACCGTGCAGTTCGTTGATCCGTTTGAAGTGTTTAACATCAATGTAAAAGACGAAAAAAGCCGCACTCTTTTGTAGTGACTTTTCCAGCGCTTGCCAAAAAAATTGGCGATTAGGCAGGTTAGTAACGTTGTCATATAAGCTGAGTTCTTCGTTTTTCTGCATCAGGTATTTGACGCGGCTGACATCACTGACAATGAATACCCAATTTTTGAGCAGTCCATTGTCATTTTTTACTGGATAGATGGCCACTTGTAGCCATTTACTGGTATAGGGGGGCTTATGCCAAAATAACTCACCGTACCAATGACTGGCGGTTTCAATTACCCGTTGGTATTCCTGACATTGCTTTTCAAACAATGCCATAAAAATACTAAAAGGATCAGCATCTGATGTGTCTTTATCTATCTCAAATAACGAAAATGCAAAGGGGTTTTGGTTAATCACCCGCAATTTAGGATCGCAAATAAACACCCCGAATTCGGCATTTTCAATCACTTTTTTGATCGGTTCTTGCAGTGATTGTAAGTCTTGGTTAATGCGCAAAACTTCGTCTAAACGCGCATGAATGTATTCGTGTTGGGCAAGTACTTTATCATTTGAAATCAGTAGTTCTCTGGCGACTTGCAGTGTTTTTTGTTGGCGTTTGTATTCCACTTCGAGATTATTGATGACCAAATAGCATTCGCCTTTGGCTACGGCGGCAATTGCCTCTAATCGCAGTAATTTGTCGGCGGACTGCTCAGTCCAAATACCGGATTGAATTTGGCCGTCATTGCCGATTTGCCAAAAATCTTCTGCGTCGATCAAAAAGTCATTTAGGAAGGGGGAGTTGTCAGAAAGCTCGAACAACGTATTGCCGACAGCCTCCGGAGCTAAGGAATAAAACCAATCTTGGTTGCAATGCATGACTTCAAATGAGTGATCATGGAGTCGCTTTAAAATGGTGCAGTTAATGATACCTAGTGCTTGAATGAGTGATTGCTGCATAGGTGAGTCCCTGGTTATTTTAGCGACAGTTGGGCTATGAACTTAAACATGTCTTCGACACCTGCGCCTGTTTTTGCGCTGGTGGAAAAACAACTTACGAACTCCTTGCTATAGCCATTTAACTCGTTCTGAGTCCAATGCCAAGCAACGTCCAAATCACTCTTGTTAATGATCATTATGGCGGGTGCATTTGTTGCAGCTCTGGCCATGAGGTGTATTTCCATACCTTCTATCAGGCTTTGTGAGCGTGTTTGGTCGGTGACTATGGCGTAAGCAGAAGCGCCTCTTAAATACTTTGATTGAAATCCGCTATAGCGGTCGATGCCTTCGATATCCCAAATCATTAGCTGCACTTGCCCAATGGCCAACTCAACGACTTTCTTATCGATTTTGACGCCTATGGTGGTGAGGTATTTATCTGAAAAAATACCTTCGACAAATTGTCTCACCAAGCTGGTTTTGCCGACCCCTGAAGCGCCAAGTAGGCAGATCTTCTTCTGGATCATGTGGTCTTTGGTACCATGTGTTATTCAGCCTTGAAGTTTATGATATTGAAAATCACTTTTCGCGCACCTGAACCGGTCGCTGTTAATTCAACAACACCCAAGCCTATGGCATTTAAATATCCAGCATCAATCCCCTGATCAACTAAAAATTGCTGGGCGGCTTGTGCTCTTTTGCGGCTAAGTGCTTGATTAAATTGTTTTGAACCACTTGAGTCGCTCGCTCCCATAATAATCAATCCAACATTTAACTCCAGCTTTTTGGATAATTCAATAGCGGTTTTTAAGTAGCTTGCAAGGGCCGTTAGCTGATCCTTGGCAGCCTCGTTAAGCGAACTTTGGCCCTGCTCAAACTCAATCTGAGCACTGTCTATCTTGGCGCGGGTAATTTCAAATAACGCGCGCAATATCTCTGGGCTGTCGTCATCTACGGTGGCTAATTCTTCTACAGACACTCCCTTGATCAGTTCATTCGCATCACTAAGACCTGGGATAGCGAACAAGTCTCTGGCTAACATTTGTCGTTGTGCATTGGCGACCGTGCCAGTTAATACCGGCTTCCCCTGATGCCATGAAAGGGTCACTCGCGGATAACGATTTAGCGTGTTTTCTAAGCGCGTATTGACCAGTTTTGGTTCTAAGGATAAATAGCCACTTTCTTGAAATTGTACTCGCTGTGGATCTATCTGTCGCTCTTCTAACCATTGCTCGACACTAATTGCACTTGGATCACGCAACACCGATATAGCGACATTCTGCCAACCTGTGGTTTTAGCACTATGTACTAAAATACCCGGCTGCTCGCCAATTTCACTGACTTGATGTAGTAATTGATTCTGCTTGAAACTCAACAGCCCCCAATAGCCGATTGCCATGAAAACTATACACACTAATATAATTGCTAATATGGGACGCTTCTTGCTGCGTTTTTCAGCTTCGGGTTTTAACTCTGCCAGCAAGCATTCTTTGAGAGGCTGAGTTGTTGCCTCAAAAGGCAGAGTGTCACCTTCAAACTGGCTAATTTCTTTGCTAAATAGTTTGTGGATATGTTCGATAGTTATTTGAAATTTAGTCGATATATCTTGAGATATGTTGCCTGTGACGGCGGCAACGAGTAACAATTGCGGTCCGCGTTTTATGACTAGGGAAAAGTCTTCGGTCTTGATGATTTTGAGATTTTGCTCATGGTCTTGCTGTGTTGTATGGAAGGAGTCAGAGACAAAATCATTGATCGCGGTGAGCATGCTCGATACCAAGTCTGCGTCAGCAGAGTTATCCCCTGCCTGTGATACAGAGTTGAGTAAAATGCCCGTTTGACGGTGGATAAGCAACACTTGTTCGACGCGAAAAACAAAGGTTTGGCTGGCCACGTATTGAGAAAAGCTGACGCCCGATTGCCACGCTCTGAAGCGCCAACCAAGGCCTTTGAGGGTCAAGCTGTTTTCGATCAAATCATTGGTTTTTTCTAAAAATTCGGCTAAAAAAGCGGTGACAGATTTACGCACTAAACGGCCTACCAGTGGATAAAGATAACCCACAAACTGTTCGCTGTGTTCCTTGACTGACTTTTGTACGGATTTTTCAACTAATGGGACCAAGACGTGATCAAAGGCATCGTCTTGTTTCTGTCGATCGTGAATGGCCTCAATGACGACGTCGCTGACCAGTTCGCGAGCGTTGTCTTGCATCACTTGTTTGATACGAGACGCGTCTGACCCTACTATAAGGTCACGTATTTGTTGCATTTGTGCTTCATCACTTAGGTGATCAGCATCCTTGTTATTATCAGCCATGATTGCTTGGCTAGTCTTCGTCAGATTCTAAGTTAACGGCCATGGTCGCTAGTAATCTAGCCAAGGTCTTGCGATCCGTTTTAGTGGAGCTCAGTTCTCGTGTGACTTGATCTAATCTATCTAATGCTTCGGCGAAGCGAGCATCATACTTTTCGGTTAATTGCGCCACTTCTGAGTCAAGGCGAGTGTGCAATTGGTCGACATCTTGACGACTATTAGTGTCAGACATCTCCATTTCAGAAGATAATTTATCAGCGTAAGTGAATAATTCGGTATTCTTGTCGTCGTGATGTTTGTCGACAGAGTCAACTTTCTCAGTCAGAACCTCTAAGCCTTTTTTCATGGCGCTGGTAAGTTCTTGGACTTGCTTATTGACCGTGGCCTCTGCTCGCTGGAAGCTATCTTCCATGCGTCTTTCTAATTCTGCAACGCGCTTTTCTAATTCCTCCTTGGCTGCACCATATATAATCTGTCTAAGAGTTGTTAGATCTGAAGGGGTGTCCTGTATGTCGCTACTGTCACCTCTGTTCATTTTCTTATCGGCCATATCGGGATCCTTACCTAACTCGTTGAAGAATGCCTGCGTGTATTATTTTAGAAGCATTCGATTAAAATGCAGAAATGGCAAGTTCTTGAAAAACCAGAGTACATGCTCAATTATTCGGCAGGCTTCACTATCATAGACTATAAAAACCATAAATAGCACAGGATATGCATGAAAATTATAGGCTTTTTGTGTGGTACTAGAGTAAACACAAGTGCCGATTAGACTATCTATGAACATACTGACGGTCATGTCATTACACTATAATTGCACTTTGGGCTTTGCACTTTGCTGGCTTTACGGACAAACTTTAGGCGGAAATTGGCGCTATTTCATAACAGGACTGTGACACTAGTTTGTGCGACGACGGCCTTATAATCATGGGGTAAATAATACTGAACTGGGCCACCAACGGACAATTTTATTTAGACGCTGCCCTTTGGCTGTTTAATTCGCTATTATAGCGCAAAAAATAATAACGATTAACTACGACAGAGGAACCGTTTTGTTGGCAAATCAAACAGGCAAGCAGTCGCCTGGTGAGCAGAATTCGGGGTGGTTTTCCCGATTTCTTGCTACCGTAGAGTGGCTAGGAAATCTACTCCCCCATCCGATAACACTATTCGCACTTTTAGCACTCTTTATCGTGTTGCTAAGCGGTATCTTAGGATACTTTGATATTGCGGTTGCCGATCCTCGGCCTTTAGGGGCTAAAGGTCGTGACCCGGATGGCATGATCGAAGTCATTTCACTAATGAATGCCGAAGGCTTACAACGCATAGTGACTGGTTTGGTCACCAATTTTACTGGTTTTGCGCCTTTGGGCACCGTATTAGTTGCGTTGTTAGGCGTGTCGGTGGCTGAGCACTCTGGACTGCTTTCTACTGCTATGCGTGCCATGGTTATGAATGCCTCAAAACGAATGGTGACGATAACCATAGTGTTGGCCGGAATACTCTCAAATACCGCGTCAGAATTGGGTTATGTGGTATTGATCCCCTTAGCGGCGATGATCTTTCACTCCCTCGGTCGGCATCCGTTAGCCGGGCTTGCTGCGGCCTTTGCGGGTGTGTCAGGAGGCTACAGTGCTAACTTGCTACTTGGTACAGTCGATCCCTTACTGTCTGGTATTACTGAAGCCGCAGCGCACATGATTTCGCCGGACTATGTCGTTGGTCCAGAAGTGAATTGGTACTTTATGTTTATCAGTACCTTTGCTGTCGCTGGAATGGGCGCATTCGTGACCGAAAAAATTGTTGAACCTCGACTGGGTGTTTATGATCCCAGTGAAGCTTCGGTAGAGCTTGAAACGCAATCGATGTCTGCGCCAACCGCACAAGAGAAAAAGGCCCTGAAAATGGCTGGTTTAGCATTTGTGCTTGTGTGCGGTGTGTTAGCACTAACCATAGTCCCTGAGGGCGGAATTTTGCGTCATCCAGAAACAGGCGCCGTCGCTGGTTCGCCCTTTCTGAAAGGGATAGTAGCGTTTATTTTTATCACCTTTGCCATACCAGGCTTCGTCTATGGACGCATTGCCGGCACCATGAAAAATGACAAAGACATCATTAATGCCATGTCGAAAAGCATGGGATCGATGGGTTTGTATATTACCTTGGTATTTTTCGCTGCGCAGTTCGTGGCGTTTTTTAAATGGACGAATTTAGGCACGGTATTGGCGGTTAAGGGCGCTTCTTTCTTGATTGCACTGGGTTTAAATGGCCCCGAAGTGTTTATTTTGTTTATCATTATGTGTGGCTTGGTTAATCTGTCGTTAGGCAGTGCATCCGCTCAGTGGGCAGTAACGGCACCTATTTTTGTACCTATGCTTATGTTAATCGGTTATGCACCAGAGGTGATCCAAGCGGCTTATCGGATCGGCGATTCAGTAACTAATGTCATTTCTCCTATGATGAGTTACTTTGGCTTGATATTAGCCATAGCAGCACGTTACAAGAAAGATTTAGGAATGGGCACACTGATTGCGACCATGTTGCCTTACACCCTGACCTTTATTGTCGGTTGGACCCTGCTGTTCTATCTATGGGTGTTCGTATTCGGCATGCCGGTTGGACCAGGCGCGGCAACTTACTACACGCCCTAAGTGCAGGATCGAAACTACACCTGTTAAGCAATGTAAGTTAGTTCTAAACAGGTGTAGTCCGAATTATTGGTTGCTGCGTAAACATGTAATTACAATCAAATAAGCGAATCAATGAAATACACAAGTAGTCCAAACTTTACCCACAAACAAGCTGATAAAGTGGGGGTGCTGATCACGAACTTAGGAACCCCAAATGCACCCACTAAGCAGGCGTTACGTCCTTATCTTAAGGAGTTTTTATCGGATCCGAGGGTGGTTGAAATACCGAGACTATTATGGTGGATGATCCTCAATTTAGTGATCCTCAATATTCGCCCTAAGCGATCAGCTAAAGCCTACGCCACTGTGTGGGATGAAAAAGGCTCGCCGCTACTCGTGCATACTCAAAATCAAGCCAATGCTGTACGTGAGAAACTGCAACAGCAATGGGGTGATAATATTGTGGTTGAGTTTGCTATGCGCTACGGGCAACCTGCTATTTCCGATACTATTGAGCAAATGTTGCAACAAGGTGTGCGCAAATTAGTGGTGCTTCCGTTGTACCCACAGTATTGTGCATCGACTACCGGATCTACGTTTGACGCTGTGGCAGCTGATTTTCAAACTCGTCGCTGGATCCCCGAATTACGCTTTGTCACCCAGTATTGTGACAATCCCATGTTCATTCAAGCAATGGCTGATAAGATCCGTCAACATTGGCAGCAACATACTCGAGCTGACAAATTAATTTTTTCCTACCACGGTATTCCCAAACGATATTTGTTAAACGGAGACCCATACCATTGCCAATGCTACAAAACCACGCGTTTAATCGCGGAAAATCTTGGCTTATCCAGCAGCGAATACCTGACTACCTTTCAAAGTCGCTTTGGCCGCGAAGAGTGGCTCAAACCTTATACCGATCACACTTTAAAAGCACTTCCTGAACAAGGGGTTAAATCGGTTCAAATTGTTTGCCCAGGGTTTTCTGCAGATTGCCTTGAGACCATCGAAGAGATTGGCGAAGAGAATTATCAATACTTTATGCAAGCGGGCGGGGAGCGCTACGAATATATTCCTGCGCTTAACAGTGACGCTGCTCATATTGAGCTGATTGCAAGTTTGATAAACGATAATTTACACGGTTGGCAAGGGCAGTCTGACAATCGCTTAAGAGAGCAATTGGCCAAAGATCTTGGGGCTCAAAAATGAATAAACAGGTTGCAACGACTTCCGGAAAAATTAGCGTTCCCAATCAGTTACTGTTGGCGCAGAAGATTGCTAATCTAACTGACACCGCGGTGCGCATTCCCTTTACCAACATCAAGCTCGGTCTAGATTCATTGATCGGTTTGATTCCCGGAGTGGGAGACACTGTCATGCTGGGTGTCTCAGCGAGTATCATTGTGATGGGCAAATCGATGGGACTGCCTCGCGCATTACTCATCAAAATGATCCGCAACAGTATTTTCGACTTTCTACTTGGTCTAATTCCGATTTTAGGTGATATCGTTGATATCTTTTATAAAGCCAATCTGGCTAATGTTCGGATCATGGAAAAATGGTGGGTGGTGCAAAATAAGGCTCACCTTGACGCCAATGCTCAGCAGCAACTTGAAGATTGGGAACGAAAAAACCTGTAGTGGCCGATTTTAGTCTACCGCGTGGGCTTGTAAGTCAGCTAACTGCACTTCAGCTAAACATGCTTTGTTGGTCGCCGCCAGAACCACCTTAGGCGCCACTCCCGCTTTCCTAGCCTGCTCCCAACGCATCGCGCAAAGACACCATTTATCACCGGCTTGTAATCCGTCAAAGCCATACTCAGGACGAGGTGTGGAGAGATCGTTACCCATTTTCTTAGAAAACGATAAAAATTCGTCTGTTACCACTGCACAAATGCTGTGGTTACCTTTGTCTCCAGCTGGAACATAACAAAACCCTTCTCGCGTGTATCCCGTATTCCCACAGCATAATTGCAGTCGTGTACCCAGCACATTTTGCGCGTTTGCCATAATCTATTTGCCTTGATAACTGACCAGTTGAACGACTAGCATAAAACTGTTTAGCCTAATAACAAGTATAAACCTTACACTTAGCCAAAGTTCCGTTTAAAGAAGCATGACAAACATATCGATGTTACAGGTGAATTAAACCATGTTAGACAAGAGTGAGGTAGACGCTCCTTTGACCAATCTGTCAAAGGATGAGATCGCAAAATTCGACCGACTTGCCGACCAATGGTGGGATCCGCAAGGAAAATACCAAACCGCATTGTCGTTCAATGCCGCACGTTTGAGCTTTATTAAGGCGCAAATCCAACAACACTTTGCATCGAATTCAAACACCGTCAGTGTGTTAGACGTAGGCAGTGGTGGCGGATTGATCAGTGAACCTTTGGCCAAAGCAGGATATCAGGTTACCGGTATTGACCCCAGCAGTGTCAGTGTCCAAGTGGCAAAACAACATGCCTTAAGATCGTCAATAGAAGTCAATTATATTCATGGTCTTGCAAGTGATTTGGATCCGCAAAAAAAACAATTTGATGTGGTGATCAATGCCGAGGTTGTTGAACATGTACCTGACCAACAGCTACTCATCAATCAATGTGCCAAACTGGTGAAACCGGGCGGATTACTGATCTTAGCTACCTTGAATCGGACCGTTAAATCTTGGTTGATTGCTATAGTCGGAGCAGAATACGTAATGGGCTACTTACCCAAAGGTACTCATAGTTGGGATAAATTTGTCAAACCTGATGAGCTGATAGCTTGGACGTCTGAGCATGGCTTTTGTGTGCGCCAAAGCACAGGGTTGTCACTTAATCCGTTGTCAAAAAAATGGTCATTGAATCAAAACCTGGCGGTCAATTACGTGTTGAGTCTTAGTCGCGAATAAACCCACGTTATTCTTATTTACTGAATAAGATGAGTTGAATCAAGCACCTTGCACAGTCTATGCTTAGTGCTCAATCTCACTTCAATTGGTTTATTATCGATGAAAATTTACGACACTCATACCGCTCCCACACCTAGACGTGTTCGCATATTCTTGGCCGAGAAAGGCATTGCAATGGAATACGTTCAGCTTGACCTGCAAAAAGGTGAAAATATGACACCTGAGATGCGTGCTAAAAATCCGATTGGCAAAGTACCAGTGTTAGAGTTGGATGATGGCACCTGTATTGGCGAATCGGTGGCAATTTGTCGTTATTTTGAAGTCTTGCATCCTGAGCCGCTATTAATGGGCGAAACCGCGTTGCAACAGGCGAAAATCGAGATGTGGCAGCGCCAAGTGGAATTTGGACTCTTTATGCAAGTGGGCATGTGTTTTCAGCACAGTACGGGCTACTTTAAAGACCGTATGACTCCCATTGCAGAATATGGCGAATTAGCCGGTAAAACGGCGAGTAAGTATTTGCATGTTTTAGAAAAGCAATTGGCACAGTCAGAATTTATCGCTGGCGATACTTTCAGTATTGCTGATATTACTGCACTGTGTGCAATCGACTTCGCCAGAGTCGTAAAAATTAAAATTTCTGACCAACATACCAATTTGCAACGCTGGTATGACTCGGTCAGTCAACGACCTAGCGCCAAAGCCTAGATTGACTAAAGTGTTGGGTTGAAGCCCTCATGTATTGCGTTGTTCGATGGTTATTGAACGTTGAACCACAGGGCCTTATTTTCCAAAGGAAGGGTATCGGGCATTAGCGGGTTGTCAATTCGGTGTACAACTCGATTTTTCAAAGACACGTTTTGCAGCGCTTTTTTATGACCGGGGAAGTCATAAAATTCACGATCAAAAGAGCCATCTTCGAGCGCTATTTTTAGTCCTACTTCCAACCGATTCGCCAACAAGGTATTGCTGTGAGAAACAAAAAAGTAAATGGCGCTGGGATACAGAATTAAATGATTCGGCTCAATGATGAGATTGTCGTTTTCAAACCGTTCTAACTCTTCAGTCACTTCTAACACTGAGCGCGGGAAATAATCAACGATACCACTGGTTACAAGCTTGTACATGGAGTTGTGCAAAATGATTTTTTCGACCCTTAGACCTGCGTGTTCCAATATTTCCGAATCAGGCCAGTCATGCCCCTGAACCGCGGTAAATTTAGCTAAGTCTTGTAAACTTTTGATAGCGGCAAATATAGCGGCATCGGTTTTTCTTATTACCAGAACACGATGTCCTATTAATCCTTTGAGCAATGGAACTTTAATTGCGTAGGCTTGTTGTTCGCGCTGTTTAGAGGTGACAGTCCACATCAGATTTATCAAACCCGACTCTAGACTTTTAAACGACCTTTGCTGGCGCATAGTGACGGGCACTGCTTCTAATTCATAATCGCCAAATTGACCTTTGGATTTTTCCAAGGCGAGTTTTAGTACGTTTACGAAATAGACTCCGTGTTTATCGACCGAGTCAGTGGGATCGATGTATTTAATTTGCTCGCTTCTGGCACCGTTTGAAAACAGCAAAATAAGCAGCAAAACGCTGAGATAGCGGTTACCCGTTGCAATAGCGTTGACAAAAAATGAAGCGTTCAACATCTTCTCTTTTAACCGCAAGTGAAATCGTATGTTAAGCATAGACTAATACGCCTAGAAATAATCAACCGATCTCACTTAGTGGCTTGGCGTTTCAAATACCCAAAAGCTAATCGCGCCAGCGCTTCGTTAATTCTTGGTATTCATCAATTCGGCGGTCTCGGAAATACGGCCAAATACGTTTTATGCTTTCAGTACGAGCTAAATCTAACTCCACGCTGAGCACTTGCTCTTCATCCACACTGGCCTGCGCCAATATCTCTCCTTGTGGACCCGCGATAAAGCTTTGCCCCCAAAATTGGATGCCAGGGTCTCCGGCTACTGGAGAGGGTTCAAAACCGGTGCGATTGGCGACTATTACAGGCAATGAGTTAGCCACTGCGTGAGAGCGCTGAATGGTTTGCCATGCGTTGAATTGGCGTGATTGTTCTTCTTTACTATCGTTCTTATCCCATCCTATTGCGGTGGGATAAAACAACATCTCAGCACCGGCCATGGCCATTAAGCGAGCCGCTTCAGGATACCACTGATCCCAACACACTAAGACGCCAAGTTTACCCACGCTAGTTTGAATCGGGGTAAAGCCCATATCGCCAGGGGTGAAGTAAAACTTCTCGTAAAACCCAGGGTCGTCAGGGATGTGCATTTTACGGTATTTGCCCACCATACCTTGCTGTTTATCAAAAACCACAGCGGTATTGTGATAGAGTCCAGAGCCGCGTTTTTCAAACAACGACGTAATCAACACGATATCGTGTTTGGCTGCGACATCGGCAAAAAACGCCGTTGCTGGTCCTGGAATAGGTTCAGCTAAATCGAAGTTATTGGTATCTTCTTGCTGACAAAAGTACAAGGTACTGTGAAGCTCTTGCAACATCACAAGTTCACACCCTTGCTCAGCTAACTTTGCAACTTGCTCAGCACTTTTTTGCCAATTAATCTGTTTATCATTGCTATCGACAGACTGTTGTACGAGTCCGACTTTTAATTTGTTCTTTTTCATCACAATTCCTTATTGCCAAACTGTCACATGTTGTTTAAACGCTGCGACTACCTCAGGTTTCAAGGTTTGCTTGGGTACTTGCATACTAATACAGTGGACGCTACCAAATTGCTGGACTAAGGGAAAGCTGTCAATCGCCACAATTTTCTTATCCGGATAGGCGCGGCCGATGATCTGCAGGGCAATGTCGTCCTCTGGAACACGGTATGTGGGGCATAGAATTTGCTCATTATTGATAAGGTAATTTGCATAAGACGCAGGCAAGCGTTCGCCTTCATCGTTTTCCAAGTAGGGTAAAGGAAGCTCAAAAATACGGTGTTCAGGTAACGCGGCTCTACATTCCTCAACCAGACTACTTAATCCGGCAAAATGCGAGTCAGTTGGTCGGTTGTAACACGACTGAATTACTAACCCTTGGCTTGGCGTATATCGCACTAAGGTATCAATGTGACCATCAGTGTCATCACCTTCTAAGTGACCGTGCTCTAAACAGGTCACTTTGGTTGCTCCCAACACAGATTTGAAGGTTTGCTCATATTCTTGCAGTGACATCTCGCCATTACGTTGTGGATTAGCTAAGCACATGGCGGTGGATAATAAATGACCGTTCTGGTCAATCTCTAATGCGCCACCCTCTACAACCATTGAAGATGTTTGTAACTTGTTGGCACACAGTGCAGCGAGTACTTTTTGGTTGATTTGATTGTCTTTGCTGGCATCAAATTTATTACCCCAACCATTGAAGGTAAATTCGACTGGGATCATGTTTTCCCCATCCCAGCATGTCAAAAAGGCATAGTCTCTGCACCACGTATCGTTATAGTCAGCACTTACTAACAGTAAGTTGTGATATCCTTCAAACTGGCTTTTAAGCTGTTCGATATCCGTTGCTCTGACTAATAAAATTACGCCAGTGCCACTTTCTGAAATTGCTCGTATCAACTGCTTATAGGTTTGCCTAACGGAGTCAAGCCAAGGACGCCAGTCTGTTTGTTGGTCTGGCCAAGCCAGAATAATGGCTTCTTGTTCATGCCATTCGGCAAGCATTTTAGGTTGCTTCATCATAAAAATTTGTGCTTCTTTGCAAAAAATTGTTTGCTTAAACGGCTGTTAATCTGACGTGTTAAAGCTGATATCCCATCGTCAGATAAACGGTTCTTGGTTCGCCGACAAAATAACGGTAATCACCAAAAGCGTAATCGGCTCGCTCGGCATAATCGACGTTGGTTAGATTCAGAATACGCAGTCCAAATCGCCAATTCAACGTTGCTTGATATTGAGCGCGCAAATTTAATAAATTGTGACCACGATAGGAAGCGGTATTTTGCGGATCCAAGAAGTAATTACCTTGATGCACCCATTCCACTTCGAAGCTGCTACCTTGATCTCCAAGCCAGCCAATTTGAGCGCTGGCCATGTGTTCTGGTGCTGTGTCAATTTCATTGCCCCGAATTGCTGTTCGGCTAAGGGTTAAATTGCTCTTATAACGATGTTTAGCCAAGGTTGCATTCATTGCTGCGTACCAGTTTCTGGATAAATTAATTCTCGTTTGAAGCTCAATGCCAGTATGCTCGGTACTGCCATTGCTAATGTTTTGGCGCTCGGTATCTTGGAAAATAAAATTGTCTTTTTGCATATCAAAGAGCGTCAGATCAACAAACACATTGGTGAAGTTAGCTCGCCAACCTAACTCGACGGCGTTAATTACTTCAGCTTTCAAATCGGTAACCTCTTGGCCCGCTTGCAAGCGGTACAGTTCAGTTGCTTGCGGAGCACGGTAGCCATTGGAGGCTTTGCCATATAAAAATTGTTGGCCAGTGATTTGGTAGTTAAAGCCAAGTTGAAACGACCATTCGTCGTACTCGTTGACTTGATCGGCCGGACGGCTAAAGCGGCAGTTTCCTATGCCAACTTCGCAGGCACTACCTGATGCCAACTGGTTATCGTAATCGTAGCGGGTTTTTTCAAATCGCAGCCCAGCATCGAGTTTTAAGTCGCTACTGACATGCCATCTCGCTGTTGCAAAAGGGGAGTAGTTTTGCGTGTCCACTTGGTAGTCATAGTGAGCACCGGCTGGAATAGTGTCAGAAAAATCGTTTTCTTGGGTTTCATTTAACTTGCCGCGAGTCAGATCAAGATCAAAACCGGTTTGCAATGAGATGCGCTCGTACTCTTTTTGAAATTGCGCTTGAATGCCGACACTACGTTGACTATTTGTTTCGGTTGCTTGCCAAGGTAAATAATGCTGCAAAAAGGTCATACTGGCCCAGCGAAAATAGGGCGTCAAAGTGACACTTGAGCCATCACCACCGTGAATAGTAATTTGGCTATACAGGCGAGCAGATTGATTATCACGAAATGCTTCTGGGTTAGGATTTAGCTGCTTCAACTGTGGATCTCTGAAACTATCAAAGCCCCGAATAAACCCCGCTGTTTCCTGATTCAGATTGGACAATGCGACCACGTTTTTAATGCTTAACTGGTCGTTAGAGAAAGCGTGTAATACCGTCAGTTTTTGTTGGTCATAACCACTTTGCTGTTTATATCCACCATCGTGAGTACCGTTTCCAAGTACAGCAAAACTATGGTTATCAAAGCTTTTGGCGGCTGTAACTTTGGCGCGATAGTAGTCATTTTGGCCTTTTTCTAGCGACAACTGCAGTGGTGCTACAGACGATGCTTCAGGTGTTAATACGTTGACCACGCCATGTACCGCATTAGATCCATACAGCACACTCGATGGCCCTCTGACTACCTCAATGCGTGCGCTTTGCTCGGTATTTATGTCAAACAGCTGGTTGGCATTACAAAAACCGGGTGCCCGAATAGCGATACCGTCTTGCGCCATAAAAAACGCTCCGCAGCCTCCGGCTCCGGTTAAAACCGGAGAACGGATGGCGGTTAAATGCTCTTGGCCATTGCCTCTGCTTATCCAAGCGCCAGGCACGCGATTCATCACTTGGTTAATGTGTTCTGCTTGTATTGAACGGATGGATTGATTGTCTACCGCGCTCAGGTTTGAGCTTAATTGGTTCAATTGACTATTCGATCGGGTCGCCGTTACGGTGATTTGCTCAATATTCGTTGAGTCGGCCGCTACTGAGCACGAGGTCAATATACATAAGGTAACAATCAATATACGCACACTTTTTTCCTTTCATATGGCTGTCGTCGCGGATTATACGTACATATTGGCAAACCGGAACACAAACGGGGGGAAATAACCTGAACGGTAGGATATATAATAATTTTCTTGGAAATAATTGAATAAAAATAGCATTAAAATTAAACCTTTGGCTTCTGTTGCTACGTATAGACATAAAAATTAAAGGAACACGCTATGTTACAAACACAGATGGTTTCAGTTCATCAGCCTCTTTCAGAACAGGCGGTGGCAGTTCAAGAGGCGTTAATCGCAGCAGGATTAGAGACGCCAATGGTCGACAATGGCCTTAACGACATTGAAAAGCGCAATAAAATTCAAGCTGCGATGTGTGACATCATGGAAACCTTAGGCCTCGATTTATCCGACGATAGTCTTTGTGATACACCTAAGCGCATCGCTAAAATGTACGTCGATGAAATATTTTCCGGATTGGATTATCGCCGTTTTCCCAAGATCACCGCCATTGCCAATAAAATGCAATCTGAAGAAATGGTCAAGGTCAGTGAGATAAGCGTGACCAGCACTTGCGAACATCACTTTGTGACCATCGACGGCACCGCCACGGTTGCGTATATTCCAAAGGACCAAGTCTTGGGTCTGTCAAAGATAAATCGACTGGTCGACTTCTTTGCCCAACGGCCTCAAGTACAAGAGCGACTCACCCAACAAGTGCTGGTGGCACTGCAAACTATAGTGGGTACTGATGACGTCGCCATCACCATTAATGCCACGCATTATTGTGTAAAAGCCCGAGGGATCCGAGACAAGACCTCTTACACCCAGACCAGCGCTTTGGGTGGTGCTTTCAAACATGAGCCTGCATTAAGAGCGGAGTTTTTTGCTAGATAACCTGAGCTGTAGGATAATAAGTGACCGTCAATAATGCCCTTTTTACGCTTATCTGGGTTGAGTTTTCTGCAATAGGCTAGCTATTACGTACGAAAACTCGCCTTGCTAATCACAAAAATTGCATCATTGATGTGTATTTTGAGTTTTCGTTTTTACTAATCCCTACTAACACTTTGAAATCATTATGTAATATTTAATTGCCCGACTCATCTTATCCTACAGTGCAAGTTAAGTAGAGCCCGTGTTTACTTGGCTGGAAATATCGTGCTAACTTAACATCCTCAAGGTGGTTTGGTTCGCAAACGGAGATGATAAATGGCGCAATGGCATGATGCACAAGTGGTCAACCGAATTGATTGGAATGACCATCTATTCAGTTTGCAATTTAGTTGCCTCGACTTTCCCAAAATCAAAGCAGGACAATTCACTAAAGTGGGCATTGAACAAGCGGACGGTAAAGTGCTTTCTCGCCCCTATTCATTAGTCAATGGCCCTGATAGTGAGATACTGGAGATAATAGCGGTACCTGTGGAAGAAGGCAGTTTATCTCCCAAATTACATCATTTAGCCGTGGGTGATTCGGTCAAAATTATGTCTCCGGCAACGGGCTTTTTAATTTTAGATGAAGTGCCTAAAAGTGATACCCTGTTTCTCATCGCTACCGGGACAGGTGTGGGTCCTTTTTTATCAATATTGGAGACGCAACAGGCATGGACAAGCTATTCTAATGTTGTTTTAGTTTACGGTGTTCGTTGGTCTGCTGATCTGGCGTATCAAGATAAAATTGAGCAGTGGCTAAAACAGTATCCTTCCCAATTTTCGTTTGTGCCCATTGTTAGTCGAGAGAAAATCAGTGGCGCATTGCACGGACGAATACCGCAGCTCATTGCCGATAATCAGATACAACAACACAGTGGACACATGATCGACGTCTCGACCAGTCAAGTCATGTTGTGTGGTAATCCTGCGATGATCCAAGATAGTATTCAAGTATTAGAAACATTTGGCCTGAAGAAGCATTTACGTCGTTCTCCTGGGCAAATCAGTTTAGAGCGTTATTGGTAACGCGCATTACGAAGTAGAGAAAGACGTTTTATGCAAAAAGAAATTAACCACCTGTCATTATCCCGTTGTGTTTTATTATTCATTATCCTGTTGAGTGGTTGTCAATCATCGAATCAGCCATTAACAACTAGTGAGCCAACACAACCCAAAGCGACACTTAATTGGCAGATTCCAGAGTTGCCAAAAATGCCAGTTCACAGTGTTGACGATATTTTTGCGCTTTCACGCGAGCAACAACAGCACTTCTTAAATTACTATTACGCCCCTGAGAATCAAACGGTAGCAGAACACAAACGTCTGTTTAATTACTTGGAAAGTATTCTAAGCGGATTTGATTATCGAGGTGATACCTTAATTGCCCGTAACGCGCTTGAGGACCAAAATGGCAACTGTATGTCCTTGGCAATAGTCACGAGTGCCTTGGCTAAGTTAGTAGGCTTAGATGTGCGTTATCAACGGGTTAATTCAGCGCCGATTTATCAGCGATTTAACAATGTCATGACGTTGTCATCACATGTTCGAACGCATTTGTATCAGCCTAAAATACCTAGTGCGCCAAATGAGATTGTGATCGTGCGCGCAAAACTTGTCATTGATTATTTTCCCGAGAATACCAATGTCAGTGGCGACTTCATTGAAGCGCATGATTTTTTGTCGATGTATTATCAAAATATGGCAGGAGATGCGATGGTCAAAAATGACCACGCAACGGCCTATGCCAATTTGAGCGCTGCAATGAAAATTGACCCAAATAATTCTGAGACGCTTAACACCTTAGCGGTGTTACACAAGTCACGGGGAGCTCAACAGGTTGCCGAGAGAATTTATCAATATGCATTGGCTGAAAACGCCAGCTCAGTTAACCTGCTGAGCAACTATGCGATACTGCTTGAAGAGCAGGGGCGCACAAAGGAATGGCAAGCGTTGCAAGATAGATTAACCGAGGTAGAGGATGACAACCCTTATCGATGGTATGACGTTGCCAACCGACAATTTTCAAAACAAAATTTTGCCATTGCACTTAAGTACTATAAACGCTCGATCGAAGTCGCGCCTTATTTGCATGAAGGGTATTTCGGGTTGGCGAAAACCTACTATCAAATAGGCATGTTAGAGCAGGCTGCAGATATGATGAAAAAAGCCTCGGAACTGGCGTTTACACCTAATGATGAGTATCTATATCAAGCCAAACTCAAAGTGCTCAGTGCCAAAGAATCAGATTCATAACCGCTCATTGTCGCTGACGTAAGTATTTATATGGTGTTAGTTGAGCTGTTTACGAGACAGCTCACCATTTTGTTCTACTGCATCGACTAACGGAATAAAGCCTGCGGGGGTAGACAAGTTTACATAACCGCTAAAGACCTCAACCAGAATATCGCCAAACCGACTGTCCCGCTCAGGCTCAGGGGTAAC
Source organism: Aliiglaciecola litoralis (assembly GCF_039523355.1). NCBI lineage: Bacteria > Pseudomonadati > Pseudomonadota > Gammaproteobacteria > Alteromonadales > Alteromonadaceae > Aliiglaciecola > Aliiglaciecola litoralis. The sequence continues at coordinate 68,532 of NZ_BAAAFD010000012.1, read as the reverse complement.
ATCAATTGATAGATTATCCGTATTTAACCACGTACTTGGGCCTCCAGTGGCAGCAAAAGCGATATCTAGTTCATCATTTTTTACTCTGCCGGCAAGCTGGTAATTGGCTAAGTTGAGCATCACTAAGGTGACTAATTCACGTTCATTTTCAACTGCATAGAGCTGCTTTAACAAGATTTCACTAGCATGGAAAACATAAATCATACTTTCTCCGAGCAGCGCAATTTGTTGAATAGGGGGAGTTTCACTCAATCACAATAACATTTTTGGTATCTTCTTTACCATCAGCAATAATCGCTTCGAACTGTGAGAAACAGGTTTTACAGCGTAAGCGTATTGATGCGTTTTGATTATTATTCGATGATTCAGGCAAAGCCGTTGTGGTTAAACAATGTGGGCATAAACATTCTAACGTTGGTGTTTTAAGCATGACAGATCCTTTTGTCGTCCATTGTGATGTGTTTTTAATTCCTAACGACGAAATACAATGGACCGATATTTTGACTGTTTTTTGACAAGATGCAAGGTTTTTAGCTTGAAATACGTGAAATTTGGTGGGTTATACTCATTGCGGTGAGCTGAAAAATGCGCTAGGTGTGCTAAGGTGCGCAATATTCTGAACACCTGCACGAGTTCTAATTGATGCTACCCATAGAAACCTTATTGACCTTTGCCGTTGCGGCAACGCTTTTAAGTTTGTCACCGGGCCCATCAAACTTATACATAATGGCCAGAACCATGAGTAGTGGCCATACATCTGGTATTGCCGCAGCCAGTGGCATGGCAATAGGGTCGATGCTATATGTGTTGGCAACTGCGTTTGGATTGGCTGCGGTATTTAGCTTGTATCCAACGTCCTACATCGTATTAAAACTAACTGGTGCGGCGTATTTGATCTATTTGGGGGCGAGCGCATTTTGGCATGAAGCTGAATCGGCGACTACTAAACCTAAATTAAAATCCATGAGCCGTAAGCAGGTGTTTAATCAGAGTATTGTGGTTGAGCTAACCAATCCAAAGACTGCACTATTTTTTATGGCATTCTTGCCTCAGTTTGCAGACCCTGCCGCAGGCAATCTAGTGTTGCAGTTGATTATTCTTGGGCTGTTATATGCTGTGATTGCGTTTAGTAGCGATTTATTGATGGTGTTTATGTCACATAAACTGGGTCGATGGTTGTCTACCCATCCTGCGTTTCCGGTTTGGCAGGACAGGGTATCAGGATCAATATTGATTGGACTTGGCACTTTTATCGCCATGCAAGAAATCGATCTTTGAAATATTAAGGCCTTGTGATCTGTCCTTAGTTAACCAGAGTTCAAGTTAGTTAATACGTGGTTAAACGGAGAACCTATTGGTCACTGTGCTAAAAAATTGGTCGATGGTGTACTTGTTTGGTTTGCCAGATGGCAGCCAAATGCACCAGCGTTGGGGGCGTGTGGTCACCGGCGAAGTGCTGCTAGACGGTAAACATAGCCATGTGCCGGGGGATAAAATCTGCACGGATGCAGTGCTTCGATCCCCTGGCAATCTTGTGCACACACGCACAGGTGAGGTTTATAGTTTATTTGGACAAGGCGCTACCTTAGAGTTGCCCGTCACCCAATTACAAAGATTACAAAGGCTTGAATCTGCTTCTCAGATTGCCATTGAATTAGGCAGTGGCTGGCGCAAGATCAACAGTGATGAGTCATAGATTGTTGTCACTACCTATGCTCATCTTTGCCTAGCTACACTATTTTTAGTGTAGTTTTAATTTCGATCCCACAATGTTGCTGACTTTGCGACTAAGCAATACCAATATGCCTTTAAACCAGCCGTGGATAGCGAATTGATGCATGTTGTACAATGAAATATAGACCAAACGCGCAAGACGTCCCTCAATAAACATACTGCTACTTGCAAGGCTTCCCATAAGACTACCTACAGTACTGTATTTACTTAAATGTACTAATGAACCGTAATCAACATAACGGTATGTTTTTAAGGGCTTAGCATGTACCAAATTAATTAAATTGCTGGCTGCAGTGGCCGCCATCTGATGAGCGGATTGCGCGCGTGGAGGAACCCATTTACCATCTTGTTGTTTGAATCCACAACAATCTCCTATGACGAAAATAGACTCACTCAATGTACTTTGAAGGTGCGGATTGACTAAGATTTGCTGGGCTCGATTGGTTTCAAAAATGGCCATTTTCTGAATGAAATCGGGCGCTTTTACCCCCGCAGCCCAGACAAGTAAATCGGCTTCTATTTGACGTCCGTCCTCGGTGACAAAGGCGCCTTTTTGCGCGCTGGCAACTTTGGTATTCTCCAGCACATTTACGCCTAGTTTTGCCAAGGCTGAACGAGCGGAATTGGCAATTCTCTCGGGTAACGCAGGTAATATTCGCTCTCCTGCTTCAATAATGGTTATTGATAGTCGTGAGGCTGACATCTCTGGCATGCCATAATGCTTTGCCAAGTTTGCTACATGATGTAATTCAGCCGCCAATTCGGTACCCGTGGCACCACCGCCTACTATGGCAATTTGCAGTGTTGATTGAGTTGAAGATTGCTGATTGATGCGCAATAGCTGATTCAGTAACGCTTTATGAAAACGCTCAGCTTGGCTCAAAGAATCGAGAAAGAAACTGTGCTCGGCTACCCCCGGTGTGCCAAAATCGTTACTGACGCTACCAATAGCCAGCACTAGGTAGTCGTAATTAAGGGTTCGCTTTTCCAGTAATATCTGACCATCTTCGTCATACAAGGGATCTAAGCTGATAGTTTTATTGAGATGATCCACATGACTCATGGTGCCCAACTGAAATTGATAACCAAAGCGAGCAGCATGAATACGATAATCAACTCCATCTGAGTTCTTATCAATCACACCGGCAGCCACTTCGTGCAGCAAGGGTTTCCAAACGTGTGTTCGGCTTCTATCCACAAGTGTTACTTGAGCAAGACCTTTTTTCACTAGCTTTTTACTTAACTTACTGACTAGTTCAAGTCCACCCGCGCCTCCGCCAACAACGACTATTTTTAACATATGACTTCCTAATTTTAATTTCAAATATGCGGGCAAGAACAAGAAGATGAATGATTATGCAAAAGCCAAAAGAGGGAATGATGTTCAAACTCATAAACATAGCAGAGGGCGCGGCTTTTGCTGTTCTAGCGATAGTTTTATCATGCCTAAAATAGGCCTGTTAGTCCATCATTTTTAGGTCGGTTCATGCGCTTATCTATCAAGGATAACCGGACCTGGACCCTGATCCGCCAATTGATCTTGTGGATTGTAAATAGGGCAAGATTTAAGCGATAAACATCCACAGCCAATACACCCAGTTAACGAGTCTCGCAATTTGGTTAATTGTTGAATGCGCGTATCCAAAGCAGCTTGCCAGGTTTTTGACAATTTGGCCCAATCTGCTTTATCCGGTGTTCGCTCTTTAGGCAATGTCGCTAAGGTCAACTTAATTTCTTGTAAACTGACTCCTAGTTTTTGTGCCGCCTTAATAACCGCTACTCGCCTTAACACGTCGGCTTTGTATTGACGTTGATTACCTGCATTTCTCCAACTTTGGATCAAGCCTTTTTGTTCGTAGAAGTGCAAAGTGGATACGTTTACACCACATCGTTTGGCAACGAATCCGACACTTAATGTTTTGTTATCCATGTCTGTCCTTGTTATTAGCTGGAGCAATGGCGTTTAGGCCAGCGTTCAAATTATTTTTGAGAATAGTCAAAAAAACACTTTACCTCAAGTTAGGTTGAGGTTTTAAGCTGGTTCTGAAATTTAAACATGGCATGACCCAAGGAGATAGATATGAACATTACGATGCCCACAACAAACAAATATGAGCTCACTAAAGATTGCACTAACCAAAAGCAAACTCAATCGAGAGGCATTGCTAAATGGTTGAAGTGTTATTTTTCCCTTGTTAATCAGACCATGTATTACAAGTAGCAAAAACGATACTAAACCAAAGCTAAGAAACAAAATTATCGAGAAAACCCAAACAATAGAAATAAATGAGGAGGGATTATGATCCGCTTAGAGCACCTTAATTTAGTCGTCAAATCATTGCCAAGTTCGATGAAATTCTATCAAGCCGCTATGCCCCATTGGCGTGTTCGCCAACAGGGCATCAATGATTGGTATGGCGTTGAGCGTAATTGGTTGCATTTCGGCGATGACTACAACTACCTAACGTTGAATGAGGCTGGTGAAGGAAAGGTGCGAGATCGCACTTCTAATCAGCTCGGTTTAGCCCACTTCGCATTTGAAGTGAAAAACTTAGATGCGCTCATTAAGCGGATGAAAACTGCTGGTTTTGAACCCCATCATTATGGTGCGCAAAATGAGTTTCGCACAAACATCTATTTTTTTGACCCAAATGGTCTCGAAATCGAGTTCGTCGAGTATTTATCGGATTTACCTGAACAGCGAAATAGCAGTGATGTCGACTAACCTTTTCGGATCCTTTAAGTGAATAAACAGCTTAGTGCATCAAGGGTACTCAATAAATTCCGATAAAACTCAAGTAGCAAAATAGAGCGGAAATAATCAATAAAAGTTACATGTGTAACTTTTATTGAAATAGCATAATAATAATAGCTATTAATAACAGTGCTTTATGATTTGTTGGTGTTTAGTGTGTTTACTGTGTGTCTATTTCGGTGTACAAGTGTGCGCTCAAATTGTGATGCAGGTTATATTAAGTTTATGTTGTTTTTTAAGAAATCGTTTTGGCGCACCCTTTATCGTGCATTTTGTAATATGTTGGGCAATCAACCCAGCTTAGGCAAATACCTTGAGCCAATATTGCAGACACTTTATGGTAGTTACCACAGTGAACTGTTTAGGGGTAACGTCGTTGCACTTAACAATGTAACCTGCGACATGTTAACGATTACGCTCAATGTGCCCCGAAATTGGGGTGGTTTTGAAGCAGGGCAGCATGTCATGCTGACCCACATGCTTGACGGAAAGTATGTTTCCCGACCCTTTAGTATTAGCTCTAGTGAATTTTTGTGGTCTTCACAACGTCAGATTCAGATTAGCTGCAAGGTCAAATCGAACGGCGAACTCACCTCTTCACTGAATTCGCTCAACGCAGGGGAAACGCTTTTCCTATCTGCTGCTCAAGGACAGTTTGTACTGCCAAAGAGAAGCGCGGATGTGATACTTCTCTGTGCTGGCTCAGGCATAACCCCAATGCGTGCCTACTTACAGAGTCTTGCTGACTTGAGTCAACATGCGCAACTGCCTTTTCCCAATGTAACTTTGCTTTATCGCTACCGCGGCGCGGAACACGCGGCTTTTTTAACTGAATTTAGGGATTTGCAAGAAACTCACAATAGCTTCAGATTGATTGAGTCAGACAGTTTGCAAAGCCAGAAGCTTAGTACCCAACTGACAGAGATAGGAATTAATCATAATGACTACTATGTGTGTGGCCCATTGCAATTTATGCAATCTGTCATTACCAGTTTGAAAAGCCAAGGGATTGCTGCAGCGCAAATCCACCAAGAGCACTTCGGACCGAGTCTAATACATCAATTTGCGGATTCGACACTGACTAATGACACAGATCCAGCGGCTTATTTTCAGGCCGGATTTTATAAAGCGGGCAGACAACATGAGGTTGCGGCTAGCGCGAACGCTAGTTTGCTTGATAGTGCTTTGCAAGGCGGTGTCGAGCCAACATTTGGCTGTCGCATGGGGGTGTGCTTCCAATGTGTGTGCAACAAACTCTCGGGCCAAGTTAAAGATCTGCGAACGGGTGAGTTAAGTGGTTTGGGTCAAGAGCAAATACAGTTATGTGTCAGTGCTCCGGTGAGCGATGTCACCTTCGAATATTAAGTAGAGTAAAAGAAAATTATGAAATTAGAACAATCCCAATATCAGGCGCTAGCAGCAGATTTAGATGCTGTGAAACAGGGAGTCAAAAACCAAATAGGTGCCAAAGACGCTAGCTATATTCGTAAGGTGCTTTTTTGGCAGCGCATCAGTGAAATATCAGGGCGCATTTTGTTAGTACTTGGCTTTATCACTCCGTGGTTATGGGCCGTCGGCGTACTTTTGTTAGCGCTCGCTAAAATTCTCGACAATATGGAAATTGGTCATAACGTTTTGCATGGTCAATACGATTGGATGAACGATCCTGTGTTGCATTCTCAACGTTATGAGTGGGATATTGCCTGCGATGCTAAATCATGGCAGCGCACCCATAACTATGAGCACCACACTTATACAAATATAATCGGTAAAGACAGAGATTTTGGATATGGCTTGTTGCGATTGAGTAACGACTTTCGTTGGCGGATCAGAAATCTGTGGCAAACTGTTACCTACGTTGTGCTCAGTACGTTATTTCAATGGGGAATTTCCTATCATGAACTTGCTGGGCAAAGGGTCTTCTTTGGTCGCAAAAACAAACAGCGCCATACCCAAATCTCGGATGCTCAGCTTAAAAAAGCGTTTTTTAGTAAAGGTGCACGACAGCTATTTAAAGATTATTTATTTTTCCCTTTGATTTCCGGCCCTATGTTTATTTGGGTATTTACTGGCAACCTGTTGGCGAATTTGATCCGCAATTTGTGGACGTCTACAGTGATCTTTTGCGGGCATTTTACCGAAGACGCCCAGACTTTTTCACAAGCCGAATGTGAGAATGAATCGCAAGGGCAATGGTACTATCGTCAGATGCTAGGCTCTTCAAACTTCACTGGTAGCAAAGCAATGCATATTCTAACTGGGCATCTAAGTTGTCAGATTGAACACCACCTGTTTCCCGATATACCGGCTCGTCATTATCCGGCAATTGGCAAGCGAGTACAGAAAATCGCCGAAAAGTACGCTATTCCTTACAATAGCGGCAGCTTTGCAAGCCAATATTGGACAGTGCTGAAACGCATCGTTAAATACTCGTTTCCTATCAAAACGCCGAGTAATTTTGAGTTATCGCAAAAGTCTCAGTAGCATAGCTCGATTATATGTTCCGCCAAACCTTTTCCCCACTGGGTATAAACCTGCGGACCAGGATGAAATCCATCACTGGCCATTTCTTGTGAGTCCATCATGCTAGGTAGCGCGTAATATTGGCAATGGTTGTGGTGAGCAAACTGATGCATAACACGATCAAAACGCGCTGCGCGTTCGCCCAAGTACCAACGTAGAGGATTGGGGAGCGCTGGAAATTCACCCATTGGGGGCATGCCGCTAAAAATAATATGTTGCGGTGTATAACGCTGCATAAGTTGCAGATGCAGTGATTGTAAATCTCGATAAAACTGTTTGCCTGACTTTCCTGATGTGACGTCATTCACCCCTAAGGAGGTGACAATAACGTCAAAGGGCTGGGGTGTTAAATGTTGTAAAAGCTCTAGAACAGAGCATGTGCTTTCTCCAGTACGCGCCACTAGCTGCCATTGCACTGTAAAATGGTTAGACAAGCAGTTTACCAGTTGGCCACTGAGTCCTAACCCTTGCTCATCGACGCCAACTCCGGCACCTGCCGAATCGCCCAAAATAAGCAAACGCAACGGCTTTCCATGACCTTGATGACCAGCTCTATCTCCGGCTGGCTCTGGCAGTTTAATGATAGACGCGCGCACACGTTTGCCTTGCCAAAGTAAAATCGGTGCGAGCAAAATTTTGGATAGTTTCAACATTTAGATCTGATAAATTTCAATAGGAAGAGCATCTGGATCAGTGAAAAAGGTAAAGGCCTTTCCGCTGTGCTGATCGATTCGAATGGGCTCTACTGCAATGTCTTTAGAGGTTAAGTATTCAACGTAATCCGCTACGGATTCCACTTTAAAGGCCAAATGGCGAAGTCCTAGCGCCTCAGGCTTAGATGGTCTAGGCGGAGGATTAGGAAAGGAAAATAATTCGATTTGGCTACCATCGGGTAGCGCCAAATCCAACTTATAGGATAGGCGCTGTTTACGATAGGTTTCGGCAAGCACTGCAAAACCAAGGATCTCAGTGTAAAACGCCTTTGAGCGCGCATAGTCTGAGCAAATGATAGCGATGTGATGGAAGCCTTTTAATTGAGGCATAGTCACGTGTTTCCTAGTTAACCATAGGTCAATTTAATTGGAGGTAACTCCTTGTTCATGCTGACTCAAAGAAAATGTCTGGGACATGGTATTACCTTGCCAATCACTCATGGTTACGCGAATACTTTGCGGTTGGAGCTGTTGATATAATGATTGAGTTACAATAGCAGTATAGGGCGGCGTGTTGTCGCTAGCAACTTTCTGAGAGTGACCTTGCGCATCTACAAACTCGGTGGTCACTTCAAACATAGGTACCGGAATATCAACTAACTGCTCAATGACATAATTAAATCGAATTCTGTCTTGTTGAGTCTCTGTTCCGGCAAAATCCAGTTCCAGCAACGCCGTTTGCATAATAGGTGTGTCTGCCTTCAAAACACTGTAACTAAGCGCGGGTAACACAATTTCCACTTTGCCCTTATCTACTCGAAACGTGTCGCTACCGTGAAGACTTGAATAGCCTTTGCTGGTGGCGTCCACGGTAATGATTTGCTGTTCATTGCCAGCATTAAAGGCAATCAGATACTCAACTTGCTCGCTTTTATCTACTCTGGAGATAGCAAACGCGTTTCTGCGTTTATCAAAATAACGATTAAAGGTTACTCCGTAGCGTAATGTAGGGTGATCCATACGCAATTGTGCTAAATCTTGCAGTGCCTGATAAATAGGGTGACTTGGGTCAAAGTTTTGTTCGGCGGTACTGGCATCTGTGCCTAGCAGATTATTATCGTTGTATTCTTCAACTAGTGAGGCAAACATATCTTCGCGCGCGCCAACATCCCCACCATCACCGGTAAATCCTTGCTCATCGCCATAATAGATCACGGGTACACCGCGAGAAGTATACATAAAGGCATGAGACAAAATGCTGCGTTGTAGCTTCTCTGCCTCATCAATGTCTTTGAGCGCATCTTCAATGAAAAATCCGCTGCGGCCCATGTCGTGATTGCCTAAGAAGTTCATCAGTAAGTCGGCTTGGCTATCTTGATCATTGTAGTAATCATCATTTTCGTACAATTGCGCCACTGCTTGCGGTGATTTTTTACGGTAGAAAACGTCAGCGGCTGCTTGCTGGAAGCCAAAATCCAGCACCGATGGCATTTTGCCTGTGGTGGTGTAGTTACTCAATACAACGGGGTCGCCACTGTAGACTTCACCGAAAATATGGAAGTTGGGAATGCCAAGCGATTTGGCGTGGTCTAGGATCGCGGGACTAAACTGCTCCCAAAACACCATATCAACATGTTTCACGGTATCGATGCGGAAGCCATCTGGTTTGAACTCAGAGATAATATTTTTGTATATCTCAATCATCCCTGTAATGACATCTGGATCTCGGGTATTGAGATCATCTAAACCGACGAAATCACCGTTCACGGCACTTTCGCCCTCCCAAAAGCTATCGCCTTGATTATTGTAATATTTGGGATCATTTAACCACGCAGGGACTTTTACTTGATCTTGACCTTTGGGAATAAAGGGCGTGTATTTATCGCCTTTAGCTACTTGCGCCATAGACTTATATTGGCAGGTCTCGTCATCTTTAAAACTGCCGTCAGGGGTGTGACATTCTTCAAAGCGGATCACATCGGCAGTGTGATTAGTGATGATATCGAAAAATATTTTAATGCCTTTTTTATGTGCGGCATTGATGAGATTTTGCAAATCTTGATTACTTCCAAAGTGTGGATCTATTTGGGTAAAATCCACTATCCAATAGCCGTGATGTGCATAACCACCCCATTGTATTGCTTTGTTTCTTAGAATGGGTGTCATCCAAATTGCACTCACGCCCAGACCTTTCAGATAATCGAGTTTGGCTTCAACGCCGGCGATATCTCCACCATGAAATCCCCACTTACTATCGATAACATAGCCACCTTGAGATATTTCAAGATCTTTTGCGCCATTATCGTTTTCAGGATTGGCGTTGTAGAAACGATCAGGCATCACAAAGTAAAAAATATCGTCACGAATATCGCGATGCAAATAATCATTATAGATGGCGGGAAAGTTAAGTTGTTTGGTAACTGGAGCCGCGGCCGCAATGTCAGATTGATCGGGTTGAGGTTCAGAGCAACCTGACAAAAACAAAGTTGCGCCAAGTGCGATAAAAATCGTTCTATGTATCATTATTTTTGTTCGCCTGTTGTTAAGGTAATTCGTGTCCGCGCGCACTGACATATAATGCGTACCAATGCTCCCTACTGAGTTCTATGTCCAACGCTTTGACGCTAGCGGCAATTCTTGCAGGGTTGGTGGTACCAATGATGGGTTGAATGCCGGCCGGATGACGCATTAAAAATGCAATTAAGATGGCTTCGCCTGTGGTTTGGTATTCTGCCGCCAATTTACTAACTAACTGTGCTGTGTGTCTGAGGTGCTCGGGATGACCGTTTAAGTCTCTTCCCGTCAGCAAGCCTTGGCACAAACTACCCCAAGCCTGAATTTGAATGTCATGCATGCGACAGTATTCGATGGTGCCAGTACCAAAGCTAAGATCTTTGCCTTGGTTATCATTGGCCACAGTAACATCATCTAAAAAGCCAAGATGCATCAAGTGCATTTCAATTTGGTTGACAATTAACGGCATATCCAGATAGTGCTGCAAAAAATGCAGTTGCTGTTGGTTTTGATTAGACATTCCAAAGTGCCTGACTTTGCCGCTGTCTTTGAGTGTCGAAAAAGCATCAGCAACTTCTTCAGGTTGCATTAACGGATCAGGTCGATGTAACAATAATATGTCAATATAGTCGCTATTTAATCGACTAAGAATGCCATCCACTGATTGCAGAATGTGTTGTTTGGAAAAATCGAAACGTTTGGGACCTTTATCATCTTCAAAGATGATTCCGCATTTGGATTGCAGAATAAGTTGGCTGCGTAATTCAGGCCTAGACTTGAGAACCTGGCCAAATACCTGCTCTGCTTTGCCCTTGGTGTAGATGTCGGCATGATCGAAAAAATTAATTCCCGCGTCTAAGGCAGCATCGATTATTTGATGGGCTTGATCAACGTGGTTTTGTTGATAAGGTTCCTCACTCCAAGACCCTCCCAATCCCATGCAACCATAGGCAATGGGTCTGGCTCCTGGAAAGTGCGAATGCAATGGAAGTCTATTCATCATCAGCTCATAGTTTTCAGCATGGAATAAATCATTCTAGTGATTTTAGAATAAGATTTCATTGAATACGTATGTTGTATTGGAAACCCCGTTTTCTTTACTGACTAATAATATTGATCCCAGCTACTTAATGGTTTAAGTTAACAAAATGTAAATGCGCGGCTAAGCTCGTGCGTTAAAAACTATAGTCAGCAGCAAAACAATCTCAGGACACGACATGTCACATCAAGCGAACAGCGCGCCATTATCGTTCAAAGAAAAACTAGGTTACGGCTTAGGCGATATGGCATCAAATTTTTACTTGGGATTTTTTGGTCTGTACTTGCTTTATTATTACACTGACGTCTACGGGCTAGCGCCCGCTGCAGTTGGAGTGATGCTACTCGTATCTAAAATCATTGATGCCGTCAGCGATCCGGTAATGGGGCTAGTTGCCGACAGGACGGAATCGCGCTGGGGAAAATACCGGCCTTATTTATTGTGGGCGGCGATCCCCTATGGCCTGTTAGGTTTTGCGATATTTTTTGGCCCTAATTTCTCGGATACTGGAAAACTGATTTATGCCTATGTCACCTATATCGGGGTGATGCTTGCTTTTACCGCGGTAAATGTGCCTTACTCTGCACTGCTCGCAGTCATTTCGCCACTGGCGGAAGAGCGCACCAAAGCGACGACTTATCGTTTTATCGGTGCCGGCGCTGGTGGGATCCTTATCGCTGCGTTTGCTACCCCCTTAGTCAGTTGGTTAGGGGGTGGCGATGATGTATTAGGTTTTCGATTAACCATGGCGATTTTTGCGGTGTTATCAGTCGGCCTTTTTTGGATCACCTTTGCCTCTACTAAAGAAAGAATCAAGCTACCTCCTCATGATTCATCGGCTCGCAAAGACTTGAAATTACTTTTTAAAAATACCTCATGGGTATTGCTTGCCATTTCCTGCGTGCTAATTGTAGTGGGATTGATAGCACGATTCTCGTCGATTATTTTCTACGTAAAATACTATATGCATGATGATGGTGAAGCGGTATTTTTGATTTTTGATCGAGTGGCATTGTTCTCTGCTATTGGTTTGGCGGGACAAATAGTGGGCGCCTTCATTACGCCTTATTTGACCAAGTTCTTTAGCAAGCACCATTTGGTCCTCATCATGTGTCTGTTGCATACCGTATTGCTTATCATCGGCTATTTTGTTGCGCCAGATATGTTTTGGACCGCCGTATTGCTGAACTGTTTAGGCATCACCACCTTTGGCGTGGTGATAACTCTATTGTTTGCCATGTTTACCGATTGTGCTGAATATGGCGAGTGGCAAACCGGAAAACGTACCTCTGGTTTAACGGTGTCAGCCTCGATGTTCGCGCTGAAATTTGGCTCCGCGTTAGGCGGAGCGATCCCCGGCTTTATTCTTGGTTATGTCGGTTTTGTTGCCAACGAAGCACTCAGTGATGCCACTATGGACGGGATCCGCATGATGGCTACATTGCTACCAGCTGCACTTTTTGCTTTAGGTGGGCTACTGATGCTGTTTTATAAAATTGATAAAACGCTGTTAGTCCGCATCGAAAAAGAATTACGCCAACGCCGCAAATCGTTACCTCAACAATAGTCGCGAATTAAAAATGTGCAGGCTAGTAGTATTCCAAATTTCTGACTTTGCCCCAAAACACGCGATATGAAAATAGGGTATAGGCGAAGATACAGGGAATGACTACCATTGCGCCGTATAAGATAATTCGCAATGACTCAGGCGCACTTGCCGCCTGCCAAATCGTTAGCTCACCGGGCACCACGTAGGGATAAAAGCTCAGAGCAAGACCGGCAAAACTGAAGGTAAAGATACCTGTGCACAACACAAAGGGCAGCCAGCAACCTAAGTCGTCTTTCAAAGGTAAACGTTTTAAGGTGTGGTAACCAATCACAAAGAACGCCAAGCTTAACAGCGGTATAAGTGCAAACAAATAGGCCCAGGGCAGTTGTGTCCAACGGGCAAATACAGCGTCATTGATCAATGGATTGATCAAACACACGGCAAGGATACCGATAAAACTGATTAAGCCAGCCTTACGTGCCCAGCCTATGGCGCGCATTTGCAAGTCATCTTCGGCTTTCATAATCAACCAGCAAGCACCAATCAAGCCATAGGCCATAGTGACACCAAAGGCGCTAAGCAGACTAAAAGCGACGGCTATTGGTGTTGTCTCAAATCCCATTACAAACATGCCTAGCATGTACCCTTGTGATGCCGCCGAAATAAGGGACCCTATTTTGAATAGTCGGTCCCAGCGGTTTTTATGATGAGCAATCACTTTTGCGCGAAAATCAAAAGACACGCCTCTGAGGATCAAGCCGATTAACAAGATTGCCGCAGGCAAATATAGCGCTTTGAATATCACGTTATGGGCGCTTGGAAACGCCACTAACAGCAGACCAATAGCCAGTACCAGCCAGGTTTCATTGGCATCCCAAAAAGGCCCAATTGACGCAATCATTTTGTCTCGTTGTGTTTCGTTGTCCATTGGCAGTAGCAAACCGACGCCTAAGTCATAACCATCCAATATGGCATAGACAAGCACGGAGAAGGCCATTAGCCCAGCAAAGATGATGGGAAGTTGACTATCTAAGATCATGCGGAAGCCTCCTGTTGATTAAAGGGGTGAGCCTTTGATGCCTTGGCGAACTCGTATTCTTCTATTTCTACCGACTGGCGAGCCATGTAAAACAAGGTTTTTATGTAGGCTATTAACAGCAAGGCATAGACGGTTAAGTACATGGTCAAACTCATCACCACGTTACCCGAGGGGATATCTGTCACCGCATCAGCCACGGTTAATACGCCACTGACCAAGTAGGGTTGGCGTCCAATTTCAGTGACATACCAACCCGCCAATGTGGCTATCCAACCGGAAAATGTCATGGCCACAAAGAATTTAAGGGCGAATTTGGGTAAGCGTTTGTGTCGCCATAAAGTGATGCTGGCAAGCCAGGCGCTGAGCAACATCAGCATGCCTAATCCGACCATGATCCTAAATGCAAAGAACACCGGTTTTACTGGTGGATGCTCGCCTGCAAATTCGTTCAAACCGCGAATGGTGCCTTCGGAGTCATGAGTGAGGATTACACTCGCCATTTTGGGAATGGCGACTTCGTAATGATTGGCACGCTGGGCTTCATCTGGGATGGCAAACAATAATAAGGGCGCACCTTGAGTTGTTTCCCAAATACCCTCCATAGCCGCGACTTTTTGCGGTTGATGTTCAAAGGTATTTAACCCATGTAGATCACCCATGACAATTTGTAGCGGGGCAAGAATTGCCGCGATAAATAACCCTGTACGCAGAGCAACATTAGGGGCTTTTTTATTGTCACCTCTTAGTATGCGGTAGGCTGATATCCCGACTATCAAAAAGCACGCGGTTAAGCCTGACGCCAGCAGCATGTGACCAAATCGATAAGGGAACGATGGGTTGAACACAATCGCAAACCAATCAACAGCGTGAGCTACCCCTTCGCGCATTTCAAACCCCGCCGGGGTGTGCATCCATGAATTAAGTGACAAAATCCAAAACGCCGACAATGAAGTACCAACTGCGACAATAAAGGTCGCCAAGGTATGTACCCATCGCGGCACGCGATTAATGCCAAATAACATGATGCCTAAAAAGGTCGCTTCTAAGAAAAAGGCGGTAAGCACTTCATATGCCAGCAGTGGCCCAGCAATGTTGCCAACTTTTTCCATAAAGCCGGGCCAATTGGTGCCAAACTGAAATGACATGGTAATACCGCTTACCACTCCCAATGCAAAAGTTAACGCAAAGACCTTTACCCAAAAACGGTAAATACGCATCCACACTGGATGGTCTGAGATGTGAAACCGAACTTTAAAATAAAACAACAACCAGCATAGGGCGATGGTGATGGTGGGAAATAAGATGTGAAAACTAATGTTAGCCGCAAATTGAATACGGGAAAGCAGCATTACGTCTGCCATGATACACCTCTAAAAGTTAAAGTCTGTTTACCTTTCACATTTTTAGTCTAGCGTATGTACTAGCAAAAATAGGAAAAGTAAGCGGGCTTAAACCCGGTCTTTCTGGTTTGTTTAACTACTTTTTAAAAACTTGTCTTTCATGTCGAGCACCTTACCTACGCCAGAGCCAAGTTTCATCAAGGCCGCCATTTTTTCAGGGCTTAAGCGCTGTAACTCTTCGCTCCACTGCGTGATGTTTTCAAGTAAATCATGGATTTCTTGCAATCTACTTTGGGCGTATTTTTCTTGCTCATTTGCAGGTTTGTCCAACAGTATGTCTCTGAGTAAGCTTAGCGTTGGATCCATCTCTCGCTTGCGACGCTGTTCAAATACTTTGTTAGCCATATCCCAAATACTGCCCAAGGCTTTAAAGTAATCTTTACGATCGCCAGGAACGTGATGCATCTGGACCAATCGCCAAGATTGAAGTTCTTTCAAGCCCATACTCACGTTTCCTCGCGAGATATTTAATGCTTCAGCAATTTCGTTTGCACTGAGGGGTTCTTCACAAACGACCAGCAAGGCATACATTTGACCTACTGTGCGATTAAACCCCCAACGACTGCCCATTTCACCAAAGTGCATTACAAAGGATTCGATCATTGGCGTCATGTTCATAAATTTCTCGATTTCTGAAGTTTCAGTAATTTCTGAAAGTATATACGTTAATTGATGTAGATCAATTTATTTCGTACGAAAAAGTTGATAATGAGCAGTTTTTGAGGGGAGTGAGAGAGCTGCTCATTTCAGACATGTTGAGTAAAGACGGTGAATTATTGGAATAATCAATTCTATACTTGTCTTGTCTCAGCGTTATTTCGAGTATGTTATCTATACTGGAACCTTGACACTAAATTCTTGCAACTGAGGCGAACCGCATGATGATCAGCATTGATACACTGTCTACATTTTTAGGCTGGTGCTCCATACTCAATATTGGACTGTTACTTTTTACTTTCATGGCTATTTCAGTGTTTCGAAATTTTATCATCAGCATCCACAGTAAATTAACCGGAGTTAATCCAAGCGAATTACCCACGTTATATTTTCACTATATTGGGACGTATAAACTAGCCATCATTGTATTGAATATTGTGCCGTATTTTGCTTTGAAACTGATGGTCTAAAAACTAGTTAAGTGGCTGGGCGCATGCGGTATCTACTGGTTGTTGAGTCTGTAACTTGCCGATTAAGGTTAGGCAACAAAAAAAGGTTCAACGTAACTTAATTACGTTGAACCTTTTGAAGCCAATGTCATGGTCAGAATGTCTTTGAAAGCGACAAGTGTGGTTGGCGGTTACAAGGTTTCCATGTCTATCACAAATCGATATCGTACGTCGTTCGCTTGCATACGTTCAAACGCGTCATTGATGTCGCTCATGTCTATTTTTTCGATGTCAGAGACGACATTATGTTGGCCGCAAAAATCCAACATTTCCTGGGTTTCCTTGAGGCCACCGATGAGCGATCCCGCAACGACTTTGCGGCCAGAGATAAGCTGTGCGCCGTTAACCGACTCCAAAGGTTCAATTGCGCCAACGAGGCACATGGTACTGTCGAACTTTAATAGAACAACATACGGATTAATATCGTGACCAACCGGAATGGTATTCAGTAAAAAATCAAACTTGCCTCGCCACTTTTTCATTTCGTCCTTATTTGTCGAGATAAGAACATCATCTGCACCCAGTCTTTTGGCATCTTTGGCTTTGTCTTGTGATGTTGTGATCATAACAGTGTGAGCCCCCATAGCAGAAGCCAACTTGATACCCATATGACCTAAACCGCCTAGTCCAATGATCCCAACAGTCATGCCTTTTTTAACGCCATATTGATGAAGAGGCGAGTAAGTTGTAATACCTGCGCACAACAATGGCGCTGCGCCCGCTTTGTTTAAGTTCTGTGGAATGCGCAGAACAAAATCTTTTTGGACAACAATTCGCTTTGAATAACCACCATAAGTACGTCCGCCTGGGTCGTCGGTCTTGCTGTTGTAGGTCATCACCGCGCCGTTTAAGCAGTGTTGCTCTAAATCGATATCACAGGCTTCACAAGACTGGCATGAATCCACTAAGCAGCCTACGCCGACACTGTCACCAACCGAAAACTCGTCAACATTGCTTCCAACCGCGCTTACTGACCCTATGATTTCGTGACCTGGAACCAATGGATACTCTGAGTTTCCCCAGTCATTTTTCACCGCATGGAGGTCACTGTGGCAGACGCCGCAATACTCAATTTCAATCTGCACATCATTCTCACCAGGCTCTCGGCGAGTAATTTTATGCGGTTCCATATGTCCGTTGTTCGATTTAGCCGCATAAGCGGAGATATCTGACATTACATTTAATCCTTCTATTTAAAACCGGTGTAATTGCTACGTAAGTTAATGCATATTGGTTCTATAAGTTTAATAATCTTCATCAAATAGCCACGATTAGAATTTAACACTAAAACTTGCTGCTAGATTAAACGCATTGAGCTGATGATTGCGTTAAATTTACGGATTCGTTAGAACGACATGAAAAGGGGAGTTCAACATGACTGTAAATCTTTGGTTTTTCTTAACAATAGGTACAATATTAGGCGTGGTTTTTGCGATCGTTGTTATTTATCTGAACCATGTAAAAGCAATGAAAAAATTAGAAATTGAAGCCTTAAAATACCAAAATAATAAATGAAATTAGCGTTCGCAAAAGTGACCACCAACTCATTTCCGTTGTTTATCGCAGGCTTTAGAGGCTTAACATGACACCAGCGATCAATGTTGCTAAGAAATATAACATCCCGCACCGTATCCATGAATTTGTGCATGATGGAACCAATGAGGCTTATGGAATTGAAGCAGCAGAAAAAATGGAAGTACCAGCAGAGCAGGTCTTTAAAACCCTAGTTGTGGTGATTGATAACAAAACGTTAGTTGTCGGTGTTATCCCTGTTACTGCTATGCTGAGCATGAAGCTAATAGCCAAAGTTGCTGGTGGAAAAAAGGCCGCCATGGCTGATAAGTTGGAAGTTGAGCGTGCCACTGGATATGTCCTAGGTGGTGTCAGTCCGCTTGGACAGAAAAAGCGTTTGAAGACGATTATTGATAGCTCTGCCAAGAAGCATGCTACGCTTTATATTAGCGCAGGACGAAGAGGGCTGGAGCTAGAGTTGAGCCCCGCTGACCTGTCAAAAGTGACCCGTGCCGTAATCGCAGATATCTGCGTTTAACAAGGGCGAGTAGTGAAGAGCGTTTGAACAATCCGCTAACTCAACTCGTCCCTTCTTGTGAGGAAATGGACCATGTTAATGCTTGAGTTAGACGAAGCGGATGGAATCGCGATTCTAGAGCCCAATGGAGAGTTGTCTGAAAGCGATTTTATCTCGGTGGCAAAGATTATTGATCAGCATATAGAACACGTTGGTCAACTGCATGGGATCATCATTCATGTGAAGTATTTTCCCGGATGGGACTCATTTTCAGCGCTGACGGCACATTTAAAATTTGTAAGGGATCACCATAAAAAAGTATCTCGAGTCGCTTTTGTAACAGACTCAACTCTTGGGAATTTGGCGGGAAATATTGCTAGTCACTTTGTGCATGCCGAAATAAAACGGTTTACCTATAACGAATTGGCAACCGCCAAAGCGTGGATAGTAGAGCGTTAAATTCGCGGCAATTTATCACGTTGTTGTCAATGCCGTAGCGCCTGAGTGTAGGAGCGAGAAGAATATTGGTTTCATTCCCTCGCCCCTGTTTTAAGTGCGCTATTACAGCAAGTTGAAAGCGGTTAAATCTGCCAGTTTGTTTTGCTTGATTAACTGCTTAGACTTTTCAATATCGGGTGCAAAGTAACGGTCTTTATCGTAAAACGGTACTTGGCTGCGCAGTAGTGCTTTGACCTCTTCGAGTTTGTCACTGGTTTTTAGCGGGTTACGGAAATCTATTCCTTGGCTTGCTGCCAACCATTCGATTGCCAAAATGCCTGCCACATTATCAAAAATATCACGTAACCGGCGGCCAGCGAAGGTGGCCATGGAAACATGATCTTCTTGATTTGCCGAGGTAGGTAACGAGTCTATCGAGGCTGGGTGGCACAGCGTTTTGTTCTCGCTGGCTAGCGCTGCGCAAGTTACCTGAGCAATCATAAAGCCGGAGTTGACACCACCGTTATTGACTAGGAATGCCGGCAAACCACTCAAATGTGAATCGATCAGCAGTGCCATCCGACGCTCCGACAAAGACCCAATCTCCGATAAGGCAATGGCCAGAATATCAGAGGTGATGGCAACGGTTTCGGCATGAAAATTACCGCCTGATAGAATATCGCCCGAATCGGCAAACACCAATGGATTGTCTGACACACCGTTCGCTTCAATGATGAGAGTTTGTGCAGCATGACGAATTTGCGTCAGGCAGGCACCCATTACCTGTGGCTGGCATCGAAGCGAGTAGGGGTCTTGCACTTTTTCACAGTTTTGATGGGACTGGGCAATGCTGGAGTCCCCTAGCAAATCTCTGAAAGCGGTAGCAATATCACACTGAGCTGGATGGCCACGTACGGCATGAATACGTTCATCAAAAGGTACGCGGGAGCCTTGTGCAGCATCCACCGAAAGTGCACCTACGGCAATGCCAGTGTAGAGCGCGTTTTCAGCGTAGAAAAGACCTTGCAGTGCAAAAGCGGTTGACGCTTGGGTACCGTTTAACAGTGCCAAACCTTCTTTGGGGGCCAACGAGATGGGCTCAAGTTTGGCAATGGCTAACGCCTCTTTTGCGCTGATCCTTTGGTCTTGATAAAAGGCCTCACCTTCACCTAACAACACTGCGCTCATGTGTGCCAAAGGCGCTAAATCGCCAGATGCTCCTACTGAGCCCTTTTCAGGTATCGCCGGATAGACTTGCGCGTTGTAAAGTGTGATCAGCGCCTCAATGACGCTGAGTCGAATACCAGAATAGCCTCTTGCTAAGGAGTTTATCTTCAACACCAACAGCAGTCTTACAGTGTCTTCGGGCATGAAGTCTCCGGTGCCTGCTGCATGTGATAACACAATACTGCGTTGCAGTGTCTCAAGCTCTTCGGTTTTGATTTTGGTGTTGGCTAACAGACCAAAACCAGTATTAATACCATACACAGTGCGGCCTTGGTTGAGCACGTTTTGCACGGTGTCTGCCGCGGCATTAATAGCTAGTTCGGCATCTTTGCTAAGAGCGATTGGCACATGTTGTCTAGTTATACAGCGCAGATCGTCGATACTTAATTTGCCAGGTTCGATAGTTAATGTTTTCATCTTATTTGTTCTCATCTAGCATGGGTAAGTCTAGGCCTTTGTCGATTGCACACTGTTTGGCGATGTCGTATCCAGCGTCAGCATGGCGCATCACTCCTGTGGCGGGGTCGTTGTGTAATACGCGAGCAATGCGCTTATCCGCATCTTCACTGCCATCACACAGGATCACGACACCAGAATGTTGGCTGAATCCCATTCCGACACCTCCACCATGGTGCAAGCTCACCCAAGTTGCGCCGCCGGCAGTGTTAAGCAGCGCATTCAATAGTGGCCAATCTGACACTGCATCCGATCCGTCTAGCATGCTCTCGGTTTCGCGATTTGGCGATGCCACCGAGCCGGAGTCTAAATGGTCACGGCCAATCACGACTGGTGCTTTAAGTTCGCCGTTTCTGACCATTTCGTTAAAAGCTAACCCCAGTTTTTGTCGTTCACCTAGCCCCACCCAGCAAATTCGTGCTGGCAGGCCTTGGAATTGAATACGCTCACGGGCCATGTCTAACCAATTGTGTAGGTGCGGGTTATCGGGAATAAGTTCTTTTACTTTTTGATCAGTTTTGTAAATGTCTTCAGGATCGCCGGATAGGGCTACCCATCTAAATGGACCTATACCTTGGCAAAATAACGGGCGAATATAAGCCGGCACAAACCCAGGGAAATCAAAGGCATTCTTAACGCCTTCTTCAAAGGCCATTTGACGAATATTGTTGCCATAATCCAAGGTCGCTGCACCACGGCTTTGCAGCTCTAACATGGCATTGACTTGCACAGCCATAGACGCTTTGGCCGCTTTTACCACTGCGGCTTCGTCTTTGCTACGCATTTCAGCTGCCTGTTGCAGAGTCCAGTTTTGCGGCAAATAGCCGTTTAGTGGATCGTGGGCACTGGTTTGGTCGGTTACTACATCCGGGGTGATATTGCGTTTTACTAAATCGGTAAACACGTCAGCGGCGTTGCCCAACAAACCTACTGAAATGGCTTTTGATTGTTCGCGAGCCTCTTCAAGCATCGCTAAGGCTTCGTCTAGATCCTTGGCTTTTTTATCTAAATAGCGGGTTTTTAATCTAAAATCGATACGACTTTCGTCCACATCCACAGCTAACATTGAAAACCCAGCCATGGTAGCCGCTAAAGGTTGCGCCCCACCCATGCCACCTAAACCGCCAGTAAGTACCCACTTACCAGTTGAGTCGCCGTCAAAGTGGGTTTTTGCAACACTGACAAAGGTTTCATACGTGCCCTGAACAATGCCCTGTGAACCAATGTAGATCCATGAGCCGGCGGTCATTTGCCCATACATCATCAATCCGGCTTTATCGAGCTCATTAAAGTGTTCCCAATTAGCCCAATGCGGAACTAAATTTGAGTTGGCGATCAGCACTCGAGGTGCATTTTCGTGGGTAGGGAAGACGCCTACCGGCTTACCGCTTTGTATTAATAAGGTTTCATCGTCTTTTAAGCGTTTAAGCACTTCAACAATTTTGTCATAACTGGGCCAGTCTCTGGCAGCTCGACCGATACCACCATACACCACTAGACTGTTCGGGTGCTCAGCCACCTCAGGATCTAGGTTGTTCATCAACATCCTTAGCGGCGCTTCTGTCTGCCAACTCAAGGCATTTAGTTGGTTACCTCGTGGCGCGCGAATGTTGCGCTGCGGATCATCTCGTTGCAGATCAATTTGTTTCATGGTTAACAAAACTCCTGTTTTGACTATTAAAATCTAAATGTCCACCTAATCGATAACGATTTCCGGGGTGGTATAAACGGGCATAGCTAACAATGCCCTTAGCCGAATAGGTTCGACGGGAGATCATTAAACAGGGCTGCAATTGAGCGATGTTCAAATAGTTAGCGATCTCGTCATCAGGTAATAAGGCTTCAATAACATGATCGGCCTGCGTTAGCGGAGCGACCTTATTTAGGTATTGGTTAGCCGTGGTTTTACTAAAATCTTGTTGTAAATAGGCTGGCGCTTGCACCGGATTAACCCAGCGCTTTTCCAATTGAATGGCAACGCCTGACTCATAATGAATGATTTGCGTATGAAACAGTTCATCGCCAGCGGCAAGGGAAAAAAGCGCGCTTTGACTGGCATCGGCTACAACCGTACTTTGATGTATGACTTTGTTGGAATATATATGCCCACGAGAAAGTACTTCTTTGTCGATGCTGGTGATTTCCAACATTGAACTCATCGGGCGGTGATCAGACACAAAAGTGCCTAAGCCTTGCGATCGGATCAGTATGCCTTCATCAACTAATTCAGTCAGAGCTCGTCTTGCAGTCATACGGCTAACTTGAAACTCTTCTGATAATTGGTTTTCCGAGGGCACTTGTGCACCAGGCACCATTTCGCCGGCTTCAATTCTGGCCAACAAAGCAGATTTAATCCGCACATATCTCAGTTGCAAAACGGTTATCCAATCTCAGTGTTTATTTGCGGCTAGGTTACTTGTATATACAAGTTGGTGCAAGTACACTTGGTAAATAATCAATAATGACAAAGATGTGTTATGAAAGTGAATGATGACCTGCTGATCCACAATGTGAACTTGGCAACCATGGCAGACAATGGCGCCGATTATGGTGTTGTGTTAGACGCCTGTGTGGCGATCTGTGATGACGTGATCACCTTCGCGGGTAAGCGAAACGAGTATTCTGGTAGTGCAGCTGAAACCGTTGATGCAGACGGGCAATGGTTACTGCCTGGTTTTGTCGATTGTCACACCCATTTAGTCTTTGGCGGAGACCGCGCCGATGAGTTTGAAAAACGCCTCAATGGTCTAACTTATCAGCAAATTGCAGAGCAAGGCGGTGGTATTAAAAGTACCGTAAAAGCAACACGTGAAGCCTCTGCGCAAAGCTTGTTGAGTTCCGCGAAAGCGCGCGCAAGACAGCTTGCCCGTGAGGGGGTTACCACTATTGAAGTTAAATCCGGCTATGGACTTAATCTTGAAACTGAAGTGAAAATGCTGGAAGTGGCTAAGCAACTAGAGTCGTATTTACCAGTGCAGATAGAAACCACTTTTCTGGGTGCCCATGCGTTGCCAGATGAATACAAAGGTGATGCCGATGGTTACATTGATTATCTCTGTGATACTTGTATTCCTTATGTTGCTAAGCATCAACTTGCCTCAACAGTAGATGTTTTTTGTGAAGGGATTGGCTTTTCACCTGCTCAATGTGAGCGCGTGTTTACTGCAGCTAAGTCGCACGACTTAAATATCAAAGGACATGTCGAGCAACTCAGTGATCTTAAAGGGGCACGCCTTGCCGCTTCCATGGCCGCCATTTCAGTTGATCACATCGAATACTTAAGTGTTGAAGATGTGCCGCGACTTAACCAACACAATACGGTAGCTGTACTGTTGCCCGGTGCGTTTTATTATCTTAATGAAACTAAAAAACCGCCCATAGATGCACTGCGTGAACATCAGGTACCAATGGCCGTAGCCACTGACCTAAACCCCGGCAGTTCGCCCATTGCATCATTGTTAACTTGTGCCAATATGGCCTGCGTTATGTTTAAGCTCACGCCAGAAGAAGCCCTTAAAGGAATAACGGTAAACGCCGCCAAGGCGTTGAAACTGACAGACAGAGGCACCATAGCACCGCAGCAAAGAGCCGATTTATGCTTATGGGATATTCAATATCCAGCGCAATTGGTTTATGCCATTAATCATTATCTGCCAAGTGCTAAATGGGTTGGAGGGAAACGTGTTGACTAAAACAGAACTTAACCGAGACTTTAAATGGCAAGGCCGTGATGATGTTGAAGATGGCCAGCAGGGCAAACGTTGGCATCACGTGCTCGCCAATAGCACGCCAGACACTGACATCGGATTACTTGGGTTTAGTTGCGATTTAGGCGTAGCGGAAAACAAAGGTCGGGTAGGGGCCAAAGAGGGGCCCGACGCAATTCGCAGTGCCTTGGCAAATTTTGCTTATCATGGTCAAGCGAGTGTTTACGACCATGGTAATCTGATTGCCAATGCGCCACTGGAAACCTCACAGCAAAGCTATGCGAGCCACCTAACCGACGCGTTACAAAAACATCGACTGGTCATTGCCCTTGGCGGTGGACACGAAATAGCGTGGGGAACCTATCAAGGACTGTATAGCTATCTTACGCAGCAACAGCCGGCGAAAAAAATAGCGATTATCAACTTCGATGCTCATTTTGATTTGCGTAAACCGGCACCTAATCCCAGTAGTGGAACGCCTTTTTATCAAGTCGCAAAACATTGTGAATCGAACGCTCGGCCTTTCCATTATGCCTGCCTTGGCGTAGCTGAACCGGCTAACACGCAGGCTCTATTTGATCGCGCCGATGGGCTAGACGTGGTTTATCTGCGTGATCAACACTGTACAGTTGAAAACGCGCAAGCCAAGCTTGCGCCTATGTTAACTGACATCGACGAGCTTTATGTGACTGTGTGTTTGGATGTGTTCAGCGCAGACATAGCACCGGGCGTAAGTGCCCCAGCCTCATTGGGAGTAGACCGACAATTTGTTATCGATATGCTGCGCTGGTTGTGGCAACAACAAGCACAGATGAACTACTGCTGGCGAGTGATGGATATTGCAGAAATGAATCCGCAGTTTGATATCGATAATCGCACTGCAAAACTGGCAGCTCGTTTGATTTATGAAACCACTCGCATGCTGTGAGTTTGAAGTTTGAGCGAGCGTTGCGGTACGGTACTTGAGGATAGAGCCATAAAACCCTAGTGTTTTACACTGGGATAGTAATAAACTCGGCGGATAAGATCATCTTCCAGCTCATACACCGTTAGCGAACTTTGTGACTGAGTGGCGCCAGAGTCATCTATCCAGGTTGCGGTTTCAGTAACGGCAACGAAATTGCCATTTAGGCTCCAATCGCGTAATGAGCCAGCCGGTAAATCAGCGTCTTCAAACCATTTTTGCATCGCCTCAACCAACTCTGACTTACCCGAGATTTCGACATTAATAGTGTTGCCTTTAACACTCAACCATTGGATCTGCGGATGCATCAATGCCGCCATTTTCTGCACATTCTTTTCGTTCCATGACTCAGAATAAGCCTCGATGATTGGATGCCCATGGGAGGAAGGTAATTTTGCGCAGGCTGAAAGCAATAAAACACTAACAGCAACTATGGTGAATGCGAATGTGTGTTTCATTTCTGTTCCTTTAGTGTTGTCCAAGCGAAAAGCGAAAAGCGAAAAATGAACATTGATACCTTGTTTCGCACATTAAAATGGATAAATCACAGCAACGATTTCTGAATTATCGATTCTGGTCTTGCATAACTTTTTGCTTGCTCTTTTATTTCCTCCTGCGAATATAGCCTGCCAAGAGAAAAACTTAAGTCATATGGAAACATATCAGGATCGCGAAAGCGCGGTTCTTTTACGCGCACTCTGGTTTGTATTGTTGGAAGTGGAATTAAACCGCTTAATTTTTGCACGTTAGTCACGTCAAATCCGCACATGAAGTCAAAGTAGTCTTTATTCCAATTAATTCTGACAAACCTTGGAAAGCCTTGAGGATCGTAATGGTCTGCTACATAGTCTGCTTTGACTTTTGCTTTTTCTATAAACTGAAATAGCTCTTCAATTGTTGGGTAGCTTTGGGTTTTTGGCCATACTTGAATGTTGTCTCTTACCTCTACTCTTAGATTTTTAGCATCATGGCAAGTTGAATCTAATAAAAAACTGTAGTGTTTGAGTTGTTTGCTTTTCCAAATGTCAGCTTGTGAAGATAATATACTACTTTCTATGCTAGTAGTTTTATCTGCTCGTAGCATCCACTCACCAATAAGTACCACCGCTACAAGAACACAGGATGCAGCTGCTACTATGATGAAATGCAGAGAATAAAAATTGATGATCGGAAATTGATTTTTCAACAGAAAAACTTTTCAACAAATTATAAAGATAATGCCAAAACTAGTATTTTTTCAATCGAACTACAACTAAAAGTGTATAACAAGGATGTTTAACATGGACAGGTACAACTAAAAAATCGTTACGACTTCTTAGTGTAAGCACTTATGATTACGATGCGCTGGCCGTTTACTTTACCTTCAATATGCTCCGGATTGCTGCTTAAACTAATGCCACGCACAGGGGTACCGCGCTTGGCGGTGAAGTTTGCACCTTTTACGTTCAAGTCTTTGACCAAAGTGACTGTATCACCAGTTTGCAAGGCTACACCGTTGCAATCTAAGGTAGGCTCATTGCTCGTATCAACCATGCCAACTTCGGCCCATTTTTGCATATCTTCATCAAGATACATCATATCGAGAAGATCTTGCGGCCAGCCTTCGCTGGACAGTTTTTTAAGCATACGCCAAGCGACAATTTGCACTGCCGGTGTGGTACTCCACATGCTGTCATTCAGGCAGCGCCAATGATTTGCGTCAATCTCCGCTTCACCATTAAGTTGGGCAGCACAAGTGCTACACACCATAATGCATTTGTCTGCATGATTTTCTGCTGGTGGCACTTCATAGACACTTAACGATTCGGATGATGTGCACAACTCACAAGCGCGGTTGCTGCGGGCGAGTAAAGACTGTTCTATCGACATAATTACGCCTGTAAATTTGAGTGAGATGGCGGCGCTATTATCCATATTATCCCTTTCTTTACTAGGGATAATCCATGGCTAGTATTGTCGTTGGTATGTATCAGGCTTGTTGACGTTGAAAGGTCGCTGTAGCGGGGGCGATACCAAAACCCGCTGGAATCGACTGTCCTTGCAATGAACGCATCACGGCTAATAACGAAAAGTGGTGAATGGCATGACTGGATACAAACACCAGTTCTCGGGCCAACGTCGAGGGGACTTGTTCAAATTGAGTTTGCGTTACACTGACTTCGCTCACAATCTGCAAAGGCGTGTCCATAGGCATGTTACACAAGGCGCTCAACTGTAATTCGATTTCCTCCCACGCTTTAAAGGCTGTTTGTGGACAGTTTTCGAGATCAGAAAAACGAGTTCGCTTGTTGTAATCAACAGATCCATGCTCAACACCTGACAACAATGCTCTATAGTGATCTAACACATGGCGCATGTGTACACCGGCGCTACCGGAAAAATGCGGCTCAACTACCGTGCTGTACTCTGGCTGTTTGATATCGGCGAGAAATTGTTTTGCTTGCTGCACAACTTGCAGCTGACTTTCGAGCATTATCTTCCTTTCTTGTTTTTATCTTGAGGTTTGGCTAGCAGCCATACCCAACAGACCACTCTTGGCGACAAAATCTTTCATGCCCAGTTCAAATCCTTGTTACTGATTAACGTAAATAAAGTCTTTAGGATTAAAACCTGCGGCTTCGGCTTTTTCTAATAACTCGTTTAATATTGCGTCAGGTAGGTTTTTTTGTCTACTTAATAGCCAAAAGTAGTCTCGATCAGGACCAGTAATTAATGCGTATTGGTACTCGTTTTTATCTAGATGAAAGATAACGTAGCTGGCATAAAAGGGACCAAAAAACGACACCTTAAGATGACCAGTGCTGGCAGCGGATACAAAGTATGCTTTACCGATTGCTTCATCCCATTCACCCGTATCAGGGTTAAACCCCCGATTCGTTACGTTAATACCGCCATCGTCACGCATTGCATATTCGGCACTGACTTGTTCAAGTCCTCGTTCAAAACGATGATCTAAACGAGCAATTTCATACCAAGTGCCTAAATATCGCTGTAATTCAAACCCCTTGACCGGCTCAATCCCATCGGGAGTGGACGTGCATCCTTGCAATAACAAACACAGGCCTATCGCTAACACTCTTTTCATTTTTGGCTATCCATTCACAGGTTAATTGTTACAGGTTATAAACGTATAAAAGTTAATTTTGTATCATCTCGCATTGGCATCAAGGCGCTTTATTAAGAGTATTAAGAGGACACCCACCGTAAAAACAAACTTTAATCTATTTTTTACATGGACACCCACTCTAATGTTTTTTATATGGACACCCACTTTTTTTGATGTTTAACGAGGACACCCACTTTTTTTTGAAATGATCATATTCCCAATCGTTTGTTACTTAGCGTTTAAGCATGCCTGTCCACCTTATTTCCACCTTATTTCGATGTCACTTAAGCATGCCTGTCCACCTAAATACCGTCCACCCAAATACCGCTTTTACATTTAGCCGAGATTAGATGAATTAGGACATCACCTTTGGTGGAGATTAACTGAACTTTTTCTCAAAATAACCCTAGCGAACAAGTGTAAAATTGGCGGTAAATGGATTTGCTGACTCGTTAGTGTAAAAAACACTCCTGAATGCGCTGTTTATATAGTTCTTACGCTCATTAAACTGATGAAATCTCTTGAATTTGAGCTTCATTTCAATACACTTATCTGTCACGGAAGAGCGTTAAAAATAATAGGGATTTATACTTACATCATCCACTTTTTAGGGAAAATCATGCAGTACTCGTGGTTTGGTCGCATTTTATTTGTGACTTTAGTCTTAACGATTTATATCAAGCCACTTCTGGCCGCTGACACCTCATCCACTATCTCCGGTTCAATTCAATCTGAATCAGGATCTAAGTTACCCAATGTCATCATTGAAATTCGTCATCTTCCATCCGCAACCGTAAAAAGAATCACCACCAACAATGCGGGCGAATTCCGCGCTAGAGGGTTGCGCGTGGGGGGACCCTATACTGTAATCATGGCATCTGATGACTATGAAACGAAAGAGTTTAATAATGTCTATTTACAGTTGGATGATAGTTTCAATCTATCCGCAACACTTACGCCAAAATCGAAAATGGAAAGGGTTGACGTCATTGGGTCTGTGCCAACGATAAGCCAACGAGGTTCAAGCAGTATTTTTGCCGGAAAGAGTATCGAACAATCAACACTGGTAAATCGTGATATCAAAGATGTTGTGCGCAGTAATCCGTTGGCTGTTGTCGATGCAACTGGCACTGAATTAAGTATCGCAGGAAGCAATCCAAAATATAACTCTTTGACTCTAGATGGCGTAGCAGTGAGTGACACCTTTGGGTTGAACGCTAACGGTTATCCTGCGCAACGCCCACCGATTTCTATCAATGCGATTAGTCAGATTTCCATCGACTATGCCCCCTTTAATTTGCGCGCTAGCAATTTTACTGGCGGTACGATTAATGTCGTCACCAAGTCAGGTACCAATGATTTTGATGGTGAGGTTTTCTATGAGTGGATCCCTGTCAACGGCACTGCCATTGATGACAAATTGAACCTTGATAATCAAGGTCAGCCGACTAAGTATGAATTTGACAACAATGAAGTGACCTATGGCGCAGCATTAAGTGGCCCATTAGTAAAAGATACCTTGTTCTTCTTTACTTCATTTGAGGAGTGGTCAGATGAAATTATTTTTAACTACGACTTAGGCAGTCTTGCTGGACACAGAGTCACAATAGAAGAAACCCAACAGGTACTTTCTATCTTAGAAGGCGTGTATGGATTAACCGATTCTATCGGCACAGAGCCGCCTGCAGATAGTGACAAAAAATGGTTAGTCAAATTTGACTGGAATATCAACGACGCACACCGGGCGGATTTTACCTACAGTCATCAGAAAAATAGTGCTTCTCTAAATTACACTAATTCAAGTCGTAGAGTAAATTTTGCATCTAATCAATATTCTCAGGATGCTGACACCACCATTTTCACTACTCATCTTTTTTCAGATTGGACTGACAATTTTTCTACCGAAATCAACCTGTCTTTTAAAGATCATGAACAAGCTGCAAACACGCGTTCTAGTTGGGGCGAAATAAACATTAATACGGCCAGTGGTAGTATTATTGCAGGCCAAGACAAAAATCGACATGGTAATGTTAAATCTAACCAAACAACCACATTGGCGTTTCATGGTTTATATCTAAAAGATGCAGTCGATTATCAATTTGGAATAGAGATAGAAGATATTAAAAATTCCGATCTCTATGCGCGCAGTGCCGCAGGGCGATGGTTTTTTGATTCGATAGCGGAGTTTGAAAGCAAAGCCCCGCGCACCGTGATTTATTCCAATGCCTACACCAATAATATGCAGGATTTAACCGCCACTATTGAGTCTACTAATTATGCTTTTTACGCAGAAGCCAGCACGGAACTGTTTGATGACTTTACTGTTAGTGGTGGCCTAAGGTATGAGGTGCTATCAGTGGATAGTGCCCCAAAGTACAACGCTAATTATTTCGCTACCTATGGTCAAACGAACACCAATAATTTTGACGGTATTGATATCTTGCAGCCTCGTTTTAGTTTTAATTGGCATTATTCTGACCAACTTACTTTGCGAGGTGGGCTCGGTCGTTTTAGTGGCGGTACACCTTTGGTTTGGTTTTCCAATGCCTATACCAATGATGGCGTGACTAAAACCAGTGCTACTGCTGATGCAGTGGCTCAGACCATTGGAGACCCAGCAAATGTCATGTTTGACTCAGTTCCGTTAACGTTACAAAACTCGTTGTCACAAGGCGATGGTTCAACCAATACCATTGCGAAAGATTTCACTATGCCGTCGGATTGGCGTTATCAATTAGCGGCCGACGTTACTTTTGATATTACGGGTGTGGGTGATGACTTTTTATGGTCCACGGAATTACTTTATGTGGAACGGCATGACGGTGCTTTTTGGGTTGATCAATCTCGTTATAAAGTCGATGAAACTGTTGAAGGACGTACTATTTGGGGGAACATTCACGGCGCAGAAAATCGTTGGGATATTCAACTAACCAATAGTAAAGACAGTGGTGAAAGTACAATACTGACCACTGGCCTTAATAAGCGCTGGGATAGTGGTGTGTTGTTAAACATGTCTTATACTTATCAAGATATTAGCGAAGTTAATCCAGGTAACACTTCGACCGCAGAGTCTAGTTATTTTGATGAAGTTATAATTAATCGAAACTCGCCATTGAAAGGGCGTGCTTTTTATGAAATCGAGCATCGCCTTGTGGTTAACCTTGGCTATGAAAAAGAGTTTATCGAGGGCTACAACACGTCATTCAACCTGTTTTTTGAACGCCGTTCTGGACGTCCATTCTCTTGGACTCTAGGACGTGAAGCACGAACAGATTTTGGCGATCAACGTTCCAACACAAAAGTTTACCTGCCATATTTACCGCAAAGTGCAGATGACCCGGCGTTTGACTTTTCAGCGTTGAGTTATCAGCAAATTATGGCTATTGCACAAGACGCAGGCGTTGCCCAATATGCAGGTGCTTATATTCCCAAATATGTAGGCACACAACCTTGGCAAACCACCATGGACTTAGCCATTACTCAAGAACTGCCCGGATTGGCAAAGGACCATAAAGGTCAGTTGTATTTTATCATCGACAATCTTGCCAATTTAATTAATGATGATTGGGGTAAGTCATATGGAATTTCGTCGAGACAACAAATATTGTTCGACGTTGATATCAATGAGAACGGGCAATATGTGCTGCAAGAAGCTCGTGGTGGGACTGATACAAATAACTTTAATCAATTTAGGGTTGAGCCCTCGGCTTGGAGTGTAAAAGTTGGGGTTAAATACCAATTTTAACCAAATTATTTTGGCGATACTTAAGGTGTGTGCGCCGCGAGCATACCTTGCTTGAAGCAACAACTTTCAGCAATGGTTAACAGGTGAAAATGGCCAATGTATTGCTTAAGCAATATCGCAACAGTAATATCGCAACGCGTAACGCAAAGGAATTGTCTTGCTGAATACTCTATCTAGATATTGTTTGTCCGTGATGACCATCTTCAATTTATCTTGGGGAGTTGTATTTGCTTCCGAATATAATGTTGAGTTGCTGGATGAAAACAATGGCTTTGCATCTTCTATTATTTTCTCAATCGTCCAAGATAAAAACGGCTACTTGTGGTTTGGTACTGGTTACGATGGCTTGATGCGCTATGACGGTAAAAACGTGCAAAGATTCCAGCATGATCCTAATGATCCTTTTTCTCTTCCTCACAATAATGCTGGCAACCTAACTCTTGATAGCGAAGGCAATCTTTGGATTGGCAGTTGGGGAGGCGGTGCTTTTAAATACGAACAATCAACTGATAAGTTTACACAATACCAGTATGATGTCAGTGATCCGCAAAGTATAAGTTCAAGAAAAATTCAGAATATTTTTGAAGATGTAGATGGTGATATATGGTTGGGATCGGGTGATTATGGTTTAAATAAATTTAACCCTGAACAGCAAAGTTTCACTCGCTACTCATACGGCGGTCCTCATGAAACCCCAGTACCGAGTGGGACCGCTGACGGTCGAATATGGGATATCGCCCAAACATCTGCTGATATGCTCTGGACTGGCACCAATCGAGGCTTGACCAGTTTCAATAAGACGACCGAAACATTTACTTCCTTTATCCCAAACCCCGATGTTGCGATTCTCGGGCACAATAAGATAAGGCATATTATCGAAGGTCGAGGTAATACGCTTTTTTTAGGCACGGATGACGGTGTGTTATCTTTTGATCAGCAAACCCAGGCATTTACTGTACTGGAAATAGAAAACCATACTAGCATCGGCCCTATATATTCATTAATAAAAACCAATTTTAATCAATATTGGGTCACCAGTAATCGTGGCGTTTTTTCTTTTTCAGAGGATAATTTAACCTTGAAAAAAGTACCGCTGGGGTTTGATGACCAGTGCAGCCAGACATTATTTCAAGATAGGCAAGGAATAATATGGTTAACCTGTGAAGGGGTTGGAGTATATAAAGTAATCAAGAAAAACACTTTCTTACTGTATACCAACCCTATTGTTAAATCCGCCTATTCTCTATTAGCTACCGAAACAGACAATGTGTTAATTGGTACCGCTGATAAGGGGATTTATAAGTGGAGTCCTTCTACCAATCAACTCATCGCACTTAATGCCAACGCTGACCAAGAAAGCCAACCTGAAGTGAGAAAAATGGCGCAAACTTCCAATGGGGATATTTGGTTTGTTAATAATCACAACGTATATAAAATGGATAGTGATGGCAAAAGGCATCAAATATTTGCCCCAAGTGCTATGCCGAAACTTGAGTTGTTCGATGATTTCAAAGAGATTATTGTCGACTCGGACGATACTATCTGGCTGGGAACGGCTCATGGCTTGTTTGCGATGAATGATTTAGCCACAGATTTTGAATACATTGCTCTTGAAGATCAAAGATCTATTGCAAGAATGAGCAACCATGTTACGAGTTTGGATTATATTGCGAATAACCAAATATGGATTGGCACATTGAGTGGGTTGAAACTATGGAATAGTCGCACGAAAGAGTTAAAGACTTATTACATTCATGATCCGCAAAACATTTCAACCCGACCAAATAATTTTATTTACATCACCTTTCAAGATAAAGAACAACGATTTTGGGTCAGCACCATGGCCGGCTTGTATCTATTTGATAAAGAGTCTGGAACATTTTCTCTCTACTCTGACTATTTCTCGGAAGAACAAAATTTAGGCATACGTTTTATAAAAGAAGACAATCTAGGGCGCTTATGGTTGTTTACACCTCTAGGGGGCAGCAGGTTAAATCCAGATAATGGCCAAATTCAGCACTTTGATAAAACCGATGGTTTGTCTGGTAGTCGTTATTTTATTGATCTGGTCACCCAAGCCTCAGATGGCACTATTTTTGTTTCCAGCCGAGACGGCATACATTACTTCGACCCTAGCGCTATTCCCGAACGTCAGCTTAACTCCGAAATTCTATTAACCAACTTCGAAGTGTTGGGTTCCCCAAAGGATCGTCATAAGACTAATATAGATACTAGCGATATAGACTTAGCTTACGATCAGAATTATTTGAAATTTGAATTTGCGACACTGGATTTCCTGCGAGCCAGACAAATTAAATACAGCTATATGCTTGAGGGATTTGATTCTGACTGGATTGAAAATGGCAGCAACAACACGGCTGTCTATACCAATTTAGATGGCGGCGATTATACGTTTAGGGTAAAAGCAAAGTTTAAGGAAGATCTCTGGTATGACGATGAGCTTGCGGTCAATGTACATATTGCGACGCCATTTTGGTTGCAATGGTGGATGTATATTGTGTATGTCTGCTTTATAGCGTTGGGTATTTACTATTATATTCATCGACAAAAACAATCGGTACTAAAACTAGAAAGGCAAGTGGCAGAAAAGACGGCGTCTATTGCGCATAAGTCAGACAAGCTAGAGGCGGCCAACAAAGTAAAATCACAGTTTTTGGCTAACATGAGTCATGAAATAAGAACACCGTTGACCACCGTAATAGGACAGGCTGAAGCCATTATTTGTCGAGACATTGAAAGTCAAGATATTTACCGAGAAGTGGAAGTGATCCACGACAATGGCTTGCACTTACTGGCTTTACTTAACGATATTCTTGATCTAACCAAAATAGAAGAAAACAAGTTTGAGCTAGAGTTGCAAACCCAAGATTTGCATGATCTATTGGAAAATATACACCGGATGTTTTCTATAGAGGCTCAAAGTAAAGGGCTGTCATTTCATACTACTAAACAACTTCCAGTGCCGTTATTTGTTGATATCGACGGCTTGCGGGTTAAACAAATTTTGATCAATCTATGCTCAAATGCCATCAAATTTACTCAGCAAGGCGAGGTTAGATTCAATGTTGCGCTTAACAACAATGAGTTGGTTTTCACCATTTCAGATACCGGGATTGGTATGCATGAGGAACAAACGCAGCAGATTTTTGAAAACTTTACTCAAGCAGATGCCAGTATAAGCAGGCGTTTTGGAGGCTCTGGTCTAGGTTTATCATTGTCTAACGAACTTGCCAGACTAATGGATGGCAAGATCACCGTAGAAAGCGAATTTGGGCGCGGTAGCGTGTTTACGTTTTCCATGCCTGTGCCAAATTTATCTGATGCTATCAACCTAACCACACAAAATACTGGCTATGATTTTTCGACACCAGAGCACCTGTTCAATGGCAGCATATTATTAGCTGAAGATCATTTTGAAAACCGTCGTCTTATTGCAAGGTTACTGAAAAAACTAGGTCTCAAGGTGCTCACTGCTGGAGATGGATTAGAAGCTATTGAATTGTATTTACAGCATAATCCCGATCTTGTCTTACTCGATATTCAGATGCCTAAAGTTGATGGTATTCAAGCCTATAAGTCATTGCGAGCGCAAGGTTGCCAACAACCTATTATCGCTCTGACGGCGAATGCTATGTCCCATGACGTTGAACATTATGACAGTTTAGGGTTTGACGGAATTCTTAAAAAGCCACTGAACCGACAAGAACTGGTCACCACAATTGCAAAATACTTTACTACCCAGACATCTGATGCCAAAGCTAAAGCTAGCAATGCCCTTGGCAATGTGGATATGTCAGATTTGGTGTTGGAATTTAAAAACAGTTTATCCACTGAGTACCAACAATTTGTCGTCAATGAGCAAAATCGAGATCTGGAAAAAATGGCAACCCAGGCCCATAGACTCATTGGTGCTTCACAATTATTTCATTTTCCAACACTTGCCGATGCAGCCACTAAATTAGAAAACTGCATTAAGAACGAAGATCTTGAGCAACTCAATGCCTTGACTCAAGCGCTACTGGATGAACTAATCAAGGCAGCAGGTTAATCTCTTTCATCTTCACGCTTAATGAAGACGTTAATCACTGCAACAGCTATTACCTTGTTGGATTGGTGGGCATTTTACCGTGCCATATGAGCAATATACACAGCAATCACCTTGCTGAGGTTTAAGCAGCGCTTTACATGAACTGCACTGATAGAAAAATTGGCAGGCATTGGTGGGCATCGTTTCTAACTGACTGTGTTGGCAAAGCGGACAGGTAATGGACGAAGTAAGTTCAACGTTTGACATGCGATTTACACCTTAGGCTTTTTTGATTATTGATACGCAGCTAACACGGCTGCGCATCAATAACCTGCTGAAGCCTATGCAAACCAATGTCTTGTGCGATTAGCAAACCACACCAAAGACAGCATGACAGGCACTTCCACTAACACCCCAACGACGGTCGCCAGGGCCGCACCTGAGTGTAAACCAAATAGCGAAATTGCTACCGCAACCGCTAACTCAAAAAAGTTAGATGTGCCAATCATGCAAGCTGGCGCGGCTACATTGTGGGGTAGTTTCATCCGCTTCGCCAACCAATAAGCAATGGCAAAAATACCGTAAGTTTGGATCAGCAACGGGATCGCAATAAGCACAATCGCTTCGGGTTTAGATAAAATGGTGTCGGCTTGAAAGCCAAATAACAGGGCAACAGTGGCAAGTAATCCAATTATTGACCATGGCTTCATAGCGCCAAGAAATGCATCTATTTTTGAGTGGTCATTTCCGTTGTCGAGCTTTTTACGGGTTATTGCACCTGCTAATAGGGGGACCAGTACGTACAATACTACCGACAATAACAAGGTATCCCAAGGTACTGTGATATCCGTAATACCAAGTAGAAGTCCAGCAATCGGGGCAAATGCAAACACCATGATCACGTCATTAATAGAGACTTGGACCAAAGTATAGTTGGCATCGCCTTTGGTTAATTGACTCCAGACAAAGACCATCGCAGTACAAGGCGCCACGCCGAGTAAGATCATGCCGGCGATATATTCTGTGGCTGTTTCTGGATCTACCCAATCGGCAAACAATATTTTAAAAAATAGCCAGCCTAAAAATGCCATGGTGAAAGGCTTAACTAACCAATTAATTACTAAAGTTAAGGCTAATCCTTTAGGCTTTTTACCCACATCTTTTATCGATGAAAAATCGATTTGTACCATCATTGGGTAAATCATCAGCCAAATGAGGACAGCTATAACAATATTGACGTGTGCAAATTCCAGCTGCGCAATCATGCTAAATGCATCCGGTAGTAATGTGCCAGCAATGATCCCGATAATAATGGCAAGCCCCACCCAAACCGAAAGATAACGTTCAAACAACCCCATAATCGTTTCCTTAATATTACTTTTGATTTACTCGA
This sequence comes from Aliiglaciecola litoralis, assembly GCF_039523355.1. Taxonomy (NCBI): domain Bacteria; kingdom Pseudomonadati; phylum Pseudomonadota; class Gammaproteobacteria; order Alteromonadales; family Alteromonadaceae; genus Aliiglaciecola; species Aliiglaciecola litoralis. The sequence continues at coordinate 31,047 of NZ_BAAAFD010000012.1, read as the reverse complement.
AGACTGACCTGTTCCGCACTCTCAACTCGCTCAGAATAACGGTCAACGAAATAGTCTTTATTATCACGCAACAACAATGTGAATTTCATCAACTCTTCCATCACATCAACGATACGATTGTAATAAGGGGACGGCTTCATGCGACCATCCTCATCAAATTCTAAAAATGCTTTGGCAACCGACGACTGATTTGGAATAGTCACCATTCTCATCCAGCGGCCTAAGATACGCATTTGATTGACCGCATTGAAAGACTGAGAGCCACCACAAACTTGCATAATGGCCAATGTTTTTCCTTGAGTTGGGCGCACACCACCTAAGTTTAAGGGCACCCAGTCAATTTGGCTTTTAAGAATACTGGTCATGGCACCATGACGTTCAGGTGAACACCATACTTGGCCTTCAGACCAAATCATCAGTTCTCGCAGTTCTTTTACTTTTGGATGACATTCATCTTCAGTATCAGGTTGTGGTAAACCTTGTGGATTGAATATCCGGGTTTCAGCGCCAAAGGCATTCAACAAACGTGCGCTTTCTTCAATTGCTAGACGACTGAAAGAGCGCTCTCTTAACGAACCGTATAACAACAAAATACGTGGTTTGTGTGCTGACGTTGAAAGCGTCATGTGCTGAGCACTTGGTAGCTGTAAACAATCGCCCTCGACATTAGGGAGGTTTAACTGGTGATTGTCCATCAATGGGCTCCAATTGCGGCTAACGCAACTTTGAGGTCTGCTCGGTCTAAGTCTTTTGCTGCAAGGCTCTTTAGTTGCTCTACTCGACTTACTATTTCGCTAATGCAGGCCAAAAATGCTTGCTCGATTTGCGCCTCACTACCATCTACTTTGGATGGGTCTTTTAAGCCCCAATGTACTGTTAAGCTGTCGTTGAAGTACAGGGGGCATGTCTCACCGGCGGCAGAATCACAGACTGTAACCACGACATCGGGATGAAAGTTTGCGAAGTCATCCCAAGACTGACTTTGCAAACCTTGAATTGCATATCCGCATTGCTCCAGATACTTAAGAGACAGCGGGTGAACCACACCAGCAGGTTGGCTACCCGCGCTTCTAGCCTCTATGATACCGCTAGCAATTTGGTTGGTGATGGCTTCAGATAAAATACTTCGGCATCTGTTATGTGTACATATATAAAGAATTTTCATGCTTTGAGGCCTTTTTTAGCAACAAGAGAGTGATGATCGGGACTTGATCAATTTTTGTAATGCAGGACGGAAATATTCACTGTTATTCTCGGCAGCCTTGACTATCACATCTTTGGCCCACTGAGGAAGGGCGGGATTAAGCTTGTAAAAAACCCATTTTCCACGCCGTTCATCGATGAGAATGTCACATTTGCGTAATTGCGCTAAGTGACGAGACGTTTTAGGCTGATCAAGCTCCAGTGCTTGCATCAGATCACAAACACAGGCTTCATCCGTTTTAGCAATCAATAGCAATGATTTAAGACGCGTATCATCCGCTAAACATTTAAAAAAAGTACAAGGATCCATAATCATCACATGTGAAATAAAACATATGTGAAATTTCGCATGTAATAGTGAAAAGGTCAATCAAATTTTACATAGCTACTTCATAGTGTTCTTGAGGGGCGCTTATTATCCTTCAGTTCAGTTTACTTACAAATGGAGCAAAGTTTATTCAACTTATGCTGTTTTCATCGCCTTGGATATAATCTCGGTAGCCGTCTCCTAAGTACAATTTCAGCAATCTTTCTGATGCTTTTGGCAAATCAACGCTGAGCAGCAATCCTGGCGTATCGTTGAAATTTGTGTCAATGCCCAGAGCGTGGAATTGAGCACCGAGCTTTTGATAATGCTTGGCTAGTATAGGAATATCTTTACCATCTGCTTCGACACAGGCCAGCAAGGCGGACAAATCGCCTGCTAAACCAAATTGTTTAGCATAGTCCTCAAGCTCAGGATGTAAGGCAAAATCAAATTCGGTATAAGGAAGGACGCTTTGGGTCGGTGTGACTAAGGCGTGTTTTATCAGAGCGACACTCAGGGGCGTGTATAACTTGCTTAACGACACTGTTCCGTAAAGGGTGCGATAATGAGGAAATTGGCATACAAAAGCGCCGATACCACGCCAAAGTAGATACAGGCCTTGATAACTTCGTTGATATTCGGGGATCAAAAATGAACGGCCCATTTCTAGGCACGGTTGTGTTTGATTGAGAAACTGCGCGCCAAATTTGAACATACGAGCAAGGTAAAGTTGCGACAGATCCCCGTCTTTCACCAGAATATCGGTGCGGCCCATTCGATATGCACCAATAATTTGCTGTTGTTTGGTATTCACAACGAATAATTGGGTATAACTGGCGTCAAATCCATCGGTATCTACGGCCTGTCCACTGCCTTCATCGTGTTGTCGAAATACACACTCTCGAAGTCGTGCAATTTCGAAAACCGTGGTCGGTAGTTGCTGTTGATAGCCGTAGTATACCTTGAAATCTTTATGCACTAATAAGCATTGCTTAGCGGGTAGGGCCTCTAACTCTTGTTGAATATCTTGCCAATCGGGTCGATCTGCTATGGCGCTAGGGTGTTGCTTAGGCGTTGCAGGCCAATGACGTTGCCAAGCAGGATCTTGACAATAACTCTGCACTCTACAAAGGGCCGCATGATGCTGAGAGTCAAAGACCGTATAATTATTCGATAGCACCGGCGTGCCACAGGATATGCGTACTTCAGTATCTCGCTTATTGAGTAGTTCTCTGGCCAGCATAAACAGGCGTAATCGATAATAAAGTCTGCCCATGGTATAGAACAATGGACTGTTTTTGCCGCTGATAAATACGGGAATGAACTGTGCGCTCGCAGTACTTATCAATCTACCTACGAGGCGATTCCAATCGTGCTCGCTGATCCGCTGTTTGTCCTGTTGATAGTAAGATACCCGCCCTGCGGGAAACAACAGTATCGCACCACCTTGTTTCACGTGCTGCAAACTAGCGCGGATGGATGGGGTGTTTTTCGGATCTTTTTCAGACAGCGGGTTGGTGAAGATAAAGTAGTCATTTAATTCGGGAAATAATTTAAGGCCTTGATTCGCCAACACTTTTAAATCGGATCTGATTTCCCCAATCAATAAACACAATATCACACCCTCAATACCACCATAGGGATGATTGCTGGCGATGACGATAGGTCCGTTTGCTGGGATTTTTTGTTTAAGCTCTGTGTCGCCTATAACTTCAATGTTCATCACATCGAGCAACGTGCGAGCAAATTTCTCTTTACTCAATCCTTGCATATCATGACGGCGATAGATTTGGTCCATCTTGGCGACGCCAAGGATGCGATCAAGTAATCGCAAGGCTAATTTCAAGTGAGGAGATCGTTTCTCCGTGGGCAGCAGATTAACAAGACTGATGGAAGACGACATAGACGGCGATGTTAACCTCACAAATTTAAATTAAAATCACTCTGAACAAGCACTATTATTAGAAAGCAAAACATCATTTTGATAGGAATTAAGGCATAATAGCGTCTATTCCTTGGTAAAGTGCAGGAATATTGTGCTGCACCTTCAATTGAATTTTTGCGTTTACATGAGAATCTTAGGACTAGACCGCGTTAACAGCATTTTTATTACTAACAAGACATAAAGGCTCCAAATGAAAACAATCACAATCACCGCGCCCGACGATTGGCATTTACATTTTCGCGATCATGACATGCTAAATGAAACGGTTCCGGCAACGGCTCGTTGTTTTAAGCGCGCCATCGTGATGCCAAATTTGGTGCCCCCAGTGACTACGGCGAAAATGGCAATGGATTACAAGGCCAGAATTCTAGCAGCCAGACCGCAAGACAGTGATTTTGAGCCATTGATGGTGTTGTACTTAACCAACACTACCAGTAAACAAGATATTATTGATGCAAAAGCGGCTGGCGTAATTGCCGCCAAGCTTTACCCTGCAGGAGCTACAACAAACTCTGACGCGGCAGTCGAGGGAATTGAAGGTTTGTATCCTGTTTTTGAAGAAATGTCGAAGCAAGGCATGTTGCTGTTAATCCATGGTGAGGTGACTGAAGCCCACATCGATATATTTGATCGTGAAAAAGCCTTCATAGACAGATTCTTGAGTAAAATAGTGCAAACCTTTACGGATTTAAAAATCGTCTTCGAGCACATTACCACAAAGGATGCGGCCGACTTTGTAACCGGCAGTGCAGAGCATGTCGCGGCTACTATTACTCCGCAACATTTATTACTGAATCGCAATGATCTCTTGGTCGGTGGGATACGTCCGCACAACTATTGCTTGCCAGTGTTAAAACGCAGCACACATCAACAAGCGTTACGTCAGGCTGTGGCGAGTGGTTCGAGTAAGTTCTTTTTAGGTACTGACTCTGCACCACATGAGCAAGAACGCAAAGAGTCTGCGTGCGGTTGTGCCGGTTGTTATAGTGCTTGGAGTGCACTTGAACTCTATACTCACGTGTTCGAGGAGCTTGGCGCCTTGGACAAATTAGAAGGCTTTGCTAGTTTCCATGGTGCGGATTTTTATGGTCTGCCACGCAATAATACCCAAGTCACGCTTGTAAAGCAGACATGGACAGTGCCTGAATCTATTCAGTTATCCAATGGCAAACCTATTGTTCCTTTTTATGCCGGTCAAGCCGTGCATTGGAAAATTGCAGACTAAAATGTCTGCAGCTAAGCTACTCTATCTTCGAGTTGGTCCGCTTGAGCTTTTTAATCGGCCTGGTCGAGGGTTAACAATGGCTTTATTGATCTTTATCGACACTATTCTAGACTGTGTTCATGTCTTTTCAGTATCGATGGTGTGGTTAACTATGTTGCTCACTCGCCAAAACAGCTATGATGGCGCAAATGCATCACTAAACGTTAGAGCGCATTATGTTAAAAAGTAGTCTACTGTTTCGCGCCGCTGTTTGGCTTTACCTGGTAACAGTTAGCACATATACACATGCCCAAGACGCTGAAGATTTTTGGATTTTAACGAATCCAGAACCGCCTTTTGTGATGGTCAATGATAAACGGCAGATGGACGGTTATCTGATAGATGTGATTTACGGTATAACGCATGTTGCTGGTATCAATCAGCGTATTTTAGCGGCACCTTGGCAGAGGGTAGAATTAGAGGCGCGAAGCAAATCCAATGTTTTGGCATTCGCGTTGGCTCGCACACCTGAACGAGAAGACAGATACCACTGGATCACGCCATTAACGGCGAACGTTTACTCAGTGTTTTCAGCTATTGGTGAAAAAGACCAATTCTCTGGCTTGAGTCAACTATCCGCTTTACCTAGCATCGCAGTGTTAGAAAATGACGCACGTCATAAAATTTTAATACAAGCAAAGTATCCTGCAATCCACGCATTTGCGACTTGGAGCCAAGCGATTGAAAGTGTCACCAGTGGTAAAAGTGCGGCGATATTTTTTTCTGACCCAGGTATGAGCTATTTTTGCACAACCCTTGGCAAAGATTGCAACGCATTGAAACGCGTGTTTATGTACCGAAAAATAGTCAGTTACCTAACTATGTCAAAGGTGGAATCTAACCCGGTTTTAGTGGACACCTTGACTAAGGCAGCTGAGGAATTTAAACAGTCGTCGCAATTTAATGACACAGTTGCGAAATGGCTAGACATCTATCAATCACAACCCATTGCCATGCATATGGACAATGGAGTGATGAACTTATGGCAACAATAATTGGAACCTACAATGACTAAACTTGTTTCTTACCGAGCAAAAGAGGCTTACGCCGTTATCGCTATCGACAATGGCAAAGCGAATGCCATTTCGCATGAGGTGATTGACCAACTTAATTTGTGTTTAGATAAAGCTGAAGAAGATAAAAAAGTCGTCGTGTTGGCTGGTAAAGAAGGGATTTTTTCCGCTGGCTATGACTTGTCAATAATGAAAAACAGTATGGAATCGGCAATGGAGCTTGTGGAGAAAGGCTCAACCCTTTCACGACGTTTATTGTCATTTCCAACGCCTGTTATCGCAGCTTGTACTGGTCACGCTGTTGCTAAAGGCGCTTTTTTACTGCTCAGCGTGGACTATCGTATTGGCTTGAAAGGCGAATTTAAAATCGGACTAAACGAAGTTGCAATAGGTATGACGATGCATAATGCCGGCATTGAATTGGCCAGAGGCCGCTTGCAATCTGTGTACTTTAATCGCTCAGTGATCAATGCAGAAATATTCAGTCCGAAATATGCACTTGATGCAGGCTTTTTAGATTTGGTGGTTAAACCGAAGAAATTTGAAAAAACCGTGCATAAAGTGGCCAAAGCCATGTCATCACTTAATATGACGGCTCACCGCCAGACAAAATTAAAAGCGCGTCAGGGGTTATTGGATACTTTAGATGAATGCATTCAAAAAGACCGCGGCGGCTCGCTGTAATAGCGCCAAATAAACAATATAAACTTTGATAAGTGAGAACAACTATTGAGCCAATTTTCGGAACTCCAGTTAAAACCTGAACTGATAAAAAACTTGGAAACGCTGGGATTCGAATCCATGACTGAAATCCAAGAGCAGAGTTTACCCAAAATTCTGGCGGGTAAAGACGTCCTCGCAAAAGCAAAAACCGGCAGCGGAAAAACAGTGGCCTTTGCATTGGGGTTACTCAACCGCTTGGACGTCGATCGCTTTCGTATCCAAGCATTGGTAATGTGCCCAACTCGTGAGCTGGCAGAACAGGTTGCCGAAGAAATTCGTCGGGTTGGTCGGATGATTGATAACATGAAAGTGTTGACGCTTTGCGGCGGCACACCAATGGGGCCACAAATTGGTTCTTTATCCCATGGTGCTCATATCATCGTTGGTACGCCGGGTCGAATTATGGATCATTTGTTTAAGCGCCGACTTAACTTACGCGAAGTAAACACCCTCGTCTTGGATGAAGCCGATCGCATGTTAGATATGGGTTTTGAAGATGAAATGGAGGCGGTGATAAAAGCTTCTCCTAGCGACCGACAAACTTTGTTGTTTTCGGCGACTTACCCTGATCAGATAAAGCAAGTCAGCTTGAAAGTGCAGCGTAATCCTATCGAAGTCAGCGTTGAAGCCACGCACAATACCACTAAGATAAAGCAGCTGTTTTTTGAAGTAGAAGAAGCCCATCGCAGTAAAGCAACGGCGGCGTTGTTAACCGAATATCAACCCGATTCAGCAATCGTTTTTTGCAATACCAAAGTTGCATGTCAGGAATTGTTGGAAGATTTGACCGAAATGGGTTTTTCAGTGTCTGCGTTGCATGGCGACTTGGAACAGCGGGACCGTAATCAGGTGTTGGTGCTTTTCGCCAACAAAAGCATTTCAGTATTGATCGCCACCGATGTCGCTTCCCGTGGGTTAGATGTAAAAGAAATCGGCGCTGTGATCAATTACCAGATCACGCCTGACCCTGAAGTACATATTCATCGTATTGGGCGTACCGGTCGAGCTGATGCAGAAGGTCTGGCTTTAACCTTGTGTGCCCCTAATGAAATGGCTCGCGCTAACGCGATTGAAGATTACCAGCAAAGCAAAATTGAATGGAAAGGGATCCAGTCGGTGCGCTTTCACGCTAACCGCATTGTTCAGCCTACGGTGCAAACCATTTGCATCGATGGCGGCAAAAAAGCCAAACTGCGACCTGGTGACATCTTAGGCGCGCTAACCAAAGACGCTGACGTACCCGCAGAAGACATTGGCAAAATAAATGTTACCGCGACCCATAGTTATGTGGCAGTTAAGCTGCGTAGCGTTAAACGCAGTCTCAAGCAGTTTAATGAGGGCAAGATGAAAGGGCGCAAATTTAGAGCTCGTAGATTACCTTAGATGATTACAAAGCTGTTTTAGCGGCGTTTTTAAAAGCAAAAAAAAGAGCGCTTAAGCGCTCTTTTTTGATCACTAAAACAATTACCAGATTTTTACCCGCTCTTGCGGCGGCAAATACAAGGCATCGGTTTCTTTCACATCGAATGCTTCATAAAACTCTGGGACATTTCTAACCGAACCATTCGCTCTGAATTGACTCGGCGAGTGTGGATTTGTATCAATCAGGTTGCGTAGCGTTTCTTCGCGATATTTGTTCGCCCATACTTGGCCAAAGCCAAGGAATACGCGTTGAGTACCGGTAAATCCATCTAACACAGGTGATTCTTTGCCTTCTAGCGACAGCTCATAGGCTTTCAGGGCAATACTGATACCGCCCAGATCACCAATGTTCTCACCCAAGGTGAATTCGCCATTCACATTTACGCCTTCTAGGGCTTCAAATTGGTCATACTGGCTGATCAGTTGCTTGGTTCGATTAGTAAACTCAGCTTTATCTTTGTCAGTCCACCAATTACGCAGAACTCCGTCACCGTCAAAGGTACTGCCTGCGTCATCAAAACCATGTCCAATTTCGTGACCAATAACAGCACCAATACCACCATAATTTACGGCGTCTTCAGCGTCCATGTTGAAAAATGGCGGTTGTAATATTGCCGCTGGGAATACAATCTCATTCATCGGAGGGTTGTAGTATGCATTCACCGTTTGCGGCGTCATCGCCCATTCGTGTTTTTGTACTGGACCTTTCTGCTTATCTAGCATCTGTTGATATTGCAACTCATTAGAGCGCTTTACGTTGCCAAATAAGTCGTTTTCCACAATGGTTAAGCCAGAATAATCTTTCCATTGGTCGGGATATCCAATTTTGGGCGTGAATTTAGAGAGCTTATCCAAGGCTTCTTTTTTAGTATCCTCAGACATCCAATCTAAATCTTTAATACTCATCTCGTATGCTTTGAGTAGATTATTCACCAACGCCAACATGCGTTCCTTAGCTTGAGGAGAAAAGTGCTCTTTGACATACACCTTTGCAATGACTTCGCCTAAATGTTGATTGACCAGATTAACCCCACGGCGCCACATCGGACGTTGCTCTTCTACGCCATAAATGACTTTGCTATAAAAATCGAAGTTCGCTTGATCAAGTTCACTGGTCAGTAAGGTCGATGCGCGGTTGATCAGGCCCCATTTCAAATATACTTTCCATGTTTCAAGATCGGTGTTGGCAATGATCTGATCAACGTTTTTCATGAAGTCCAGTTGAGTGACAACCAAATTTTCTACTTCGTCTAACTGCGCTTCTTTAAGCATCGTTGGCCAATCAAAGTTAGGCATCAACTCGCTAAGCTCAGATACAGGAATGCTATTATAAAGCGCGACCATGTCACGAGTTTGCTCTTTCTTCATGTGATGCTGCGCGATTTGAGTTTCCAAATCCATGATAGTTTTCGCGTGCTTTTCGCCATTTTCCAAGCCTGCGAGTGAAAACATGCGGGCAATATGAGCTTCGTATTTTTTACGAATATCGACAGAAGTGTCGTCTTGTTTGAAATAGTATTCACGCTCCGGTAGGCCAATCCCGCCTTGCCAAGTCAAAATCATATATGCATTAGGATCTTTAAAATCTACATATTGACCCACTTCAAACGGTGCACCAAAGCTGTGTTTGTTAGCGTAAGCGAAATGTTTGGCCAATTGCGAATAGTCGGTGATGCTGTCGATCTTTTCGAACTCAGGCTGCAAAGGAGCAATACCAATTTCGTCACGTTGTTCCATGTTAAGATAGGCGTTGTAAAGCCCGCCGACTTTTTGCTCGTCACTGCCTGCTGCAAAATCGCCTTCGGCAGAGTTACGAATAATGTCCATGACGTCTTTTTGAGCTTCATCACGCAGGATTTGAAAAGAACCGTAACTGGCTTTATCGTCTGGTATTTTTACTGTATCTAACCACTTACCATTCGCATAATGAAAAAAGTCATCGCCGGGTTTAACCGACTCGTCAATATGATCCAAGGAGATCCCAGAGCCTAGCTGTTGGGTTTGCGCCTTTGCTGCTGGCTTTTCACTTGTTTGCTGAGGCTCCGAGCAGCCTGCCATAGTGACGGCGACAGCGATGGGGAGTAAATATCGTTTCATTAACACACCTATTTGTAGCATGGTTTGATTGTCATGCTTGTTACTTTGACTGGTAAATGCAACACAATGTTGTGATAAAACAAATACCAAATAATTCATTCATGAATATGCCTTTGCGGCTTAAAGCAAAGGCAAGCTAACCTAGGGAGCTGCTTTAGCTGCTAACCTAGTATGCCTGTTTTAATAACGAAAAACTCGCTTCGGGAGTTAGAAATTAACTGATTTATGTAGCAATCTTGTGTCAATAGGTATCGTCCCGAAACGTTGTTTGTCTACTACTTATAAAACACGGTGCCTAAACCGCCATTATTATATTCGTAATACAATTATGTCTTTATCAAACAAAGACTAACTAACCTGAATTCGGGATAATAAGTTTCGTTTTTACTTACTCGAGACTTCTTATCCCGAATTCAGGTTGATTAATAGAAAAGGATAATAGGGTAGGCCAAGAAATTGAATTAAAAACTGTAACAGAAAAATTCAGCTTTTCATTTTGACTGGCATTGCGTAACGTAAAGTGTAGTTAACCACCTTGAGGATTTAGTATGAATGCCACCATTCTTGCGCTTATAGGATATATTAGCTGGACCGTCTTTTTATTGGTAGTGATTGCGGTTTATCGTACTAGGTTAGTCTTGACAAAAGAACGCTTGCCCAATGGATTTAAAGCGGACGGATCAGACTCCCCAGCCTTTGGACAACGTTTAACGCGTGCTCAATTAAACTGTGCTGAGAGCTTTGTCTTTACTGGTGGGGTTATGTTGTTGGCATTGGCGACCAATTCTTCGGTAATAACCGATCCGTTGGCACTGTGGCTTCTTGGTGCGCGCATAGGTCAATCCATAATGCATTTGCTGTCAACCTCGGTGCTGGCGGTGCAAATTCGTTTTGCTTTGTTTGTCGTGCAAGTGGTGATCAGCGCTTATTGGCTATTCAACTTAGGGTCCAAGTTTGTTGCTTAAAGCTGTAGCGACTATTTTATTTACTCAGGAGTTACGGCATGCCAAGCATCCAAGAAATCAACCAAATATCGCCTTGTGAATATGCGGATGCTTTACCAAGAGAACAATTTGTAGATCATCAAATTGGTTGTTTGTGGCCTCAGCCACCGCGCATTTCTGGACCCGCTTTTACGGTTAAGTGCGAACCTGGCGATCACCTTATGTTGCATGCTGCAATTTATCAGGCTAATCCAGGTGATGTCATTGTCGTGCAGGGTGATTCCAACTATGCATTAGCGGGCGGGAATGTCTGTGCAATTGCTAAAAGTCGTGGGATATTGGGTTTCGTAATCGATGGAGTGATCCGCGATCTGGCCGAAGTCAGGGAGTTGCAGTTCCCAGTGTTTGCCCGTGGTGTGATACCTAAGCCGGGGGCAAAAAAGTGTTATTCACCGTTGAATCAGCCCATTATCTGTGGCGGTGTTCAAGTGCATTCAGGGGATATTGTTGTTGCTGACGAAGAAGGTATCGCAATTATTCCTCAGCAACAGATTGAGGCGGTTTATCTGGTTGCAAAAGCACGCACAGACAAAGATAATCAGACCTCGCTGCAACAATGGCAAGATGCACATAAAGCCAATATTGACCAATTGCTAACCAAGTTCAAATAAACTCTTTTGTCGTTGAAACCCTGTGCGTGTCTCAGGGGCCAACGGTTATTTAATCCAGCGGGATCATCATGTTTTCATTTTTCGAAGGGCTAACTAACCCCTTTCCAGCAGAACATCCAACGCAGCCACCGGCAACGCTGATTGCATTTTGTCGTCATTATACCAAGGGGATGTGGCCAGCCATTTTAACCGTTTCAATATTGGCTGCGTCTGTCGCAGCATTGGAAGTATCGTTATTCGGCTATATAGGCCAACTGGTAGACTGGCTAACTGAACGAGACCGCGCAACCTTTATTCAACAAGAAAGCAGCAGCTTATTGATGATGGGGGCGGTGATTTTAGTAATCCTACCCATGCTGGTGATCTTACAATCATTATTAACTCACCAAACGCTGCTGGGTAACTATCCGATGAAGATTCGCTGGCAAGCACATCGATATTTAATCGGTCAGTCTATCGGATTTTTCCAAGACGAATTTGCCGGGCGGGTTGCCACCAAAGTAATGCAAACCGCTCTATCCGTGCGAGAAGCAGTAATGAAACTGCTCGATATCTTGGTCTATGTGAGCGTCTATTTTATAAGTATTGTGGCGTTAATGTTTGCCATAGATTGGCGACTTAGTCTGCCATTATTTGTGTGGCTTATAGTGTATGTCGTTATTCTTCGTACCTTTGTACCGCGGTTAAAAAAAGTATCGCAAAAACAAGCCGATGCGCGCTCGTTAATGACCGGGAGGATAGTTGACAGTTACACCAACATAATGACGGTCAAGTTGTTTTCACATAGCAGCCGAGAGTCCTCTTATGCCAAAGAAGCCATGCAAGGATTTCTTGACACCGTTCACCCGCAAATGCGTCTAGTAACCTTGCTATATGGCTGTGTTTGGTTTTCCAATGCGCTGCTGGTTTTTTCTATCAGCGCTCTGTCTATTCACCTGTGGGTTGAGCAGTTGGTAAGCCCTGGCGATCTGGCAGTGGCAATCAGTTTGTGCTTACGATTAAACGGTATGGCTCAATGGATAATGTGGGAGGTATCGTCGTTGTTTGAAAATATTGGTACAGTGCAAGATGGTATCAATACACTGGCCAATGAAGTGGCAGTTAAAGACAAGGTTGATGCTAAAAACCTTGAAGTAAAAGGCGGTGGTATTCAATTTCGTAATGTTGACTTTGGATACGCTGGGCCAGAAGGGCGCCCGATTGAAGTATTTAATCAACTCAACCTCACCATCAAACCGGGTGAAAAGGTGGGTTTGGTAGGACGATCTGGTGCTGGTAAATCAACCTTGGTCAACTTGCTATTGCGTTTTTACGATGTGCAAAGTGGCCAAATAATTATTGATGGCCAAGACATCAAAGCGGTTAAGCAGGAAAGCCTGCGTGAACATATTAGCATGGTCACCCAAGACACATCCCTGTTACACCGCTCGGTGCGCGAGAATATTGTCTATGGTAAATCAAACGCGACTGACGAGCAGATGACGGAGGCGGCGAAGCAAGCTGAAGCCCATGATTTTATCCAAAATCTTTCTGATTTAAATGGCAATGTTGGATATCAAGCTCAAGTAGGCGAGCGCGGTGTAAAACTCTCAGGAGGGCAACGGCAGCGCATAGCGATTGCAAGAGTGATGTTAAAAGATGCCCCTATTTTAATTCTCGATGAGGCGACATCCGCCTTAGATTCAGAGGTAGAAGCTGCAATTCAGCAGTGTCTTAACAAGGTGATGGCAAATAAAACGGTGTTGGCAATCGCGCATCGATTATCAACGATCGCGCAAATGGACCGCTTGTTAGTGCTTGAAAATGGCCAAATCGTTGAGTCAGGCAGCCACAGTGAACTGTTATCCTTGAACGGCATTTATGCCAAGCTTTGGGCACACCAAACCGGTGGTTTTATTGGCGTGGATTAGCTTGCCAAAACCACACCGCAACAATGGGATCACATCTCAACACGAATTGATAATAATTCGTCGAGATGTGATTGGATTCTAATTGGTGCTTGAAAAGGTCGTAATTCCTTTGTTCGCTTGCCACAAATAAATAATCTCGATTGCCATGGTTTTTTCCTTGAATCGTAATCATCTATGAGTATAATACGCGTCCCTCCTTGTGTGACTATTGCTTCTCCAAACAGAACTTCACGAATTCACAAGGCTGGTGTAACTAAAATTTGTTAGGGGTGTAGTTCCAATTGGTAGAACAGCGGTCTCCAAAACCGATGGTTGGGGGTTCGAATCCCTCCACCCCTGCCAAACTCGCTAATGCGGTTAATTTGAATTTAATTATGGCGGTTTTTCAGTAACCCGACATACATAACGGAAGTAAGAATATGAGCGAAAAGACAGAAAACCCATCCAATTCATTGGATATGCTCAAATGGTTGATTGTAGTTGTGTTGCTTGGTGGATTAATTGCCGCCAATACGTATTATCAAGAAGTTTCCGTGTTATATCGCGCACTTGCAGCTGTTGCCTTAGTGGTGATTGCTGGATTTATCGCTAGCAGCACAGTAAAAGGCAGCACCTTCATTAACTTCGCTAAAGAATCACGCACGGAAGTACGCAAAGTTGTTTGGCCAACACGCCAAGAAGCAACTCAGACAACGATGATAGTGCTTGCAGCAACTGCATTTGTTTCACTTATGTTGTGGGGCCTTGACGGCGTAATAGTTTGGTTTGTTTCCCTTGTTACCGGAATAGGAGCGTAAAGTATGTCTGATAAAAAATGGTACGTAGTACAAGCATTCTCAGGCTACGAAGGTCGTGTCCAAAAGACCCTGCTAGAGCATATCAAGATGCACGAGATGGAAGATTATTTCGGTGAGATCTTGGTACCAACTGAAGAAGTTGTTGAAATGCGCGCCGGTCAGAAGCGTAAAAGCGAGCGTAAATTTTTCCCAGGTTATGTTCTGGTAGAAATGGAAATGAACGAAGACTCTTGGCACTTGGTGAAAAGTGTACCTAGAGTATTGGGCTTTATTGGTGGTACATCAGATCGCCCGATGCCTATCAGCAAAAAAGAAGCTGACCATATTCTGAATCGTCTTGAAGAAGGTGTGGACAAGCCAAAACCAAAAACCTTGTTCGAACCAGGCGAAGTGGTACGCGTTACCGATGGTCCATTTGCCGACTTCAACGGTGTTGTCGAAGAAGTGGATTACGAAAAGAGCCGCTTGAAAGTATCTGTACTTATCTTCGGCCGTTCTACTCCGGTAGAACTAGAATTCGGACAAGTAGAGAAAGGCTAAAGTTAGTAGTTTTTAGCGTCGAAGAAATTAAAAAAAGAGGTCAATTAAGACCTCTTTTTTGTTTTTGGAGATCCTAAAGAGCAGTCACTAATTCTCACCTCAACCGTCATCTTCGAAGTGCTCTTGGTCGAGGAACTGTTGGCATTACTATTTAAGCAATACGTCTGTGCGGTGTTGAAAAGGTCCCCGCCCAAGAGCGTCGCGGGGATGACAAGTAGGTGAGCGTCGCGGGGATGACACTTCGAAGTGGCCTCAGGGTGGCATTTGTCAATGGTATGCTGCGAATGACAACTGTTTGTGCACGAAGAGACGACACTAGGTCGTCTTTTTGCGTTTAGTCATCCTAAAGAACAGTCACTAATTAATCACCTCAACCGTCATCCTCGAAGTGCTCTTGGTCGAGGATCTGTTGGCATGACTATTAAAGCAGCACGAGACTACCAGTCAGGCGAAAAATCTGGGTCAATAAACCGCTTACCTGTATCCAACTTAGCAATGCGATCCATTTCATCTGGCGTTAGCCGAAGCTCTTTTGCCGCAAAGTTTGATTCGATATGTGCTTTGTTTGTCGATGCTGGGATGGGCACTAACCCTTGTTGTAATTGCCAAGCAAGGGCAACCGATGCAACTGAGACACCGTGTTCATCGGCGATATCATTTAGCACTTTGTCTTCCATAATCTTACCATTACCCAGCGGCATGTAACCTACAACCGTGATGTCGTGACGCTGACAAAATTTTACTAAGTCTGTATTTTGGAAGTAAGGATGCACTTCTACTTGATTACAGGCAATATTTTCTTTACCTATAACTGAGAAGGCTTCTTCTAGCAGTGGCGCGGTGAAATTAGACAACCCGATCGCTCGGGTATAGCCCTTATGCATGCAATCGACCAGTGATTTTAGATAGCTTTCTATTGGCACCTTACGATCTGGAGAAGGCCAGTGAATTAATAGTAAGTCAACATAGTCGGTTTGTAATTTATCGAGACTCTCCTCAACACTACTGACAAACTTTTCAGCATTAAAGTTATCGAACCACACCTTTGTAGTAAGGAAAATGTCGTCACGTTTGACTGAAGAGTTGGCTATCGCTTCGCCAACAGTCTCTTCATTGCCGTATATTTGCGCCGTGTCTATGTGGCGAAAGCCAATTTCTAGGGCATCTGTAATCGCTTGCTTTAGAGATTCGCCTTCTAATCGAAAAGTACCAAATCCAGGGCTGGGTAGAGTTACCTGATACATAGTTTCTCCTTCATAATTAAATAAGTATTGCGAGTTTGATACCATGAAATACTCGTGCCAAATCCTATTTAATTGATTTTTATAGAATAATCTCAATATGGATTTTATGATTGGAACTAAAATTTACGATTTTTGAAATTCTTTCACTCTTTATTCATCTGATATTTTGTGCAGAAGTAAACTTTTCTGTCTTGCGTTGTGCGGGATAGTTGAAGTGATGACGATAATAATACTGGATCTTTTCAATATTTAGGTTGCGTATATCTAAGAGCTAATCTATAATTCGCGACCCTTTATTTATATGGGAAGCCGATCGAGCAAACAATCTCAGTGTTTTGCGAGGCGCTTGACCCAAATTTGAGAGAAGAAAATGGCTAAGAAAATCACTGGCTTTATTAAGCTACAGGTTGCAGCTGGTTCTGCTAACCCAAGTCCACCAGTTGGTCCTGCACTAGGTCAAAAAGGTGTTAACATCATGGAATTCTGTAAAGCGTTTAACGCCGCTACAGACAGCCTTGATAAAGGTGCTCCAGTACCTGTTGTTATCACAGTATATGAAGACCGTTCATTTACCTTTGAAACCAAAACTCCACCTGCATCTTACTTGTTGAAGAAAGCAGCAGGCATCAAGAGTGGTTCTGGTCGTCCTAACACTGAAAAAGTGGGTAAAGTGACGCGCGCGCAATTAGAAGAAATTGCAAAGACTAAAGAACCTGATCTGACTGCAGCCGATCTTGAAGCTGCTGTTAACACCATCGCTGGCTCTGCACGCAGCATGGGTTTGGTAGTAGAGGGCTAAGACATGGCTAAATTATCTAAGAAAATGCGCGCTATTCGCGAGAAAGTCGACGCAAATAAAGAATACGAAATCAATGAAGCGGTTGCTTTGTTGAAAGAACTTGCCACAGCTAAATTTGCTGAAAGTGTAGACGTTTCAGTAAACCTTGGTATTGATGCACGTAAATCTGACCAAAACGTTCGTGGTGCAACTGTACTACCAAACGGTACTGGTAAAGACGTTCGCGTAGCGGTATTTACTCAAGGCGCAAACGCTGAAGCAGCGAAAGAAGCTGGTGCTGACATCGTTGGTATGGAAGACCTTGCTGATCTAGTGAAGAAAGGCGAAATGAACTTTGACGTAGTTGTTGCTTCTCCTGATGCAATGCGCGTTGTTGGTCAATTAGGTCAAATCCTAGGTCCACGTGGTCTTATGCCTAACCCTAAAACGGGTACGGTTACACCGGACGTTGCTACTGCAGTTAAGAATGCAAAAGCTGGCCAGGTTCGTTATAGAAATGACAAAAACGGCATCATTCACGCAAGCATTGGTAAAATTGCTTTTGAAGCAAACCAAATTCAAGAAAACCTTGATGCGTTGCTTGACGCCTTGAAGAAAGCTAAGCCTTCTTCTGCTAAAGGTACTTACTTCAAGAAAATCAGCTTAAGCACTACTATGGGTGCTGGCGTGGCTCTTGATCCAGTAAGCCTTGGCTTAAAATAAATTTGTTGCTGATTGCTTAGGTAATCACAACACTTATAGACGAAAGTCTATCTCTCTGTAGGTTATGGGTTGGAGCTATTAATGGCATTGTCATTTAAATAGCTCCCGTCCAAGACCGCAGGTGTGAAACGGTAAATGAAGTAAGAGAGCATTTACATTCAACGTTTTACTTAATGTTTTACGTTTCTGTGAAACGCCTGCGCAGACGGTGGTTTCGACTCAGACTCTCTGGGAAAACGAACACCGTAGAGCGGTAAGGCACTTTGAATCGAAAGATGATAGAGACCTTATCAATCTGGAACTCTGGGAATGACTTCGTAAGAATGACTTTCCAGTTAACATAAGGTGAACTCAGTGGCACTAGGTTTAGCAGCAAAAAAAGAGATCGTAGCAGAAGTATCTGAAGTTGCGTCTCGCGCTTTATCCGTTGCCGTCGCTGAATACCGTGGTATGGAAGTTTCAGAACTGACAGACCTGCGTGTTAAAGCTCGTGAGCAAGGTGTGTACTTGAAAGTAGTACGTAACACTCTAGCGAAACGTGGTTTAGCAGATAGCAAGTTTGCAGATCTGGATGAAGCTTTAACTGGTCCTTTGATTTACGGATTTTCAATAGACGCACCTGGCGGTGCAGCACGTCTATTCAAAGATTTCGGAAAGCAAAACGACAAGTTGAAAGTAACAGCGCTTTCTATTGGTAGTGGTTTGTTGGGTCCTGAAAAATTGGACGCAGTAGCTTCACTTCCAACCCGCGACGAAGCACTAGCAAGATTGCTTGCTACCTTCAAAGCACCGGCCGAGAAATTCGTTCGTACAATCAACGAAGTTCCAGGCAAGTTTGTGCGTGTATTGGCGGCGATCAAAGACGAAAAATAATTTTCGTGTTTGGCATTAAAAATTTTTTAACAACTAACCCCCAGGAGTTTAGAGAAAATGGCTCTAACTAAAGATGATATTTTAAACGCGATTGCTGAAATGCCAGTTATGGAATTGGTAGAGTTAATTGAAGCAGCTGAAGAAAAATTCAACGTATCTGCAGCAGCAGCAGTAGCGGTTGCAGGTCCTGCAGCAGCAACTGAAGCAGCAGCAGAGCAAACTGAGTTTGACGTTGTAATGACTTCATTTGGCGCTAACAAAGTTGCTGTTATCAAAGCAGTACGTGGCGCAACTGGTCTTGGTCTTAAAGAAGCTAAAGAAGTTGTTGAATCAGCTCCTAAAGCTATCAAAGAAGGCGTTTCTAAAGACGAAGCTGAAGCACTTAAAGCTGAACTTGAAGCAGCTGGCGCAGAAGTGGAACTTAAGTAATTTGTCGTCTGACAAAATACTTGCCTGAAAAGGCTTGGGCTGGTGATTATTTAATCACCAGCCTTTTTGCGCTGTAGGATAGGGCATTTATACCCTTTAAAACTATCCTACTTTTATAAGCGCAAGTGCGATGAAAAGTGAAATAAAACCAACGAGTTATGTATTAGAAATTGTAATACATTGTAAAAAAATTGGTGTATGCTTGGAAATCGCGCCACGCAAAGGGTGCTTGAAGTTTGTTTGGTAAAAGCGCTTTACTAAGCAAGTTGGGTCAAAAATCAGAATGCTGAGGAACCCATGGTTTACTCCAATAGCGAAAAGAAACGTATCCGTAAGGATTTTGGCAAACGCCCACAGGTATTAGAGATACCTTACCTTCTTTCAATCCAACTCGATTCTTTTAAGAAGTTTATCGATATCGATGTTGATGGTCAGTATGGACTCGAAGCTGCATTTCGATCAGTTTTCCCCATCAAAAGTTATTCAGGCAACTCTGAATTACAATATGTGAGCTACCGTTTAGGTGAGCCGGTGTTTGACGTTAAAGAATGTCAAATCCGTGGTGTCACTTTTTCAGCGCCACTTAGGGTGAAACTGCGTCTTGTATTGTTTGATAAAGAAGCAGCTCCAGGTACTGTGAAAGATATCAAAGAGCAAGAAGTCTACATGGGTGAAATTCCACTCATGACAGAGAACGGAACTTTTGTGATCAATGGAACTGAGCGCGTAATCGTGTCTCAACTTCACCGTTCACCGGGTGTTTTCTTTGATCATGATAAAGGTAAAACTCACTCATCTGGTAAAGTATTGTATAACGCGCGCGTTATCCCTTACCGTGGTTCCTGGTTAGACTTTGAATTTGACCCGAAAGATAATTTATATGTACGTATAGACCGTCGTCGTAAACTTCCTGCGACTATCATCTTACGTGCATTAGAAATGTCGACCGAAGAAATTTTGGAAACGTTCTTTGAAAAAGATCAAATCCGCACGGTAGACAATAAATTCATGATGGATATCGTACCAGAACGTCTGCGTGGCGAAACCGCCCAGTTTGACATTTTGGATGGTGAAGGAAACGTACTAGTTGAAACTGGTCGTCGTATTTCTGCTCGCCATACACGTGCCCTAGAAAAAGCCAAAGTGAAACAGCTTGAAGTACCGGCTGAATTCTTGGTTGGTCGTGTTGTTGCCAAAACGCACGTCAATGAAGAAACCGGCGAAGTGATCATCAATGCAAATGATGAGTTGACGCTTGAGACACTGGAAGCGCTATTAGCTTCTGAGTCAGAAGCATTCGACACTTTGTATATCAATGAACTTGATCACGGTGCTTACGTATCAGATACCTTACGTATAGATAGTTCAACTAACCGCCTTGAAGCGCTAGTTGAAATTTACCGTATGATGCGCCCTGGTGAGCCACCAACTAAAGATGCTGCTGAAACCTTATTCGGTAACCTTTTCTTCTCAGAAGATCGTTATGATCTATCTGCTGTTGGTCGCATGAAGTTCAACCGTCGTCTAGGTCGTGAAGAATTGACTGGCGAAGGTACGCTTTCTAAAGAAGACATCATCGCTGTTATGAAGCAGCTTATTACCATTCGTGATGGTAAAGATGAAGTTGATGACATCGACCACTTGGGTAACCGTCGAATTCGTTCGGTTGGTGAAATGGCCGAAAACCAATTCCGTGTTGGTTTAGTACGTGTTGAACGTGCTGTTAAAGAACGTCTAAGTTTAGGCGACCTTGATGCCATCATGCCGCAAGATTTGATCAACGCTAAACCTATTTCAGCTGCAGTAAAAGAGTTCTTTGGTTCAAGCCAACTTTCTCAGTTTATGGATCAAAACAACCCGCTATCAGAAGTCACGCACAAGCGTCGTATTTCTGCATTAGGTCCAGGTGGTTTGACTCGTGAACGTGCAGGATTTGAAGTACGTGACGTACACCCGACTCACTACGGTCGAGTATGCCCAATCGAAACGCCTGAAGGTCCAAACATCGGTTTGATCAATTCATTGTCGAGTTTTGCTCGTACCAATGACTTTGGTTTCCTCGAAACGCCTTATCGTAAGATTATTGATGGTGTCGTTACTGATGAAATCGATTATTTATCAGCGATTGAAGAAGGCCAGTTTGCTATTGCACAGGCTAACATCGCGCTAGATGACAACGGCAAGTTAACCGACGATTTGATCCCATGTCGTTACCGTGGTGAAACCACCTTGATGCAAATTGAAGACATCAAGTACATGGATGTTTCACCACAGCAAATCGTTTCTGTTGCGGCAAGTATTATCCCGTTCCTTGAACACGATGATGCTAACCGTGCATTGATGGGTGCAAACATGCAACGTCAAGCCGTACCGACCCTTCGAGCTGATAAGCCGCTTGTTGGAACGGGTATGGAAAAAACCGTTGCGGTTGACTCTGGTGTTACCATTATTGCCAAGCGTGGTGGTGTGGTTGATTACGTCGACGCAAGTCGCATCGTAATCAAGGTAAATGAAGATGAAATGACTGCTGGTGAAGCAGGGATTGATATCTACAACCTAACCAAGTACACCCGTTCAAACCAAAACACTTGTATCAACCAAAGACCAACTTGTAGTGTGGGTGACCCCATAGTAACAGGTGACGTTTTGGCTGATGGTCCTTCTACCGATTTAGGTGAGTTGGCGCTAGGGCAAAACATGCGTATCGCATTTATGCCTTGGAATGGTTATAACTTTGAGGATTCAATCCTTATTTCTGAGCGTGTTGCTGAAGAAGACCGATTCACCACTATTCATATCCAAGAACTAAGCTGTATCGCTCGTGATACAAAATTAGGTCCTGAAGAAATCAGTGGCGACATCCCAAATGTGGGTGAGTCTGCTTTAGGCAAATTGGATGAGTCTGGTGTTGTTTACATCGGTGCTGAAGTCAAAGGTGGCGACATCTTAGTGGGTAAAGTTACTCCTAAAGGTGAAACCCAGCTTACGCCAGAAGAAAAACTGTTAAGAGCTATTTTTGGTGAGAAAGCGTCTGACGTTAAAGATACGTCACTTCGTGTGCCAAACTCTGTTCACGGTACAGTAATTGACGTTCAAGTCTTTACTCGTGACGGTGTTGAGAAAGACAAGCGTGCGCTAGAAATCGAAGACATGCAATTACGTCAAGTTAAGAAAGACTTGGGTGATGAATTCGGTATCTTGGCAGACGGTATCTTTGCTCGTGCTCAGAACTTGCTAGTTCGTAACGGTATTGATCAAGCTAAACTTGACAGTATGCCACGCGAAAAATGGTTTGATATCACGTTGAAAGACGATGATGCGCAGACTGAGCTTGATCAAACAGCAGAACAGTACAGCGAGACTAAACTCGACTTCGACAATAAATTCGAAATCAAACGTCGCAAGATCACCCAAGGTGATGATCTGGCGCCGGGCGTGTTGAAAATTGTTAAAGTTTACTTGGCGGTTAAACGTCATATCCAGCCTGGTGATAAAATGGCCGGTCGTCACGGTAACAAAGGTGTTATCTCGACTATCCAACCAGTGGAAGATATGCCATACGATGAAAACGGTAACCCGGTAGATATCGTACTTAACCCGCTAGGTGTACCTTCGCGTATGAACATCGGACAAATCCTTGAAACTCACTTGGGCATGGCTGCTCACGGATTGGGTGTGAAGATTGACCGTATGATCAAAGAGCAAGAAGAACTGGCCAAGTTGCGCAGCTTCATGAAAGAGATTTACGGTTCAGGCAAATCGCATCAAGAAGTTGATTTAGACAGCTTCAGCGATGACGAGATTAGACGTCTAGCTGAAAATTTACGCAAAGGTGTTCCTATTGCTACACCTGTTTTCGATGGTGCAACTGAAGCAGAAATCAAAGACTTGCTGAAGTTAGCGGACATTCCAGAAAGCGGACAAATCACGTTGTTTGATGGTCGAACTGGCCGTTCTTTTGAGCGTCCTGTAACTGTAGGTTACATGTACATGCTGAAACTTAACCACTTGGTTGATGACAAAATGCATGCGCGTTCAACTGGTTCTTACAGCTTGGTTACACAGCAACCGTTGGGCGGTAAAGCTCAGTTCGGTGGTCAGCGTTTCGGTGAGATGGAAGTGTGGGCACTAGAAGCTTACGGTGCCGCTTACACCTTGCAAGAAATGCTAACTGTGAAATCCGATGATGTGAATGGTCGTACTAAGATGTATAAGAACATCGTAGACGGCGACCACCGCATGGAACCTGGTATGCCGGAATCTTTCAACGTATTGCTGAAAGAAATCCGTTCACTGGGTATCAACATCGAGCTGGAAGAGCAGAACGACTAGTCTGCTCTTATAGAAATACGAAGCGAGCCTGTCTGGTGTAAACCAGTCAGGCTTGAGTTACACCACTCCGCTGGGAGAGAATAGTGAAAGACTTATTAAAGTTTCTTAAGCAACAGAACAAAACCGAAGAATTCGATAATATTCGAATTGGTCTTGCTTCTCCGGACATGGTCCGATCGTGGTCTTTTGGTGAGGTTAAAAAGCCTGAAACCATCAACTACCGTACGTTCAAACCTGAGCGCGACGGCCTTTTCTGTGCCCGTATTTTCGGACCAGTAAAAGACTACGAATGCTTGTGTGGTAAATACAAACGCCTAAAACACCGCGGTGTTATTTGTGAAAAATGTGGCGTAGAAGTGACCCTAACTAAAGTGCGTCGTGAGCGCATGGGTCACATCGAATTAGCCAGCCCTGTTGCACATATCTGGTTCCTAAAATCATTACCGTCTCGTATCGGTTTGATGTTGGACATGACTTTGCGTGATATCGAGCGTGTGCTGTATTTCGAATCTTATGTTGTCACCGAACCTGGTATGACGACATTAGAGCGTTCGCAGCTATTAGGCGAAGAAGAATATCTAGATGCGCTAGAAGAGCACGGTGATGAGTTTGAAGCGAAAATGGGTGCTGAAGCCGTTTTCGAACTACTTAAAGTGCTTGACGTAGATGCAGATGTTGCTGCTATGCGTGAAGAGTTACCGAGTATCAACTCTGAAACGAAGCGTAAGAAGATCACTAAGCGTTTGAAGTTGCTTGAATCATTCCAACAATCTGGCAACAAGCCAGAGTGGATGATCATGACTGTACTTCCAGTATTGCCACCTGACTTACGTCCGTTGGTACCACTAGATGGCGGTCGTTTTGCTACTTCTGATTTGAACGATTTATATCGTCGAGTAATCAACCGTAACAACCGTTTGAAGCGTCTTCTTGACCTTGCTGCACCTGATATCATCGTGCGCAACGAAAAACGTATGTTACAAGAAGCGGTAGATGCCTTGCTTGATAACGGTCGTCGTGGCCGCGCAATCACAGGCTCTAACAAGCGTCCTCTTAAATCTTTGGCAGATATGATCAAAGGTAAGCAAGGTCGTTTCCGTCAGAACTTGCTAGGTAAGCGTGTTGATTATTCAGGCCGTTCAGTAATTACCGTTGGTCCTACACTTCGCCTTCACCAGTGTGGTCTTCCTAAGAAGATGGCATTGGAGCTTTTCAAGCCGTTTATCTACGGAAAATTGGAAGCGCGTGGCTTAGCAACAACCATCAAAGCCGCTAAAAAATTAGTCGAGCGTGAAGCTCCGGAAGTATGGGACGTATTAGACGACGTTATCCGTGAACATCCGGTATTGCTAAACCGTGCACCAACACTTCACCGTTTGGGTATTCAAGCATTTGAACCTACCCTAATTGAAGGTAAAGCGATTCAATTGCACCCATTGGTTTGTGCGGCGTACAACGCTGACTTCGATGGTGACCAAATGGCGGTTCACGTTCCATTGACCATCGAAGCACAGCTTGAAGCTCGCTCTTTGATGATGTCAACTAACAACATCCTTTCTCCTGCGAACGGTGAGCCTATCATTGTTCCTTCACAGGACGTTGTATTGGGTCTTTATTACCTAACCCGTGATCGTGTAAATGGTCTAGGTGAAGGTATGGTATTTACCAGCCCTAACGAAGCGGAAAAAGCTTACCGTACGGGTAATGCAGAACTTCATGCTCGCGTGAAAGTACGTATTACTGAATACGATGTTGACGCTGATGGCAACAAAACTGAAAAAGTAACTCTAACCGACACCACTGTTGGTCGCGCTATTTTCTCACTTATTTTGCCTAAAGGATTGCCTTTCGAAATCATTAACCAGCCTATGGGTAAGAAGCAAATTTCGAAGTTGCTTAACACTTGCTACCGTGTGCTTGGTTTGAAAGACACCGTAATCGCTGCTGACCAAATCATGTATTCTGGTTTCCATTACGCGATGATCGCTGGTGCCTCTGTTGGTATCGACGACATGGTTATTCCAGACGCGAAGAAAGACATCATTGAAGCTGCTGAAGAAGAAGTGTTCGAAATTCAAGAACAGTTCCAATCAGGTTTGGTTACTGCGGGTGAGCGTTACAACAAAGTTATCGATATTTGGTCACGTGCTAACGAAGACGTTGCTAAAGCGATGATGACTAACTTATCTAAAGAAAGCGTGTTAAATCGTGACGGTGAGATGGAAGAGCAAGACTCATTCAACTCAGTGTTCATGATGGCTGACTCTGGAGCTCGTGGTAGTGCCGCGCAGATCCGTCAGCTAGCAGGTATGCGTGGTCTGATGGCGAAACCAGATGGTTCAATCATCGAGACACCAATTACCGCTAACTTCCGTGAAGGTTTGAACGTACTTCAGTACTTCATCTCAACTCACGGAGCGCGTAAAGGTTTGGCCGATACCGCACTTAAAACAGCAAACTCGGGTTACTTGACTCGTCGTTTGGTAGACGTAGCACAAGATTTGGTTATCAATAACGAAGATTGCGGCACATTCGAAGGGGTGAAAATGACACCGCTAATCGAAGGTGGCGATGTTGTTGAACCGTTGCGTGAACGTGTACTTGGACGTGTTGTTGCAGAAGACGTGGTTAAGCCAGGTACGGATGAAATTCTAGTTGAGCGTAATACGTTACTAGATGAAGCTTTGGTAGACATGTTGGAAGCCAACTCTGTTGATCAAATGCTGGTTCGCTCTGTTATCACTTGTGATAATGACTTTGGTGTTTGTGCAAGATGTTATGGTCGTGACCTTGCTCGTGGCCACATGGTTGGTTACGGTGAGTCAGTGGGTGTTATCGCTGCTCAATCAATTGGTGAGCCAGGTACACAGCTTACCATGCGTACCTTCCACATCGGTGGTGCGGCATCTAGAGCATCAGCTGAAAACAGCGTTCAGGTGAAAACCAACGGTACATTGAAGTTCCATAATGCTAAATATGTACGCAACGCTGACGACAAAGTCGTTATCGTTTCACGTTCAACCGAACTGACCATCATCGATGATCAAGGTCGTGAGAAAGAGCGTTATAAAGTGCCTTACGGTGCCATCCTAACAGTTGACAACAACGCCGCTATTAAAGCTGGCGATGTTGTGGCTAACTGGGATCCGCATTCGCATCCAATTATCACTGAGCGCGCTGCGAAAATCAGCTTTGCTGACGTAGATGATTCGAACACCGAAATGCAACAAGACGAATTAACTGGCTTGACCCGTATCGTTGTTAAAGATTTAACTAAAGCGAATGCTAAAGAGCCTAAGTTAATTCTAGAAAGTGACGAAGTGGGCTTGCAAGAAATTCGCCTGCCAAGCTTTACCACTATCGAAGCAGCCGATGGCAAAATGGCTCGTGAAGGTGACGTGTTAGCACGTATACCTCAAGAAAGTTCGAAAACTCGTGACATCACCGGTGGTCTACCGCGTGTTGCTGACTTGTTCGAAGCACGTAAGCCAAAAGAGCCAGCTATCTTAGCGGAAGTTTCAGGAACCATTGGTTTCGGTAAAGAAACCAAAGGTAAGAAGCGTTTGATCATCACTCCTAAAGAAGGTGATCATTACGAAGAGATGATTCCTAAGTGGCGTCAACTTAACGTGTTTGAAGGTGAATCTGTTGAAAAAGGCGAAGTTATCGCTGATGGACCAGAGTCTCCACATGACATCTTGCGCCTTCGTGGTATCAGTGCAGTAGCAAACTACATTGTTAACGAAGTACAGGAAGTTTATCGCCTACAAGGGGTTAAAATTAACGATAAGCACATCGAAGTGGTAATCCGCCAGATGTTGCGTAAGTGTTTGATTACTCATCCAGGTGATACGCAGTTCCTTGAAGGTGAGCAAGTTGAAGTGGCAAACGTGAGAGTTGCTAACCGTGAGAAAGAAAAACAGGGCAAAATCCCTGCTCAGTATGAAACGCAATTACTTGGTATCACCAAAGCATCGCTATCAACTGAATCATTCATCTCGGCGGCGTCTTTCCAAGAAACCACTCGCGTACTTACCGAAGCAGCAGTGCAAGGTAAAGAAGATGAGTTACGTGGCTTGAAAGAAAACGTTATCGTGGGACGTTTGATCCCAGCTGGTACCGGTTTCTCATACCACCAGAATCGAGCGAAAATGAAACAAGCTCAAGCAGCTGCATTGGTAGAAGAAACGTCAGTTTCTGCTTCTGATGCTGAACTTGCACTGACTGAAGCATTGAATGCTGAAGCCGGTAATAGTTCTGCCGCTGACGAGTAGCAACAACAAGAAATACCCACTTAGGCTGTTACTTGGCAGCCTAAGACATTTCTTGACAGTTTGATAATTGATCTATAGAATTCCGCGACCCGAAATTTGGTAATACCAGTTTCGGCTCGCGGATTTTTCGCTTTCAGCGCCCGAATAATCGGGCAACAGTAGTTTTTTTATTAACCAGGAGCTAGTTAATGGCAACAGTTAACCAGTTAGTGCGCTCTCCTCGTAAGAAGCCCGTTGAAAAAAGCAACGTCGCTGCCTTACAGGCTTGCCCACAAAAACGTGGAGTATGTACACGTGTATATACCACCACGCCAAAGAAGCCGAACTCAGCATTACGTAAAGTATGCCGTGTTCGTTTAACCAACGGTTTTGAAGTTTCTTCATATATCGGTGGTGAAGGTCACAACTTACAAGAGCACAGTGTTGTTCTTATTCGTGGTGGTCGTGTTAAAGATTTACCAGGTGTTCGTTATCACACTGTTCGCGGTACATTGGACTGCTCAGGCGTTAGCGACCGTAGACAAGCCCGTTCTAAGTACGGCGCTAAAAGGCCTAAGTCTTAACGGTTCTCCGTTAGTAAGGCCAAACTAAATAATTTTAGAGTTTTGGGTTATTCCTGAATCCCACGGAGAAATAAGATGCCAAGAAGACGAGTCGTAGGTCAACGTAAAATCCTACCAGATCCTAAGTTCGGATCACAATTACTTGCCAAATTCATGAACGTTGTCATGTTGGATGGTAAAAAATCTACTGCTGAAAAAATCGTATACGGTGCGTTAGAAATCGTTGCTGAAAAAACTGGCAAAGCTCACTTAGATGTGTTCGAAGAAGCATTGGACAACATCCGCCCTACAGTCGAGGTTAAATCTCGTCGTGTTGGTGGTTCTACATACCAAGTTCCTGTAGAAGTTCGTCCTATTCGTCGTAATGCGCTAGGTATGCGTTGGATGGTTGATGCTGCGCGTAAGCGTGGTGAGAAATCAATGGCACAACGTTTAGCTGCCGAGATGCTTGATGCATCTGAAAACAGAGGTTCTGCGGTTAAGAAACGTGAAGACGTTCACCGTATGGCTGAAGCGAACAAAGCATTCGCACACTACCGCTGGTAGTCAAAGCTTCTTTGAGAGGGACAGATGGCTCGTAAGCATCCAATCGATCGCTATCGTAACATTGGAATCGTTGCACACGTTGATGCGGGTAAAACGACCACGACTGAGCGTGTTTTATTCTATACCGGCTTGTCTCACAAGATCGGTGAAGTCCATGATGGCGCTGCCACCATGGACTGGATGGAACAAGAGCAGGAACGTGGTATTACAATCACTTCCGCGGCAACCACGTGTTTCTGGTCTGGCATGCAACAACAGCATGAGCAGCACAGAATCAACATTATCGATACGCCTGGACACGTTGACTTCACTATTGAAGTAGAGCGTTCTCTGCGCGTACTCGACGGTGCCGTAGTGGTGTTTTGTGGCTCATCGGGTGTCGAACCTCAATCTGAAACTGTGTGGCGTCAAGCTGACAAGTACCGTGTTCCGCGCATGGTATTTGTCAACAAAATGGACCGCGCAGGAGCTGACTTCGACCGTGTAGTCAATCAAATCCGCAATCGTTTAGGTGCCACTTGTGTGCCTATTCAATTGAACATTGGTGCTGAAGAGACCTTCGAAGGTGTCATTGATCTGATCAAAATGAAAGCCATTAACTGGAATGATGCTGATCAAGGAATGACCTTTACCTACGAAGACGTTCCCGCAGATCTTCTCGACCGTGCAACTGAATTGCGCAACGAGATGGTAGAAGCGGCAGCGGAAGCCTCTGATGAGCTGATGAACAAATATCTGGAAGGTGAAGAACTTTCCGAGGAAGAAATTAAATCAGGCCTAAGAACGCGCACACTCAGCAATGAGATTGTTATCGCAACTTGTGGTTCAGCATTTAAAAACAAAGGTGTGCAAGCGGTTCTTGACTCTGTCATAGATTATCTGCCCGCGCCTTGTGATGTCCCTGCTATTAAAGGTGTACTTAGCGATAAAAATGAAAGTGAAGCGGAACGTCATGCTGATGACAGCGAACCGTTCTCTGCACTGGCATTTAAGATTGCGACAGACCCTTTCGTTGGTACATTGACTTTCTTCCGCTGTTATTCCGGTGTCGTCAATACGGGTGATGCTGTGTATAACGCAGTAAAAGGTAAAAAAGAACGCTTTGGTCGGATCGTGCAAATGCACGCTAAAGACCGCGAAGAGTTAAAAGAAGTGCGCGCTGGCGATATTGCGGCGGCGATTGGAATGAAAGATGTCACTACCGGTGACACTTTGTGTGATCCGAATCATGTGATCACGCTTGAACGTATGGAGTTTCCGGAACCGGTTATCTCTATTGCGGTTGAGCCTCGTTCCAAAGCTGACCAAGATAAGATGGCCATCGCATTAGGTAAACTGGCTGCTGAAGATCCGTCTTTCCGCGTCAAGACCGATGAAGAATCTGGACAGACAATTATCTCAGGAATGGGCGAGTTGCATTTAGATATTCTGGTTGAACGTATGAAGCGCGAATTCAAAGTGGAATGTAACGTGGGTAAACCGCAAGTTGCATACCGCGAAACCATTCGTAAATCTGTGGAAGTGGAAGGCAAGTTTGTGCGTCAGTCAGGCGGTCGTGGTCAATATGGTCATGTCTGGTTGAGAATAGAGCCTAATGAAGAAGGTGCTGGCTACGAGTTTGTGAATGAGATCGTTGGGGGCACAGTTCCCAAAGAATTCATTCCTGCGGTAGATAAAGGTATTCAGGAACAGACCCAAAATGGTGTGTTAGCTGGCTACCCAGTACTGGATGTTAAAGTCACTTTGTTTGATGGGTCATACCATGATGTTGACTCTTCTGAAATGGCGTTTAAGATAGCCGGTTCAATGGGCTTTAGAAACGGTGCTGAGATGGCTAATCCAGTGCTGCTCGAACCGACTATGAAAGTCGAAGTCACCACTCCAGAAGATTGGATGGGTGATGTCGTTGGCGACCTCAACCGTCGTCGCGGCGTAATAGATGGTATGGAAGAAGGAGTCGCGGGTATTAAAATTGTACGTGCGAAGGTTCCGCTTTCTGAAATGTTTGGCTATGCTACCGCTTTGCGCAGTGCAACGCAGGGGCGAGCTTCATATTCAATGGAATTCTTTAACTATTCCGAAGCGCCCAGTAATGTGACGCAAGCGATAGTTGAGTCTAGAAATTAATCTAAATGAAGGTTCGGTCCGGTCTTTCATTGGGTCGGACTTTTAAATTAGGAAACGAGAAAAATGGCAAAAGAAAAGTTTGAACGTACTAAAACCCACGTCAACGTCGGTACAATCGGCCACGTTGACCACGGTAAAACAACGCTAACAGCGGCAATCACCACTGTTCTTGCAAAAACCTACGGTGGTTCTGCGTCAGCGTTTGACCAAATCGATAACGCTCCAGAAGAGCGTGAGCGTGGTATCACAATTTCAACGTCTCACGTTGAATATGACACACCTAACCGTCACTACGCACACGTAGATTGTCCTGGACACGCCG
>NZ_BAAAFD010000011.1:114069-127969 GCF_039523355.1 Aliiglaciecola litoralis | reverse complement strand
TTTAATGCCTTTGGCCGCTTCCTTGGCGAAAGCTTCTAATTCTTTTTTGTTCATTTGCATCTGCCTATCCTTAACTCTTACTAGAGTATGTTGTGATAGGCAGTTACACAAAATTAGTTACAGGCTCGAGGCTTCCCCTCAGCATCTTCGTTATCGAAATGCGTTATCTCCAGCATCTATCTTGGTTACCCTCCAGGTATACTTTCGTAGACTCAAATTTACTCGCGTCATCCCCACATTTACTTCGGTCATCCCCAAGTTTACTTTCGTCATCCCCACATTTACGCTCGTCATCCCCAAATTTACTTCGGTCATCCTCAAGTTTACTTTCGTCATCCCCACATTTACTTCGGTCATCCCCACATTTACTTCCGTCATCCTCAAATTTACTTCCGTCATCCTCAAATTTACTTCCGTCATCCTCAAATTTACTTCCGTCATCCTCAAATTTACTTCCGTCATCCCCACATGTTGTTAGTGGGGATCTCACAAACGAATTCCCCGTTTAATTTAAGTTCACTATTTCAAATAGCCAGTTATCGCGGAGATTAAGGTATGTGATTTCTTTTATCGACGGTGGTTTTGTGTCAATTGCTACCGTTGCACATTGATAATCTGAACTGAAGCTGATTTTACGAAGCGGATCTAAGGCAAGTTGTTTATAAAAATGTCAATTCTCTTAAAGCAGACATTTCATTGGCTCTGATCCCGCTGGTTGGTTGATCATTGCAACGACAAGCAGGAATGAATTTTGCGTGGTGTACAAAGGTTGGCTAAAGCAAACAATGTGAACACTGGATTAGTATTACCACTGGGTAAAATATTCCTTTGTTCGGTGGTTTGCGGGTAAATGTTACGCATTGGGCTTAACACTAAAACAGGAGAAATTGCGTGGATAACCGTTCGCATCAAAAAGCTTGGTACAAATCAGCATGGGTATTATCGCTAATAGGCGTTTTCTCAGTGCTCCTCATTTTTCGAATCGCAGCACCCTATGCGTTAGAAGTATATGCGAACAAAACCCTAGATGAGACTAAAGGGATAAGTGGCAGCATCGGGGATATCGACTTGCATTTGTACCGAGGTGCGTACGAAATTGAAAGCATCAAAATTTATCAGGAAAGCCTGCAAGGCAAATCTGAACCACTATTGATGGTCGATAGGTTAGACATTTCAGTATTGTGGTCAGCGCTGTTTAGAGGCAAAGTTGTTAGTGAGTTAATGTTCAGTGAGCCAAAAATTTATATTTTGGATAAAGCCGAGAAACAAGACATTGAAGATGAAGAAATTAAAGATGAAGAAACTTGGATATCACTGAGTAACTCGCTGGCCCCTTTTTCCATTGATAGGATTGAATTAAGAAACGGATCGATTCGATTAAAAAATATAGATACTGAGATCAATGCTGAAACGCGATTAAGTGATGTGAATGGCTTTGTGTTAAATATTACCAATAGTCAGGAACAAGCATCGAGACTAGCGACCTTCCACTTTGACGCAAAATTAATGGACGAGGCCACCTTGAAACTATCAG
Organism: Aliiglaciecola litoralis; assembly: GCF_039523355.1. Taxonomy (NCBI): domain Bacteria; kingdom Pseudomonadati; phylum Pseudomonadota; class Gammaproteobacteria; order Alteromonadales; family Alteromonadaceae; genus Aliiglaciecola; species Aliiglaciecola litoralis. The sequence continues at coordinate 126,435 of NZ_BAAAFD010000011.1, read as the reverse complement.
GTTCAGTCGATCCTTTTGCCCTTAAGCCGACCTTCGATTTTGACATGTCAGTTGAGCGTTTTGCGGTTAAACACATAGATGCCCTTATTAAGTTTTACACGCCCATTGACCTCGAAGCGGGACAAATTGATGGCTCCATGGAAATGCGCGTGAACGAGGGGAAAGTTGATGGCTACGTGAAAGCTGGAATATTTGATGTCACCGTTTTTTCATGGAAAGAAGACGTTGTAAATGATGGTGATAATCCATTTTCATTGTTGTTCGAGGGAATTACTGCCGCAATTAGTGAACTATTCGAAAATGATAAAAAAGACTTAATTGCTACAACGCTGCCACTATCAGGGACTATCGGCGACACTGAAACATCGACCTTAGAAGCAATTTTAGGACTGTTGAAAAATGCGTTTATAGAAGCCAATAATCTGCAAATTGATAAAAGTCTATCGTTGCAAGAGGAATAATCACCCTGTTTGATAGTACGTTTCTGCGATTTCAATATTGTTTACATTTATGCGCTAGATGTTAGGAATGTTTAACCATCCATTGGGCTTCAATTTTGACCGCAAAAATATTTTAATATCAATGGGTTGATTCATCGATTCTGCTGGCCCCAGAGATAAAAGAGATGCCACTTAATGTGCTGCGAGCCTGCGCTGCCAATCACTATTGTGCTCTTCATGGCATGCTTGCTCATTATCAACGAATATATGCTTATCGGGAGTGGATAAAGTGATGTTGAAGAATTTCCTATTTGGTAGGCCCATTACATAAGAGCAGTTGAAACAAAATCAGCAAAATATTTCTTCGCTTCTGACCTCGCAGTTCCTAACCCTGAGGTTCATTAAGCTACCTAATTCTGATGGAGTCTTTAGCGTAGGGAGAGGAATCTGCGCCATATGAGTTGTTTGTTTTTTAAACGATTGGAAGCTATGCTTTTTCCTTATACTGATATTTATTTCAATCTGATTAAGTGAAAAGGATACTTCATGAAAATTTTAATTTTTACCGCTACCATCCTAAATTTTGCATGGTGTAATTTTGTTATAGCACTTCCTATTAGTGCTTTTAGTGGCGTTGACGTAAGTAATAACTTTGTTGTGGCCGGCGGAGTGCCATTACCGCCTGAATTAGATTCACGATTTACAGCAGGGGTTTTTTCCGATTTTGGAGAGAGTGAATTAAACGCGCCAGATGCTATACCTTTTGAAGACTCTGCGGTAACCATCGCCGGTTTTAACGAAGCCAACCCCACTATTTATTATCAAACAAGCAGCGCAACGAGAAACCTAGGCGTCGAAGGTGCGGTAACAAGCAGCAACCATAGTTTGTATACGATTCGCCAATCGAGTGATGTTACCGAGCACGCGGAAAGTAGCGAAGCTTCGTCACTTGCTTCTTTAAGCTCAGAAGTTTATGAAACCCTAGCAAGCAGTTTTGTAAATAGCACAAGACGTTTCAGTTTTACTAACAATGATCAAAACGCTATTACGTTTGCTTTACAAGGCATTTTTGAAATGAACATATTTTCACTTGCTAGTGGTGCAAATGCCTTTACTGAAAGTTTTGCTTTGCTAGATCTATTCTTTGAATCTTCTAATAGTTTAGATATTCAATTTGCGGATATTGAACCTTTTATTTTAAATGAAGATAGTGATGGTGCGGAGTCAATGGTGTCGATTGACCGAGAAATTAATGTTGCCAATACGGGTCACTTAAGCATGACGGGTTATGCTAGTGCGAGCGATGGTGATGCTTTTGGAACAAGCCGAATGGCCTATGTGCTTGGGATCACTTTACAGGCAGGTGAAACTATTACAATGGCGCAAAGAACACGGCATACAACACTGGCTGAAATAAATTTGCCAGCACAAGTAAGCTCACCAGCTACTTTCACTCTAATCTTGTTAGGCATCATTGGTCTATGTGCTAGAAGGCCCTGCAAGGATACATATGGTTAGAAGATTAAATTAAACCTTTTTCTTCCGTGCATTTGCCCGCAAAATTCAGGCGGGTTTGACTTGTTTTAGATTTAACTATCTAATCTTTCGAACTAACAACTGTATGCCTAAATAGACGCGTAAAGCTGCAACTTTTAACCTTAGAATATGCCACTTAATGTGCTGCGAGCCTGCGCTGCCAATCGCTATTGTGCTCTTCATGGCATGCTTGCTCATTGTCAGCGAATATATGCTTATCGGGAGTGGATAAAGTGATGTTGATGCGTTTCAATTGGGCCGCAATCAATTCTTGCAAGTAGGCAAAATCCCCAGATTCAATAGCCTGTGTTTGATGCTCGCGAGTCTCGAAAACACAGGTGATTACCAGACTATCGGAAGCGTAGCTAGGATTGATGTGATGAGTTAGCCAAATGAAACCTTCAACGTGAAGTTTGGCCTTTTCACAGGCTCGGGTCAGCGCCTTGATTATCTTCTCTTCTTGTTTTTTGTGAGCTTTGCGAACCATGTACAACCTTGAGAGCTGAATAAAGCACAATGATACGCGATTTTTTTAAGGATGCATTGTCAACTAGCACACGCAAACTGCTGGTGGCTTATTCTGATATTTAAAAAACGTAGTCATTAGATACAATACGTTCTAACAGGCGAAAGAACGTAATGTTGGAAATATCTCTAATGCCAATCAATGAGTATTTCGAGTTTTTCGTTGGTTACCTCAAGCCCTACCATTTCTTCATAGGGAGTGCTTTGTTTGAGCCATACCTCTTCAAAGGACATATGGTTAAAGTGTGTTTTAATTTCATTCAAGCAGTGAAATGAAATAGGCTGACTGCCATTGTCGCGAACAAGTTGCTGAGATTTGTCTTCTACCGTTGACGCGAGGTACGTTCCACCCTCAATAGATTCAATGTGTAATTTCATGTGAGTTCCTATTGGTTTATAGTTGAAACGAGACAACGCCTTAGTTAGATCATTCTTTGACGACTGAAAAACTCAATCCTGCGTATTTTTGTAACCTGTCGATCAGTTTATCGCCCATCGCTGAGGCGGGAGTCCAGAAGCCGCCAGCAAGAGCTGATTTACTGATGTCTTGGGCGAGGCAAGCTGCTGCTTGGGCCAACATTTTTGCAGTTGAGCCATAACCCGGATCTTGATCACCCGTTACCTTGGTTTGGATTTTCCTGCCATCAAGGGTTTCACCAAAGAAACGTAAGTCATAATAACCTTGTTGTTGTTCTTTTAGGCTAGGCCCTTCACCGGGCTTTGGAAGAATTACCTTTTCCATAAACCAGCGTGTGGGAGGTAATGCTGCAGCGAGCATGAATCCACCTAATCCAACAGACAATCCGGTTGCATAGACACTTCCTTTGGTTCCTTTGCCCATCATCATGGCTTCATCGTAGATAAAATTTTTGCCATATGTCTTATCAAGCAAACTATTAGTGCGGTGCACGATGCGAGTATTAATGGCTGCCATCACAAAGGGCGCTATCCATGTCTGACTTGGTGGATCGAATTTCGCTGATTTCAAATTTTCTTGCCGTTGGGTAAACCCGTGATTGGCAGGGCACAGTGCGTAGGGGGTCGCTAGCAGTCGCCTCAATTGTTTGTCTGTTGTCGCTTCTTTCACTAGATTCATCATGCTGGCGATTGTGCCGCCACTGGCTGAGCCTTTTGCTGCTTTGACGCGCATGTAGATCGCTTCGCAATATTGCTCAAAACGCAATTTGGCTTGTTGTTGGGTGAACATCACCCCTAAATCTGAGGGGATAGAGTCAAAACCGCAGCAATTGACAATCCGTGCGCCTGTTGCTTGAGCAATTTTCTCATAACGCTTAAGCATTTTTATTATCCACTGCGGTTCACCGGTGAGATCACAATAGTCAGTGCCACTGGAAACGCAGCTTTTCAGCATCGCTTCGCCATAGAGTGCATAGGGACCCACTGTCGACACTATCACTTTGGTCTGTTGACATAATCGACTCAGATCCTGTTCGTTTTGAGCGTCCGCCACCAAGGTAACAAGTGCACCGGCATCAGGGCCCAACGAGGCTTTAAGCTCTAGCAGCTTTGCTTCGCTTCTGCCAGCGATTGCCCAGCGTGGACTACCTTCGGCAAGAGGAAATTGCGCGAACATATACTTTGTCATTATTTGCCCAACAAAACTTGTCGCACCGAATAAGATTATGTCGAAATTGTCCATTGATTCATTTCCATTATTTTTTGCCATTCAAAATCATGATACTCCTTTGGTGCGCTAACCACTATGCTTACAGCCTGTCAAGGTAAGGTTATTTGCCAACATTAAGGAAAAATCCATGACGTCTTTTGTTAACACCCAAGTGCAGATAAATAAATCTAACCTGAGCGAATTAAATACGCAGGTTACAACGATAGTGTCGGCAGATTTATCTGACAATCAACTTGTACTGAAAATTGATTCTTTTGGATTCTCAGCAAACAATATTACCTATGCTTTGATGGGCGACAAAATGGGCTATTGGGGCTTTTTCCCAGCACAGTCAGGCTTTGGCATTGTGCCTATCTGGGGCTTTGCCGTGGTGGTCCATTCCAATCACCCTGAGATCAAGGTCGGCGAAAAAGTATTTGGCTATTTGCCTATGGCGTCACATTTAGTGGTTACTGCGGACAAAGTGACAGCCCAAAGCTTTTATGATGTAAATCAAGCGCGTAACAGTATCTCCAGTGTGTATGACCAATACGTCCGATGTGCTGCAGATCCGGGCTACCAAGCTGACAAACAAGATTGGCAGCTGAACTTTCAGCCTTTATTCATGACGTCTTTTGTGTTGGATGACTATGTCGGTGAACGGATAACGCCAACCACCAAGCAGGTGATCATCACTAGCGCGTCGAGTAAAACGGGATATGGAGCTGCTTTTTTACTTAAGATGTTCAAACAAGACAGGGCAGCAAACTACCGAGTTGTTGGGCTGACATCGGCCGCAAATGTTAAATTTACCCAGCAAACAGGATGTTATGATACCGTGCTCAGCTACGAAGACAGCGGGCTAATCAATAATGAGGGCGGTAGTTTCGTGTTAGATTTTGCCGGTAATAAGCCACTTTTGTTGTCGCTACAAGCGCATTTAGCTGCGGCAATGCAAAGTATGATTTATATCGGTGTAACCGATGTTAAGTCGCAGATTCAATCATTTTCAGGCGATTTAAAAGGCGAGTTTTTCTTTGCGCCATCGCAAGTGAAAAAGCGCACACAAGAATGGGGAGGCGTTGCCTTTATGCAAAAGTATGCGCACGCATGGAAGGCGTTTTCCAGCCACATCGAGCCCTTGTTAACAACACAAGAAGTGAGCGGTGTTGATGCGATTAAATCTCTGTATTTAACTGGTTTACAGGGGCGATTTGCAACCGACAAAATGTACGTGGCACGATTTTAAAAGCCACATTACTGTCACTAGCGCTATTGATAATCTTTGAATATTTGCACAACTTCTTCATAGTCGACTAATGAAAGTCCGTTTTGATGGAATTGGTGCAAGGCTTCTTCATCGGGGAAGCGGTAGTACTTGCCTTGATTAATATCGATGCTGTGCGTCTTAGGTACAGATCCTGTGTCAATGCAGTCAATAGCATCTATTAGCTGCATCACACCGGCAGGATACAGGGATAAGACGTTCGATAAATATGAGCGCTGATAGTCTATGGGTTGTTCAGCAATAGATAACACGGGACCGGCATCAATTTGTGCTGAATCAATATGATGCAAGGTGGTTGCCATATTTTGCTGCCCTTCAGCCATAGCCCAGAAGGTCGCCATCACACCTCGATATTCGGGTAATTTTCCAGAGTGCAGATTGAGCACGCCAAATTCAGGTAAATCAATCACCGGTTGCTGCAATATTTGTCCAAAGCGGATAGAAACAATCAAATGGGGTTTATGAGCCGCCAGCGTTTGCAAACTCGATTGATTATTCACATCTTTGATATTGTTGGTGCGTATACCGAGTTTTTGGAAGCCAGCGAAACTGTGCAGTTTGAAATCGTGATGAGGATTATTGTCCATTAACGGGAAAACAATGTTATCCATTAAGGTTTGTTCAAAAAATTTAAGCGCTTGTAAGGGTTTAGGCCGATTCTCACCGCGTCCTACAGACTCTGAAAGCAGCACGGTGTAGGTGTGCTGAGGGGCGTTTTTGAATAGTAGATTAAGTGCGATGTTACTCGCTAAGTCACGATTAGCTAACACTGTGATACGCATAACTGCCCTCTAAAACAACAATCTAAAACCCCACCCGCTGATTCATCATGGTTTGTCATGATCCGTTTTAGGTGAGTCTGACTTTAAAGCGTCATCTTTTTTGGTCGAGGATTTCCCGAATTTCATGTTAGCACTGTATTTGAGCAGCATAATGTTGCCCACAATGATCCCCAAAGCTAATAGCAAACCTAGCACTAACCAAGTGTTCATTTTTCCAACCCATTTAACGTGTAGCGCTCGAATAGAGAGTCTAAGTATTGCAGGATCATCGCTTTACCGCCAATGTCGATTGAGGCTATTTGCATTTTAAGTGCATTAATATCAAGTTGCTTAATAATGTCGGTGGCAATAGGTCGGTAACTTAAATGCCATGCTTCTGGCGCGACGCCGCCATTATATCGATGATAGGGACGGTAAAACTCAAAGCGCTGAGCATGTTCGTCAAGCCAACAGCTGAGATCATAGCACGGACCACCAAGTTCATACTCTTGACTTACCAACTCAAAGGGCGTGTCGCAAGAGTCAACTCTTTGTTTATCATAAACGTCTAAATCAGTGCCCCAATGATGACGGCTCGCTCCTGGTAAAGCGGACCAAGTCATAATGCCGTGGATCTTCTGTATATCTTCAAGTTCATCAATATCCAGCGCTTGACCATGTATATCAAGGATCGGTTTTTGTCCCAACCACTTGCTTTGCCAAATCGCCAGTTGACGTTCAAAGCTGCGAAAACTGCTTACTAATTGCAGGTCAATTCCGTCTTTCGCCGCAGCGGCTTGCATCGCTTCAAATGCGTCTTTTACTTTGCTGATCAATCCGTGATTGTGTTGCATTTTTACAATATGAGAATCACTTACTCCCATCCATTGTTGCGCACTAAACTTCATCACAAACTCTTATTTAAGTAATAGGCGACATAAAATGTCGTAGTAAATATCAGTAAGGATATTGAGATCTTCAATCTTGACTCGCTCATTTACTTTATGAATGGTTGCATTAACAGGGCCCAACTCTATTACTTGTGCTCCTGTTGGAGCAATAAAGCGTCCATCGGATGTGCCACCGGCGGTGGACAAAAGCGTATCAGTGCCTGTTACCGACTGAATTGCTGCTTGTGTTGCCTCCACCAGTTTGCCTGAATCGGTGAGAAACGGTTGACCATTGAAGGTCCACTTGATCTCAAAGTCTAAGCCATGTCGATTGAAAATTTGATAAACCCGTTCGATAAGCTGCTTGTCGGTAACTTGTGTTGAGAATCTAAAATTAAAACACACATGCAATTCGCCCGGGATCACATTGCCAGCGCCGGTACCGGCATTTATGTTGGATATCTGGAAGCTGGTGGGCGGAAAAGACGCATTGCCATTATCCCAATGGGTTGTTGCAAGTTCAGCCAAAGCAGGAGCCGCAAGGTGGACCGGGTTTTTGGCTAAATGAGGATAGGCGACGTGACCTTGTACACCTTTTACGATCAAATCACCGGTTAATGATCCGCGCCGACCATTTTTGACCACATCACCAACGCGCTCGGTACTTGACGGCTCACCAACAAGACACCAATCAATTTTCTCATTGCGCGCTTCTAAGGTATCAATGACTTTGGTTGTACCATTGATAAAAGGTCCTTCTTCATCACTGGTGATCAAAAAGGCAATGCTCCCTTGGTGGTCTGGGTGCTTTGCCACAAATCGTTTGGTGGCCACTAGCATTGCCGCCAGACTGCCTTTCATATCAGCAGCACCGCGCCCATGCAAATACCCGTCTATTTCGGTGGCTTCAAATGGTGGCGTTTGCCAATGTGATTCAGGCCCAGATGGTACGACATCGGTGTGGCCGGCAAAGCAGAATAGGGGAGATTGATTGCCTTTTCTGGCCCACATGTTGGTGGTGTCGTTAAACACCATCGACTCAATGTCAAAGCCATGAGGTTCAAGTAAGTCAGCCATTAACTGTTGGCAACCGGCATCTTCTGGCGTCACGGATTTGCGATTAATCAGTGCAACCGTTAAGTCTTTAGTATTCATCAATTAGCAAATATTTGTTGGTACTGGTCAGGTTTGAAGCCCAAGTAGTAGTTGTCTGCATGGATCAAAACGGGACGCTTGATCATGGCCGGCGCTTCTAGCATCAAAGCCAGTGCTTTTTCGGTGTTGAGATCGGACTTTTGCACATCACTAAGTTGTCTAAAGGTCGTGCCCCTTTGGTTTAGCAGCTTGTCCCAGCCTAAATTTGCTTCTGTCGTTTTTAGCCACTGAGGGTCAAGGCCGTCAACTCGATAATCATGAAAATGGTATTCGATACTGTGGGTTTCCAACCACTTTTTGGCTTTTTTGATGGTGTCGCAATTCTTGATACCGTAAAGGGTCGTTATCATTTGTGGTTACTCTTTTTATTAATTGAGCGATGGTAAAACGTTAAGCTGATTTTTAGAGTCTATTATTAACCAAAAACGTCATTTACCATGCTTACTTGTGCAATTATCCTCACTAACACAATAAAATAGTTAAGTAATATTTAATTACTCGACACATGTTATCCAGAGTTCAGGTTAGATAAAAACACTGAAAAGTATGTCTTCGTTAGCGGTCACTTTTTTGGGCTCTAACAAGATCCCTTTGGTTTTATCACTATTTAAAATGGTCACCGTAAATCGTGGGTCTTCCATTGCATGCTTTATTTTACGTAGGTCAAACTCGATTAAAACTTGTCCTGCGAGGACTTTTTGTCCGACTTTTACATGGCCTTTAAAACCAGCACCGTAAAGCGTCTGAGACTGCACCCCACACTGAATTTGCATGCGTAGCCCATGACGATCTTTGATCCTTATCCTACTGACGGTGCTTGGTAGAGCTTCGACGATGCAGTCAAATGGCGCTATCACATGAAAACCAGACACCGAAATCAGAGCTCCTTCTCCCAGAAGCCTTTGCTGAAAAGCGGCTTCACTTGACTCATCTAAACAGGCCGCAGTGCCACTTACCGGACTTCTAATATCTATCCGCTTTCTGTGCGCGGGTAGCTTTTTCGGGTCCAGTAAACAGGAAAAAAGCGCCATTATAGGATAACTTTATACCCATCATTTTCAAGTGCGTTGGCTGCAACCTCTAAATCTTTTTGTTTAACCAAAAAGAAATCAGTTTCAAAGGTCGACACAATGAAAATACTGACTTTAGCAGCCGCCAGCACGTTACCTATTTGTGCCATGATCCCAACCATGGATAATTCCAGCGGTCCGAGAACTTCTAGCACTCGCCAATCAGTATCGGACTCGTCAGAGTCAACATGGATTGCTTGTGGAACCACGATGGAAAGTTCTTCATGAGTTTTGCCAATAAAATATAACGAAGCATTTAAAACTTGTGAGGGAATCTCAGCATTCACGGGCAAGCTGTGGATCACAAATTTGTCGGGTAATGCGGCCAACGTCTGTTTCGGCATAGTACTTCCTTAGTTGCTGGCTTATTATTTTGCGGTAGCTATGATGTAAGTCAAGCTTTACCGTCATTCAATGTTACTCCTAAGGTTATCCACTGAATCTGTGGATAACCTTGTTGAGTAAACTTTATATGTACCTTAACGCTTTGAAATATAATGATAAAAATGAGCTGTTTCAATTTTCGTCAGTTGTTATATTTGGCGAAAATTGAAGCGCTTATAAGGAGAAAAAATGTCTAATAATCAAATAGGCTCAATGGTGTGGAGTGATTTAACCGTCGAATATGCCGATCAGATTAAAGATTTTTACCAGCAGGTCATAGGGTGGAAGTCAAAGCCCGTCAGTATGGGGGACTATGATGATTATGCAATGCAGCTCCCCGAAGACAACATCGATACCGTCGGTATTTGTCATGCAAGGGGAGGGAATGCCGATTTACCTGCGCAATGGCTACTGTATTTTAAAGTAGGTGATTTAGATGCGTCTATTGCCGCTACTGAGAAAATGGGAGGCAAAACAGTGTCCTCTATGAAGACTTATGGTGGTGATAGTCGCTATATTATTATTCAAGATCCTGCGGGGGCAGTTTGTGCTTTGTTTGAGGATAACAGTCAATAAGTTTGCTTAACCAAAGGCTTTTAAGTTCGTGGTACGCGTGATTGGGCACTTGCATCTTCGCCCTTGCTTGGTACATTAGCGGCGAATTAACTTAAAGGAAGGTCAAGGTTGTGCAGGTTTTGGATCTCTATGCTGGACCAACAGCGCTTAACGAAATACAGCAACATGGACTGAATCAAGACATGTTTGATTACATGTTAGGCGCATCTGGCGGACCAAAGTGGTTTGTGCTCGCTGGACTAGATCGTGTCGTATTTAGCCAATTTTTTGCAAACCGAACTAAACCACTGAATATCATTGGCTCCTCGGCAGGTGCCTTTCGATTTGCCTGTTTCGCACAAAGTGATCCCTTGGCAGCCATTAATCGCCTCGCAGATCGCTATTCTCGTACCGAATATTCTGACAAGCCCACAGCCAGAGAAATCACGCTGTCTGGTTTGGATCTCTTAGATTACGTGTTGGGTGATAAAGGAATCTACGAGATTATTAATAATCCTATTATTAAGGCGCATTTCGTGGTTGCCCGTTGCAAAGGGCTAACTCGATTTGAGAGCAAACCATTACAAATGACTGGTTTATTAGCCAGCGCAGGCGCCAATGCGGTGAAGCGTACTTTTTTACAACGCTTTTATGAGCGTTATGTATTTACTTCGCCTACCAGCGATTTGCAAATCGTCGATCCGAATGGCATGCCAACTCACAGTGTTAAGCTTGCTAAAAACAACCTTGCTCAAGCGTTAATGGCTTCCGGCTCAATTCCTATTGTCATTGAAGGAATGGCAAATATTAATGGCGCACCCAAAGGTATGTACCGTGATGGTGGGATCATTGATTATCATTTTGATCTTACGTTTGGCCCACACAAAGGGCTGACTTTCTATCCACATTTTTACCCCAAACCAATACCTGGGTGGTTCGATAAATCGCTGAAAAAACGATTACCGCACAAGTCTAGCTACAATAAAGTTTTGATGGCGGTGCCATCAGCGGAGTTTGTGGCATCTTTACCGTTTGGCAAAATACCGGATCGAAAAGATTTTGAAACAATGGAAGCATCACAACGGATTGATTATTGGCAGACGGTGATAAAACGAAGTGATGAACTCGGCGAGGCATTTCTGTCGCTAACTCAAGACAAAGATATCGCGCAAAAGATAAAACCCTTTGCTTTTTAAACAATTGTGCTCGAATAATACGCAAACAGTAGGGTAACAGTGAAAAAAGCGCTTGAAGATAACGTAGAGCATCGTTATTATACGCGCCGCTTAAGACATTCGTGTTAAGCGTCTTTTTACAGTGCGTCCGTAGCTCAGTTGGTTAGAGCACTACCTTGACATGGTAGGGGTCGGTAGTTCGAGTCTACTCGGACGCACCATTTTCCTTTTTAGATCCAGTTGAATGCAGCGCTTCGCACCACCGTACTTTATGACCCGCGCCGAGGTCGGTAGTTCGAGTCTACTCGGACGCACCATTTTCCTTTTTAGATCCAGTTGAAAGTAGCGCTTCGCACCACCGTACTTTATGACCCGTGCCGAGGTCGGTAGTTCGAGTCTACTCGGACGCACCATTTTCCTTTTTAGATCCAGTTGAATGTAGCGCTTCGCACCACCGTACTTTATGACCCGCGCCGAGGTCGGTAGTTCGAGTCTACTCGGACGCACCATTTTCCTTTTTAGTTCCAGTTGAATGTAGCGCTTCGCACCACCGTACTTTATGACCCGCGCCGAGGTCGGTAGTTCGAGTCTACTCGGACGCACCATTTTCCTTTTTAGATCCAGTTGAATGTAGCGCTTCGCACCACCGTACTTTATGACCCGTGCCGAAGTCGGTAGTTCGAATCTACTCGGACGCACCATTTTCCTTTTTAGATCCAGTTGAATGCAGCGCTTCGCACCACCGTACTTTATGACCCGTGCCGAGGTCGGTAGTTCGAGTCTACTCGGACGCACCATTTTCCTTTTTAGATCCAGTTGAATGTAGCGCTTCGCACCACCGTACTTTATGACCCGCGCCGAGGTCGGTAGTTCGAGTCTACTCGGACGCACCATTTTCCTTTTTAGATCCAGTTGAATGTAGCGCTTCGCACCACCGTACTTTATGACCCGTGCCGAGGT
>NZ_BAAAFD010000011.1:0-113973 GCF_039523355.1 Aliiglaciecola litoralis | reverse complement strand
CTTCGCACCACCGTACTTTATGACCCGTGCCGAGGTCGGTAGTTCGAGTCTACTCGGACGCACCATTTTCCTTTTTAGATCCAGTTGAATGTAGCGCTTCGCACCACCGTACTTTATGACCCGCGCCGGGGTCGGTAGTTCGAGTCTACTCGGACGCACCATTTTCCTTTTTAGATCCAGTGAATGCAGCGCTTCGCACCACCGTACTTTATGACCCGCGCCGAGGTCGGTAGTTCGAGTCTACTCGGACGCACCATTTTCCTTTTTAGTTCCAGTTGAATGCAGCGCTTCGCACCACCGTACTTTATGACCCGCGCCGAGGTCGGTAGTTCGAGTCTACTCGGACGCACCATTTTTCTTGCAATTCATCGACATTGCACTCATCCGTTTGATTTTTATTAAAATAACTAAGTTATTGTGAACTTAGAGTTGCAATAAAAGGGGGCGAGAGAAATATCAATTTAGCGCATATGTTTTTATAAAATCATTCCATTTATATGCGTTTTAGTTCATTATCTTTGTTAAGATATATACGCAAGGAAGCGGTTGTTATCGATTGCGCCTGATCTGCACTCCCTCTTTGCAATAAACTCATGAAAATATCCCTCTTACCGCAAGATGGGTGCGTATTTTTATGCATTAATATTTTATTCAAACTCCCAATAAGGTTTTCAATTACATGAAAATAACTAAAATTTTATTAACCACTGTTGCTATTTCTGGGCTGTCGGCATGCGGTTCAACCCCTGACTCAAATACAATTAGTGCCTTATCAAGTGTGCCTAGTTGGGTATTAAACCCTGAAGTAGCTAACGGAATCGCTGCAACAGACTGCGTTAGTTTTTCTGGCAATCTATCAGTGGATAAAAAAATGGCTACTGCAAATAGTCGGTTAGCTCTGGCACAGCAAATAGATACGCGCGTTGAGGGACTTGAGAAAACATATAGTAGCCGCGTTGATTCCAATGAAGATGCTACCGTAGGCACTAATTTTAGCTCTGTGTCAAAGCAGCTAACAAAACAAAAACTTCAAGGTTCAAGAGTGATTAAATCTGATGTTGTGAATATATCTGGCAAAGATTATTTGTGTGTTTTAACAACGTTAGAGCCTGAAGCGACAAAGGCGTTATTTGATGAAATCCTTGCACAAAGTAAACGCACAATAAATCCTACTGATGAAAAGTTTTTGTATCAGGAATTTAAAGCAGCTCAAGCTGAAAAAGACCTAGATAAAGAAATCAAAAGATTGACTAACTAATTTCTCAATTAGAAAAGGCGCAGAGCTTTATTCCAATATTCCAATTTCTGCGCCAGTTTTTGATACACAAATTTTGCATTTAAGGACGTTGTTGTATGCAACAAGAAGTGTCAGAGAATAAACCGAAAAATATCAATAAATTAACCACTTGGGCAAAAATTCAAAATGCTGTTGTGCTAACTGCTGCTGTTATGATTTCGGCAGGGCAGTGGGGCGATACTAAAGATCTTGCACTGAGTGCATATACTGCAGTGATTGAAAATTTTACGCATAAATTACAATATGATTTGATAGAAAAGATTAACGTGGGGAGCGGTCTGTCTTACATCAAAACCGACCTTGGTGAACCTAATGTAATAAAACGCTCAAAGATAAACTCTGATATAGAGTTTCATTATTATAACCAAGAAAAATTCACTCTCACTATTATGACATCCAATGGTCGCGTAGACGGATACAGTTTGTTAACGCGAGTTGATGACTTTTCGCCTCAAATACCTTTCTCTGAAACCCTTGGTGAGTCAACTATTGCGGCGTCAAGCCCCAACGATTTTCGGTATAACTTTGATACAGGCAATTTAGTTTACTATGTTGAGGCACAAAACTTAGGGAAGGAAAAAATGTACCTTTCTTTGATTCGAGGTTTTATTGAATACGCGGCTGTACCTAGTTCTATTATGGATGAAGCAAACTATGTCAATGCTGTGAACGATAAAATTCAGGCACTCGAATCACAAGCCGTATTTTCTGAAAATACAACACAGATGTTAACTGCATTGGAAGCATTAAGAAAACAAGTTGTGCCAAATTATTACGCCATCACTGAGCTAGATAACGACATTATTGCAGAGTCGCTATTGACGCGTTTTGAATATCAAACATTTACCAAAAGTTAGTTGTAGTAAGGTTTTTATGAAATTTTTTAACATGACATCGAGGACGCTAGTAACCGCGGCATTGGTCTTATCATTACCATTGGCCAGTGCGCAGCAGGCGCAGGATCCTTTCGAAGAGCTTGAACAAGAAATTAGCAAGCTTGAATCAGAAGGTAGCACTTCAGATATACAGGCTTTTCAAGCATGGAAAGAAAACTATTTAGCAGAATATCAAGCGTTTAGGCAGGAGCACTTCCAAAGAATTGACGATATCCGCGATCATTTAATCAATACCTGGGGGGAGTCAGATCCACAACGGGCAAGCGAAGCCGTTCTTTACAGTTCTGACAAACAAGCGAAAACCGTCGTTGATTTTGAAAATAACGTCGTTAGAGTCAGTATTTTACATAATGCAACACAGCAAGTTGATTCATCTCAAGTTGAAAATATAATAGAGGAGACCATCAATTCGGCGGATTTCTCACCATCACTCAATCAAGATCTAGGACTTCAAGCTCTTAAAAACAACATTGCAATTGCCGTAGTCACTGAAAAAGGCACCGATATAATTGCTGACCCCAAAGGGGTGCTCAATCAAGAAATAGAAAAAATAGAATCGCAGTCAAGAGAGCAAGCGCAACAGGTCGAAAAAATAGTCGACATGGCTTTGGCTGACCCCTTGGCTGGAGCCCCTGATCTTGATGCGTCAACAAAAACTAAAGTACAAAGCGAAATAGCCCAAATAAATAAAGAAAAGCAGGCTCGGATACGAAAGCTAATTCAGAATACCAGTAGTCAGGAAGCTAAAAAGAAAAGAGAAGCACTCAAAGATAAAAAAGTAACGACCTATACTATGCCGCTGCAACAGGCTAATTTCATAAAAAAAGCAGAGCCGTTTAGAGAGTATGTTTCACGATATAGCGAGCGCTGGGATCTCTCTGAAAGTTTGCTTTTTGCGATTATGCATACCGAGAGCTATTTCAATCCGGTTGCACAGTCACACGTGCCTGCATTTGGCCTAATGCAAATCGTGCCGCGTAGTGCGGGCTTAGACGTTAATCGATTTTTGCACAAAAAAGATGCCGTTATGACTAAAGAGTATCTTTTTCAACCCGCCAATAATATAGAAACCGGTATTGCTTACATGCATATTTTGGACTCAAGATACTTGGCCAAAATCACTAACAAGCAGAGCCGTATTTATTGCATGATTGCGGCTTATAATACGGGAGCTGGGAACGTGGCAAAAACCTTTAACATCGATGGTTCAAGAAATATTAATAAGGCAGCGACCTTGATAAATCAAATGACGCCGCAGCAGGTTTATCAACGATTAGTGACCAATTTACCGTATAAAGAAACTCAGCAATACCTTGAAAAGGTTGCAAAACGTCAATCTATCTACGCCAGTTTTGACCGAATTTAAACTGAATCTTTGATCAACAACAATAAGAATTACGACTCATGAATAAAGTGGTAAGAATTTTCACTTTGTTTATTTTAAACGTAACAACAAACGGAAATTAAAAATGCAAAAAATGGCTAAAACCTTAGGTCGATCTCTACTCATCATTTTGTCTTTTGTTCTATTTAGCGGTTGCGCCTCAAAAATTGAGGTTGATTCTTTGATGAACATGCCAAGCGAGTCTGGGCTTTCCCTAAATCAACTAGCAATTAAGGGTTTTAAAGGTAATCGTTACGGCATTACAAATAATGTACTCTCGGCAAAAATCAAAGCGGGATTGATGCATCAGGGGTACATAAAAATCTATGCTGGCTCTCCCTATATTTTAGTTGGAGAGATTTCCCCGTCTCGGGTTGAACGAAAGACATGGCGGGAAAAACATGAGGGCAAAAAGGAAACATGGTACAGCTATCATGCTTCAGTTAAGCAAACTTTAACGGTTTCCTATTCTGTTATTTATAGGAGCCAGACACTTACCAGTGGTTCAGAAACCTTTAGTTATAGTAAAGAAAAAGATTCGTATGATAGCTATACCAAAGCGAAAGAAAGATTACGTTCGAATGAAGAAATTGCAGATATTTTAACGGATCAAGCTGCAGAGTATATTGTTAAACAAATCTCACCATACAAAGCTAAAGTTAAGTTAAGCTATTTGACGGGCGATGATGAGAATATTGATTTGGGTATTGAATATGTTAAGAAAGGTAGACTGAAGCAAGCGTATAGTATATTCGGTCAAGTTGCCCAAAATACCGGTTCAATAGAGGATCAAGCGATCGCATTGCATAACCAAGGCTTAATTAAATTAATGCAAGGTAAACATGCCGATTCATTTGAACTTATGTCGCGGGCCAACTTAATAGATCCTAGAAATCTAGATATTCTTGATTCAATGAAAGAAGTTGAAAATTATAAAGTGCTTAACGACGCACATAAAAGTCAAACAGGGCGATAAATGAGAGTAGCATTTTTATGCATTACATTAGTGCTGGTGGGGTGCTCAAGCACCCAAAAGAACACTTACGATTTGGTGTTTGTAAAGCCACAGACCGACAAAATAATCTTACCATTAGCGGCGAAAACGGATGGTGGTTTTAAAATTTACTATCAAAAAGATGCTAATGGACACAACATTACTAAAACACTAAATCGTTCAACGATCATTACAGGAAATGATACGCAAACTTTAAAAGATTTAGAGGATCGTGCAAAAAAAGAAATTGTACAAATAGCAACTGAAGAGGTGAATGGCGTTGTGATCCGCTCTACTTCAAAGATTGATACTACAGTCGTTGAAGTATCTTCAGGGGGTAATAACACACGATATTCACGACAAGAGTTTACCGAAGATGCGGTGGCACAAACTGCGGGAATTGCACAAATACGTAATCTTCAATGCGAAACGCTGCCCTCTAAAGGGTTAAGTTTAATTGTAAAATGCAGTGCTGATGTGACGGTACCATTGATCAAAGAGATTTTTATCGAGCCTAGCAAAACCTAGGCTCTATCTCTTTTATCTGAGTGATATTTTACGATATTAAAACCATCCCCTTATTATGATTTTTCATAATCTAAAGCAGTATCATATTTAGAACTAAACGATTTTAAAATTGTGTGTTCATGTTTATATGCTCGGTAATTAGACCGACATAATCCCTTGGTAATCACACTAATTCACATTGTTGTAATTAGTCTTACAAAAGCCTGAGTAGTTTAGTCACTACGAATTACCATTATTGGATTTGTGCACGTAATGGGCACCGAGAACTAGGGTTACGATTGGAGGTAAGAAGTTTTTACAGAAGTCAAAGACTTGCGCAGCAGCAGTGTTAGCTACATCCTTTATGGGCTGATTTTTAGTGCAAAACTCCTTTACTTTTTGCGATATATCATCGGTTTGAATACTGTTTCCCATACACAGAGCATTGACTTGCTCGACAAATTCACTGCGCCCATCCCCGGTAAAAATGTAGGCGCAGAAAACAAGTATAAAAAGTACAAATACACCACCTAAGACCCAATACGTCATTTGAATTTGGGCTTTTTCACCCGCGCTTAGCTCAATAACGCTATCGGTATTGGTATCACCTGATTTACTTAAATCGATGGTTTCTTCGCTCATAATATTTACCAGAGAATGATTTCTTTCTCTTTATCATCTTCTTCTTTTACCATCAGCTTCGCTTTTCTATCTCCAGCAGCTTCAGCAACTTCAAGTAACTTTAGCGCTTTACGTACGATATCTGAGCGTGAACCGACCCCATGTTTAGCCTTTAACCTATCCATTAAGGCAGTAGTCTCTTCGTCAAATTTAAACGTTGTTGGTGAAACTGGCATACAAACCTCTCATTTAGAGTAATAAAAACCATATCGTATATTATATAGTCGAATCGCAAGTTAGCAATATATTAACCATACTTTACACATACATTTGCTATACCTGCATGGTTTGAGTGGTTAATTGCTAGTAATTATTTGTCACTTAACGTTAATTGCGCTCCTTTCAATACCATTTCAATCAATACACTTTTACGTTATTACTACACAGCAATGGGATCTTGTTTTTGCTAACCACATCGCCCCACGTTCGAAAACCTTTCGGTGGTTGGTAGCTGTATGAATCCATACAATAGTTGCCGCTCAAAGAGGTCATTACTTTCATAGTGCTGGTGGCCGCGGCTTTAACACCATCATCGGTGGCTCTGCTGCCAATATAAAAGTCATTACCTGGCCATGAAACATGATCCCATGCCACTAAACTGGTTAACGAACAGTCGCTAAAGTCATCGTTAGGATCTTCATAATCGGAGGGTAAACATAATTGTCCTTTGTCTTCATTGTCTTTGGTCAGTGGCCTAACGAGCAATGATAAATGTGCTATCTCAAAACGCTCATTGTCACATTCATCGAAAGGGTCGTAGTAAATTGCGTGGACAGACGATAACTGCGCTGCATATTGTGTCAGCAGGCTTAGTAATGTTTGTTTTAAAATCTCACCTAATTGGCCTTTGAATTTACCGGCAAACTGGCCACATCCTAATCCCGGAATGGTAATGATTGTTTTAACACCTTTCGCCCGCGCTACTTCATTAGCGTACAGCAAACAAGGTAATAAGCGTCGTTCGTACAAAGTGCGAAAGGCTGGAAAATTAATTTGATCATCAGTAATGACTTCCGACCAATCGGCCGGCAGATGGCCAGTTCCATTTCTTAATAACGCGCCAGGAGTGTAAATTAACAGTGCGTTGAATGGAGATGAATGAGTAGCAGGGGAGTAATGCAGGCCATTATCAAATACCTCAACTTCCATCGCCATTGAGATATCACCAAGCAAGGTCAATTCGGCAAGCTTCCAATCTGAACCATCACCAAACACACTACTTTCAGCAAAGATTTGTGTTTTTTTAGTGTTCAGTAAACATTCGATAAATTCAGTCACGGAAAGCGACGCCAACGATCTAGTCGCTAGACATTTTTGTAGTCGTTTGCCGGCTATTTGTTTAGCTGATTTTAGCTCGTCTAAATATGCTTGGGCTTTGGCGAAGCTCGTGCTAGCAAGTAAGTTCACATAGCTTGGATTATTCATGTTCAATTCCTGCACTCCTTGTTGTTTAAACATTCATTATTCTATTGTATCCGTGTTTTGAAAAACGATATTATTTTATAACCTTCTGAAATAACGAAGCTTTTTTATTCTAAAATATTGAGCCATTCGCGATTAAGGTGTATTAGCAATGCTATCTAGGAACATAATGTTGTGACGCTAATACATACAATTGCGTGGGTTGCCTTGTCGTGAGTTTCAAGAACGCATTTTGACCAAAATCTGCCGCTAAATTTTTGATCCACAATTCGTCATCAGTAAAAATAAGGTAGCTGACCTCTTTTGGCCACGTTTGCGCTTCATCTGTGCCATATCCGCTTAGATAAACACAGTTCCGCTGATGTAGCAGGTCTAAAAATCGAGCATGCCTTTGGATATTCTCATCATCACTTAGTAAACAGCTAAGCGGGTTCTCTGGCGTAATAAAATAGCCATTGTGAACCTTGTGATGACTGAGTAATCTGTTCGCTATTTCGCAGGTTTCACCTACCTGAATGGGGTATTCTTGACCTTCATATTCAACAATATATTTTGCGCAGTGATAGGCTGTTAAGAGTTTGTCGTCAATCATCTTGCATTACTCAATTTGTGCGAGTATTCCCGTATCTCACAATCAAAGAAATTTAGTCCGTTTCCTTTTTGCGATTTTTGACAAAATTTCGAATACCAAGGTAAACCACTAAGCCACCAATAGACGACACTAGTACCGGCAAGAAAAAGAATTGCCAAAAATTCACAATATGATGTTCAGTCGCGCGCTCCCCGGTTTTTAGAACGCTTACATTGTCTGTTACTTGCCACTGGCACCACCATTGGTTTTTTACCGAAAAGGTGCCTTCAATTTCAACTCCTGACTGAGTTTTTGCTATAGGCACCCAACCACCAAGAATGCGGTTGTTGGATGCTTTGGCGCGCTTTTCACAATGTGAGATTGACGCTGAAAGCGTTTCTGATTGAATAACAATAGTTACTTTTTCGGCGATTAACCAAGCCCCAAAAATGGCTGGTGAATAAAACATCCCAAGAAGCATTATTTGCATGACTTTCACGAATACGTTTTCCATTTAGGGCCTTTCCTCATGCAATAAGAGCTCTCGCCTAAAAGTTTAGCTGACGCAACGCTAGCATGATCAATATTTTAGATTCTTACTCAAAGGCCAACTCCACGTTACTTTTGATTTCTTGGTGTTAGCTTAATTGACCTGGATCAATCTACCGATTTGTATATTGGCTCTAATAGACTGGTAGGGACTAATAAAAATTTATAGTTACTTTTGCTATCAAAAAACATCAAAAGCCTACCAACGAAAAATAATATGGGTTGCAACTACGAGTGTATTCTTAGTCTAAGGAAAACAACCGAATTGAAGCGAAAACTTAATTGATCAACCACTTTGAGATGGAGAGGCGATATGCAAAATTATAAGAACATATTAGTGGCTTTAGATATCTACCGAACTTATGAGTCCGTTGTCGAGCGAGCGCTCAAGTTAGCGAAAAAACCAGCCGACCTATCTTTGTTATACGTCGCAATGCCGCACGTATATTTTGAACCTTATGGTGCAGCGTTTGATGCAAACGTTGTCGAGGACCTTCATGCACAATCGCTGCAGAAACTGAACGCGATTGCCTCTCAATATAAGATCCCTGCGACACACGTACATTGT
The DNA here is from genome assembly GCF_039523355.1 of Aliiglaciecola litoralis. Classification (NCBI taxonomy): domain Bacteria; kingdom Pseudomonadati; phylum Pseudomonadota; class Gammaproteobacteria; order Alteromonadales; family Alteromonadaceae; genus Aliiglaciecola; species Aliiglaciecola litoralis. The sequence continues at coordinate 105,104 of NZ_BAAAFD010000011.1, read as the reverse complement.
GTTGTTGGTCACCCTGCAGATGAAATCCATAACAAGGCTGAAACCCTCAAAGCAGATTTAATTGTGCTAGGAACCCACGGTCACAGTGGTTTAAAACTTTTATTAGGTTCAACTGCTAATGCCGTATTACACGGTGTGCAAAGGGATGTACTAGCCGTGAAAGTGTGAGATTAATCTCAATAAAGCGTGAATTAGAGGAGTAAGTTCAATGGTTACCTCCAGCACTCGATTTGTGAGCCAATTAACAAGAGATACACTTGCCTTGATATTAGCGGGGGGTAAAGGAACACGGCTGTGCGAATTAACCCAAATTCAGGCTAAGCCAGCGTTAAACTTTGGCGGTAAATTTCGGGTGATTGACTTTCCCTTGTCTAATTGCGTCAACTCTGGAATTCGACAAATCGGTGTGATGACACAATATCGACCTCATACACTGATCCGGCATTTAGCTGCGGGTTGGAGCCATCTCAATCGCGACCTTGGCGAGTTTGTTGAGTTGCTGCCTGCTTCTCAGCACAGCACGGCAGACTGGTACGAAGGCACGGCAAACGCGACCTATCAAAATATTGAATTTATTCGAGATCACAACCCCAAGTATGTCGCGGTGTTATCTGGCGATCATGTGTATAAAATGGATTATGCAGACATGCTAGCGCATCATGCACAAAGTGGCGCAGATATGACAGTATCGTGCATTGAAGTACCTCTAGAAGATGCTGCCGGCACCTTTGGCGTAATGTGTGTTGATAAAGATAATCACATAACGGATTTTCATGAAAAACCGGAGCATCCCTGCCCATTAAAAGAGAGGCCTGGCTATACCTTAGCTTCGATGGGAAATTATGTATTTAACACCGATTTTCTTATTAAACACTTACTAGCAGATGCTGCGAATCCAGAGTCTGAACATGACTTTGGCAAAGACATTATTCCCGCTTTAATTAAAGATAATCAAGTTGATGCTTTTAGGTTTAAGGACTGTGAAAATAATTCGCAACCCTATTGGCGAGATATCGGAACTCTAGACTCCTTCTGGCAAGCCAACATGGACTTAATTGCGGTGACGCCGCAATTGAACATCTACGATGATAACTGGCCAATCTGGACTCATCAAAAGCAGCGTGCGCCAGCCAAATTCGTATTTAACGACGATGGACGCAGAGGCTATGCGTTGGATTCGGCCGTTGCCAGTGGTTGCATTATTTCAGGCGCCATGGTCAATAAGTCACTTATATCGACTGATGTACACGTGCATTCTTACAGCTCAGTTGAAGAGTCCGTCATTTTGCCCAAAGTCGATATTGGTCGACATGTCACTATTTACCGCGCCATCGTGGATGAGGGATGTAAAATACCGGAAGGGATGACAATCGGGGTCAATAAAGAGCTGGATAAGCAAAGAGGCTTTCGTATTAGTGAGCAAGGGATCACCTTAGTGACTAAAGAGATGCTGAACAAAGATGCGGCCGTTGGCGGACAATTGCCTGATGGTGCCTTACGGCTAATCTCGGCGTGAAAACTAAAATATCATGGCCGCAGCAAAACTCTAGACAAACCGACAAGTCGTTTAACTTGTCCTATGTTTGAGGTTGAAAAGACTAATCCTGTGTCAATACCATAGTAACCAAATCCGCTAAAGAGGTAGCCTGCATTTTTTCCATCACGTTTGCGCGGTGGATGTCGATAGTTCTCTGGCTTAAATGTAATTCTGTCGCTATGGTTTTATTCGCTTGCCCAGATATGACTCTGCGCATCACTTCTTGTTCACGACTCGTTAAGGAATGAATGCGTAGTGCAACCTCTCTTGCATACAGTATATTTTGTTGCGATTGGATGTTTTGCTGTATTGCGCTTTGAATACAATCGATTAGTTCCTGTTCACGGTAAGGTTTTTGAATAAACTCAATGGCTCCTTCTTTGATCGCTTGTACCGCCATGGGGACATCACCGTGACCAGTGACGAATATAATCGGTAGATTACAACCTAAGTCTTTTAGCGCTTGCTGGCACTCAATACCACTGATTCCTGGCATGCGGACATCCATCACCACACAACCGGTTAGTGTATGTATTTCGGTTGCAGCTATCGCGTCTAAAAATTCTTGACCATTAGAATAAGTTGCATTGTTGATATTTAACGAATTGAGCAGTGTTTTTAGCGAGTCGAGTACCGCTTCGTCATCATCTACGATATGCACAACGGGATCAAAATCAGAGGTTGTAGAAGGATTTATCATTCAGCTACTCAATATAAGAACTATAGGGCTTAGCTGGCAATTCAATCGCAAAAATACTGCCATCAGGGATACCGTGACAATGTTTTAATTTACCACCATGGGCAGCGATTATCGACTGGCTTATGGTTAATCCCATTCCCATACCTTGTTCTTTGGTGGTAAAAAATGGATTGAATAGGGTGTTTTCATGTTCTTTCTTAACCCCATGTCCTCTGTCGATCACGGCCACTTCAATCATTTCATTGGTGATCCAGCGCGAATGTATCAAAACCGGCTGTTCGTGCTGTTCTGCCATTGCGTCTATGGCATTGTTAATCAGGTTGAATAGCACCTGTTGTAGCTGAATGGAATCAACCGTTAATTCAGGCTCTGGCTCTTTGGTGAGATGCAATCGAATGCCGTGTTCTAGTATCCGGGTATCGACTTTGGCCAGTTCAATGGTGTCGTGAATTAAGCTATTTAAACGCACCGTTTCCCGTATCGGGTCGCGTTTGGATACAAAGCCTCGAAGCCTGCTGATCACTTGTCCAGCTCGGAATGCCTGATCTGTTATTTTTTCCAGCACCCTTGCCATGTCAGTGTTGAATTCCGGTTTAATATCGTCGTCGTGCGCTCGCGAGAGCATGTTGCGACAGGCTTGAGAATAGGAAGATATGGCCGTCAACGGCTGATTTATCTCATGGGCGATCCCTGCAACCAATTCACCCATAGTCGTTAATCGCGAAGCGTGAGCAAGACGTTCTCGATTAACAATCGCCTCAGAACGAAGTTGAACCCGTTCGGTTATGTCACGAATAATTCCGACAAACTGTCGATGGCTTGATTGTTTGACTTCACCAACGGTGAGCTCGATTGGAAATATTTCACCGTTTTTTCGACGGGCATTCACTTCACGGCCAATGCCGATGACACGCTTTTCGCCAGTATCCATGTAATGCTGCAAATAGTCATCATGCTCAGACTGATAGGGTTCAGGCATGAGCACTTTGATATTTTTCCCCATAACATCAGCGGCATCATAACCAAACATGGTTTCAGCAGCAGCATTGAAAAGTTCAATGTTGCCGCGATGGTCAATAATGATTATCCCATCTATTGCCGCATTAACTAACGCGTTGAACTCGGCGTTTGCGTCTGGGCTAATTCGACTTTCACTGTTGGTCAAATTCTCATCCTTTGAAATTACTTACGCTGGGGTATGCTCGAAAGTAAGCTGAGACATAACAATACGGTATATGATTTATCGCGACTGTGAAAGATTTGTTGTACTTTTAATACGCGAATTAGTGCCGCTTTGCGTTTAGACAAGCGGATTTTGAAATGAAAGGGTTTTTACGTAACTGTGATTATAATGGTAGGTCTTGTTCCACCTCGAACTGATTTAGCGCTTCCAGCGCTTCCAGCGCTTCGCAACCATATACCATTGAAGGCCCCCCCCCCATCAGAATGGCGACGCCGATGGTTTCCAAAATTTCTTGACGATTGGCTCCTGCTTGAAGGGCGTCATGAACATGAAAGGCAATACATCCATTGCAATGAACAGCAATACCAATGCTTAATGCAATGAGTTCTTTAGTTTTAGTATCCAGCGCAGCAGGTGCCACAGCCGCGGCATGTAACTGACCAAAGCCTGCCATTGTTTCGGGAATTTCGACTATTAGTTTGGCGCTCAAATTCCTCAATTTATTGTATATTTGAGTATGATCGGTGTTTGTCGTTTTTGCTGCGTCCATCTTGAGAGCTCACTAGGTGTAAAAATTTATGTAGCGATCACTTTAATCCAATACTGACGGTTGTAATTGACCAAGATCAATCTTCATGGCGCGAGAATCGCGCTTTAGTTTCTGCCATACTCTTCGTGTGACGGGACCCAATCTAGCGATGAAATGGCACAAGCAAGGGATATTTCACCGGCTAACACCACAGAAGCAATAATTTCAGCCAGTTTTCGGGCTTTGTCAGCGCCAACGCAATCAAGCATGTCAAGACACTCACGTTGGGTGCTTAATCCTGTGCCTCCGCCACAGGTTGCCACGATCAAGGCGGGGATTGTCACAGACAAATATAAATCACCATTTTTGTCCACCTCAGAGTAAAGAATGGCTGCCGATGACTCGGCCACATTAGCAACGTCTTGTCCGGTTGCAATGAACATAGCGGCGATACCATTTGCAGAATGCAGACCGGTATTGGTTGTACCCGCAAGAAATGAACCCACAGCAGAGACCCGAGCATGGAAGTCTATCTGTTCAGGCTCCACGCGCATTAGATTCCTCAGATCGTCGCGCTTAATAGTCGCTTCGGCAGTGACGCGTTTTCCTCGAGTACGCATTATATTGATTTGTGAACTTTTTTTGTCGGTTGCAATATTGGACTCTAGAAAGAAGTTGGCGACGCCTTTGTATTGCGCCAATACCCAACTACAGGCAACAAAGGTTGCACGGCCAACCATATTCTGACCGGCGGCATCGCCGGTGGAGAAATTAAAGCGTAAATAGGCAAATTTGTTCGATAGCATGGTATCGATATAGATCAGGCTAACGTGAGGGTCTGTGTCATCGGCTTGCTGTTTAATCTGTTCAAAATGTTGGTCAATCCACATTGCGAAGTCTCTGGCTTGACGGGCATCATTGAACACAAATACCGGTGCGCGCTGCATTAAATCTTCAACCACAGTGGCCGTTACACCGCCGTTTCGGTTTAACAGTTTCATTCCCCGATTATATGACGCTACTAAGGTGCCTTCGGTTGTGGCCATTGGGATCAGATATTGTCCCTTAGCATGCTCACCATTTACCGTCAGTGGCCCGGCTATGCCGACAGGCACCTGAGCGGCACCTACAAAGTGCTCTATATTGCCCTTAATTGATTGGGTTTTGAGAGTGTAATCAAACAGAGTGCCGGGAGAAGATTTGCAGAAGTCTCGCACCATGTCTTGGCGTTGCTTAATAATATTCGGTTCTAAGTCATTTTTGGCATTTCGGGGTAATTCCCGCTCTAGCGTCGTCGTTTGTTTAATAGCATCTTTTACTTTTAGATGTATTTCGCCAAGCGGTTTAAACTCCATGCGCATGCTGATGTGATGGGTATCATTGGGGGCTAAATCAAAATCATCTATCGATATAATGACCTCTGCACCAAGTGATATAGTGATGCCGTCAGAGTTCTGCAATTCGGCGGGGGTAATGTTGTCTAACTCGGCAGTAGAGATAGAGATTTTTTCTGGACTTATGCTCTGATTATTGATCGACAGTGAAATGATCCTGCGCAAACTGCTCTCTTTAAGTCTGTTTTTAAGTTTAAAAACGAAACCATCGCCAGATTTTCGCAAACTGCCAATCGTATAAATCTGTTTTACCATTAAGTCAGGAACAAACATGCTTTTACAATCCTTATAGTTAAGTATTACAAGGTTTTACCTTATTTAGGGTTGCTATTTGTTGATAGAGATCAATAGATTCTGCAGACATTGGTTGTTAAGTACTCCAATTAGGATTTTATTGCTATTTACTTCAGCCCTCTAAGGCGTCTAATTTTTCATCGTGCACTTTCAGATTAGCAAAATTTGTTAGCTTGTCTTTTAAGCGCTGCGAATAAGTAATAAAGTTAGTGAGTGCGCCTGCATCAACTCGAGTGGGGTCTCCAAGCATTGAGAGGAGGTCGCGATTTGCTGAATCTATCTGCTGTTGAAGTGCTTTGGCCGTCGCCTTTATGTTCATTGCCTTATCTGTGCTTATTGCTCGATGAATTTCATCAAAAAAGCCAAGTGTTTCAGTAGAAAGGGCTCTAACTAGAAAAAGAACATCGCTTTTTAATTCTATGTATTGTTTGTTCATCGCGGTTTTGGACTCAAACAAATCATCAATTGAATCATGAATTTGAAATAAGTAATCAAATTGGTTGATCAGTTTAATAAGGTGCTTTGAGTCATCTTCTTCTTTGATCAGGGATACCACCTTTGAAAAATAGCTAATATATTCTTTTTTAACAAAATTAACGTAGCTGAGACGTTTTTCTGATGCATCGTATACGCCCCGATAGTTTGTTTCTATGCTCAAGGTGACACTGTTGTAGTTTTCTTGCAGGAAAAAGAACAGATCAGCATTGCCTTTCTCGAGTTTTGATTTAACCGTTTCAAAATTTTCACTTTCCTCAAACACGGGCAGCGCTAGGCGGGTGAAATCCATCTTCCCTTCACCTAAAAGATAATCGATAAAGCGGGTAAATGGATTGATTGCAAGCATGAAAATTAAGCTGGTAATAAGATTAAATGCCAGATGAATATTCGCCAAAGCTAACGCTGGCTCCATGCTTAAGGTGCTGAGCCTATGACCAAATATTAGCAACGCAGGGGTAAATAAAATGACGCCTCCAACATTAAACAGAAAATGACAAAGAGCCGCTTTTTTTGCCGCAATATCCATGTTGAACACCGCGATAAAAGCCGTCGCCGTGGTGCCAATATTGGCGCCCATTATGATCGGCACCGCATTTTCTAAGCCTAACAGCCCCTGTTGGGTAAACACTATTGCCAAGCCAGTCGTGACGGAGCTGGACTGCACTAAGGCGGTAAAAATACAGCCAAATACGATGGCATAGAGCGGGTTTTGCGGTGTGCTTAAAATTTTAAGCAGGGCAGGGTTGGTGTGTAAAGGTTCTAGAGAGGTAGAAATCAAATTAAGACTAAAAAACACAAAACCAAAATAGAATATCGCCTTACCAAAAATGCTTACTCTGCTGGGGATGATAGATAAAAAGAAGCCTAAAACAATGACAAGAGGGGCAAAGTTGGTAAGTTTAAATGCCACGAGCTGAGCTGTAACTGTGGTGCCAATATTACTGCCGAATATGATGCCGACACTGTTTTTAAATGACAACACCCCAGCATTGACAAGACTAATGCTGATCACCGATGTCGCTGAACTGGATTGAATGACAGCGGTAACTACTGCCCCGATTGCCACCCCAGCTAAAGGCCATTTAGTTGCATTACTCAAAGACTTACGAAAATGTTCACCCGATATTCGTTCTATTTCCTTAGAAAAATTTTCTAGTCCAAAAATAAACAGTACGGTCGCAGTGAGCCCCGTCATTAATATTGATAGATTTTCCATATTGCCCCACTTTAAGCCAAGATAATGACTGTAAATAAAATGACTGAGAGAAAGCTGATGTGAATCAATAAATGGTCTAAAAATAAGTCCAGACTCTGTTCAATATAGGCTAATACAAACAGGGTGAAACTTGATGGTAACGATCAAAAGAATGCTGCTTGATGTTTTAAAACCGCATGAGCCGGGCATTTTTAAGGTGGCAAGTGATATTGCAGGGCTGGGAGATCATTATAGTGTCAAGGTTTCGGTTGTTGAGCTAGATAAACAAACCGAGACCATAAAACTTGAAATCACAGGGGATACTCTGGATTTCGAACTTATCGCAGCTACTTTAAAAGGGATGGGAGCATCATTACACAGCGTTGACGAAGTGATAGCGACAAATGAACATGAAACTCGCTAAACGGGCTTTGTTTAAACGCGTCTTAACGGATTATTTGTTTTTGCTCAAACTCGCAAAAAGTGACGACATTATCCGCCGCTACTTTGTCGTTAATGGCTTTGATGGGGCGCTAACCATGTTGGGCTTAATGATGGGCTTTGTTTTTAGCCGTCCGGCGGACCTGAATATTGTAATGAATGTATGCTTGGGAGCCGCTGTAGCGCTTGGTATGAGTGGTTTAAGCAGTGCCTATGTGAGCGAAACGGCCGAGCGGCAGCGTAAATTGAGCAGATTAGAAGATGCCATGGTGTGTGATCTAAGCGGTAGTGATCATGGTAAAGCTGCCAAACACGCCCCCATCTTAGTTGCACTCGTTAATGGCAGTGCTCCGCTATTAATTTGCCTGTTTATTTTAACGCCCTTGTGGTTAGCCAATGCGGACATCTGGCTACCTTTGCCACCACTTTACTGCGCCATTTTGATGGCACTGTTTATGGTCTTCTTATTGGGTGTCTTTCTAGGGCGGATTGCAGGCGTTTGGTGGCTAAAAAGCGGCATTGAAACCTTGTTTTTGGCGATTGTCACGGCCTCACTGATTTATTTTATTACCGGTTAGCCGTGTGTTTGACAGTCCGTGTTATCAATTAGATCAACAACAGATATTAAAGCGTCTTATTACGTCAAAAGCAGGTTTAAGTGCCGTCGAGGTCAAACGTCGTTTAGCGGACTACGGTGCGAATGATATTCCAACCAAGTCGCAGCGCTCGTTACTTGTTATCACGCTGGCTCAATTTAGTGATTTTATGATCCTGATCTTGCTGTTCGCCGCTATGGTTTCTGGCTTATTAGATGAATTGACGGATACTATCGCAATCATCGTCATAGTCGCTTTTAACGCTATCATAGGTGCGACTCAAGATTTCCGAGCTCAGAAAGAAATCGCCTCCCTTAAAGCCTTGTATTCCCCCCGAGTTCAAGTAACTAGAGATGCAAAGAGGCTAGTTTGTTCACCCATTGAGCTGGTTCCTGGAGATATCGTTAATTTAGAGGCTGGTGATATTGTGGCGTAGATATACGACTAATCGATACTCAACCTTTGTCATGTTTCGATTTATTGCCCTCTCTTTGTTGGGGGGCGATTGAAGTTAAATTCGAAAAGTATTTGGTCCGAAAAGGTTGCTTATATGTTGTGCCTAAGACTACAGCATAAGTTGGTATACTTGACGCAGGTCAACATCCTCCTCCTCTAAGCGAATAGATTATTAAACTTATTGTTAAATCAGTACGGTGAAGTGTAGGAGGTTGTCTTGTCTGGAATCTTTGGCTTTGATGCCTATTCTCCAAAGGAAATCGCACAGCGAATTGATCAGGTCGCTGTCGTTAAAGTTAATCTGCCATTTTTGTCAATGCTGATGCTAGGCATGCTGGCCGGCGCGTTTATAGGGTTGGGCGGACTGGCGTTTGTATTAGTAAAGTCGGATCCCAGTCTCAGCTTTGCCAGCAGTCAATTGTTAGGGGGCCTGATGTTCTCTTTGGGCCTTATTCTGGTTGTTGTCGCGGGAGCTGAACTCTTTACCGGCAATAACCTAATTGTGATGGCATGGGCTGATGGAAAGATTACCTTTGTAAAGCTTCTGCAAAGCTGGTGCGTTGTCTGCATTGCAAACTTTATTGGTGCGCTTGGTCTTGCTATTTTGGTCTATCTATCTGGCCATACCGAGATGAATGATGGGCGCATAGCGCAGCAGTATATTGATATTGCAATCGCCAAAAACTCTTTATCCTTTAGTAGTGCGTTCTTTAGAGGCGTACTGTGCAACATATTGGTGTGCATGGCCGTTTGGATGGCACTGGCTGGACGCAGTGTGGTCGACAAAGTTGTTGCTGTGGTGTTTCCTATCACGCTGTTTGTGGCCGCAGGATTTGAACACAGTATCGCCAATATGTACCTTATTCCCGTCGCAATACTTATCCAGCAATTTTCTGTGGTTGAGGAAGCCTCTCTCATGATTAGCTGGGGTGGGTTTGTGTATCATTTACTCCCCGTCATCGCGGGCAATTTGGTTGGCGGAAGCGTGCTGGTAGGTCTGGTTTATCATGTTATTTATCGACATCCTAAACACCATAAAAGACGCGATTATTGATGTATATCAATGCATCGATTCACTCATGTAAAACAATGGGCAGGTGTTTTATCTGAGTTGAAAATGTCATGAACAAGACCACATCAATCGTCAATAGCATTTGCCCGTTTTGCGGTGTGGGTTGTGGAATTGGATTAACAACACAGCACAATAACGTCATTGCCGTTCAGCCGCTGCGCAACCACCCAATCAGTCAAGGGCAACTTTGCGCAAAAGGCTGGAATACTACTTTTGGAATTAATCCAGCTGATCGCGTTACCCATCCACTCATTAAACGAGATGGAGTCTTCCATAAAGCCTCGTGGGACGAAGCGCTTAATTTTGTAGCCACTAAATTAAAGTACTATATCAGTCAGTATGGCTCTCATGCCGTGGGTGTGGTCAGTAGCGCAAGGGCAACTAATGAAGATAATTACGCCGCGCAAAAATTTGCCAGAGCAGTACTAAAAACCAACAATATTGATCACTGTGCACGAATATGTCACAGCCCATCTGTAGCAGGGCTGAAGCAAACCCTTGGTTCAGGGGCAATGACAAATAGTGTTGAAGATGTTGATCACGCCGACGTTATTCTAGTGATTGGCGCCGACCCGACAGAAAACCACGCTATTCTGGGCGGTCGAATTATGCGTGCCAAACTAAATGGGGCGAAATTGATTGTCATCGATCCTAGGGTGACTCGCTTAGCCCAAGTTGCTGATCTTCATTTGCAAATCAACATTGGCAGTAACATAGCCCTGCTAAATGGTTTAGTTAATATCATTTTGCAAAACCGTTGGCACGATGCTGACTTTCTTTTGTCACGCTGCGAGGGTCTCGAATCTTTAGAGGCTCAAGTAGCCAACTATCCACTCAAAGATGTGGCGAAAATGACTGGTGTTAGCGAAAAGGCGCTAATCGCAGCGGCAAAATTATACAGCCATGCCAAAGCTGCATTTCTTGCTTATGGAATGGGGATCACCCAGTTTATCAGCGGCACGAATAATGTTATTGCCGTTTCAAACTTGGCGTTGGTTTGCGGTCAAATTGGCAGGCCCGGAACGGGCATCAATCCGCTACGGGGGCAAAATAATGTTCAAGGGGCCTGTGACATGGGCTGCTTGCCCAATGTTTACCCCGATTATCAAAGCGCCACAGATACGGGGGTTATAGAGAAGTTCTCAAAAGCCTGGCAAACCAGCGTCGCTACTAAGCCAGGGCTAACGTCTTTGGGCATGAGCAATCAGGCGCGCAAAGGTAATTTTCATGGACAACTTATCTTCGGCGAGGATCCGGTAGTGACTGACCCTGATCAAAATAAGGTCGCAGCGGGGATCCGTGCGTTAGATCTTCTAGTGGTTGTCGAATTGTCTATGACAGAAACGGCAAAACTGGCTGATGTCGTTTTACCGGCTGCCAATTTTGCTGAAAAAGAAGGCACATTTACTAACTGTGAACGCAGGGTACAATTGGTGCGACAAGCTATATTACCGCCATTTGAAGCTAAGGCAGATTGGCAGATTCTGGCAGCCCTTGCAGATAAAATGGGCATGGCAGAGCAAATGTGTTGGCGTGACAGTGAACAAATATTTGATGAAATGGCGGCACTAACTCATTCTTTTAGTGGCATGAATTACGCTTTACTTGATAAAAACTATGGGTTGCAATGGCCATGTAATGCTGATCATCCATTTGGCAGTCATTGTCTGCATCAAGATTCGTTCCCCATTGGTAAAGCGCGATTGATACCGGTTGAACAAACCTTGACCGCTGAAAAACCAGATTCACAATACCCATTTTGGTTAACCACTCACCGACTTCATTATCATTATGGTTGTGGTTCGATGACACGACAGTCTCCAGTATTGGAAAGAGAAACCCCAGATGGCTTGTTGTTTATGCACCCACAAGATGCCCACGATCTGGGACTTAAAGATCATCAGCCCGTAGGCGTAAAATCTAGGCGAGGGTATTTGGAGACTCGGATTATATTCTCTGAACAGGTGGCTCCGGGTTTAGTCAGTATGCCGTATCATTTCAAAGAGACTCCGTCTAATCAACTGACTAATGATGCAATGGACTTAACAACCGAAATGCCCGAGTTAAAAGCTTGCGCGGTCAGCATAGAAGCGTTAAACGCGGAGCGGCAACCAGAGGCGTTTACCCAAAGGTATATCCATTATGAATGAGCAACGATTTATTCTTGACAACATTATGAGCCTAAAGCGTCACTTGCTTAAACGCTTCGATGTATATCAGATTACGGCTGATCGTCAGGGAGAGAAAAGCTGGCAGGTAAGTGAAGCGGATGAGGTGTTACCTTTATTTGGACCAAAAAACCTACCTTTAGTATCGCTAAAACGTTTTTTCTTTGCAGAAAATGAAGCCATATATTCATTTAATGGAAACACTTTTTCACCGATTAAACCAAAAATTGAGCCGCGGGCTATCTTTGGCGTGCAGGCGTGCGATCTTACTGCCATTTCGTATCAAGACACCTTCTTTAAAGATGATCCATACTACCAGGCCAGACGACAGCAAACACTGCTTGTGGGGATTGATTGCAACAGCCCTTGTGAGAAGGGATTTTGTCATGAAATGAATGCCGGCCCTCATGTAGATTCTGCGCATGCAGACTTAATTCTCAGCCAATTTAGCGATCTACAAAACACAGCGGTTTCATCGACTGAAACAGCAAAAGGGGCTTGGTTATTAATTGCGGCCACAGAAAAGGGACGCGACAGTCTACAAGGGCTGGTGCTTCAAAATGCACCTGAGAACTGGCCTGAGTTGCGCCAGCAGCTCAAGCAGCAAGTAGTGGCTAAGTTTGCAGACTTTAGCTATATCAAAAGCAGTACTGAGATCATTAACAAGGGACAGGTGCCCGCGAAGTTGTGGGAGGAGCTAAGCGTTCGCTGTCTAGCTTGCTCCGGATGCACTAACTTATGTCCGACCTGCAGTTGTTACAGCTCTTATGAGCAATATGATTCAGAATCAAATCAAACCACAACTCGCCGTATTTGGGATTCATGTCAATTTGAGGGTTTTCAGCGAGAAGCCAGTAATCACAATCCGAGTCAGTTAGCCGCACAACGTACAGAACGCTTCTGGTTTCATAAATTTTCAAACGCTTATTTGCCAGAATTTGGTCGCTATGGATGCGTAGGGTGTGGGCGTTGTGAACAAACGTGTGCTGGAAGTATTGGTGTGCACAGCGTGATGAAGAGGATAAATCAAGTATGTTGCAATTAACACCTCGTTCAATCCGTATCGTCGACAGCTATGAAGATGGCCAAAATGCTAAACACGTTACCTTTGAGCCTATAGACTTTATCCACGAACAACCGGTTCGTATTGGGCAGTTCTTTATGCTTAGTGTCCCCGGCGCAGGCTTGGCTCCGTTCACCTACACCTCGCTTCCTGATAGCAAAGGGCGATTTGTCGCATTGATCCGCAAAGTCGGTAAACTCACCAAGGCTATTTATGCTCTCAAACAAGGCGCTGTATTAGGATATAACGGTCCTTACGGTCAAGGCTGGCCGATTGAAATGCTTGCCAATAAAGAGGTGTTGATCGTTGCCGGTGGCTGCGGGATAGCGCCTTTGGCGGCAACCATTGATCATCTGATTGAGATAGGCCGGGCGGGGAACACAACGTTGATCTATGGTGCTAAAGATAGGCCGTCACAGGTGTTAAGCCGAGAACGAAGAAATTGGCAAAATAAGATTCTAGTGCATGACACCTTTATGCAAACTAATGACGCAGACAAGTCAGGGACGCCAACTCAACACATCGAAAATGTGTTAGCTGAGTCAGACCGGCACCCCCAAATAGTATTGACCTGCGGTCCGGAAGCGATGATGAGATCGGTAGCCATCACTTGTCATCGTTTATTGATTAGCAGCGATAAAATTTGGTTGTCTCTTGAAAAGCGAATGCGCTGCGGGATAGGTCTGTGTGGCCATTGCTATCTGGCCAATGAACTAGTGTGTAAACAGGGACCAACTTACCGCTACGATAAACTGCTTGAGCTTGAAAATAAAACTACCGTATTCCATAAGCATACCGGGTTATATCAATACTGCTAGGTGGATTGACGCTTGCTGTTCAAAGTTCTTTTTTGAGTTAATTCCAAAGCCCGAAAACCAGCGAATATATTGAGAATAGCAAGGTCGGTATTATGTTGAAAAAAAATCAAACTCAAAATGGTCACACTGATAAACAAACACCTCATTCGACCATCGCAACCGATGGATCCGTAATTGACCCCGTTTGCGGCATGAAAGTGTCCATCAATCCAACTAAATCGGTTGAGTGCGCGGCGGGCATTTTTTATTTCTGTGGCCAGCATTGCCTTGATAAATTTCGTCACGACCCAGCGCAATATACTGCAACTTCTGCGGTATCTGCTATTGCATCAGACTCAATAAAAACATTAAACAAAAATGTGCTCTATACCTGCCCAATGCATACACAAATCCAGCAAGTTGGTGCTGGTAGTTGTCCAATTTGCGGCATGGCGCTAGAACCAATGGATATCACAACAACGGCAGACGACAGTGAGTTAAAAGCGATGACAAGCCGCTTTTGGTTTTGTCTTTCATTAAGTTTACCGCTGATGCTAATTGCCATGAGCGACATGATCCCCGGCTTTAATTTACATCAGCTAATAGGTATGAATGCCTTTAATTGGTTACAAGCAATGCTGGCTGCACCAGTTGTTCTTTGGGGCGGCTGGCCATTTTTCACCAGAGGCTGGGCTTCATTCAAGTCGTGGAACCTCAATATGTTCAGTTTGATTTCGCTGGGCACGGGATCGGCATTTGCTTTTAGTATTTACGCTTTGTTGTTGCCAACTATGTTGCCTGACGCATTTAAATTAAATGGTATGGCTCCGCTGTATTTTGAAGCCGCAGCAGTCATTATTACCCTAGTGTTGCTCGGGCAAGTATTGGAGTTGCGAGCACGCTCTCGTACTAGTGATGCTATCAGGTCACTTCTTGAACTAGCGCCCAATACAGCGTTACGTATTAATCTCGATGGCAATGAAGAAGTGGTGCATTTGGATCAGGTTAAGGTTGGTGATCTGTTGCGAGTTAAGCCCGGTGGCAAAATCCCAGTCGACGGCGAGATAACTGAAGGCCACTCCAACGTTGATGAATCGATGATAACCGGTGAGCCAGCACCTGTTGAGAAAAAAATTGGTAGCAGGGTGACCGCTGGCACGGTTAACCAAACTGGTACGTTTTTAATGCGAGCCAGTAAGGTCGGTGCCGATACCTTGTTGTCGCGTATCGTACAAATGGTAAATGATGCTGGCCATTCTCGTGCGCCGATACAAAAAATAGCGGACCAAGTAGCAGGGTGGTTTGTGCCTGCTGTCATCATTATTGCCGTGCTGGCTTTTGTGATTTGGGCGTTATTAGGACCCACACCCGCATTTGCTAATGGGCTGGTTGCAGCAGTTTCGGTACTCATTATTGCTTGTCCTTGTGCACTTGGCTTAGCAACACCCATATCTATCATGGTGGGAGTCGGTCGTGGCGCAATTGAGGGCGTTTTAATTAAAGATGCTGAAGCCTTAGAGTTAATGGAGAAAGTCGATACCTTAGTGATAGATAAAACTGGCACGCTTACCCTTGGCAAACCAAAAGTGCAAAACGTGATCCCAGTGGCTGGATTTGATCAGGAAACTGTACTGCAATATGCAGCAAATTTAGATTCTTCAAGTGAGCATCCATTAGCGGTTGCTATTGTCGAGCACGCTAAAGCAAACCATATATCTGTTGAGGTTATTGAACAATTTGAGTCTATTACCGGCAGAGGTGTAAAGGGGGTATTGCACGGAAAAGTATTATCACTGGGTAACGTGCGCATGATGCAAGAGCAAAACACTGACATCTCGGCTCTTGCCTGTGAGGTGGAAAAGCTGAGAGAGAATGCGCAAACGGTGATGTTTTTAAGTGTTGAAGGGGCATTGGCTGGAGTTGTCAGTGTGGCAGATCCAATTAAATCGACATCAGAAGAAGCCCTTAAGACAATACAAAGCGCAGGTTTGAACATCATTTTAGTGACAGGTGATAACACAACTACAGCCGCCGCTGTTGCTAAACAACTCGGGCTTAAGGATTTTATTGCAGAAGCCTTACCAGAAGATAAATTAAAATATTTAAAGCAGCTGCAATCCAAAGGACATATCGTCGCCATGGCTGGAGATGGCGTCAATGATGCACCGGCTTTAGCTCAAGCTAACGTGGGTATTGCCATGGGGACCGGAACAGATGTTGCAATGAACAGTGCACGAGTTGTGCTCGTTAAAGGGGACTTGCGAGGAATCGCCACCGCGCGCTTGCTAAGTCAGCATTCTATGACAAATATTCGCCAGAATTTGTTCTTTGCTTTCATCTATAATTTTCTTGGAGTGCCGATCGCCGCTGGCATTCTTTATCCATGGTTTGGCATTTTACTCAGCCCGATGTTCGCAAGCGCTGCCATGGCGTTAAGTTCGGTTTCCGTCATTGGCAATGCTCTGAGATTACGCAATAGAACGCTGTAAATTTGATTGTTGTTCTTCAGTGCGGGATTAATTTCCAACCTCGGACTAGGTAGTTTCCGCAATAAAATACGCAAAACAACGAATATCCTCATTTTACATTTAGCGTTATGGTTTTTTAAGCAGTAAGAAACTTTATTCGGCAAATTCTGATGTATTGCCTTACACGTTTTTTGGGAGGCAATATTATGAGCGAGAAGTCATTAACATCATCAAATTTGTGTCGACAATGTGCCAGATCGGCTATGTGCTTCGGTAGTTTAGGTGGCACATCTTCTCAACAGCTCCAAAGGTCGCACAAAGTCTATCATCGCGGAGAGACGCTGTTTTCCATGGGAGATGAGTTTGCGGCGGTTTATATTATGCGAACTGGCTCTGCAAAGTCATTTGTGAGTACAGCAAGAGGGGACGAGCAGATATCGGGTTTTTTCTACAAAGGAGATATGCTCGGCGCCGATGGCTTTGACAATATGACACACGGTCACAGCTTAAAATTCTTAGAAACGAGCAGTGTTTGCTGGATAGGGCTTAACGAGCTTGATAAAGCCTTAATTGAGTCACCTACTAAGCGCGGGCAACTGTTGAAAAGCATGAGCCACGCACTGGTCGATGAACAACGGATGCTAGTTAATATGGCTAAGTTGAGCTCTGAACAACGGCTTGCAAAATTTTTATTGGATCTATCTGAACGTTTCGAATTACAGGGACTCTGTGCAACAACATTTGACCTAAGTATGACGCGAATCGATATTGCTAATTTTCTTGGTATGGCGATTGAAACCATTAGCCGTCTTTTGACCAAGTTACAGCAGCAGAAGATTATTAAGGTGAATCGTCGGCAGATTAACTTAATTAATATGGACAAATTACAACGCTGCTTGCTTGATGAACCGGGTAATTCGTGGACACCTGATTGTAAAGTGCAACAATTAAAGTTCCAATCAAGCTCAGCTTTGGTGGCCTAATTGAGGGCATTTCGATATTTGTGCTCAATCGCTCAATGTGACTGATGTTTTTGTGAAAGTGGCAGGCATTCCCCCGCCACTTGCATTGCATTTGATCACATTCCCCAGCAAACACGAATAGCAACAGTGGCAGCTTACTAGTTAAAGAATATTAGACCAATTTGTCTACATAAAGGTCTTTCACCTATCAAACTCCTTACTTGACACAAAAGCACTGATATAGCGTTCCGATGATATCTTTCACTCGTTGGTCGCTTACCGAATAATAAATACTTTGCGCATCGCGCCGAGTTGAAACCAGTTCATGCTTACGTAAGGTCGCCAGATGTTGCGACAGCGCCGATTGCCCAAGCGGGATCCGTAAATTGAGTTGTGACACACTGCATTCGTTTTCGATCAGGCTACACAGGATCATTAGCCGATTTTTATTTGCCAGCAATTTCATAAATGATTCTGCCTCGGAGGCGTTCGCGGCTAATTGATGTAGATCCATTTTTGATTACTCCAAACTCATAAAAATGTAGCTTTGGTTGACACCTTGCAACTTGTATATTAGATTTACCTTATATTAGTGTCAACTAATATAAGGTAAATCTAATATAATCGACGCCACACAAAGACGAATTATTGATGAAAGTAGATGCCGCGTTACTATTAATCGCAGACGTGATGGTTTTAGTGTCACTGGCTTTAATTTATTTTCTAATACTAACTGGGTATTTCTGACTATCTTTATTGCAATCAATTTAATTCAGTCTGCATTCACCCATTGGTGTCCAATGAAGACCATCCTAAAAAACGCAGATTTACAGGAGTAAGAAATGTTAAAAAACGTTCCCGAATTAGTGCAGCTAGCAGCAAAAAATGTACGCCGGATTGATGCTGATACAGCAACCAGAGAATTGGAAAACAACAAGGGCCTATTAATTGATGTTCGAGAGCCAGCAGAACATCAAGCAAAGGGGGCAAAAGGTGCGATTAACATTCCCCGAGGGTTACTTGAAATGAAGGTTTTGGAGATAGAAAAAGATCCAAATCGGGCTATCTATTTGCATTGTGCTACCTCAGTCAGAGCCATTCTATCCGCTGAACAACTGGCTAGAATAGGGTTTAACAATGTCAGTGTGATCACCTGCGATTTGGACACAATCCAAAAAGCATGTGAATAAGCACATTATCTCAATACTATATTTAACCAAAGTTCAGGTTATTTAGCATATTAAAATCTACTAAAATCGGAGTGTTACCTTATGCAAGCATTACCTCATCAATACCAGATCAAAGCCAAGGGAAAGTCTGACAACAGTCTTATCGTCAGTGTTAATAATTTAGACGATATGGCCGTTGCACCACCTGCACAATTTGGTGGGCCAGGCGATGTGTGGTCGCCAGAAGATTTCTTTATGGCATCGATTTCCAGCTGCTTTATTTTATCATTTAGAGCCGTCGCGCGAGCCTCTAAACTGAACTGGGTGTCACTCGAGTGTCACTCCGAAGGCACCTTAGACAGAGTCGATGGTAAAACACAATTTACCAAAGTAGTCACCAAAGCCTGTTTAGTGATAGGCGAAAATCAAAGCATCGAAGACGCCGAACGCATTTTGCACAAAGCGGATCAAAATTGCTTGGTGGCAAACTCTTTAACCACTGAAACCCTACTGGAATGTGATGTCACTGTGCAAAGTTAATCTGTGCATACGAATAATGATGAAGGAACCCTAGGATACTCGTAGTCGAGTCTCGGCATCGATTACCCCAAGGTTTTGCCGTCAGCGCAGCGGCCCAGATGATTTCTTACTCTGTTGATTCGTCTTTCATTGGCGGCATTGTGCAAGATTCGTCTGGTTCGTTTGACTTCGTTTCCGACTTCAATTTTGCTGTAATCACCCAGCAGAACAACACGCGTTCCTGCGTCATCTGCATCTAAAGCAAAGCCATAAATACCATAGGGAAACTTCAGTAATTCCTCAAATGCAACACTAGCCAAACCGCTAACGAGAGCAATACCGTCAGATAGCTTGATCACAGTACCTGTTTGTTGAAGTGAAAGGCCAACATCAAGGGATTCTCGAAACTTTTTCAAATCATTAAAAACGTCATCAAAGGCCTTGTCCATTTGACAATGGAACCAATGCTCTATACTGAAACTGGCGAATTTATTTGTCATGGCTAGTTAGGGATTCTCTAACACTTGGCGTGAGATTTTGTTGCTTTAGCGGCGTTAATTGCACTATATCGCTGATATGTTCTTGTAACTCTTCCAAATAATGATGGGCGCTCCACGTTAACTTCCAATCACCGATTTTCAACTCAAGACCTGAAATCAAATCGGGTATATGTTGATATGTGAACTTTATTTTGATTGTTTTGGCTTGGCTAACTATATTCGCTATTTTTTGGTTTATGACTGATTTTTGCACATCAGAGATCTCAAATGCACAGCGCAGGTTAATATGATAAGAAGACGTTGTCAGTGCTTTCACTAAGTCAGCGTGTTGTGTTGCATCGAGTGACGCAAGCTGTTCCAAGAATTTGTCGATCATCACTTGTTGAATATCTTGTCCTGCAAGGTCGGTTAACACTTTACCGGCGATGGCATAGATTTCTTTGACACTCTTACGCAGTACATCATTTTGCAGTTGATACAATTCAGATTGCAGCGAGTTTAATCGTTTACGTAGCATTTCGTCGGCCGCTTTCTGGGCTGAATTAAATAGTGAGTTGCGTTGCTCTTCAGCCTCTTCATGCATTTTTTTGACAATATTGATGCGCTGATGGTCTAACTCTTTGAGCATACTGACACAGTGTTGCTCGCATTGTTCTGCTGATTCGGCTTTGGGAGTTGCTTGGTCAAACGTATTATTCTGGTGAGGGGCAGATGTTTGCAGACTATCAACAGCAGGTAAATTGAAAGAGCATCGAAGAAGCCAAATCAAAATAGCCAAATTGAAAATTTGTATGGTCATCGTAAACCAATCAAATTGCATGATTCATCCTCCGGTTTGTGCCACTAAATAGTGTCGAATAAGACTAGGTAATTCAAAGAGACGATCAGCAAAGGCAATAATTAAAGCGACATAGATAGTAAGCAAGTGCGGCACATAACTAATCACCTTTGCATCACAATTTAGAAAATCGCTTGTCGCAGTCGTTGTTAAGCGTTTAGGTTTACTATCTGTGGCATGCTTGTCGATGTTCATCAGAGTTGTGATTGTGCTTTTGATCGTTGATATCTAGGGGTGATTATGTAGCGATTTAACAGGTTACAATTGACCCGGATCAAGGTTTGATGATTAATACAGGCCGCTATCGCGTTGAGTTTGAGATTGCTTAGAGAGACGCTGCTTAGTCTTGCTTGCAGAGTCACACCATTTCACTAATACGAGTAAGAGCAGGCACGCCAATGCTGATCCCTAATGATAATGCTGTGTTCAGGGATGTATCATCTGCAGGAACCATTCTGGTTTGATTGGCGACTTGTTCCAGCATCACATTGCTTAGTTGGTTGTTATTCATCACAACTACTCGGCCAAACTGTTTTGCCGCTATCAAAGAGGCTGCTTCTTGGCCCACACTGCTGGCAAATATCCGGTCAAACGCTGTTGGCGTCCCTCCACGTTGAATATGGCCCAGAGCGGTGGCTCTTACCTCTGCGTCAAGCCGCTGTTCAAGCTGAAGCTTCAATGTATTACCGATACCACCTAATCGGATAGGATCTGGCGCACAACCTAAGGTTTCACGAACCGTGGCTTGACCCCCTTGAGGCATGGCACCTTCCGCTACTACGATAATGGAATATTGTTGATCACTTGCGCGTAATTTGCATGCTTTGGCAACTTCATCCATATCGTACGGAAATTCAGGTAGCAATATAACGTCAGCTCCACCCGCGACACCTGCATGTAAAGCGATCCAGCCAGCGTAACGGCCCATGGTTTCAAGGATCATCACGCGTTTGTGTGATTGACCAGTGGTACGCAAGCGATCTAGCGCCTCGGTGACAATAGACACCGCAGTGTCAAAACCAAAGGTTCGATCGGTGCACATGAGATCGTTATCTATGGTTTTAGGGACGCCAACGATATTCATGCCCAGTTTAGACAGCTCATAGGCAATAGACAAAGTGCCGTCACCACCGATCACGACAACTGCATCGAGTCCTAATGAATGATAATAGGAGACAACTTTGGCACTGTGATCTGCACCTCGGTAATTGAACGGGTCGGCCTTGTTACTGGTTCCTAGGATGGTTCCGCCTAAAGATAAAATGCCGCTACAATCAGAGTAGGAAAGAGGCCTTACCCGTTGCTCTATTAAGCCAGCAAAACCATCTTCAATTCCGATAATCTTCGCATTGCAGTTTAACATCAGGCTTTTAGCTGTGGCTCTTATCGCCGCATTCAGGCCAGGGCAATCACCGCCGCCAGTAAGAATACCTATTTGCATTTGCGCTCCTTTAGTTGGGGCTATACTAAAACATTCGATGCCCCTTTAATTGGCACAGACAAGCATATTGCTTACACGCACTATGACATTGACATAAAACAATATTCTGTGAGTTTAAAAATGAAAAAAGTAACACGAAAATGGCAACTATAAGATTGAGAGACTTATGCAGGTAAAAACTGTCTTGCTCATTGAAGGCTGCGTTAATCTATTGATTGCGCTGTGTAAACTCAGTGTCGGCTTTATGACAAACTCGACCGCCATTATCGCCGACGGAGTGCATTCTTTTACCGATGTAACGAATAATATTGTGGCCTGGATGGCTGTCACCATTTCTGAAACGCCTGCGGACAGAGGGCATCCTTATGGCCATCAAAAGTTTGAACAGTTAGCCATTTTTGTTCTAGCAACCTTGCTAGTTGTTGTTGCGTTTGAAATATCCCTGAGCGCGTTTCAACGCATCGGCGAGCCAGTGGAACACAGCTTTTTGGGGTTAATTATACTTATTGCGGCATTGATTATTAATACGATTTTAACGCTATGGGAGCGTCATTGGGCGAAGCGATTAAACTCAGATATATTAGTTGCAGATGCCACCCATACGCTAAGTGATGTGTTGACCAGTATTGCCGTCATCGTTGGTTGGCAACTTGCTTCTAGAGGCTATTATTGGATAGATGCTGTCTTTGCGATCATTATCTCCAGTATAATTTTTTATCTTGCTTTTAAGCTCTTTCAAAGTGCGATACCGATACTTGTCGACTCCAGCGAAGTCGATGCACATAAAATGACGGATGCCATTATGAATATCGACGCCGTAAAAGAGGTGCGCCGAGTGCGGTCAAGATCGAGCGGAAAATACCGCATTGCCGATGTTGTGGTGACGGTTGATCCGAATATGTCTACCGCTGATTCGCACCAAGTTGCAGACAGTATTGAGCATTTACTGGCGACTAAATTTCATATTGAAGATGCCGTTGTTCATATAGAACCCTTTGAAAAATAAACGGTTTTGACTGCTATCGCTGGAAAACTTGATTAAGATCAATATAGCACTAAGCGTCTGATGGTGAAGTGAGTGCACTATTCAACAATTCGTCGATTTTTATATGGCCTCGATCAAATTTTGTGGTGCAGCTCAAGAAGTGACAGGATCCTGTCATATGCTAACGTCACCGGCACTGGGTACCATTCTACTTGATTGTGGCATGCATCAAGGTGGGAGTTGGGAGCGTAGAACTCAGCAAGAGGCATTTTTGTTTAACCCCCTTAGCATTGATGCTGTGGTACTTTCTCATGCTCATTTAGATCATAGCGGCATGTTGCCCAAATTGGTGCACGAAGGCTTTACGGGGCCCATTTACTGCGCGGATGCGACTGCTGATTTGTTGCAGATCATGTTGCTCGATTCAGTGGGCATCTATTTAGGTGATTTGGAACGAGAAAATCGCCAACGTGCGCGCAAAGGAAAATCGTTGTTGGAGCCCTCGTATACCGAAGAGGATGTGCATGCGACCTTAAGCCAATGCATAACAAAAAATTACGGTGAAGCCTTTAATTTAACAGAGGATGGGCATGTGACATTTCACGATGCCGGTCACATTCTTGGCTCCGCCATTGTCGAGATCACTTTTTCAGAGCGCAACAAACGCAAAACATTGGTTTTCTCTGGTGACTTGGGCAATAAAAGCGCCGTGTTAATGAATGATCCAGCCATCTTAACCCAAGCTGATGTGGTACTGATGGAAGGCACCTACGGTGATAGAAACCATCGCTCAATCGAAGATACCGTTGAGCAACTTATAACCATACTCGAAGATACACAAAAGCGTGGCGGCAACATCATGATCCCCGCGTTTGCTGTGGGGCGCACACAAGAGCTGTTGTTTTATTTAGGACAATTACACCATCGGGGATTGCTAGAAAACTGGCAGGTCATTTTAGACAGTCCTATGGCGATTGAAGTCACGAAAGTGTATGACCGCTGGTTCGATTCCTTAGACAATGACGAAATTGAGCAGGCAACGCCCTCGGTTCATTCATTACTAAAAGACTTTATTCCACGTTTGTTTTTGTCCGTTACGCCAGAAAACTCAATGGCAATCAACAAAATTAAACAAGGAGCGATTATTCTAGCCGGCAGCGGTATGTGCACCGGTGGCAGAATTCGCCACCACTTTAAACAACGCATTTGGGATAGTCGCAATACCATTATCTTTTGTGGGTTCCAAGCCAAAGGAACTTTGGGCAGGCTGTTAGTGGATGGTAAATCCATGATTAAAATATTCAATGACAGTTATGCGGTGAAAGCACAAATTGAAACCCTCGGCGGGTTTTCTGCTCACGCAGGACAGCTGGAGCTTATCGAGTGGGTGTCAAACTTCCAAAGTAATCCAAGAATAATTTTAGTGCATGGTGATCCAGAGGCGCTAGATTGTTTGTCACAAAAATTGTGGGACGAAAAAGGCATTGAGTCTGAGATCCCCATATTAGATCAATCGATTGCGTTTTAATTGGCATTTTATGGCTGGAGTTGCATTGAAAGTCAGTGGTTTTCAAAAACGGAAATGTCAACAGATTAAGGTTGTGTTATGAGTGCGAATATCGTTCCACATAACAGTACGGTTGATGAAGTTTTCTCCACTTTTCAAAGCAGTGAAGCAGGATTATCACAACAACTTGCCTCTGAACGTTTGTCATTGTATGGCAAAAATAGCTTGCCGTTGGCACCGGCACGTTCAGCTTGGAAACGTTTCTTTTCCCAATTTCATAACGTCCTTATTTATGTGCTCATAGGCAGTGGCGTACTTAGTATCTTATTACAGCATTATGTCGATAGCGGTGTGATTTTTGCGGTGGTGTTAGTGAATGCCATTATTGGCTTTATCCAAGAAGGAAAAGCCGAGAATGCATTACGTACAATCATGTCAATGACGAAATCGCAGTGCATGGTTGTAAGAAATGGGGCGCTTGAGTCCATAGACAGCAGTGAGCTGGTCATTGGTGATGTGGTGATGTTGCAGGCAGGTGATCGGGTGCCCGCAGACATCCGACTATTCTTCAGTAAAGATTTCAGGTGCGATGAATCCGCGCTGACCGGAGAAGCGCAGCCTGTAAGCAAACGTATTACCCCCATTGAAGGTAACGTTCCTTTAGCTGAACGTAAGAACATGGCCTATATGGGCACCATGGTTACCTATGGTCTTGCGCGCGGTGTGGTAACCCATACAGCATTAGCAAGCCAAATCGGTGAGATAAGCAACTTGGTAGGCAAAGTTAAATTGATGCAAACACCACTGCAGCTGCAATTGGCGAGATTCGCCCATCAATTAACCATAGGGATTATCGTGGTTTCCGTTCTTACCATGGTGCTGGGAATTTTCATTCATCAATATGCATTAGGCGATATGTTTCAAGCCGCCATTGGTATCGCGGTGTCTTCTATACCTGAGGGGTTACCGGCTATTGTAACCATTGCATTGGCTATCGGTGTTCAGAGAATGGCTAAAAATAATGCCTTGGTTAGACGCTTACCTGCGGTAGAAGTGCTCGGTGCAGTGGACGTGATTTGCTCTGATAAAACTGGAACCCTCACCGCAAATGCAATGACCGCGCGCGAGGTTTATACCGCCTCTGGTGGTTACCGTATTTCAGGAGAAGGGTATAAACCTGAGGGACTGATTAAATCGAATAGCACTTCAGAGTCTGTGTTGATCGATCACGATAGCTGTTTCACTCAGGCTTGCGTAATAGCCTTGTTATGCAACGATGCCAACATTGAACATGAGAACGGTGATTGGCTCCTACATGGCGATCCTACGGAAGGTGCGTTGCTGACATTGGCCCTCAAGCATGGCCTAACGGTCGGTAGTTTGCAGCACGATTTGCCACGTATCGATATCTTGCCATTTGAAAGCGAAAAACGTTACATGGCAACCTTACATCACAATACCCTTGGCGAAGTGAGTTTAATGGTCAAAGGTGCGCCAGAGAGACTCATCGATTATGCCAGCCATCAATTGGATGAGTCTGGGGTGCAACCTGTTGACAAAACTCAATGGCTAGCAATGACCGCAGATTATGGGCGCAGGGGAATGCGAGTAATGGCATTGGCAATGAAAAGGTACAATACCAAGCCAGATACCCTTAGCCATCAAGAGGTTGAAAGTAATTTGATTCTAGTCGGGCTGGTGGGCATCAGTGACCCGCCACGCAAAGAGGCTATCGACAGCATAAAAATGTGCCATAGCGCGGGCATTCGCGTCAAGATGATCACCGGTGATAGCCCTGTTACTGCAGCGGCGATTGGCGCCGAGCTCGGCCTTGATGTACGGCGCGTGCTGACCGGTCAAGAGATTGATAATTTACCTGCCGCTCAATTGTCAGTGCTCGTCGAGCAGGTTGACGTATTTGCCCGCACCAGCCCCTCCAATAAACTACAACTAGTCGAAGCCTTGCAGAAGAATAGGCATGTTGTCGCCATGACTGGCGATGGTGTCAATGATGCTCCTGCGTTGAAGCAGGCTAACATTGGCGTAGCCATGGGGCATAAGGGGACTGATGCCGCAAAAGAGGCGGCTGACTTTGTGTTGACCGATGACAATTTTAGTACCATCGCCAGCGCGGTTCGCGAAGGTCGAACGGTATACGACAACATTGTTAAATCGATTATTTTTATTTTACCCACGAACCTAGCCGAAGCTTTGGTGATATTTACTGCGATAATGCTAGGCAGGATGATGCCAATCACGCCAGCGCAAATACTATGGGTGAATATGATCACGGCGATCACCTTAGCACTGGCATTGGCGTTTGAACATCCAGAGCCCAATGTCATGAACAAGGCACCTAGGCCTTTTGGGCAAGGGTTATTTACGGTTGCGCTATTGCTTAGAATGGTGTTAGTGGGCGTGATTGGCGCAACCATCGTGTTTGAGCTATTTGCGTATTATCGGAATAACGGATCCTCGATTGAGTACGCAAGGGCAGTAGCGGTCAACGCCCTTGTCATGATCGAGCTTTTCTATTTATTTACCTGCCGATTCCTCAATCAATCTGTTTTTAGTGGCCACTTCCTAAACGGCAGTCAACCCATGCTGATCGCTTCTGCCGCCGTTATATGCTTGCAGCTTGGCTTCAGTTACTTGCCGCAGTCGCAGCAACTTTTCGGATTGGTAAGCATTAGTTTAGATGACTGGTTAAAAATAATAGTCTGCACTTTTCCTATCCTTCTTATCGTTGAAGTCGAAAAGTTTGTGCAACGGAAATTGAATAATTACAACGTTAAAGTTGCGCAATCAGCAACCTGAGTTATACAAGTAGTTGAACTATTATTGAACAAAGGGTTTTAAATGAGAAATATCTTAGTGGTAGTCGAGAGTGCAGACAGTGCCAAGATGATGTTGGAAAAGTCGTTACGATTTTTACCAGAGAGCATCAGCGTAGTGTTGTTCAGTGATAGTAACGCTGTTGCGGCGGATGTCCAGACCGTACTTAATGACGTTGCCGCGGGCCATTGTACCGCCAACCTGATAATTAATTCTGCCTTTGATAAGCACGCGAAGAAGCTAAGCATGACGGATTTGCTCAGTCACACTAACCCTGACATGGTCGTAATTTATCGACCTCAACTCGGACAAGGTCAGCACGATTTTGGGTTAGTAAAGGCCGTGCTTCAAAGTGAATCTCAATCGGCAGTGTTATTTTGTGGGGACAACAAATGGAAGAAAAAAATGAAGGTCCTGGCCACGCTCGATATGGTTGACGACAGTCCATCTCAAGGTTTACTAAATGACAAAGTTGCTGATACGGCAGTGCAGCTTCTAAATATGACTCAAGCGGAATTAACTCTATTGAGTGTCATCGAAATATCAGGAATTCGTGAAGAGTTAGATATCGCAATCCCACATGAGTTAATGGCAACTAAGGGCAAAGAGATTAAGGCGAGATTAGCCGATATGATCAGTACCAAAGGCCAACCTATTGTCTATTCAACCTTCGTATCTGTTGGTGTTGTATCTAAGGAAATATCCTCGGTCTCGCAAAAACTAAAATCCAGCTTGGTGATCATGGGCAATGTTGGCAGAACCGGCCTAAAAGGATTCGTAGTCGGGAATACCGCTGAAAAAATACTTGAGCGACTGGCGGTTGATGCCTTGATTGTGAAAGCTTAGTCAAGATGAAAATTCTAGCCGAATATTGGGAAGCAACACAATGAATCAAAGGTTTACTAATCCGCTAAAGAACATAGCAGACCAATTTGATAAATTGATACACGGTCGGCTTTGGTTGAAAGTATTACTCGCGCTTGCGCTAGGCGTCATTGCGGGTATTTTATTAGGTCCCGATTTGGGCTTGGTTTCTGCAAGTGCAGTTACCAATATCACGGCTTGGTTAGCGTTACCCGGTCAAGTGTTTTTAGCTATCATTCAAATGATTGTCGTACCCCTTGTTGTGGCCTCAATAGTGCGTGGATTGGCGGCCAATAATAATCCTGATGCGATGAAGAAGAACGGTATAATTGCGATACTCTTCATACTTTTTTCAACCGCATTAGCCGCTGTGGTTGGTATTGTTTTAGCGTTGAATATTCAGCCGGGTTATTTCGTCGACGCTTCATTATTAGTTGAGTCGGGTACCGAGACGGTGACCAATGTCACGGCCAAGGGCTTTCCTGCGTTAGCTGATTTACCAAGCAAAGTGTCAGGCCTGATCCCTAAAAATCCACTGGCTTCAATGGCCTCCGGTGAAATGTTGCAAGTGATTTTATTCGCCGCCGTATTGGGAGCGGCACTGTTGTCGATTCCTGCGCAACAATCTAAGCCACTATTCGATTTGCTGGGTGCTCTGCAAGAAGTTAGTTTACGCATCGTATCCTGGGCTATGCTGCTGGCACCTATTGCAGTATTTGGGTTAATTACTCGCTTGGTGGCTAACCTAGGTGTGGAAGTGCTAGGAGGGATCGTTGTTTATGTATTGACCGTGATTGCAGGGTTGCTGGTAATTGCTTGCTTCTATTTTGCAGTTGCTAAAATAACCTCTAAACAACGGTTGGGTTACTTCTTTACTAGTGTGCGAGAGTTATTACTTCTGGCGTTTTCTACTAGTAGTTCAGCTGCCGTGATGCCGTTAACATTGCAGGTGGTTGAAGAAAAGCTCAAGGTCAAGGCAGAGATCTCACGCTTTTTAGTGCCCCTTGGGGCAACCATCAATATGACTGGCACCGCACTGTATCAGGGGGTTGCGACCGTATTTCTGGCTCAGGTCTTTCACGTGGATTTGAGCCTATCGAGCTATCTTTTTATCGTGACTATGGCGGTTGCTGCGTCGATAGGCTCCCCAGCTACGCCAGGCGCCGGGATCATTATTTTAAGCATGGTTTTAGAAGGGGTTGGCATTCCTGCCGCTGGCATCGCATTAATTCTTGGCGTTGACCGAATACTCGACATGTGCAGAACCTCTATTAACGTCTTAGGTGACGTGGTGGCTTGCACCACTGTGCAGTATTTTTCGCCGAGCGTAACCGATAATCCTGCCGCCACAACGGCACCGGAGCAATCACTTGGCTAATTTGATTTTAGTGGTTAACTCTGGGTCCTCCAGCATTAAGTTTGGGTTGTTTAAATCGGCTTCGCAAAGCCGGTTTCCGAAGTGTGTTTGCCGCGGTGTATTGACGGGTATAGGTGACTCACCAACTACGCAAATTGATCAACACACAATGCAAAATATCCCGCAACAAGCAGTCGATGCCTTTGCTCAATTAACGTTCTCAACTTTAACCGAAGCACATCATGCGCTTAGTCAGTGGTTATGCCGTTTTTTATCGTCATTAAGCATAGCAACAGTATGTTATCGGATTGTTCATGGCGGTAATCAATTTAATCAACCTGTGCGCTTAGATTCGGATGTTATTCAGGCGATAAAATCGTTGATTCCGCTTGCGCCACTGCATCAACCTATTGGCTTAGATGCCATTGAGGTGTTTATGGCGAGCTTTCCTGATGCCACTCATAAAGCCTGCTTTGATACGGCGTTTCATCGCTCCATGCCAAGGGTCGCTCAAACTTTCGCTATCCCCAAGCATATGACGGCTGCAGGTATCAAACCCTACGGGTTTCACGGATTGTCCTATCACTATATTGCAACCGTCCTACCAGATTCAAATGATGGTCATTTACCCGCAAGAGTCATTATTGCGCATTTAGGCGCGGGCGCCAGTATGTGCGCGTTAAAAGACGGCAAAAGCATTGCCTCAACCATGACTTTTACGCCACTAGACGGATTGCCAATGGCAACACGCTGCGGAGCCATAGACGCCGGCGCCGTTCTGTATATGGCGAGTGAGTTAAAACTGACGTTTGCTGAAATTTCCGAGTTACTCAATCAACAATCAGGGTTACTTGGACTATCGGCAAACAGTGGTGATTTTCGTACTTTGCTTAGTAGCAACGACAAAGATGCGCTATTTGCAATTGAGTACTTTGTTTATCGTGCTTGTCGTGAGATGACCTCGCTTATGGGGGCTTTGCAGGGAGTAGATGCCATTGTATTTACCGGTGGTGTAGGAGCGAATAGCAGCCACATTCGGCAGCAGATATGTCAACAATTAAGTTGGCTTGGCATCGCTATTCAAGCCGATTTTAATCGCGCTAACAATGTGCTTATAAGCGGTGAAAATAGCGCAATTAAAGTGTTTGCAATTAACAGTGATGAAGAAGTGATGATGGCCAGCAGTGCTTAGCGTTTACTACTTACCAGCCACTCAGGCTTATGCAGTAGCACAATGCCAAACGGCAACAGACGGATAAAGGAGCATAATAATGAAAAACGACAAGGGCAGTGACAGCAATACTAAATACCCGTTAAGCGAAGAGGAGCTGCGTTTAATCGATGCTTATTGGCGCGCTTGCAACTATCTTGCTGTTGGTATGATTTACCTACAAGATAATGTGTTATTGACCAAGCCTTTGGAAGCGGCACACATAAAAAATCGTTTGTTAGGGCATTGGGGCGCCAGCCCTGGGTTGGCATTTATGTATTTGCATATTAATCGTCTGATCAACAAATATGATTTAAACGCTATCTTTTTGGCTGGACCAGGACACGGCGCGCCGGGCGTATTGGGTCCTGTGTATCTTGAGGGGACTTACTCAGAGGTCTATCCTGACATCAGTCAAGATGCCGAGGGTATGAAACGATTTTTCAAACAATTTTCTTTTCCCGGTGGTATCGGTAGTCATTGTACCCCAGAGTTGCCTGGCTCAATTCATGAAGGCGGGGAGCTTGGATACAGTGTCTCTCACGCCTTTGGCGCGGCATTTGATAATCCAGACTTGATCGTAACTGTCGCCGTTGGCGATGGCGAAGCGGAAACAGGCCCATTGGCGACGTCTTGGCACTCGAGTAAATTTCTCAATCCGATCCGCGATGGTGCTGTTTTGCCGATTTTGCATTTGAACGGATATAAAATTAATAATCCGACCTTGCTGTCGCGTATTCCCCATGATGAATTAGAAAAACTGTTCCAAGGTTATGGGTGGAAACCTTACTTTGTTGAGGGAGATGATCCAGCCACTATGCACCAACAAATGGCGCATACCATGGAGCAGTGTATCCAAGATATTCGTCTACATCAGCAACAGGCCCGTGCGTCGGGCATTGCCCAACGGGTAATATGGCCAATGATTATATTGCGCTCTCCAAAGGGATGGACAGGGCCAAAAGAGGTGGATGGCAATAAAGTTGAAGGCTTTTGGCGAGCTCACCAAGTACCTTTGCCCAATGTGCGTAAGAATCAAACGCACCTTAAGATGTTAGAAAGCTGGTTACAAAGCTATCGTCCACAGGAGCTGTTTGATGAGAATGGTCAATTGGTGTCTGAATTACAGGCGCTAATACCGCAAGGTGAGCGTCGCATGAGTGCTAATCGACATGCAAATGGTGGTTTACTCAAACGCAACTTGAGGATGCCAGATTTTAAAAACTACGCTGCTATTGTTGAGCAGCCAGCAAAAACTCAGGCGATGAATACCAAGCCGCTTGGCGCCATGTTGCGGGATATCATGCGCATCAACCAAACTAATTTTCGGGTATTTGGGCCAGATGAAAACTCGTCCAATAAATTAGATGCGATTTATGAAGTTTCGAAAAAACTGTGGCTAGCAGACTATCTACCCGAAGATAATGATGGTGGACAGCTTAGTCCCGATGGTCGTGTGTTAGAAATGCTATCAGAGCACACTTTAGAAGGCTGGTTTGAGGGCTATGTTCTCACCGGACGGCATGGTTTTTTTGCGACCTATGAAGCCTTTGTGCACGTTATCGATTCGATGTTTAATCAACACGCTAAATGGTTGGCAATTAGCGAAGCATTAACTTGGCGAGCGCCGATAGCGTCTATCAATTTGTTAATTACTTCTACGGTATGGCGGCAAGATCATAATGGTTTCACCCATCAAGATCCGGGGTTTTTAGATCTGGTTGTAAATAAAAGCCCGCAGGTAACCCGCATCTATCTTCCGCCCGACGTAAACTGCTTGTTGTCTACCGCAGATCATTGTTTACGTAGTCAAAATGACATCAATGTGATTGTGTGTGATAAACAATCGCATATGCAATATCTGAATATGGATGATGCTATCAAGCATTGCACTAAAGGGTTGGGGATTTGGTCTTGGGCAAGCAATGATCAAGGCACAGAGCCAGATGTTGTGATGGTGGGTTGTGGTGATATTCCGACCAAAGAGGCGTTGGCAGCAACAGCATTACTACGAAACGAGTTCCCTGACCTTAAAATTCGATTTATTAATGTCGTCGATCTGTTTCGAATGACGCCTGAAACCGAACATCCTCATGGACTATCAGATTATGATTTTGACAGTCTTTTTACAATGAACAAGCCCATTATCTTCAATTTCCATGGCTATCCGTGGTTAATTCACCGACTCGCCTATAGACGCACCAATCATAACAACCTGCATGTTAGGGGATACATTGAAAAGGGCAATATTAATACGCCACTGGAATTAGCAATCGAAAATCGAATTGATCGCTTTAGCTTGGCGATTGATGTCATTAACCGCGTTCCTCGGTTGAAGGTATCGGGCGCTCATGCAAAACAAATGTTTAGAGACCGACAGATAGAATGTCAGCATTATGCTCATGAGCATGGTGTCGATTTACCCGAGGTCGATAACTGGGTTTGGCCCTATGACTAAACAAGATCAAAAGTCGCATGTTTTTCCAAGCGCAGCAGAAGATTTTGAGTTGGCAAGAACGCAAAGGATGGATAACCCCGCCTATCGTTTAGCGTATGCAGATGACGATTTTCTTATGCGAGATGATTTAAGAGCAGTTCGTTTGCAACTAGAGTGGCGCAAAGCTGATCTAATTCAAGAGGAAAATGACATTGATTCAACGGTAGTGATCTTCGGTGGTGCCCGCTTTGATGATCATGACAAAGCTAAACAATCATTTGATCTAGCTTGCAAATTACTAGCGCAAGAGCCCGCATCGGCAAAACTGAAACTGCAGAAAACGAGAGCCGAAAACGTCTGGAAAAATAGTCATTACTATGCTGAAGCAAGAGCACTGGCACAGAAAATTACAGCACTTTCACTGCAACACGAGGGTAAGGAGTTCGTGATTGTTACTGGCGGTGGCCCGGGAGTTATGGAAGCCGCTAATCGCGGTGCAGCAGATGTGGGCGGCAAGAGTATTGGGTTGAATATAGTGTTGCCTTTTGAACAAAAGCCTAACCCCTACATCACACCAGAGCTGTGTTTTCAATTTCACTATTTTGCAATACGAAAAATGCATTTTTTAAAGCGTGCGAAAGGCTTGGTCGCTTTTCCAGGAGGCTTTGGCACCCTAGATGAGCTATTCGAAACCTTGACCCTGATACAAACCCGAAAAATTCGTTCAGTGCCAATTGTGTTAGTGGGCAAAGATTACTGGAACAGGTTAATCGATTTTAGATTTTTAGTGGAGCAGGGGGCGATAGCAGAAGACGACATGGAACTTTTTCATATCGTTGAAACAGCAAAACAAGCGTACCAACATTTGGTCTCTTATTGGGAAAGTAACGACACACAATAGCGACGTAAAGCCTGATGATGGAATTGTCTATTAGCACGACGTGAGACGTATTTAACCTCTTTACAGGAGTGAAAAAGCACATGTTCAAAAATATATTGTTATTCATCGATCCCAACGTAAATAGTGAAAATATGTTGCAGTGCGCACTAACCCTTTCTAAAAAGTTTGGTTCGGATATTTCATTGTGCGCTGTGGTGCAGCCGATTCCACAACCAGTAGAGCTAGCGATACTTGAAAAATATGCCAAAGAAATATTAACGGCTAAGCAGCTTGACGCTGATGCTGCTCTCACCGTCGCCAATGACTTCTTCAAACATCGCAGTATTAGGGTGAATGCAAATGTGCTTCAAGGGATCCCCTTTGTTGAAATTATCCGGCTAGTTGCACAACATCATTATGATTTGGTAATGATGATGACGGATAACCAAAAAAGTAGCATTTCAGAAAAATTTTTTGGCAGTACTCAAATGCATTTGTTGAGGAAATGTCCTAGCCCAGTTTGGATCTTGAAACCGGATTCAGGACCTATTTTCAAAAGAGTCTTAACCCCTATCGACACCTTAGATAATGAAGACGAGCCATTGAATAACGCGCTGGTTGAAGCGACTAAAGCCGTTGTTGAACCTGGCAATGAGTCGATTCATTTCGTTCAAGTTTGGTCCGTCTATGGAGAGGGCTATCTTTCTTCAAGAGGTGGCATATCGGAACAAACCATTGATCAGCTGAGGGCTGAAACCTTGCGGGACTTTCAACAGAATGTCGAGTTAGTCATTTCTGAACAGGATTGGGGGGATTCAGAATTAAAAACGCATTTCCCTCGCTCTAACAATCCGGCCGAAGAGATTATTAATTTAGCCAACAAGGAAAATATTGACTTACTTATTATGGGTACTGTTTGCCGCACTGGAATTGCAGGATTTATCATTGGTAATACTGCAGAAAAAGTACTAAATGAGGTCTCTTGCTCTGTGTTGGCTTTTAAACCCAAAGGCTTCATATCACCTGTGTTAAACGCTAATGTTAGTGACGCGCTTGCTTAATCAGAGCGGGGCGCTATACAACGATTAAATACCGTTAATAGCGAGTAACGAACAGGTGTCATTAATAAACTAAAGTGTTATTTGATGTCTCTATAGATGGTACAAAAAGGCAGTGTTTACAATTATAGATAGTCAATTTTGTCTCGCATTAGTGTCGTTTAAGCTTGAAGTAATTGATCTGGGTCAAGATGCGCTATTGGCTTCTAACTAGCCTGTTAGTTGAATTAAATCATTAAAGGAATTCAAGATGAAAGAGAAAAATGACAAGAGTATGTTTGATAAGTTGGTAGGGGATATTGAACAAAACCGCGACGAACTTAAATTGCAGGCCCACTTGTTCAAAAAGGAGACCAAAGATGAATGGGAAGCCCTTGAGAAAAAATGGCATCACTTCAAAGGCAGCGCCCGACATGCCAGCATTGAGGCTCAAGCGGCGTCCAAAGATGTGTTCGCCGCTACCCAGTTATTAGGTGAGGAGCTTAAAGCAAGCTACAAGCGGATTGTTAAATCTCTTTAGCTGGCTTTAGCGCTAATACTTCACACTCCAAATTAGCCAACACATGCTCTGCTGTATTGCCAATAAATGCAGCAGAGATCCCAGTTCTGCCCACCGTACCTAACACCACCAAATGAGCGTCATTTTGTTCTACAAACTTGGGAATGGCACGTTGTGGTTGTCCTTCGATGATATGCATGTCGCTAAGCGGGATATTATGAGCCGTGAGCAACGTTTGCATTTTTTCCTCATAAAACTTAAAGGTATCTTGGCGGATTAAATCATAGTCAACCCCCGGCAACCCGATTGCTGGACTCATAGAGGGCACGATATAGCTAGCGACACCATAGACTGGATTATCGGTCATTTTGCCCAGCAGCTTAGCGTAATTAAGCACCTTATTGTTAAGGGTAATGTGAGCCTCGTCAGAGGCATGAGGATCGATGGTGGCTAAAATCGGTCCTTTGCTCCACTGAGAGCCTTTTATCAGTAGTAGCGGCACAGAACAATAGCGAAGAAGGTGTCGATCAACTGGCATGGCAAAAGGATTGATACTATCGGTATCAGCGCTAATGCGTTTTATCACCAAGTCAGGCTTGAGCTCGATTGCCGCTTGCTCTATTGCTTCGTGTAGCTCTCTGTGCCAAGCAACGTGCACACTGCACTTGATCCCTTTGTTTTCAAGTTGCGCCGCTATTTCGTCCATATACAGATGGCGATCCGCCAAGTATTGCTGTTTCATTTCCTCACGATGGGCGCTGGATAACACATCTGACAGTTCCATAACGGGCTCATAAATCGCATTGAAAATGTGCAGATGCACCGCTTTGTTGGTGACAAACAATAAGGCTCGCTCAAGTGCTTCATGGGTTTTACGCTTGCCACTTATTACTACCAGTATGTTTTTAGGTGCTTTCATGATCTATCCCTATTGCCTATCGAATCAACCCCAATGGTAGTGAGCTGGGCATAATCCTAATTGATTCAGATCAAGATAAAGTGGTTTCAATATCGCTCTAGTCGGTTTTGCAGGGTTTCGATCTTGGACTTTAACGTTTCTTGTTGCTTTAGTAAGTCGACAATCACGGCAACCGCAACCCAATCGATTTCCAATTCATAATGCAATCTGACAGCCTTTTTTAACCAATGAACACTGCCAGTGTCAAAGATCCACTCTTGCGCGTGATTACCGGAGATGGGCTGTGCAATACCATACTCAACCACGTCAATTATCACCTCTTGATTGAGTTGCTCTGATTGACATAATTCGGCAAAGGATATGATTAACATGGTATCAGTCATTTTGTTTGCTCCATTGTGCCCGTGGATCAAAAGGGTGATATTGGGCAAGTTGTTGCCACAGTGCATTGTCTTTTTCGGTAGACTCATCGGGCATGACGATTTTAAGGATCGCTATCAAATCACCACTACCTGATTTCTTCCTCAATCCTTTGCCTTTTATTCGCAGCTTTTGACCACTTTGACTATTGGGTTTGATTGTTAGGTTAATGTGACCCGTTAAGGTCGGCACTGTAATTTTGGTGCCAAGTGCCGCCTCCCAAGGTGCAATAGGTACGGGTAAAATCAGGTTATGAGCTTCAACGTCAAACAGAGGGTGGGGCACTAACCGAATATGCAGATATAAATCGCCGTTGGGTCCGTTGCCTTGCCCTGCGCCTCCCTGTCCTTTTAATCTAATACGCTCACCGTTAGTTACGCCAGCGGGTATTTTTACTTTTAAGGTTTTATTAATATGCTTGACTTGGCCATTTTCCAGCGACGGGTAGCTATATTGAATGGTTTTTGCTTGGTCAGAAAAGATATCCTCTAAGAAAATAGGCACTTCAATTTCGGCATCACTGCCTTTGCTGTCAAAGGGATGCGATTGACGGCCCGTTTTGGATCTCGATTGGTGCTGGCCATAACCACCGCCTCCGAAAATAGAATTAAAGAAATCCGAGAAGTCGCTTTGACTGTGTGAGCCTGCCGCACCACTGTGACTGCTTTGCCAACCTGGCGGCGGTTCAAAGCCATCAGGGGAGTTACCACCGTATTTACGCAGTTCATCATATTCCGCTCGACGTTCCGGATCTTTTAGTACCTCGTATGCTTCAACGACTTGTTTGAATTTATCCCCCGCGCCTTCTTTAGGGTTCATGTCGGGGTGTAGTTTTAACGCCAGCTTTCGGTACGCTTTTTTGATATCTTTTAGATCGGAATCCTCATTGACCCCTAGTATTTGGTAGTAGTCTTTAAATTCCATCTAACTTCCTCACTGTGCATCGTGAAAATGAACAAACATGCTGACATGGGATAGTGATGCATCCAGCGACTAAATCCACAATCGTTTTTAGCGCAGCGAACGAGCCTTAATACCAGCGACAAAGTCAGCTAAGACGAGGCACTGTGCTACTATGGATAATGCAATGCCACTTGTTCACGCATCACGACTACGGAATGTGATAGATGTTGTAGTGGGTATATTGCATTGGTTTGACTTGGTATTTAGGTTGCAAAAAAGCAACCAAGTCAATCAACTCACTGATCGTCATGACATCATTGTAGACTCGCATTTTAGATGTGCCATCTTCATTGACCACACTTTCAAGCTTGATAGCGCGAGGTACCAACTTGTGGGATGGATTGATGACAGAAGTGACCAGTTCAGCATAAGTTTTAACTCTAGATGAGTCGCCTCCAAGCATGACTGGGCGAGAAAACTCTTTGGTAATGTCTGGATCTTCAAAGCCTTCAAGTGAATGGCAGCCAAGGCATTGATACTTTCTAAATACCGCTTCACCTTTAGCCACGTCACCTTCGGGTAAGCTGAAGCCTCTAGGTGCTTCTGGGCCCGAATTACACGCTAGTAATGCCACCGTTAGCATAAATGGGAATAAAAGAAATCTGCTATTCATGTTGTTCTCCGTTCACTTTTCAATGCTCAAAGGTATTAGTCGTATTCACAACCAGACTGACATGATCGGGGACGGCGTTTGTTGATATTGATCAATTTCCAGCCTATCGATACAGCTAAAAGAGGTTGGACAACAAAACAAGCTAACCTATCAACTTATCGTTGCAACACGGAGCCATTTGAGCAATATCGTATCGGATAGCTATTCATTGCTACTGTATGAGTTCTTAACCAGCCAGTTTTTGATAACAGTATAAACCTCAGGATTGCTGAGTAAC
The DNA here is from genome assembly GCF_039523355.1 of Aliiglaciecola litoralis. Lineage (NCBI taxonomy): Bacteria > Pseudomonadati > Pseudomonadota > Gammaproteobacteria > Alteromonadales > Alteromonadaceae > Aliiglaciecola > Aliiglaciecola litoralis. The sequence continues at coordinate 66,460 of NZ_BAAAFD010000011.1, read as the reverse complement.
TGCATATGATTGATATCTCGGCCGATCCACTGATGTGATTTAGCAAAATCCAATGTGAAGGCTTTTGTTTGGTGCTTACCCAGCGCGCTATCGATAGGGACTAATCCGTCTCCGACTAACTGTTCGTTGATGTTGTTTGTCTTGGCTGAGGCAGTGGTTGCCACTGTATAAAAATTGACGTTTTCAGGCAGGGCTACTGGGGTTCGCTTATCTTTAGAAAAGTCAAAGCGGCTGCGTTGATGCCAATCAGATTCAATAAGATTACCATGGCGAAGATCGGTGATCCCAGCACTGCGGATCCTTAACAAACCTTTGAGTGGGCTCGTATAAGCGTGAACACCAAGAAGTAGGTCCATCCAATTCCCCGCTTTTTCCAATGGAGCACCGTGATGAGGAGTACCAAGAAAAACAATATTTTTCATTCTGTCAGGCCACTGATGGCCGATGATGTTTGCTTGCTGAAGTGCACTTCTGGTGACTAAGCCTCCCATGCTGTGGGCAACAATTGATATGTCTAGTGGTAAGCCAATATTGGCAAGATCCATGTCTGATATTAGTTGCTCAAGCATGTGCGCGAATAGCTTGCCATTCTCGGAAATATGCAGGCCGGTGTTATAATGCAGATAAACTGCGGTGTAACCTAGATCAGTCTCGAGCGCTTTACCATGGTCATGCTCCTTTTGCTTCCACTGTAGATCATTCATACATAATCCGTGGATCATGATGACAAGCTTGCCATTTGATTGCTGCAGAGACTTGGCCAGTCTATTTGGTGCAAGTTGTATCCCTTGTTTTCTAAGTGCCATTGGAATTGCAAGTGAGCTGTTTCGCTTTACTAAATGATCACCCAAGACACCGTTTAGGGCTGACAATAGGCGATCTTTACTTGAAAACGTTGAGTTTTGTGACAGCAGCTCACTCATTATCCCTAGCGGCGCATCAAGGCTTTTTCCCACTAACTCCGTTAAACTTCGAATACTCTTGTAAACTAATCCTGCTAGGCCTCTAGCTCGCTCAGTTTGCGGTGACTCTGTCCGTTTCGAAATGGGACTTAGTCGATGATGCATAGACTCGACAATGTTGGTCATATTGACAATGGCTTCCACGATCAAGTGATTAGTACTCTGCAGCTGTGATGCCTTGTTCAGGCTTTGGTCATTTTTACTTGGGTCTGACAAGGGATTCACTTTTTTTAATTTTTACTAGGTAGAGCATAACAGGTATGCCAGTGTAATATGGCAGAAGCTGCATTTAACGATTAACGCACACATTTTTCGTCCTATGAGTGTCATTGCTTCGATCTCATAGCAAAATCATAGGCAATTAATATAGGCAACATACCAGTAATCTACTTGATGTTGCCTGTTTTAGTACTGCTAATACTTTGTGTCGAGACTTTGTAGCGCAATGTCAATCATGGTATCGAAACCGGTTTCTCGCTCGCTAGTAGAGAGCTGTTGATTCAGCAAAATATGATCACTGACGGTGCAAATCGTTAACGCTTTTTTGCCAAATTGTGCGGCAATACAATATAAGCCCGCGGTTTCCATTTCTGCGGCTAACACCCCGAATCGCGTCATTGTTTTGGTCGTTTCTGTATGTGAGTTGTAAAAAAGATCCGTTGTAAATACATTGCCCACATGGAATTTGAGTGTTTTTTGTTTGGCGATGGATACATGCTGCTGGAGTAAATCAAAATCGGCAATTGGAGCAAAGTCGTAGCCATTTGTTCTGATCAAATTAATATTTGAATCTGTCGTCGCTCCCATCGCAAAGACTATGTCGTTTAACGCTACATGCGCTTGCAATGCCCCACAGCTTCCAACTCGGATGATATTTTCAACGCCAAAATCAGAATAGAGTTCATGAGCATACAAACATATTGAAGGCGCCCCCATACCCGAGCCCATTACCGAGACCCGATGACCATTGAAAAAGCCTGTGTAGCCGAGCATATTGCGAATCGTATTTACCGGCTTAACGTTCTGTAAATAGTTTTCAGCAATATATTTGGCGCGCAACGGATCACCGGGCATGAGTACAGTTTTCGCGAAGTCATGGGGTTGCGCATTAATGTGTGCGGTCGTCATAGCGTGTCTCTATTGAGTGTGGTTGATAAAACTTTTTCCATTAGACATAGGTGGCATATCAAAATATTCAGCCAAACTTTGGCCGATATCGGCGAAGGTCTCGCGAATACCGATGCTGCCAGATTGAAATGCGCCTTTGCTCAACAATGGCACAAATTCTCGAGTGTGATCACTGCCTGGGAACGTTGGGTCGCATCCATGGTCAGCCGTCAAGATCACTAAGTCAGAGTCTTTCACATGCGTTAATAACTCTCCCAAACGAAGGTCAAATTGTTCTAATGCTAATGCATAGCCGTTAACATCTCGTCGGTGCCCATAAAGGGTGTCGAAATCAACTATATTGGTAAACACTAAATCCTTGTCTCGGCAGCTTTGCCATGCTTCGATGGTGCTATCCATCAGCTGTTCCAAACCATTCGCTTTAATCTTTTGGCTTATCCCTTTATTGGCAAATATGTCTGCTATCTTACCTACTGAAATAACCCGTCCCTGATGTTCAAGTAATTGGTCTAGAAAGGTCGTTTGCGTTGGTGCAACAGAATAGTCTTTACGGTTGGCAGTTCTGCGGAAATCATTGGCATTTTGCCCAGAAAATGGCCGGGCAATGACCCGCGCAATGTTATATTCATTCAATAATTCTCTGGCAATTTGGCAGACTGCGTCTGCTTTAGCTGGCGAGAGCACAGATTCGTGGTAAGCAATCTGAAAGACGCTGTCAGCGCTGGTGTAGCATATGGGTTTGCCGCTCAACCTATGCTGCTCACCAAAACGTTCAATAATCTCAGTGCCCGAAGCGATGCAATTACCTAAGATGCCGGGTAACTTTGCTTGCTCGATAAGTCGTACAATGAAGTCTGCAGGGAAGCTATCTGTTGGATTGCTAAAGTAACCCCAGTTAAATAGTACCGGAGCCCCCATCATTTCCCAGTGCCCAGAAGTCGTATCTTTGCCCGTGCTGATTTCTTTGGCACAACCAAAAGCAGCGTCTTTAGGCACTATTGATTCACGTAATGGGATGGTTTGATTACAGGCTAATTGACAACAGGGTACCAAGCCTAACGTTTGTAAGTTTGGTAAGTGTAATAATCCATTACGGCCTTGTTCACACAGTCCGTCGGCGCAAGCTTGAGCAATATGCAAGATTGTATTTGCGCCGATATCACCAAAGCTGTCGGCATCTGGAGCAGCGCCTACGCCAACCGAATCCAACACAATAACTAATGCTCGCCGCAGAGGGACGACTGTCATGCCGATTGTCCAATTGGATGGTGAGTTTGTGTGAATTCGCCGCTATCGACCGTGATACAATGCTGTTGTAAGAAACGCGCTTGGGTATCCCAGTCTTCATGACTCTCAGCATGTAAATGACATAATGGAACACAAATATCGACTTGTGTACCCACTGGTAAAAGCAGGCTTACGCCAGTTCGATGACGACTGATAGTGGTTGGCTTATTCTTTGATATGCTTAACTGTCGACACATTTCGCCCAGATGTTTCATATTGTAGCCGCTAATGCGGCCGGATCTTTTGGCGAACACGGGTTTAATTACCTTCGCATCCTTCAAATACGCATTTGGCCGCGAAACTAAATCACTGGGACCTCCTAGATAATGGATCATTTTGGCAAATTGCTCCGCCGCACGTCCGCTACTTAGTGCCGTGTCGATCATGCCCAGCGCCTGTTGTTTATCGACCGCCAAACCTGACTTTATCAATAGTGACGAGGCCAAGTTTTCGAGTAACATGAGCGCTTGAGGATGGCGTTTCTGGCCGCTGAGAAACTCAATCACTTCGATGATTTCAAGGCTATTTCCGACATTACAAGAAATAGGCATACTCATGTCCGAGAGCAAACATTCAACCTTTAAATCAATGGCCTGTGCAACCTCAACAATCCCGCTTTTCAACTCCAAAGCAACATCATAATGGCGAGCAAAAGCACCATTTCCCCATTTTAAATCTATAACCAGGGCATCCAAACCTTCGGCTACTTTTTTAGAAAGAATCGAAGAAACAATCAGCGGAACACTGGATATGGTCGAGGTAGCGTCTCGGATCGCATACATGCGTTTATCCGCAGGGACGATGTTCGATGATTGAGCCACTATCGCCATGCCTACCTCCTTTACGCATTGCTGAAACTGAGACAAAGAAGGACTGCTATTATAGCCAGGAATGCTTTCAAGCTTGTCCACTGTACCGCCGGTATGACCTAAACTTCTGCCAGTGATCATGGGCACATAGGCACCACATGCAGCTAGCGTTGGGGCAAGAACTAAACTCATAAAATCGCCCACACCACCAGTACTGTGCTTGTCTACAACTGGCCCGTTTAGCTTCCATTTGAGGTTTTCGCCTGATTGACTCATGGCAACCGTCAACGCAAGGGTTTCGGTACTTGTCATACCATGTTGGCACACGGCTTGAGTAAAGGTGGCTATCTGCTGATCAGAAGCGCTGCAATCGGTTATGGCCCTGATTAGTAATACTATTTGTTTAGACGACAACGCCAAACCTTGTTTTTTTCGATCGATAATTGTCACAAAGTCATTCATTTCAACGCTCGTGATGTTAGCGCAGATGTTTGTTCAATATGTGTCATCACATCCATGAGTAATGAACTCGCACCAAATCTGACATGATCGCTATCTATCCAATGATCCCCCATGATTTTTTGCGTTAAGGTTAAATACTCAACTGCTTGTTCATAGGTCTTAACACCGCCGGATATTTTAATGCCGACCTGTTTGTTTCCAGACTCCTTTATCGATTCTAGGATCCAAGTTGCCGCCTCAAGCGTGGCATTCACTGGCACTTTGCCGGTGGAGGTTTTAATAAAATCAGCACCATTGTTAAGAGATAATTGGCATGCTGCTTTGACCAGCTCAGGTGTACCTAGCTCTCCAGATTCAATAATGACTTTAAGTGCTGCTTTTTCAGTACAGGCCTGTTTACACGCACTAAGCATTGTCGTTACTGAATCCACATTGCCCGTTATTAGATCATGATAGGGTAGCACTATGTCGATTTCATCAGCCCCATGTTTGATAGCTAATTGGGTATCTGCCACGACTTTTTTAATAGACTGCTGACCAGAAGGAAAGTTGACAACGGTTGCCACTTTCATCTTTTTACAACCCTTAGCCGCTAGGAAATTTTTGGCAGTTTGTACATAGTTTGGATAAACGCAAACGGCGGCTGTATTGCCATAAGGCGTCATGGCGCTTTGGCAAATTTGGATAACATCTGCGAGTGTTTCATTACCACTCAACGACGTCAGATCAATCAGTGATATGATTTTTTGTGCCAATTCTGTCTCTATTTTCACAACTGCTTTCTCTTGTACACAATATGTTATTTAGCTTGGTTAACAGATTGACACAGTTTTTAAATCGGGATGTTGATTCAGATCACTAAATGGCCACAACTTCTTCAAATGAGCAGCATGAATTCCTAAATCCTCTGAGATAGTATTTAAAAACACGGATTTCATGGAAACTAACTCAAATTATGCAATCATCAACTGGCATACGCGGCGTCCATTGCACTTTTTCGGCTACGCCAATGCGCAGAACTAATTGTGGTTTGGCTTCACAGCTAAATAGTTTTGCTACTTGTTTACGTAATTTTGGCTCTTGGATTGCTTGATTCATAAATGAGGCGGAAAGGCCAACGGTGGTTAATTTTAACAATAGATCAGATAGCAAGCGCCCCGTGTTTATCCAACTTTCCTGACTGTCTGCATCGGTTGAAATCACGGCTAGAATAGGACTGGCAGTGATCACTTTATTTTTGTTGAATATTCCAATTTGCTTGCCGCGATTCAGCCATTTCATGGTTGTTCTTGCTAATGGGGACGGTAGATTTGATGCAAAAAATCCAAACCCAGTCATACCGTCTGGTTTTAACGAGATTGATGATCGCATCCAAGAGGCAAACTCCAGTCGGTACCAAGGTAAGGAGAGTTGGTGCCTGACAGCGAAAGCCGTTAAGGAAGCAAACGCCATCTTTAGTCTTTTATTATGGGTAAACCCAAGCTCTACACCGAGTTCACGAGCACTAGCAAGACATGATTTGGTCACCTCATTGGGAATGATGGCATCAGTAAAAAGTCCCCGATTTGTTTGTCGCTCTTTAATCGCATGGAATAACAATGCATCTTGATCACTGGGTTCATGCCGATCAATCAATTCTATTCTGGCTAAAAAGTCGGATTGATTATCGCTAGGAAAAATTACCTGAGGTTCAAGGGCAAAATACCGTGCAGCCACTTCAATCATCCGCACTGCCGCACCGCAGCTGATTGTTAATTCTCTAAGTTGCGGATCAACGGTAAGGGCCGCTCGAGAAGCATTTTTAATAATTTCAATTCCGTCTGAGTGAAGCCGAAACTTCCATGGTTGAGCGTTGTAGTGGGATGGGGCGAGCACGGCATAGCGTAGTAAAAATCGAAGTTGATCCTCCTTACAGCCAGAATAGGGGAAAAACTCATCGTGAGTTTGCCTCGGTGTAATATATGATTCTGCCATTAGGAATACCGGATCTGAGTTGGAGCAATGATTATATCTGCAATTAGAAGTATCCCTTTGACCTAGATCAACTGAGTTAACTATTTTGCTTGGCACTGGGCACAAACTACATAACCTGGTAGGTGGCTGTCTCGCTATTTTTTGCCATTTGCAGTCAAGATTTAAACATCCTTCCTAAGCTTAAACTTCAATGTCCGAGTGCTAATCTTATCAGCGACATCAGTATCAACGTAAAAGACCAATAACATCACAATCTTTGTGGCCACTTTTTGAACTACCACCGATGGGGTATCTAATGCCCATTTGGTGCGCCTTGTAGCTTGACTCACCCCTCAACGACGAAGATTGTGCTGGATTTACGCACAAATGCTGACTAAGCTAAAAACACAAGATGTAGTATTTATAATTTAACAATTTACTATATAGGGTGTTTGTGCTGAATTTTACCGCCGAGAACATTGTATTTTTAGAAGTGCCAGATGAAGTGTCGCTGGCTTTTACTATTAGTGGCTGTAATTTGAGATGTAAAGGCTGCCATAGTAGTGAGAGTTGGGATCAAAATAACGGGCTTGCTCTTAGTCAGAGTTATTTTTTGCAACGCTTACAAAAATACCAAGGGTTGATCAGTTGCGTGCTTTTTTTAGGTGGCGAATGGCAGCTATCAGCGTTACTTCCGCTGTTGAAAATGGCCAAAAGCAGGCAGCTGCATACCTGCCTATATACAGGTCGTGATGACGTGTCATCGACACTAAAAGACCAATTAACCTATCTAAAGACGGGCCGTTGGCAACAAGAATTTGGTGGCCTGGAAAGTCCGATAACAAACCAACGCCTAATTGATTTACGCACAGGTGATTGTCTCAACCACCGTTTTATCCGCACATAATAACAAGAGAAAAACTATGCAAACGCTAAATTTTCACCAAATTCAGAACAAGCTCAACTTCATTGAAAACTATCTGCATGCAGACAATGCTGCTGATGGTTCTAAGATGGATGCCAACGCCAATGTGACACAAAAAAATATTGCTACTTTAGAAGCGGAGTTGATGAAAGATCACTTTATTCAAGTGAACCGAGCACTGGTCAGTAATAAAATCTCTGAACTTTTTGGGGCTGAACTTGCGGCTGAATACTTGCGCCAAATAGAAGAACACGAGATCTATGTGCATGATGAAACCAGTTTAAAGCCGTATTGTGTATCGCTCACCATGTATCCATTTTTACGTGACGGTTTAACCAAGTTGGGTGGCGAGTCTCAAGCGCCGAAACATTTGGAGTCATTCTGTGGTTGTTTTGTTAATTTTGTATTTGCGGTCAGCAGTCAATTTGCTGGAGCAGTCGCGACCGTAGAGTTTCTCACGTATTTTGATTACTTCGCCAAGAAAGACTTTGGCGATGATTATCTTAATACGCATTCCAAACAAATAGAAAACCATTTGCAACATGTGGTTTACGCGTTGAATCAACCTGCTGCGGCACGCGGTTATCAAAGTGTGTTTTGGAATATTTCTATCTATGATCAACATTACTTTGACAGCATGTTCGGTCAATTTGTGTTTCCGTGTTTCATTAAACCACAGTGGCAATCGGTGGACGCTCTGCAGCGCTTTTTCTTGAACTGGATCAACAATGAACGGGAAAAAGCCATATTAACTTTTCCGGTTATTACGGTAGCGATGTTGACCGAAAATGGACAGTGTAAAGATCTGCAATTTGCCAATGAAATTGCGCAACAATTAGCAGCCGGGAATTCGTTTTTTGTGTACCAATCTGATAACGCAGACTCATTGGCTTCATGCTGCCGTCTTCGCAGTGAAATCAGCGATAATACTTTTTCCTATTCACTCGGTGCTGGTGGCGTTGCCACCGGATCTATCAATGTCATTACCATTAATATGAATCGCTTAGTGCAAGATGGTCGAGATTTGGCGACTGAAATTACGAAAATTCATCGCTACCAAGTCGCCTATCGAAAGTTGATAGAGGAATACAAAGCAGCGGGACTGCTGACGGTTTACGATGCGGGGTTTATTTCACTGGATAAGCAGTTTTTGACTATTGGTATAAACGGTATGGTTGAAGCGGCTGAATCACAAGGGATCTCCGCCAGCAACAATGCCGACTACGTTAATTTTGTGCAGCAACATTTAAAGGTTATTTTTGAGGCGAACAAATCGGCCAAAGCTGAATATAGTTATATGTTCAATACCGAGTTTGTACCGGCCGAAAATCTTGGCGTCAAAAACGCTAAATGGGATAAACAAGATGGCTATTTTGTACCGCGGGATTGTTACAACTCCTATTTTTATGTGGTTGAAGATGAGCAGTGTAATTCGTTAGATAAGTTTCAGTTACATGGCAAGCAACTTTTAGACTACCTTGATGGTGGTTCGGCCCTTCATCTGAATTTGGAAGAAAAGCTAGATCAAGCTGGCTACTTAAATATACTCAATATAGCGGCAAAAACGGGCTGCAATTATTTTTGTGTAAACGTAAAAATAACCATCTGTAATAAGTGCGAAACGATAGACAAACGTACCTTGAGTTGCTGCCCTAGCTGCCACAGTCAAGACATTGACTACGGTACACGTGTCATCGGTTATTTGAAGCGCGTATCGGCTTTCAGTAGCGGCAGACGCATCGAACACAAGTTACGCCATTATCATCGACAATCAAGAGTCAATGCTCCTATGGGTAAAGTAAGTTAAATTAAATTAAATAGAAAGGGCAAATGCTAAATGGTCGAGGTGCAGCTGATGGGCTTGGCCAGTTACAAAAACAACAAAAAGCTAATAATTTAACTGCTATTGGCTTTTTATATATCGATGCTAAACGACTTTAGAGTAACGCTGCTGACCTTGGGTTAGATAAGCATCAAAACAGGCACAAATGCTGCGTACCCACAAACGGCCATTGGCATTGACTGTAATGCGATCTTTGCTAACGGCCACTAATCCATCTTGTATAAAGGGGCTTAATTGTTGGTAGGCAGTGGTAAAGTATTGCCAAAAATCGGCTATCTGCCACTGTTTGGAAAAGGTTAGAATATCGAGCTCAAAATGGCATATCAATTGGCTGATCAACGCAGCGCGAAGCTTGTCATCAACACCTAATCTAAAGCCTCGTTCAACAGGTAAATTGCCTTGGTTTACCGCCTGATAGTACTCAGTTAACGCTTTATGGTTTTGCCATAAAACGCCTTTTACTTGGCTGATACTAGACACACCTAAGCCAATCAAAGCATCCTGTCCTGCGGTGGTATAGCCTTGAAAGTTACGCTGTAATTTGCCCTGTTGTTGCGCTTTGGCTAACGCATCATCAGGTTTAGCAAAATGATCCATGCCAATAAACTGGTAGCCGGCGTCCACAAACGTATTGATCCCCATTTGTTGCAACTGCAATTTCAGTCTGGCGTCAGGCAAGTGGTTATTGTCTAATTTACGTTGTGAAGCAAAACGTTCGGGCAGATGAGCATAGCTAAACAATGAAATTCGATCAGGGCTCAGAGCGACTATTTGTTGTAAGGTTTGCGCAAAACTCTCAGGGCGCTGAAACGGCAAACCATAAATGAGATCTAAGTTCAGTGAGTCGAAGCCTAGTTGACGGCTGAGCTCAATTTGGTGACGGATTAAATCGGTATTTTGTACTCGGTTAATCGCAATTTGAACATTTTCATCGAGATCTTGTACTCCATAACTAACGCGATTAAAGCCTAACTGGCGTAAGTGAATGAGCTTTTCATCACTGCAACTGCGCGGATCGATTTCAATACTGATTTCAGCGTCTTTTTGCAGGTTAAAATATTGTTCAATACACCCCATTAAGCGACTGAGTTGGATTTCGGTCAAAAAGGTTGGCGTGCCGCCACCAAGGTGTAATTGGCTGATGTGTTTTTCACGCACCACCGGTGAATACAGCGCCATCTCTTTGGCTAAGGCGTCAAGATAGATATCTGCTTTATGTTGATGACGGGTTATGACTTTATTACATCCACAGTAATAACAAAGCTTATGACAAAATGGGATATGCACATAAAGACTGAGTTCGTGCGGCCCCTTGTTTAATGTATTCGGGATGTGTTGCTGCTCAAAACTCTCCTGTAACGCCAGGGCAGTAGGGTAGGAGGTATACCGAGGCCCATTAATATTGTATTTACTAATTAACTTCGGATCCCAATGCATATTATGTTTCTTCATAGCTTGATTGTTTAACAGGTCACTTTATTCTTAAAGGGGCGCTTTATTGGACAAGTGGAGAGGCCTCGATATCGAAATGGAACCCTATAATATTGGCGTCACTGACCATGCGGTGTAAGTATTGCGAGATGGCTTTGCGTTGTACCCGATCGTTCAAGTATGTCTGAATTTTTTCTTTTACTAAATCATAGGTCAGGGGCTTTCCTGGAACTTTTCGCGCGATCAGAACTACATGGTAACCATAGCGAGATTCAACCGGTGTCGGCATTAACCCCACATCCGAGGCAAATACCTGTCGTTCAAATTCACTCACGGTTTGACCATTGGAAATCTGACCAAGGCTACCGCCCACCTCTTTAGAAGGGCACACCGAATAGGCTTTGGCCATTTCCACAAAGCTTGCTTGGTTACGGGTGAGTTGGTCAATGATCTTCAATGCCAGGGCGTGTGTTTCGGCTCTGTGTTCAAGATCTTTAGGATCTGCAGCCAACAGTATATGGCTAACTTCAACCAAAGGGGAGGTGGTAAAAGTAGCCGTGTTCGCTTCAAAATAGCGGCGACACTCCTCGTCGGTTGCGTGAGGAATAGCGACTTCTTGATCTAACAGGGCATCCACTAGCGCTGGTTGATCTTCGATTACCGTGCGGTCTGCGTCATTTAACAGTCCTTTCTCTACTGCTTTTTGTGCCAGCAATTCCCCGATAATGAGTGTTTCTGCTGCTTTTATCATCGCTTGCCGGCGTGTCTCTGCCGGATGATATTGAATTTCTGCGTCAATCGCCGCGGCAGGAATAACATGCCCGTTTACGGTGATGCTTGATGTGTTTGTGAGTGACATACTGGTACCTTGATTAATCATTGAGGTGAAAACAATGAGCTTCCTTGCTCAGACTATTTTTGACTTTAGGCTTGACGTTTTAGCCTTTTGAACGCACAACTTGATAGCTTCTACGCACGTACTGAACCGGCACACTCCAAATATGTACAAGTCGGCTAAATGGGAACAGCACAAAGATGGTTATGCCAAGGGTGACATGTAGTTTGTAAACCCAGTGCACCGTACCAATATACTCAACCGCTTCAACTGGGCGGAAAGTAAGCAAATAACGAGACCAGCTCATTAAATTGTGCATCACAGAACCGTCCATGTGCTCAAACGAAATCACAATTGTCACCATGCCCAATATTAATTGCAGGTAAATAAGCAGCAATATGCCGGTATCCATGGCGCTACTATTGGCTTTAATGCGAGGATCAAATAGACGTCGTTTGACTAGCAAGGTCAGTCCAATGAAGCACAGCACACCAAAAAAACCGCCCACACCCATCGCAATGATTTGTTTTACGGCTAGAGAAATTCCCAGCGCATGCCAAATTTCAAAGGGAATGACAAGGCCGGCAAAATGTCCTAGCAATATGGCAATAATGCCAACGTGAAATAAAATGTTGGCTATCCGAAAATTTTTACTGCTGAGCATTTGACTCGAGCCGGTTTTCCAACTGTATTGCTCACGGTCATAACGCAGTAAACTGCCTAAGAAAAAGATCCCGGTCGCAATGTACGGGTAAATACCAAAAAAGAAGGTGTCGAGGTAGTGCATGATTAGCTCCTTAACTCGCCAGTGCTAACAGGGGCATTGGCGGCATCAATAAACTGAATAGGGACGTCTTGGTCGCGACGTTGGGACTCAGACGGTTTGGCAGCATTTGTAGGGCAACCGCCATTGATGGCGTCGCCACCAAAGGTCACCGCTTCTTCTTCCCATACTTTATCTAAGGCTTTTTTGGTATCGTCGCGTTTTTCGTCTTTGACTTGTTCGCGCAGCGCTTGCATGTCTATCTGGGCACCCGATAGGCTAACTAAGGTAGTGAATAAAGCGCTGTAGTTGCAGTTACGTTTTTCTAAACGGACGGCCAATAAGGCGAGAATTGGAGCGATATCTTCTAACCAGCCTTTCGCATTTTGTTCGCCTTGGGTGCTGGCAAATTCAAGAAACAACGGGATGTAGTCTGGAAGCTCGCGTACCCCAATATCCAATCCAGCTGCACGGTATTGTGCGAGTAAATTGACCATAGCTTGTCCGCGATCTCGTGACTCGCCATGCAAGTGCTCATAGATTAATAGCGATAGCGAGCGGCCACGTTCAAACAACCCGTCATAATCTGACTGCCAATCCAACAAACTGTCATTAAAGCGCTGCTCGATAAAGGCCATCAACGCACTTTTGTCGGCTTGCGATAACAGCTTGTCATTAGCGATAAAGTCGACCACGTCATCGCCATGGGCATACAATGTATCGTTAGGATAGTCGATGAGTCGCGATAATAAGGTTAATATTTTCATTAGTCTTGTACCTCCACTGGGATGACCTGACGGACACCTTGTTTTTTGCCGCCAAACAAATCGGTTTCGCTATCGCCACCACTGCAGCCATTACCAAAGGTAAATCCGCAGCCTGATTTCATGTCGTAGGCATCTTCTGCGTAAGCTTTGTGACTAGTGGGAATGACAAAACGGTCTTCATAGTTGGCTAACGCCATGTAGCGATACATGTCTTCAACTTGTGCTACGGTCAATCCGGCTTGCTCTAGGGCGGCCAGATTTTGTTCACCATCTACCTGTTGTGAGCGTTTGAAAATACGCATTGCCATCATACGTTCCAATGCTTTTTCAACCGGAGCTTCATCGCCTGCGGTTAGCATATTGGCCAAATATTTCATCGGAATACGCAACGATTTAAGATCAGGAAATACCCCTTTCATGGGCACTTTACCTGCTTCCACGGCAGTTTGAATTGGGCTAAGTGGCGGAACATACCAAACCATGGGTAAGGTGCGATATTCGGGGTGCAGCGGCAGGGCGACCTTCCAATCCATGGCCATTTTGTAAACCGGTGACGCTTTCGCTGATTCAAGCCAAGCATCAGGGATCCCTTCTTTGCGAGCTGCCTCTTGGACGGCTTCATCGAAGGGGTCTAAGAAGATGTCACATTGGGCCTGATATAAGTCCTTGTCGTTGGGCACTGATGCGGCTTCTTGCACGCGGTCAGCATCGTAAAGCATGACGCCAAGATAGCGAATGCGTCCCACACAGGTTTCTGAGCATACGGTCGGTTGCCCGGCTTCAATTCTGGGATAGCAAAAGATGCATTTTTCAGACTTGCCGGTTTTCCAGTTGTAATAGATTTTTTTGTATGGACAGCCACTCACACACATTCTCCAGCCGCGACATTTGTCTTGATCAATCAATACGATGCCGTCTTCTTCGCGTTTGTAGATCGCGCCAGAAGGACATGAAGCCACACACGCTGGATTAATGCAGTGCTCGCATAAACGCGGTAGATACATCATAAAGGTGTTTTCAAATTCGCCATACATGTCAGCTTGCATTTGATTAAAGTTGGTGTCTTTGCGACGTTTAGAGAACTCGGTGCCGAGAATTTCTTCCCAGTTTGGTCCCCATTCTATTTTTTCCATGCGTTGGCCAGTCAGCAACGAGCGTGGACGCGCCACTGGTTGATGTTTACTTTCGCCCGCTTTGTGCAAGTGCTGATAGTCAAAATCAAAGGGTTCGTAATAATCATCAATACCTGGCAAATCAGGGTTGGCAAAAATGTTAGCAAGGATACGTAGTTTGCCACCTTGTTTAGGGGTTAACTTGCCATTGTTATGGCGAACCCAGCCGCCATTCCATTTTTGCTGATTTTCCCATTCTTTGGGGTAACCTATGCCAGGTTTGGTTTCAACGTTGTTGAACCAGGCATATTCAACACCTTCACGCGAGGTCCAAACGTTTTTACAGGTAACTGAGCAAGTGTGACAACCGATACATTTATCTAGGTTAAGCACCATGCCGATTTGAGCTCGTACTTTCATGATTAGCTCTCCGCCTTTTTGTTGTCATAAGCATTATTAAACTCTTGTGAGCTCTGATCGACACTGTCGTCATCGAGCCAATCGACTTTTGCCATCTTGCGCACTATTACAAATTCATCTCTGTTACAGCCCACAGTACCGTAATAGTTGAAGCCGTAAGATTGTTGAGCGTAGCCGCCAATCATGTGAGTCGGTTTCATCACGCAGCGAGTCACTGAGTTATGAATGCCGCCACGGGTTTTGGTCATCTCTGAGCCTGGAACATTGACGATACGTTCTTGGGCGTGATACATCATGCTGACACCTTCTGGAACCCGTTGTGAGACCACAGCACGGGCAGCAATAGCGCCATTGACATTGAACACTTCAATCCAGTCGTTATCGACAATACCGGCGCGCTGGGCGTCGACTTCTGACATCCACACGATGGGACCACCCCGAGATAGGGTTAGCATCAATAGGTTGTCAGAATAGGTACTGTGGATCCCCCATTTTTGGTGAGGTGTTAAGAAATTAAGCGCAATCTCAACGTTACCGTTAGGATCAGTATTCATAATCGGCTTGACGGTTTTCAAATTGATCGGTGGCTTATACACGCACATGGTTTCGCCAAAATCGCGCATCCACTCATGATCTTGATAAAATTGCTGACGACCGGTGACGGTTCGCCATGGAATATACTCATGCACGTTGGTGTAACCGGCGTTGTAAGACACATGTTCGTCCTCCAGACCAGACCAAGTGGGTGAACTGATGATTTTGCGTGGTTGGGCCTGCACATCGCGGAAGCGGATTTTTTCGTCCTGTTTAGGTAACGCCAGATGAGTATGATCCCGACCCGTTAGCTCGCCGAGTGCTTGCCACGCTTTCACCGCGACTTGACCATTGGTCTCCGGCGCCAATGACAAGATCATTTCAGCCGCATCAATCGCAGATTCAATTTTAGGACGGCCCTTATTCGCACCCTCTTCAAGATGAACATGATTTAATTCGCCAAGGAACTTGACCTCGTCATCGGTATTCCAGCTTATGCCTTTACCGCCATTGCCGAGTTTCTCAAGCAATGGGCCAATGGAGTTAAATCGGGCATAGATATTTGGATAATCACGTTCCACTACCACTAAATTGGGCGCGGTTTTGCCAGGGATAAGATCACATTCGCCTTTCCACCAGGCTTTGACACCAAAAGGCTGAGCGATTTCAGCTGGGGTGTCATGTAAGATGGGGACAGTAACCAGATCCTTTTCAACGCCTAAGTGACCCTCAGCCATTTTAGAGAATGCTTTGGCAACCCCTTTGAAGATCTCCCAGTCAGAACGCGATTCCCAAACAGGATCCACCGCGGCACTTAGCGGGTGAATAAAGGGGTGCATGTCTGAGGTATTCAAGTCATCTTTTTCATACCAAGTGGCTGTTGGCAACACAATGTCTGAATATAGACAAGTGGTAGACATTCTAAAATCCAAGGTAACCAATAAGTCGACTTTACCCTCGGCTGCCTCATCAACCCATTTCACATCCTGTGGCTTCTTACCGCCATCTTCACCTAAATCTTTGCCCATTAAGCCATGTTTAGTGCCTAACAAATGGCGCAGCATATATTCGTGGCCTTTACCCGAAGAGCCTAATAGATTAGAGCGCCAGATAAACATGTTGCGCGGGAAGTTTTTAGGGTTCTCAGGCTCCATACATGCAAAATCCAAATCGCCCGATTTCAACTGTTCAACTGCGTACTCTTGCGGGGTTTTACCAGCCGCTTCGGCATCTCTGCACAGTTGTAATGGGTTCATTCCCAACTGTGGGGCAGAGGGTAACCAGCCCATACGCTCAGCACGTGTGTTGAAGTCAATAATGGAACCGGACCATTTCTCTTTATTTGCCATTGGAGAGATGACTTCGCTCATTTCCAGCTTTTCATAACGCCATTGACTGGAATGGTTGTAGAAGAAAGACGTGCCATTCATATGTCTTGGTGGGCGCTGCCAATCCAAGCCAAATGCCAACGGCTGCCAGCCTGTTTGCGGGCGCAGTTTTTCTTGTCCGACATAGTGGGCCCAACCGCCACCACTTTGGCCAATACAACCACACATCATCAGCATGTTGATCAGGCCACGGTAATTCATGTCCATGTGATACCAGTGATTCATACCGGCTCCGACAATGATCATTGAGCGACCGCGTGTTTTGTTCGCATTGTCGGCAAATTCACGAGCGATTTTGATTACATCAGCACGAGCTACACCGGTAATTTGCTCTTGCCATGCAGGCGTGTAAGGAATGTCATCATCATAAGATGACGCCACATTAGGGTCGTCATAACCGTTATCCACACCATAGTTTGCTAACGTTAAGTCGAAAACGGTGGCGACGTAGACTTCGCTGCCATCGGCAAGCGTAAGCTTTTTGGCCGGAACTTTGCGCGGCAACACATCATCATGTTCGGTATTTTGGAAGTAACCGAATTCATGTTCAGCGCCACCAAAGTAAGGGAAGGCAACGTCAACAATTTCATCATGGTCATGTTTAAGGCTAACGCGCAAGTCAAGATCATTGCCCGACTTCCCGTCTGTTTGAGTGATATTCCATTTACCTTTTTCACCCCAGCGGTAACCGATTGAGCCGGTTGGAGAAACCATTTCGCCATCGGTGTCATTGATAGAAATGGTTTTCCACTCAGGGTTGTTATCTTGGCCTAAGTTGGCTTGCAGATCTGAGGCTCGCAAAAAGCGACCTTGGTGCAGGCTACCATCTTCTGCTTTGTCTAAAATGACCAGTACTGGGAAGTCAGTATAGCGTTTTACGTAATCGCTAAAGTAAGCCGATGGCGTGTCTACGTGGAATTCCTTAAGAATGACATGACCAAACGCCATTGCCAAAGCCGCGTCTGTACCTTGTTTTGGGGCCAGCCATTGGTCGGTCAATTTGGCGACTTCAGAGTAATCTGGGGTAATGCCGATTACTTTAGTGCCTTTGTAGCGTACTTCCGTTAAGAAGTGAGCGTCGGGCGTGCGCGTCTGGGGCACATTAGAACCCCAACAAATAATATAATTAGAGTTATACCAGTCTGCCGATTCCGGCACGTCGGTTTGCTCTCCCCACACCTGTGGAGAAGCGGGTGGTAAATCACAATACCAATCGTAAAAACTCAGGCAATTACCGCCTATTAATGATAAATATCGAGCGCCAGCGGCATAAGACACCATCGACATTGCAGGAATTGGCGAGAAACCGGTGATCCGGTCTGGTCCGTACTCTTTTGCAGTGTAGACATTGGCCGCGGCGATAATTTCGTTGGCCTCACGCCAATCAGCCCGCACAAAACCGCCAAGACCACGTTGTTGCTTGTACTCTTTTGCTTTGGCTGGGTCTTCGACAATGGAGCGCCAAGCGTCGACAGGGTCTTTATGCTGGGCTTTGGCGGCGCGCCATAACTTCACTAAACGCTTGCGGATCTTAGGATATTTTAAGCGGTTAGCACTATAAATATACCAAGAGTAACTCGCACCACGAGGGCAACCTCTAGGTTCGTGATTAGGCAGGTCAGGACGGGTTCGTGGGTAATCCGTTTGCTGGGTTTCCCAAGTCACTAGGCCATCTTTGACATAAATTTTCCAACTGCATGATCCCGTGCAGTTAACGCCATGGGTTGAGCGTACAATCTTATCGTGTTGCCAACGACGGCGATAACCATCTTCCCAATCTCGGTTTTCATTGGTCGTCACGCCATGACCATCTGAAAACGATTCCTCGTTACGTTTGAAAAACTGCAATCTGTCTAAAAAGTGACTCACGCCAGACTCCTTTGTTAATGTGAATGCAGCACGTGTTGGCAACTGCAAATTCAAGCTTTAGAAGGATTAAAGTCGATTAGAGCTGGCGGCACAATAGGCCGATTTAGCGCGGTATTGTTGAGGTTACCTCCTAAGTGGTAGTTGCCGAAATAGGCCTTTTCCTTTGATCTAAAGGCGTCTAGACTACTGGCTACTATCAAATGCAAGAAAATGACTGACTATTACTCTTTGTAGGTATCACCAGAGAGTCATTGATTAAGGTCGCGAGTGCTCAACATGATCAAAAAGTATATTCATTCCACGGTGTTTAAAATAGCGGTCTTAATGTTTTCGGTAAGCTTTCTAGCGATTGTCAGCATGTTTAGTTCGGTATTTATAAGCGATGGGGCACAAAGTGATGCCTTAGCCTTGAATGTTGCCGGTTCCTTGCGGATGCAAAGTTATCGTTTAGCCAGTCAAGCACAAGCGATCAATGAATCAAATAACGACAAAGCTGAGTTTCAGCAATTATTGCAAAGTTTCGAAACCAGCCTGACCACTGGCGTATTGATGAATCAACAATCGTTGAGTAATTCTGCACAATTAACTGCACAGCACGCACAGATAAAACGCGATTGGTTTGATTCAATTAAACCGATGCTTGTTGAATTTGTTGCCAGTCCAGCGGCTGATGCACAAGTGTTGAATGGTGCTATTCAACAATTTGTTGAGAATATTGATGGATTGGTTAGCTCTTACCAACAACATGCTGAAAGCAATATTGCGACAATCCGCTTGATCCAGAGTTTAGCTTTGTTTAGCACCTTGATTTTGATTGCTCTGGCTATGATGCTGGTTAATCGTCACATCGAACAGCCGCTGTCAAAATTAACTAAAGTGGCAAGACAGCTTGGTCGCGGTGACTTTACGGTACGCGCCGATGAATCGGGTAAAGACGAACTCGCCATTTTAGCGAAGACCTTTAACAAAATGAGCGAGTCAATCTATCGTTCACAATCGCAACTCGAAGAACAAGTTAAACGCAAAACCCAAAAATTATCGCGTATCAATCAATCATTGGAATTGTTGTTTAAAGTGTCTCGCAAACTCAATGAAATGGATCCGTCTTCTGTCGATTTCAAACCAGTTTTAAGTGATTTAGCCAAGGTCACTGGGATCAAAGATCTGGATTTATGCGTGATGACCGCACAAGGTGTAGGCCCCTACGAACACTTAGTGACCAGCGACAAAGCGATGCCTGAAAAATGCGTTCAACAACAATGTGGGGATTGTACAGAACACAATGATGTGTTTCCGCCTAGTAGCAATCAAATGCGTTATCAATTGGCACTAGGGGGCGAAAATTATGGTGTGTTGGTCGTTCACCCAGAAGACAATACGCCTTTGGAAGAATGGCAGCACCAGTTATTTGAATCGATCGCTGAACAGGTGGCCAACGGACTGAGCATGAAGCATCAACATGACCAAAACCGGCGAATGGCATTGATGAATGAACGCACTGTGATAGCGCGTGAATTGCATGATTCACTAGCGCAAGCGCTATCCTATTTGAAAATTCAAGTAACCCGTTTGCAGCGACTGCATAAAAAAGACAATGTCGAAG
This sequence comes from Aliiglaciecola litoralis, assembly GCF_039523355.1. Classification (NCBI taxonomy): domain Bacteria; kingdom Pseudomonadati; phylum Pseudomonadota; class Gammaproteobacteria; order Alteromonadales; family Alteromonadaceae; genus Aliiglaciecola; species Aliiglaciecola litoralis. Next base: position 46,369 of record NZ_BAAAFD010000011.1, on the reverse strand, counting down.
AACAAATAGATGAAGTCGTAGGTGAGCTTAAAAATGGCTTAGGTGCAGCCTATAGCGAATTGCGCGAACTACTGACCACCTTTAGGTTAAAACTCGATGGCCAAGGCATTAAAGCGGCACTGGAACAGACCATCTCACAATTACTGACCCGCAATGATGATTTTCAATTTGAACTGGATTATCGAGTCGATAATGTGCCGTTTTCTCCTCAAGAAGAAATTCATTTGCTGCAAATTGCGCGAGAAGCGACACAGAATGCGTTTTACCATTCAAAAGGCGATAAGATAGTCATTGAGTTGGAAAATACCGCACAATCGGAAGTGATATTGACCATCAGCGACAATGGTGTTGGTATACCAGAGGATCCAAATAAACTTAATCATTATGGCTTGGCGATTATGCAAGAGCGTAGTCGCAATTTACATGGTGATTTGACCATTGGGCGCAATGGTGCGCGCGGCACTAAGGTGCAGTTTAGTTTTTTACCAGAATACGCCAAACAACTAGAACTAAAAGCAGTAAGCGCCTAGGTAGCGGCCACTTCTCTGAGGAGCTGATTAGTAAAAATAAAAAAAGGTGCGAGTAATCGCACCTTTTTGTTTAGTCTGATTAAACCGCGTTTACGGATTGTAAAACTCGCCATCTTTGCGCAGGTAGAACCAATAGTTTATCAAGATGCACACGCCATAAAATACCGCAAAGCCTATCAGCGCGGTCTCTGGAGTAGTCGCCTTGATTTGTTCCCCTAACACTTGCGGAATATAAAAGGCGCCATAGGCTGCTACTGCGGATGTCCATCCCAAAACTGGCCCAGCTTGTTCTTTGGGAAAGACCATGGCGATCGTTCTAAAGGTCGAACCGTTGCCAATTCCTGTGGCGGCAAACAACAACAAGAATAATACGAAGAACTGCACAAAATACTCTTCGGGTGTTGCCGATTGATAGGCGGCTTTCATATAGTAAGCAACCCCTAATGCGCACCCAATCATCACAACAGAGCAAACTTGGGTCACTTTGGCTCCACCAAATTTATCGGCAATCCAGCCACCCACTGGGCGTATCAATGCTCCAATGAATGGACCCATCCATGCATACATAAGCGCACTGGGTCCATTAGCGTTTATTGTATTGTGGGTCATGCTGCCATCTACCATGATATGGCTATAACCAAAGATTACTTTGATGGCTAACGGAAAGGACGCAGCAAAGCCAATAAATGAGCCGAACGTCATGGTATATATGACGCTCATGGCCCAGGTGTGTTTATTGTTGAATATTTGATATTGGCGCGTCAGACTCTGTCCAATTGATCCAGGTAACATTTTTAGGATCACGACAGTAACGGCGACAACCAGCACTAACACCACTTCTTTGGGGATACCAAAACCAGAACCATTGGCCGATTCAGGCAGCATTAACCACAAGCCAAAGGCCGCCACAGACAGCCCGATTGTAAGCATTACGGTTATCAAGGCAAAGGACACCAGTGGATTACCAATTTGGGGGGATACGTCTTCAGTACAGATGTTATTCATACCAAACCACGTTAGGAAAAGCAGAGGAACCAACAGCAGCATCCACACAAAACCTGCATTAGATATGTAACTTGCGGTCCCTGCTGGGATTTTACCTATCAAAGTACCAGAGGCATTGACCAACACCATGGGATCGCCGCTGAGCGCACCAAATGCCGCAAAAGTCATGAACAAGGGGACAATTATTTGCATGCTTGTCACCCCGAAATTGCCTAAGCCAGCATTCAAGCCCAGTGCCAGTCCTTGTTGTTTTTTCGGGAAAAAGAAGCTGATATTTGACATTGAAGAGGCAAAGTTTCCGCCGCCGATGCCAGATAGTAACGCGAGTAATTGAAATTGCCACAGCGGCGTGTCAGGACTTTGTAGCGCAAATCCAGTGCCGACGGCCGGCAGCATTAACAGCGCGGTGGTAAAAAAAATGGTGTTGCGTCCGCCGCATAAGCGGATAAAGAAACTACTGGGGATCCTAAGGGTCGCACCGGTGAGTCCGGCTATCGCCATTAAGGTAAATAATTCCGCTTTTTCAAATGGAAAGCCGAGGTTTAACATTTGAACCGTGATGACGCCCCAATATAACCAAATTGCAAATCCTGCTAGCAAACTTGGAATCGATATCCACAGATTACGATTGGCGATTTTTTTACCTTCTTTTTCCCAGTATTCACTGTCTTCTGGGTCCCATTTATGTAGATCCGACATAATGCTTTCTCCATCAAAGAGCAACTTTAGATTGTCCACACTATGGATTAGCCAATAGAGGTGAGCAATCTGCATCAATAGGTAGAGAAGTGATATTTTGGAGGAATAAAAAAGCCTTTTATATCCGCGCTCTAACACAGGTTAGGTAGCTTTATCCTGTTGTAAACGAATAAAATTAAGGCTTCAGCTATTTTATTCGGCCTACCCATAAAGGAGTAGGTGAGTTACCCCAACTAATTTTTTGATAGGCGTGGAGTTGCTGTATAGTTCGAATTAGACAGCGTTGTAGTCGAGATATTTGCAAAACGGAGAACTCATTCATGTTTCAGGATACGCCCGCAACCATCATGATGGTCGACGATCACCCATTATTGCGTAAAGGGTTAAATCAGCTCATCGAATTCGAAGATGATTTAAAGGTTATCGGAGAGGCCAGCTCTGGCCAAGAGGCTATCAAGTTGGCGTTAGAACTGGATCCTGATCTCATAACCTTGGATCTGAACATGCAAGGTATGGATGGTTTGGAAACCCTGAAACACTTGCGTGATAAAGGTGTGGCGGCTCGGATCATCATGTTGACAGTATCTGATAACGATGAAGACGTGGTGGAAGCAATTCGCTTAGGTGCTGATGGCTATTTATTAAAGGATATGGATCCAGAGGAGATCATCGATAAACTGCGTGAGGCTGCGTTAGGTAAAATGGTGATGAGTGCCAAGCTCACTGAAGTGTTAGCCACGGCCTTACGTAAACCGGAACGAACCAGTAATCGCGCGCTAGCCAGCTTGACCAGTCGTGAGCACGAAATTTTAAAACTCATTGCTAAAGGTATGAGTAACAAACTCATCGCCCGTGAGCTAGATATTTCAGACGGCACCGTCAAAGTGCATGTAAAACACTTTCTAAAAAAGCTTAATTTACGCTCCAGAGTCGAGGCCGCCGTGTGGATGGTGCATCATCAAAAAGGAGGATAGCTGATGCAGTGTGGATGTGATGCGCCGGGTTTAATGCCCATTGAGCAAGCTAAACAAATCATATGGCAGACCATCAAGCCAGTCACAGAAACACAACTATGTGCACTTAATTGTGCATTAGATCGGATTGTCGCGAGCGACATTATTTCTCCCATCAATGTTCCAGCTTTTGACAATTCAGCAATGGATGGATACGCACTAAGGTATCAAGATCTGGACAAATCAAAGACCTTCAAACAGGTTGGTAAGAGCTTTGCGGGTAAGCCGTTTTCAGGAGCACTGGGTGAAGGCGAATGTGTACGCATCATGACGGGCGCGGAAATTCCAGATGGTGCGAATACCGTGGTGATGCAGGAAAACACACAAGCTGTTGGTAGCACTATCAGCATCCTTGGAGAGGTTAAGCTAGGTGAAGCGATTCGACCTGCTGGTGGCGATATAAGCCAAGGTAGTATCTTACTCAAAGCCGGTAAACGTATTACGGCAATTGATATCGGATTACTCGCATCAGTGGGTTTAGCCCAACTCAATGTGTATCGTAAAATTAAAGTGGCAGTTTTTTCTACCGGAGACGAATTATTGGTAGCAGGTAAACAACCGCAACCGGGACATATATATGATAGTAATGGTCCAATGCTCGTTGCCATGCTCAACCGCCTAGACGCCGAAGTATTAGATTTAGGGATCATCGTTGATGATCGTCAATCTATTGCCAACGCCTTTAAACAAGCCGCCGAGTTTGCTGATTGCGTGATCACCTCAGGGGGCGTATCCGTGGGTGAAGCTGACTATACCCGCGACATTTTGACTGAAACCGGACAAGTGGACTTTTGGAAGTTGGCTATCAAACCCGGTAAACCATTGGCGTTTGGGCGACTCGGGAAATGCATTTTCTTCGGCTTACCGGGCAATCCCGTCTCAGCAGCTGTGACCTTTGAACAAATTGCCGCGCCCGCGTTATTGCTCTTAGCAGGAGGCGATGTGCAACCATCACTGGCGCTTACCGCCAAAACCCGTGATGGTTTTCGCAAGAAACCAGGTAGAACCGATTTTCAACGGGCTTATTGTCATACTGATAAGAACGGACAGTTATGGGTTGAGTCTTTAGGCTCACAAAGCTCAGGGGTGTTGTCAGGCTTCTCTACCAGCAATTGCTATGCGGTACTTGAGAATCAAAGGGGCAGGGTGGTCGCAGGTGAGCAGGTATCTATTAGCTTGTTTGATCGAATTTTAACCTAACATGCTCAAACATATACAACGCACCTTATACCTGTCTCTTGGATGGCTTTTTGTGGTGCTTGGCGTTGTCGGTATTGCGCTGCCACTGCTGCCAACGACTCCGTTTTTATTGCTAGCGGCATTTTGCTTTTCAAAAAGCTCGGTCTATTTACATAATCAATTATTGTCTAATCCGTATTTGGGGCCGATTATTTTAGATTGGGAGAAACACGGAGTCATTCGCTTAAAAACAAAGTGTATCGCGACCTCAACCATGCTGATCCTGATTGCTTATCCGATGATATTTATCATCCAACATAACGCAATCAGAGCCATTATAGGCATTACCATAGCGGCCGTTTTGGGATTTATTTGGACTAGACCATCGACGTCTTAACAAGAGATTTACGCGAAGCTTCGTTTTTTCGCAATCCAATAATCAATCCTAATTAACCAAACCAGCGTGTCATGGCTTCAGTATCCGATGTGTTGCTTTTAACCCACTTCATGCCCGTTGGCGTGCCTTCTTGTTTCCAAAATGGCGCGCTGGTCTTGAGATAGTCGATAATAAATTCACAGGCATTGAATGCATCTTTTCGATGCTTGGCGGAGACACCGACAAACACGATTTGCTCCGTTGCTGCGATTGGGCCAATGCGATGAATCACTTTAACTTGCCCCAGTTGCCAGCGATTTCTGGCCTCTGAGCAAATACTCATTAGCGACTTTTCGGTCATTCCAGGGTAGTGCTCTATATCAATAATTGACACCGACCCATCTTGATTAAAATCGCGCACCAACCCAGTAAATGTCACTATCGCGCCATCACTGTCAGCGTTATCTCGAAGTTGGTTATACTCGCTGCAGTGATCGAAATCTTGCTTTTGAATGCTGATCATGTCTAGCCTCCTGTGACAGGGGGGAAAAAGGCAATTTCGTCACCGTCATTAACTTTGGACTCTGGCCCGCACAAGGTTTGATTGACTGCGCACAATACCTCTTGTTCCGCTAGCACTTGCCACTGAGCTCCTTTACTGACAAGTTGTTGTTTAATCTCAGCGACGGTTTTTTCTCCTGCATACTCAAAGTTCAGTGTCGCAAGGCCAATTCGCTCCCGTAACATTGCAAAAAATTTAATTTGTATCATGTCTTTGTCCTCTGCCAATCTCCTGTTTTTCCACCTTTTTTTTCTAACACGCGAATCGAGTGGATTGTCATCGAAGGGTCGAGTGCCTTGCACATATCAAATATGGTCAATGCGGCAACTGAAACCCCAGTAAGGGCCTCCATTTCAATGCCTGTATTGCCTTTAAGTTTGCATAAACAGGTGATGGAAACTTGGCTTTCTATGACATCAAGCTCGAAATCTATCTGCACTTTTGTTAATAACAGCGGGTGGCACAAGGGGATGAGATCGGCACATTTCTTGGCCGCTTGAATACCGGCGATTCTGGCAACACTGAGCACATCGCCCTTTATCAGTTGATTTTTTTGAATTTGTACTAACACCTCAGAGGAGACCGAAACAGCACCTTGAGCAATAGCTTGTCTCATAGTCTCTTGCTTGAGTGTAACGTCAACCATGTTGGCTTTACCTGATTCATCAACATGACTCAAACCCGTATGCATCGCGTTAGCAGCACTCACGGCTGGCGACTCGTGCACGGAGATGAGCTAGTTAAGTGTGGGGTAAAATTACAAGGGCCTTGAGCACCATTTAACTGTGCTTGAATAATGCCTGTCCACGCTGTTTTGCATGCTCCAGTTGATCCAGGAAGGCAAAAAATAACCGTGCCATTTGCCAGTCCAGCTATGGCTCTGGATTGAATTGTTGAGGTGCCGATTTCCTGATAGGAAAGAAACCTAAACAGCTCGCCAAATCCTTCAACTTCTTTATCAAATAGCGGAGTAAGTGCCTCAGGCGTCGAATCACGCTGTGTAAAGCCAGTTCCCCCCGTAATCAGGACTGCCTGTATGTTTGGATCAGCGATATAACCCGACACTAATGCCCTGATTTGGTAAATATCATCAATAACAATGTCTCGATGGGTGACTTGATGACCAGCATCAGTGGCGCTGGTGGCCAGATAAAGACCAGAAGTATCGGTCTTTTTATCTCGGGTATCAGACACGGTCAGTACCGCGATTGATAACGCCTCAAATACTTTATCTGAATGACTCATGTGATCCCTGATTAATTAAGTTTACTTGGTTATGAGGTATAAGTTGCAAGGCGCTGTGCCACTGCTCTGGAGTATTGGTATTTAGCAGCTGAGACGGCTCTGTGACGGCTATTTCGGTCAGTGGGAAATGTTCACACAGCCGCTCTACTGAAAAGGATTGTGTGCAGCGTAGGGTGTAATCAATCGCTTGTCTAAAACGAGCAGAATTATGCACATATAACGGTAGGTTGTGATTAGCAAATCGAACGTTGCGGCACTCGGTCATGCCCGTATCTATTAGGCTCTGAATTGCACTTACACTGATCAACGGTAAATCGACCGGTAGCACAATCAAATCGGAGTAAGGAAAGCGCATGGCGACGCTATGGATCCCTGACAGAGGACCTTTGTTCGGCAGGATGTCGCTAATATAGTCTTTGTTGCGACCGTTTCTGCTGATCTCAACCTTGGTGACCGTGGTTTGCTTGAGCACTTGCACGGCACGCTCCAACATCGACTGCTGTGCAATTTCTAATAATGCTTTATCGGTGCCCATACGTCGAGAGGCGCCCCCAGATAGAACTACGCCTATGATACTCATATTAACCACCTAACATCGCAAGTTGCTTAGTCGCGCCTGTATAACCTTCACTGAGGTAGTGGGTAGCGCGCTTATCCTGTAAATGCGCGATAATAGCCTCACAGACTTGCTCAACATCTTCACTGGCCAGTAAATGGCGAATGTCTAAGCCTTGTTCAGCAAATAAACAAAGGTGCAGTTTGCCCTGAGATGACACCCTAAGGCGGTTGCACGAGTCACAAAAATCTTTGCTGTAAGGCATGATCAGGCCGATATTACCTTGATAATCGGGGTGGCTAAATTCTTGAGCTGGACCGGCATCTTTGCTGCGCATGATGCGCTGCCAACCCTGGTTAATTAAAATCGATTTCAACTGATTACCCGGCACATGGTTGTCAGCAAAAAATGTAGTATTGTCACCGGTCTGCATTAATTCAATAAATCGCCATGTCACAGCATGGTGTTTTAAATAATCAAAAAAACCACCCAACTCTTTGTAGTTAAACTGCTTGAGTAAAACCGTGTTGAATTTGACACTGTGCATACCAGCACTAATGGCTTTGTCGATGCCCGCTAAAATATCTTCTAGCTTTTCTTTGCCCGTGATCGCGGCAAACATTCTAGTATCTAAGCTATCGGCGCTGACATTGATCGCATCGAGTCCTGCCTGAGTGTACTTTTTGATGTCACGATTTAATAAAAAGCCGTTGGTTGTTAGGGCAACTTTTTCAATTCCGGGAGTTTGTTTACAAAGTGTAATGATGTCCGTTAAGTCTTTTCTAAGAGCAGGCTCACCACCGGTAATGCGGATTTTGGTTGTGCCCATGGCCGCGAATGCACTGACCAAGGTTTTGATTTCAGTTAACGATAATCCGCCCTTTGGCGTATCGCAGTCGTTACCATTTGGCAGACAATAGTTGCAACGGAAGTTACACATTTCCGTGATGGAAAGTCGCAAGTAATTGAACCGTCTTCCAAAAGTATCTTGTAACTGCACTTTTTCACCTTTTCAGTTTGAGCGAATTAACCCTTGATAAGTCGGTTTCTTAGGTTGAATAGCGGGTCTTTTAAATATTTCGGACAGGTTCCTATGCGGAGAATCACGAAATTCGACGCTGCATGTCTGTTAATCCAGTAGACTTAATTGTGAACCATAGTGCTGTTTTTTGTTATTGCGCTTAGGGGTTACCTCTAAGTGAGTAGGTGCAACGAGCTGAGATGATGGCAAAAACCGCCGGTCTAATTATTCCTAAGACCGGCGATAAAGTGTGGTTAACCTAAAACTTGAAGGTAAGCATGCCCCACAGCTTATTGGTATCGACAGAAAATCCATCGGCGCTGTAATTGGCGTATTTAATCAGTAGTCCAACTTTGTCATATAGCGGATAGTTGGCAACTAAGTTAATTTCACTGCCATAGTGAATAGCGCCGACATCCGAATCAAGCTTATGCCAAATGGCGGACAGGCCTAGTTTACCTAACTTTCCCGATGCCTTGAGGTAGAGATCATTGACGCCATTGGCTGGCGTATTTAAGAATTTGTCAGTGAAACCTTGAAATTTATGTAAGGTTGCCAGAGGGGTAGTAAAACCCTGTCCATTGTCACTGCCAAGCGACGCATAACCGATGGCAATGTTTACCTCAGTAAGCTTGGCGCTAACTTCAAAAGAGAGATAGTCAGTAGAAAACACGGTGGGATTGTCACCTGTGTCGGATTGTCTGGCATAGGATGCAAGTATGTTGAGACCTGAAATATTGCCTTCATAACGGGTACCAATGGTTCTTGTCGAAATCGCATTGGCGGTTTCGAAGTCTAATTCGTAAATGAAACCCGTGATCTTGTGCTGTTCGTCTATGGCATATTTGATATTGAAAAGATGTAAATTACCGCCCAAATCGGAATTTACACTATTAGGTCCAAAGATGCGATTGACATTGTAAACGTAGCTGTATTCGGCGCTTAGCCCCGATTCACTGTTATATTGCAGTCGGTAACCGTCGTAGGTTTGTTCGTTTTGCCGCCATCCCACACCACCAACAAATCGTTGATCGTTGTGATTGATTTGTTGACGACCGGCGGTAAAGAGCAAATTGTCAGTTTTATAGCCGATAAACGCTTGATTTAAGTCTGTATCTGTTGGATCAGCGACGACAGGATATTGCACATGACCATTGACTGTACTGTTATAATTCTCATTGCCAATGGCAGTCACATTATCCACTTCAACTTGCCCAAAAAAACCGTTAATACTGGCGCTTTTGTAGCCCAAACGAGTCAGCAGCGTCGAGGCATTAGCCGTTTTATCAATGTTATCTTGATCGACTCTTTCATAGCGATAGCGCAGCATGAGATTAGTTTGCCCGTCTTTAAGTGCTTGTTGGACATCTTTAAATCCATCAGCCTGCGCACAGGGAGATAGTGTAAGTCCAGTCGTTAAAGCGGTAGTGATAGCGAGTGCGATAGGGGTTTTCATGGTGTCTTCCTACGTTGACTATTTGCCAGTATTGTAAGCTTTTCAAGGCAAAAAACACTTATAAAACAGTGGTATACCCATTATTAGATGGAGTGTGTAAAAAAGGGTTAGGGGAACTACTACCTAAGGGGCATTCGAAACGTACAATCGGAGATACCGCGAATGATCGTTTCATCGGAGTTTCAATATTGTTTTAGTGAAACTCCCACTCATTTCTTATTAGCCTGGTCGACCGTCGACACGTGGAGCACTGAGTATTGGCAAGTAACATGCGATAAAGCAGGCAAAGGTTACACACCAAAGTCCAGCGGAGAGGATCCACAGTTCCACACTGTATTGTGGCCAAAAGGCAACTAACACACTGCGAACATAAGCCGCTAAAATGATGGCAATGAACGCCAACTGCATTGTTCTGCCGACCTCTAGTACTCTGCCCGTATGGCCAAGGGAAACACGTGACGTCATCGCTACTATCATGCCGCCAATGGCACCTACCGTAATACTATGCAAAGCGGTACTTAAACTGAGCAAACCAAACAGAAAGTGCAATCCTAGCAAGGTCAATCCAACGGGAATAAATAACATCGAAAAGTGCAATGACCAGACTAATGGGGCGTTCAATGTGACCCATGGGCGCCAGCGAAATTGGCGAATGAGGTTTAGTAGGGCACTTATCAAACATAAACAACCCAGTACTACGGAGAATCGTGTGAAGCCGCTCAGAAAAAATACCAATAACACAATTAAACTGACAAGTGACGAAGCTTCCAGCCATTTAATCGGCATTACTTTTGGTGTTTGAGTGCCATTCGCGGTGAACATTGGGATTACACGTCCACCTAAAAAGGCCACTAAAAAGGTGGTTAACAGCACCATGCTATGCATGCCTTGCGCAGATAAAGAGGCTGAATAGCCAAATTGTGGTAAATAAGTAAGTGCATTTGCCACTGTCATCAACAGCAACACGGGTATAAATATCATGTTGCGATATTGCTTAATCTTGATAATGGGGGCAGCTAAGAAATAGGCCGTAAGGGGTAAAAAAGCTAAATCTATCGCCATAATAATCGCAATTGAAAGATTTGGGCTAGCTAATAACAGGATCCTAGCGGTTAACCAGACCAGCAATAAACCAAACAGCTTTGTTCCTTTTATACTGGGAATACTCGTCCAAGTTTGTACCGCCGTTAACAAAAAACCAGCGACAATGGCGGGAACAAAACCAAAGAGCATTTCATGACTGTGCCACCATGTTGCGCCGTTGAATGGCGACAATTCAATGGTGCCAGTTAAAAGCAACACCCAGCAACTCATCGCGACTAGCGCAAAAACACTGCCGAACAGGAAAAACGGGCGGAAGCCAAGTCGTAAAATAGGCGTGATTGCTTGTTCTTGTTGCAGGTCAGTTATATTTAACATCTCATTCGTCCTGATCTAAAAAATTAAATTGCTTTGCATTAGCAACACGTTGCATATAACGCTCCCGTTTAATCGCTAAATGCATCAGCAACATGCAAACTGCTAAGACTCCATACAACAGCATAAAACAAGCGCTATATACGCCAACCCAATCAACGGCCAAACCAAATAACACGGGTAACGTGCAGCCACCAAGTGCACCTAGCATGGCCACGAGGCCACCAACGCTGCCCATTTGTTCTGGGTAGTAATCATTAATAAGCTTATACACACTTGCCCTGCCAAACCCTTGCGCAAGACCAATAATCAATAGCAAAAGCGTGAAAATCCAAACATTTAATTCAATTGATAGATTAACGTCTTTATCTACTCCATGAATGGTCATAGTCGTCGGTGGGTAGCTCAGGAAAAACAGACATATCAGACAAATCCAAAATACGCTCCAATTGACATTACGGGCGCCAAACCGATCAGCAAACCAGCCGCCAGCGGCTCTTGCCATGCTTGAGCTAATCACAAATAACAGGGTCAAGGCCATGGCTTGATTGAATGGCAACGTATAAGCGTTGACGTAGTATTGAGGAAGCCAAAGGATTAACGCCAAAAAACTACCAAAGACAAAGTAGTAATACAGGCCAAAACGCCAGACCTTCGCTTGTTTCAAGGGTTTAGTAAAAAAAGCAAAATCCTTGGGTTTAGCATTGCTTTGATAGTGCGGCGCGTTTGGGGCGATAAACCAAAACGCTAAACAGGTAATAAGCACTAAAATACTGTAAGTCGGCCCTATGTAATGCCACCCCCACACATCATTAATATAGGGAACCACAATCAGGCTAATGGCGGCTCCTGCGTTTCCGGCACCAAACACCCCCATTGCGGTGCCTTGTTCCGTACTTTTGAACCAATCTGTGAGATAGCGGATCCCAATGGTGAAAGACACCCCCGAAATGCCGATTAACAAGCCTACGATTAAATAACCGCCAAAACTATCTACCGCGGGCAATAGGAATAAGGGGGGCACAACAACAAACATTTGGATTACAAACAGTACTTTGCTTGAATATCGCTCACATAAAATGCCTATCGGCAATCTTAACAATGCACCTGTGATGATAGGAGCCGACAGTAGTATGCCCATTTGAGTCCCAGATAATCCTAATCTGAGTTTTAACTCAATACTCATCACCGAATATAACGTCCAGACCGAAAAATTCACTGCAAAGGCTATCGTAGCCATGATTAGCGCACGGGTCGACCGTCCTTTTTGAATCGTAGTTTCCAATCTTTATTGTCACTCTGTTAATCGCAGTTGCGGTTAACTATAGCGCTTGCTAATTCAGTTCTCTATATCTCCAACTAGTTGCTAATTTCTTTTTCAACTATTTGGACTACCCACTATTGAGTAGTGTGTTCAGAACCTATGCGGATTGTGAGCTTAAGACCCGTTACCACTTAAGAGTTAAGCCCTTTTCAATCTGCACATTCCGACACTTTTTAGCACTAATACAAGCTCGAAAAGCATGTCACTATGTTTACTATTCAAAACAATTACGAGCGTGCCATGGGCACAGTAGGAGTGTGAAATGTCCACCCATAGCAAACTAAACCTGTTTGATATTAGAGATCCTAAAATCAAAACACTGCATATAACTTGGTTCGCCTTTTTCCTTTCGTTTCTAGTGTGGTTTAGCCATGCGCCTTTGATGGTGTTTATCAAGGAGGCCTTTGATTTAAGTACGGAGCAAGTCAAAGCGTTACTTATTTTGAATGTCGCACTGACTATCCCTGCGCGCATAGTGGTAGGGATGCTGGTGGATAAGTTTGGTCCGCGTCATGTCTACAGTGGCCTATTGATCAGCTCTTCATTTATCTGCTTCGGCTTTGCGATGGCTGATAGCTATGCCCAATTAGCCTTATTCCGGTTTTTGCTTGGTTTTGTTGGTGCTGGCTTTGTGATTGGTATTCGCATGGTTGGCGAATGGTTTCCGGCAAAACAAGTGGGGATAGCAGAAGGGATTTATGGGGGATGGGGAAATTTTGGCTCTGCCGCTGGCGCCATGACATTACCCACTATTGCGATGTTATTTGGCGGTGATGATGGTTGGCGTTATGCTTTGGCGTTAACTGGTTTGTTTACGCTCCTCTACGGCGTCTTCTATTTTACCCAGGCGCGCAATACGCCAAAAGGATCAACCTATTTCAAACCGAAAAAATCAGGTGGTTTAGAAGTCACCAGTAAAGGAGATTATTTCTTTTATCTGGCGACTAATGTGCCCATGTATTTGGCATTGGGCGTACTGGCGTGGAAATTATCGCCAGCCGGTGTCAATTTATTTGATGATGTAGCTATGTACAGTTTGTGGGGCGCGCTTGGCGTGTTATTTATTCTACAAACAAGTCAAATCCATAAGGTAAATAAAGAAAATCTAGCGCATGGCGTGCCTGAATTGGAGAAATACAAATTTAAACAAGTCGCTATTCTCAGTGTTGCCTATTTTGTGACTTTCGGCTCTGAGTTAGCCGTAGTGTCAATGCTTCCACTGTTTTTTCTAGATACCTTTGTTGGCCTAGATCCTGTTAAAGCGGGATTACTGGCTGCCGGCTTTGCTTTTATGAACTTGATTGCACGTCCTACTGGAGGCTGGTTTTCAGATAAAGTTGGTAGACGTAAAAGCTTGTTGATCTTGATTGGTGGCTTGTCGGTTGGTTATTTTATGCTGAGTCAAATAAACGGAACTTGGTGGATCCCAGTCGCAGTCGCCTCAACGATGGTGTGTTCGTTCTTTGTACAAGCCGGCGAGGGCGCAGTATTTGCTATTGTGCCTTTGGTGAAACGTCGTATGACAGGACAAATAGCCGGCATGACCGGTGCTTATGGTAATGTTGGTGGTGTGACTTATCTTACCGTATTGTCATTTGTCGATTACAGCACCTTCTTTTTAATAATAAGCCTTTCTGCAATAGTAATATTTTGTGCATGTTGGTTTTTAGATGAGCCAAGAGGCCAAATTGCTGAGGTGGCAGCTGATGGCAGTGTGCATATGATTGACGTAAGCTAGTCTATCTGCAAATTAGAGGAGCTTATTTTAAGAGCCCCTAAGTGTATTTAATCGCCATTTGAGAAGTGTAATGACCAAAGCATTGCAAGAGCAACCTAATCAATCTACAGCACTGCATGTTGAGATGGCGTGCGCTTCAATTGCAGGGCTTAAACCTGTTAATGAAGATGCGGTAAATACTCAGGTACCGGATAATGACCATGATCTTGTCAACAAAGGTGTTTGTGTAGTGATAGCCGATGGAGTTAGCAGTGCCGAAGCAGGGAAACAAGCGAGTCAATATAGCGTCGAAACATTTCTAACCGAGTACTTTCGTACGCCAGATACATGGTCAGTCAAGCACGCAGGTCAAAAAACCTTATCCAGCATCAACCTCAATTTATTTAAAAAGAGCCATGCCTTTACCCAGCAAGAAAAAGGTTTTTTATGCACCTTCACCGCAGTGGTGCTTAAATCTTGTACTACACATTTTTTTCACGCAGGCGACTCACGTTTGTATCGATTTAGGCAAAATGAACTGACTCAATTGACCCGAGACCATACGGTTAACCTTGGTGGCGGCAAAAATATCCTGTCACGGGCCGTGGGCATGGACAACGTATTGCAAATTGATTACGGAAAATCGGTCTCGGAACAGGGCGACTTGTTGTTGTTAAGCACGGACGGCATACATGATTTTGTCTCTCAAGAATCGCTAGCGCGTGTATTGAGTTCCAATGTCAGCATTCAGAATATGTGTGACCAATTGATAGCGCTAGCGCAACAGGCTAACAGTGATGACAATATCAGTTGTGCGATTGCCCAGATCATCAATTTACCAGAAGAGAGTCGCGACGATCTGAACGCAAAGTTAACTCGATTGCCGTTTCCACCAGATCTTGCGCCCGGCATGAAATTGGACGGCTATCGCATTGATAAAGAACTCTTTGCCAGCAGTCGTAGTCAAGTTTACTTAATCACCGATATACAAAGCCAACAGCAAATGGTGATGAAAACGCCGTCAATAAACTTTCAGGATGATGTACATTATATAGACCGCTTCATTCAAGAAGAATGGATTGGCAAGCGCATCAGTAGCCCTCGAGTGGTCAATATTATCAGCCAACATAGGGACCGAACCTGCCTGTACTATTTGATGGAGTACGTGCCAGGGATCTCGCTGGATCGATGGATGCAAGAAAATCCGTTGCCAACGCCTAAAAAAGCTATTGGCATTGTTAAACAAATTGCTCAGGCGTTAGCTGCTTTTCATCGGTCAGAAACTATTCATCAAGACTTAAAACCGAGCAATATTATTATTGATGACGATATGAACATCAAAGTGATCGATTTTGGCTCGGTGTTTGTCGCAGGAATAGCGGAAATATTCATTCCACTCGAACATTTAGGTGCACTAGGCACTGCTAGTTATTCAGATCCTCATTACTTGCAAGGCAAAAACACAGGTGTTCAGGGGGATATCTATGCGCTAGCGACTATCACCTATGAATTGTTCACCGGCCACTTGCCTTATGGTGAGAAAATTGAGCAGTGTGCTCATTCTCTTGATTTCGACAAGCTTCGTTATGTGCCGGCTAGCAGCTATAACCCCATTATTCCAGTGTGGTTCGACCGCGCATTGGAAAAAGGCGTCAGCTTTGACCTCGCTAATCGCTATACCAGATTACAAGATTTTGTGGATGATGTGACGCAGCCCAATCCCGTATTTTTGCAAGATGATCCTGTGGTACAGCAAAGTCGAGGCTTAATATTTTGGCAGTTAATGTCGGCATTTTGGGTGGTTATGTTGGTGCTTGTCGTTATTTTGTTTTCAACCTCGAGTTAGCTCTATCCCAACCGAGCAGTGAAATACCTAGACGTGAGGGACAGAGCAACATGTGAGCAGTCGCTGCCATATAAAACAAAACAAAAATTAGGCGTTACTTCTAGCCGTTAAAGGTAACGCTTCAGGAGGGGGCTAACCAGCGGTGAGCTCTATTGGATTCTCATCTCGGTCAAACACCACGTATTGCATGATATTACTGCCGGTCATAATATCATCGGTCATCTTATTTAAGTAAGGTTCAGCATCTTCGCTACTAGGCGCTTTTTTGAGTTCACCACCTAGGCTAGCAATAAACACGAAATCCCAATTTTTATTCACGCAATCTGCTTCGCTCACTAACGCTGAAAAGTTACTTATTTCTTCAGGTAGTTTATCCACAACCATAGTGGGTTCAATCGTGCCTTTTTTATCGTCTTGTTTGCGACTTTTCTTGGTGGTCTTGGCACTAGCGAATAGAAAAAGTAGCCGTTGTGGATCCGGCTGTTCATTGGCCATTTCGAGCAGTGTACTAAAATTCGACAACATCTTAACTCTCCTTCTTGTCCAAAGAGATTATCAAATTGTCGAAATATATGTGGCAGTTAATGGAGGTATGCAGCTATCACTTTGTGAGTAGAGTTGAATCCAACTAATTGAATAAATTGATTTTAAATTTTTAGCAACTAGTATATTTGTTAGCATGCGATGAATATTGGTAGGTCTCATTTAGCAAAGAAGTAACTAGCTATTTGCGCACTTTGTTATTAGTATTTTAATTCAACTTCCTTGTTTCCATTATGGCGTATTAACGATTGATTGATAAAGACGAAAAAATTCAATACCGAATCGATATGGACATGTTGAGCCGCGCCAAGACAGGGATCTTTTTGTACGCGATTGTCATGCCCGTGGTTTTTTGGCCATTTGACTTTTATCAGCTGCAACCTGAGTTGAGTGTGATTTTTGCGCTTAGCATGTTAATCGTTAGTCTGTTACGCGCAGTTCATCACGTCTTTGCAGAACGTATTTATGGTTATTCTGCTCGATTATGGCGGGGAATGTTTTTTTTATTATCAGGATGCCATGCCTGCATATTGAGCATTTTTTTCGTACTTTCTATTTACGATGAACGTTTTACCCCCATCCTGCATGTGACCATGTTGGCAATCGGGGGGATATGCAGCGGGGCAGTGGTTGCCCTTATTCCTAGGATTAAATTTGCGTTAACCAATTTAACGATTCTGCTTGGTCCATCAATTATAATGGGGTTGGTAATCGAAGGTAAGTTGCCTTTTGCTGGGATGATAGCCGCGTATTATGGATTTATTGCCATGATCGGCGTTCGCTCTTCCAAGGAATATATTCGTTCGTTTGAGATAGAGTTAAAACTTGATGAGCAGAATTCTGAATTAGAAAAGCAAAGTAAAATTGATGCGCTAACCACTATATATAATCGCGGATACTTTAATTCTGAATTAGAAAAGCAGTGGGATTATGCAACACGCCTAAACCTGACAGTAACCGTTTTGTTAATTGATATCGATCACTTTAAATCCTTCAATGATAATTATGGCCATTTGGTTGGCGATGCCTGTTTGATCCATATCGCCACTACGTTAGATAAGGCTGGAAAAAGGAAAACAGACTTGGTTGCCCGCTTTGGTGGTGAAGAGTTCGTGCTGTTGCTGTTAGAAAGTGGAAAAAGCGAAGCGCCTGCGATAGCTGAAATGCTGCGTCGAAAAATTGAAGAAACTCCCTTTGTACTCAATGGCAGAGAGTTACCCGTGACAGCGAGTATTGGTGTAGCCAGTGTTCAGCCAGACGCTAAAATGAAACCTAAGCGTCTAATTGAACAAGCCGATGCCGCTCTTTACACCGCAAAGGCGGCTGGCAGAAACCGCGTCAATATTTTCCACGACACGACTCAGATCACCACTATTTAAGTCTAAATCTCATAGCCCTGGGGCCAAGGGCCAACGCGACCATTAAACGTCCGCGACTCCTTTTACTTTAGGCGGTGATTCTTCACCCAAATACTTACACGTAATTCATCACCTTAAGCGTAATTTTTTCTTACTGGATTGTAATTCATTCACAACAACCTCAGTGATTGTCTCTTCGAGTTTTGTAATAGAAATTAATCTTCTTATATATCAATAGTTTAAAATCGTCATTTCAATGGCATGAAAACTGCTCTTTGTCTTAAATACAGATTTGCATTAACGCTCTATTAGTCAAAAACAATGAAGTATAACTTAAGGAGTCAGTATGATGTTTAAGTGGGCAGTAGGTTTGATGACAGTCATTACCTTAGCGACAATAGCAACCGTGGGAATAAGCACAGAGTCAATAGATCTTATAATTCAAAGTCTTTTTTTCTTACTTATTTTACCCATCACCTTATCCCTTGCAGTTAACGCCATTCGTGGTAGAGGGCCAACCGTTTAACACCCATTTTTCGAACTATTTAACCACTTAGTTGATTATGACTGGCTTGTGCACGTTATAATCAACTATTTCCGGCTTAACTTGGGCAACTATCGTTGGTTATGAGAGGCAAGGAAAACTACCCTTAGTGAGGCTTGCGATGTCCGCCCGTACAACTTCGCAAACTAATGATTAAATTAAGTAGGATCTTAATCGATATTCGTTAAGTTACGTTAGTCTAGAGTTTTATTCATTTAAAGATGCGCCAACTTACACCTTGTTAACGTTATGTTTTGGGTAGACAAACTAACGGCCAATCCATTAACGTTACTTTCATAGCCATCAGTTAACGTCAACTATTGAACCGTATGCCACTACAGCATCAGTTTACCTGAGCCGTTACGCAAACTTGGTTCTTACCGGAATTTTTTGCGCGATACAATTCTTGATCAGCCAGTTGAATTAATTTCTCAACACTTTCACCGCGCTTTGGTTGCAGTGAATGCCCCCCAATACTAACGGTGATATCTTCAGATTTAGTCACCCCGTGTTCGTCGACGAATTCGATAGGGGTTCCTTCTATCAATTTGCGTATATCTTCGGCTATCTTACTTGCGCCTATTGCATCGGTGTCTGGTAAGACACAAACAAATTCTTCTCCGCCATAGCGCGCTACCAAATCATCAGGACGATGTACGGTTGTTGCGATTCTTTTGGCTATACTTTTTAGACACTCATCGCCAGCGACATGACCAAATTCGTCATTAAATTGCTTAAAATTATCGACATCTATCATCAGCAAAGACAGCGGCACTTTGGCTCTCGCGCAAGATAACCAGTCCAATCCAAAACGCTCGTCAAATTGATATCGGTTACACACTCCTGTTAAGCCGTCGATTAATGCTAACGAGCGCAGTAAATCAGCTTGGCGTTTTACTTCTACATGGCTTTGGGTGCGTGCCCAAGTGATAGTCGCATTAATAGGTTTACGAATGAAGTCGATGGCACCAGCCTCGAAACCCTTGACCTCATCCTCCTCCTCTAAATTTGATGTAATAAAAATAACTGGGATATGTGACGTGGCAGCATTCGTTTTCAATTTGTCACACGTCTCGTAACCGTCCATCTCTGGCATATTTATATCAAGCAAAATAATGTCAGGTAGTAATTCCCCTGCCATTTCTAGACATTTCACCCCTGTGCTGGCCATAAATACGTGAAAGTCATCCTGAAATATTTCATACAGCTGCCTTACGATAAGTGGTTGGTCGTCAGCAACCAGCAATACAGGTTTTCGTTGCGTAATACTGTTTACATTGATGATCTTATTTTTCATTAGTACTCACCTTGCACTTGAAGCTCATTTTCTACTCCGGATCAATTAAGCTCAATGCTTTTTTAAATCTGAGTTGATCTGCATATAAAAACAATTGTTCGATGAAGGCATTGTCTGGGCGCTGATTTCTAATCTTCTTAATGTAAGAGATGACACTCAAGTCGTTCTGCTTGAGCATCAGTTTAATTTCCTTGCATTCATCTTGTGTCAACACGGAATCATCCAGCACCAGTTTTGAACTCATCGCGTTATAATCGCTAAGTTTTAACATTGATTTGAGTAAACTGACGTTTTCTGCGTTTACTTTCGATAAGGTTTGAATCTTTTCAACCATCTTTGAGCGTGGTAATTCATTATGTAGCTCAGAGGCCGCTATACTATTAACTTGAGCAAGCACATCCACCATCCCCATTGTTGCAGAAATGCCTTTTATCGCATGCAAAATAGAGCGTGTGGACTGCAGGTCTTTTGCCTTTTTCAAACACTTCAGTTGCTTGTCGAACTCTTCTTCGTAAAGAGCTAACAGACGTTCAATAAGTTCCACATTGTTATCGAATCGTTCAAGTATTTGCTGCTTTAAACCTTTGCCGTTGTTAGGTTGCGCTGGAATCGATTCATGAACGTTACCTAACTCTTTTGAGCTAAGAAGAGTCAAGATCAGCTCGCACAACTTGTGAAGATCTATAGGTTTTGCTATGTGACCATTCATTCCAGCTTTAAAGCACGCCCATTGATTCTCAGGTTTGGCATTTCCGGTAATGGCTACAATCGGCAACGACTCAAAATCATCATTTTCCCTAATAATCTCAGTCGCCTGAATTCCGGTTAACACTGGCATGTCGACATCGGTTAAGACAATGTCAAACTCTTTGGTCTTAGCAAGTAAGGTATCAACCAATTGCTGACCATTTAAAGCCGTGTCGACCGTCGCTCCATGAAGTTCGAGAAGCTCTTTTAGCGCCTCATTATTGAGCTCACTATCGTCGACCAAAAGAATATTGATTTTGTCGAGTTTTTTCACTTAAAAATTGCCTTTTACCAATCTTGCCAGCTCTAAAATTCGAGCGAAAATTTTGTCAATCGAGCCAAATTCAAGCGCCGGAACACATGCTTATAGGCTGAAAAACTAACCCTTATACGACTAAAAGTAATTAACCGATTAAAAAGAGGTGCTAGCGTTTAACTTGGTAGTTACCAAACGTATTTCGGTGCCTGTCGGTATAACGAGTCAGTGCATGTCTATGTTAAATTCGATTTGGCTAAAAACTGCGCTTTTGCAGCTTGAAATTCAGTCTCAATATTTGTACTTCAATAATCATGCCGAATTTCCCTACACGATGCAGGGCGTGGTTTTCATGCCTATTTGCCACTTGAAAAATGTAAAAAAAGTACAATAAAAATGTAGGGTTTACAGACTTGGCAGTGTAGACTTTTTACATTACTAAGAATTTTCACTTTCTAGGGTGGGCTGTGTTGAAGGTATTATTAGTCGATGATGACACTGATTTTACAGATGTCGCGTATCAAATTATTGAATTTTTAGGCCATGAAGTGTCGGTTGCTAGCACCTTGAGAGAAGCGAAGCAGTGGTTAGAACATCAGCAGTTCGACCATATTTTACTCGACTTCATGTTACCTGATGGCAGTGGTTTACACTTAATTGATGAGTTGTCTAAAAATGGCAGTTCTACATTCATAACGCTGATCACGGGGCATCCATCTGTCAAAGGCATTCTGGCGGATTTATGCAGTACTAATATCAATTATTTGGTCAAACCCTTGCAGCGGGAAGATATTGAACGTGTCCTGAACCGTAAGACAAAAAGACAAGCTAAACCTACGGCGGCCAGTTCCGCTCATTATGGTTGCCTAGTCGGTGAGTCGCCTAAAATGCAAGAACTGTATTTGATGATTGAACGGGTGTCCAAAACGAACGCGAATGTCATGTTAATGGGCGAAAGTGGCGTTGGTAAAGAGGTCGTTGCGCAAGCAATTCATAGTGCCAGTAACGTTGAAGGACCGCTTATCACCACAAATTGCGGAGCAATGTCAAAAGAGCTGATAGGCAGTGAGTTATTTGGACATGAAAAAGGCGCTTTTACCGGCGCTGTAGGGCGTAAAATTGGTGTCTTTGAGCGTGCTGAGAAAGGGACGTTGTTTCTCGATGAAGTTACGGAAATGCCAATTGATATGCAGCCTAACTTGTTAAGAGTATTAGAGTCTAAACGGGTCACTCGTGTTGGTGGGACTCAGGAAATTGCGGTCAACTGCCGCGTTGTTTCTGCCACCAACCGAAGTGTTCAGGAATTGGCGCAGAGCAATATTTTGCGTGAAGACATTTACTTTAGATTGGCCGTATTTCCTATTGAAATCCCAAGTTTACGTGAACGAAAAACCGATATTCCGCTATTAGCTGAGTCATTTCTAAATGAACTCAACAGTGAAAACGGCACCTCTTTTAAATGGAGCGAAGCGCAAATAAAGAGACTTTGCGAATATGACTGGCCTGGTAATGTTAGGGAACTGCGTCATGCCGTGCATCGCGCATTTATTATGAGTGATCCAGACACAACAACCATTGATTTACCCGGCAGTTTCGCATCTCCTTTTGCCGGTAGTCAGAATACCTCCAATCAAATAGCGGCGGGTCAAACTATTGAAAGTGTAGAAAAGGAATTGATCCGGGCGACGTTAGAGCAAGTAGAAGGAAACAAGACACTTGCCGCTGAAATGTTGGGTATTAGCACTAAAACCTTATATAACAGACTCCATGCATATGGTGATTTTGAAGAGTAAAGTGGAGGTAAAAAATGTCACAATCTGCAACGACTGAAAATTTACAAGAAAAGGTCCATGATGCCAGAGGACCGCTTAACCGTATTTCAATGAATGCGGAACTAATCAAACTTGTGTTACAAAATGACATGCCAAAAGAAAAAGCCTTAGAAGCTATCGATAAAATTCTATTGGCCTGTCAAGACTGTAGTGAAAAACTACAAAATATTTCTGACTTAAAATGATGGTCTAAAATTTGCTTTGTTGTAACCAATTTTCAATTGCGTGGGTTCCCACAAGAGTTTAAAACATGAAGTACAGTCGTTTACTGGGAAATAATGTATTTTCTTGGGTCACCATTGTGGTCATCGTACTGGCAGTCATCTGTGCTAATGCCTATCTTGCAGTAAAAACAACCAAAGAATTAACCAGCCTTCAACAAAATATTACCAATACTGACACCGTTGTTATGACGCTGGATGATCTGCATTTGGACATTCTCGCAGCGCAAAACAGTCAACGCGGTTTCCTCTTAACAAGAGAAGACGACTACCTGCGAACCTACAGAGCGTCTATGGAAACACTTTCTAGTCAGCTATCGAAATTTAAAGACTTGGGTACACAAATAGTTGGAAGCGACGAGTTAATTGATCGGTTACTTGGTGTCATTAATAAAAAAACCAGCGATTTAGAGCTAAGTGTCACTCAAGCTCTAGCTGCCAATGCTGATGCACCTGTAAGCATAAGGGAATTTTGGTTAGGACATGGTTACTCTGAGCAGATTGAGGCGCTTTTTGATCAACTCGTCAACAAAGAATTGCAATACCGTGACGTGTTAATCAGTCAATTGAGCAAAGCTAAAAATGAGTCTGTTGTTACGTTTATCGTGTCGGCAGCCACAAGTACATTTTTATTGCTTGGGTTATTGTTTCTCGCACGGGCAAATCTGGCAAGTGAAGAACAGTTTCGCAATGAACTTGAGTTACAAAACCAAAATCTAGCTGAAAAAGTCAAAGAAAGAACCGCGGCATTAACGGTTTACTCTGAAGAATTAGTCAGAAGCAATCGAGAGCTTGAGGATTTCGCTTTTGTTGCTTCTCATGATTTACAGGAGCCGTTACGAAAAATTCGTGCCTTTGGTGACAGATTGGAATCTAACTATGCTGAACAATTAGGTGAAAAAGGACAGGATTACTTACAGCGCATGCAAAATGCGGCCAAAAGAATGTCCAACTTAATTAGTGATCTATTGGAGTTTTCAAGAGTCACAACCAAAGGCAAAGCATTTGTCGAAGTAGACTTAAACACGGTCATGAGCAACGTGATTGGTGATTTAGAGATCGCGGTTGAAGAAAGTCAAACTACATTTGAAATTGATAAGCTACCCATAATTTCAGCAGACCACAGTCAAATGAATCAACTTTTTTTGAACTTAATTTCAAATTCGATTAAGTTCAGAAGAGTGGATGTCCCCCCACTAATTAAGCTTACTTGGCATAGTCAATCACTATTCAATGAACTCATTAATGAGTCAGAAGAATGGCATATTATCCAGCTGACTGATAATGGTATAGGTTTTGAAAGTGAGTTTGCAGATAAAATTTTTGTGCCATTTCAACGCTTACACGGACGAACTGAATATCAAGGGACGGGAATTGGCTTAGCAGTGTGTCGACGAATAGTTGAACGCCACGGTGGCAAAATAGAAGCTAAGAGTGAACTTGGGAAAGGGGCGATCTTTGAAATAAAACTGCCCGTTGTCAAAAAACAAGAAACTACGATTTAGTTAAGAAGAGGGAAATATGACAGATCAAAATAAACGACCTTTGATAATTTTGATGGCTGAAGATGATGAAGATGATAGATTGTTAGCCAAAGATGCGTTGCGAGAGAGTCTCGTTCTTAATACATTGAAAACGGTTACGGACGGGGTTGAGCTGATGAATTACCTGTACCGAAAAGGCAAATACGCGGACAAAGAAACGTATCCTCGTCCAGGCCTGATACTGCTGGATCTTAATATGCCGAGAAAGGACGGTAGAGAGGCTTTGGCAGAGATTAAAGCTGACCCTGATTTACGCACAATTCCGGTTGTCATATTAACCACCTCAAAAGAAGAAGAAGATAAAATCAAAGGCTACGGATTAGGTGCGGCATCTTATATTGCTAAGCCCGTCAATTTCGAAGGTCTGGTGAACGTTATGAAAGCGCTGGGAAGATATTGGGTTGAAATTGTTGAGCTTCCCGAAAGCAAATCATAGCAACGGGTAAATATTCAAGTTATGGAAGTCAAATCAGCACGAATACTCTTTGTCGAGGATGACGAAGATGATTATATTCTAACTGTTGAACAGTTGGAAAAACTGGATAATTATCATTTCGAGATCGATTGGGTGACGACTCGAGACGAGGCTCTGCATAAATTGCAGTGTAACGAGCATGACATATGTTTATTGGACCATCAATTAGGAGCCTATACCGGTTTAGACGTGCTTCATCAGGCCAATGAGCTTGGCTCACATGTGCCAATTATTATGTTAACCGGTCAGCCAGACGAAGAGTTAGATAAGCTGGCTTTGGATGGCGGCGCAGCAGATTTTCTGAGTAAAGGCGAGATCTCGGATGCACGCTTTGCACGGGCAATACGATATGCTATTTCGCGCGTGGAAGTGCAAAAAGCGCGACAACAAAGTATCGATGCGCAAACCGAGAGTCGCTCTAAAGACAGGTTTATTGCACACCTTAGCCACGAATTGCGAACGCCGCTTACCTCGATTCTTGGTTATGCTGAGTTATTAATAAATTCCGATAAAGCCAATCAGGCACATGAAGAGCTTTCAGCCATATTAAACAATGGCAACCATCTACTTAGTCTATTAAACGATATTTTAGATTTGTCAAAAATTGCCGCTGGCAAGCTCCAGTTAAAATCAGAGTCCGTAATGTTTAGTAGCTTTATTGGGGACATATTAACGCTAATGTACGTTCCCGCTGCAAGTAAGGGATTGGCGCTGCATTGTGAGTGTATAAACCGCATTCCAAAAAATATTATTACTGACCCCACTCGGTTACGACAAGTCATAATCAATCTCATGTACAACGCCATTAAATTCACTCAAAAGGGCAGCGTCACATTAAAAATTGAATACGATCAGATCACAAGCCCAGAGCTGCTAAAAATCAGCGTGTCAGATACTGGAGTAGGGATACCCAAAAAAGACCTTGATTCCATTTTCACGCCGTTTCAACAATTAGAAAAAGTGGCCATGAAGGGAGAGGCAGGATCTGGTTTGGGGTTAGCTATATCAAACGAACTTATTCGCCGCATGGACGGTGAAATATCGGTAGAATCAGAAGTGAACAAAGGTAGTACTTTTACCGTCATTTTGCCTTTGGCGCCATCTTGTCGCTCGGACTTGGAGTCGTTAGAAATCGGTATTTCTGATATTCAACCGAAACAAGAATATGCACCGTTACAAGGAAGTGTTTTAGTTGTTGATGATTTAAAAGATATCAGGCAATTAGTTGGCGGCATGTGCCGTTCCTACGGGTTGAATGTCTCGTACGCAAAAAATGGCCAACAAGCGGTCACAATTATTGAATCAGGTGAACACAATATCGATTTAGTTATTATGGATATTCATATGCCCGTCATGGATGGTAAACAAGCCATTGTGAATATTCGTAAACAGGGCTTCGCCAAACCGATTTTTGCTCTTACCGCTGCGAGGATGAAAGGTAGCGATAAGGAACTCAAACAGCTGGGGTTCAATAATGTCATTAGCAAGCCGGTTCGACAAACCGAATTGTATGACCAACTGGCTGACTCGTTAGCTCGACAAAAACAAGAAAACAATAACCACAGCTATCACGTTCCAGAGCGATTATCTAACCATGTCTTAATAGTGGAAGATGACAAGGACGCAGCGGAATTGATTGTATTACTACTGCAAAGTTTAAAGATTAACGCTGAAGCTGTATTGAATTACCAAAGTGGTTTGCAAAAGCTCTCTAACAACAATAATTACACTCATGTATTCGTCGATAAAAATTTGCCTGATGGTGATGGTTTGGAGCTTATAAAACAAATTGAAGCGCTGTGCCCAGATCCTATCGACATTAGTCTAGTGAGTGGCGAGGAAGTCGATTCAGATACAGCCGCAAAATATGGGATTAACAGAAGCTTACTCAAACCTATAAATCTAGAACAGTTGCGATCCATATTTAGCTCCACCAAGCATAAGGAAATTTAAGCAAAGCAGTGGGGAAATCAAATACATTAGCGACTTCCCCAAGGTTCATCGAAATCCACACTAACGTTATTGCAAAAACGGCAGTTGGATCACTTTCAAGATAAGCGCGACGGTTTAGTTGTTAGAGGATTATGTTACTCTGCGCTGTTGATTAATGTTTCTCTGAGACATTTTTAGTGTTTCGCTAAACTGATAAGATCATTTCATGAGAATAGCGCGAGTACGTGCCATTGTTTTAATAAAAAGGCGGATCCTTTGAAAACATTTACTTGCCAGTGTGGAAACACGCTGCATTTTGCCAACAGCCGTTGTGTGTCATGTGGGCTGATATTGGGATTCATTCCAGAAGATACGCAATTAAGCGCGTTTACTACCAATCAATATGGCAACCTCCAAGCGTCCAGCAATGGCTTGCTCTATCGTCAATGTAAAAATTATTCTCAATATGACGTATGCAACTGGATGGTATCTGTTGATGAAAGTGAGGATTATTGCGGATCTTGCCGCTTAAATGAAACTATTCCAAACCTTGACGAATCCGACAATTTAACCTTGTGGTTTCGCGTTGAACAAGCCAAACGTAGACTGCTTTACACCTTATTAAAACTCGGTTTGCCGATTCAAAGTCGGCGACAAAATCCAAATGGTGGATTGGGTTTTAGCTTTTTGAAAGATCAAACTCAGGACCAATATGGCAACGAGCTGACAATTAAAAGTTTCGTCACCACGGGGCATGCTAACGGGCTGATCACCATTAATATTAATGAAGCAGACCACGGCACTAGAGTCGATATGCGCGAGAAAATGAATGAGCGTTATCGCACCTTGCTTGGGCATTTTCGTCATGAGTCCGGGCATTACTATTGGGACCGATTGATCGCCAACAGTGACAGGCTTGAGGAATTTAGGAAATTGTTTGGTGATGAACGATTAGATTATGTCGGTGCTATGCAAAGTTATTATAAAAATGGCCCAAATCCAAATTGGCAGAATGTGTGGATAAGTGCGTATGCCAGTATGCATCCTTGGGAAGATTGGGCTGAAACTTGGGCCCATTATCTACACATGATAGATACCTTGGAAACCGCTAATGATTATGATTTTAGCGTGTCTGGCAACATGCTGGCCAACCCAATCCCAATGGAAACCAACAACGATCAGGTATACACGGCTAGCAGCTTCACTCATTTGTTTAATGATTGGTGCCAATTAACCAAAGTGCTAAACGCATTGAACCGCAGCATGGGGTTGGACGATGCTTACCCTTTTGTGATTTCAATCTCAGCATTGGATAAATTACGCTTTGTGCATGAGTTGGTCATCGACGCTAAAAGCTCAGCCTGATTTCTCCCATTCGAAACGAGGGAGGCGTTTAATCGCGTTGCTAAGTCCTTCGTTCCATTGTTTCAATACTGATTTATACATTGCATTATTAGGGCCCATCACGTTGTGATAGGGCTCGCAAATTTCGTTTTCCCGCAGAATCGCTAACTCAATTGGGGGGCCCACTGAGATATTGCTGCGTATCGTCGAGTCGAGTGACACAATGGCGCATCGCGCAGCGTCTTCTAATGACGTTGTGGGGGTGATGAAGCGATCCAAGATAGGTTTACCATATTTGTTTTCACCGATTTGCAAAAAGGGCGTTTCAGCAGATGCGGAAATAAAGTTACCCTGCGGATAAATGAGAAATATTTGGCTTTTTTGCCCCGCAATTTGACCACCTAAAATAAAGCTCGATTCGTTATTTGATTTGGACTTATCCATCGCATCAGCATGACGCTTTTGTTCTTCTTGGCTTAACTGTCCAATATATTGAGCGACTTCATGCAAGTAATCTCCTTGGCTAATATCAAATTCAGCATCGGGATCTTTCAAATCCTTATCGATGGCGTTCAGCACGGCCTGCGACGTGGCTAAACTGCCCGAGGTTAATAAAACGAGGGTTCGATTATTCTCAAACACGAACCGGCTCATTTTACTGTAGGTCGCGACGTAATCGACACCGGCATTGGTTCTAGAATCAGAAGCAAAAACTAACCCTTTATTTAAGCTTACAGCCAAACAATAAGTCACAAATATTCTCGCAAGTAGTAGTCGGTAATGGTGTTAAGGATTTCGCCATCCCGAACGATAAAAGTCATTTCGCATTCTGAATGGGTCTGATACGTAAAACAACTGTTCTATTAATTTTAAAGTATCAGTGAGACTGTTTTTCAGCGATCTTCTGCGTATACTAAATATTCAACTTATGTAATGCACGGAGAGAACATGGCTATACGTTGGGGAAACTACGCAGTAGGTCAATTTTACGATGAATTGATCCAAAGTCGCGGAAAACCTAGAGCTTACGCTGCGGCTTTGTGTGATTACTTAAAAGGCTTAAGTGACAGTGAGGTAAGTGAATATAAAATCGCTGCTGAATCTGCTATTCATGTGATGGGTATCACCTTTCGTGTTTACAACGATGAAGAGGGGTCGATCGATAGAGCCTGGCCGTTCGATATTATTCCACGTCTCATTGATGTTAAAGAATGGAAGCAAATAGAAGCGGGCCTGAAACAGCGGGTCAAAGCACTGAATATGTTTATTGATGATTTGTACAATGAGCAAAATATTATCAAAGATGGCATCTTCCCAGCTGAGTTACTGAAAAAATCGAAAAACTTCTTACCGCAATGTAAAGGCTTCAGTCCACCTCATGGCATATGGGCACACATTTGCGGTTCTGATTTGGTAAGAGACGAGCAGGGCACTGTTTATGTTTTAGAAGATAACTTGCGGGTACCCTCCGGTGTTTCCTATATGTTGGAAAACCGCCAAGTCATGAAACGCGTATTCCCAGAAATGTTTGAAGAATACAATATATTACCGGTGGACGATTATCCGTCTGATCTCTATGACATGTTAGCCAATATGTCGCCGCGAGATATCGATGAACCAGAAATTGTGGTGTTGACACCAGGTATCTATAACTCTGCGTATTTTGAACATGCTTATTTAGCCCAACAGATGGGGGCTGAGCTTGTTGAAGGTGACGATTTGGTGGTTGGTGAAGACGATTGCGTGTACATGCGCACCATTAGTGGTTTGAACAGAGTGGATGTTATATACCGTCGCATTGATGATGCGTTTTTAGATCCTGAAGTCTTCAATCCAGACTCTACCTTAGGCGTACCTGGTCTAATGCGAGCTTGGAAAGCGGGCAATGTGGCGTTAGCCAATGCGCCTGGTTCTGGGGTTGCTGATGACAAAGTGGTGTACAGCTTTGTGCCACAAATCATTGAATACTATCTGGACGAAGAGGCATTGCTGCCAAATGTACCTACTTACCGATGTATTAATCCCGATGAACGACACTATGTGCTGGAAAATATCGAGAAAATGGTGGTTAAACCGGCAAACGAATCTGGGGGGTATGGCATGCTCATTGGCCCACACTCCGGTGTAACAGAGCACAATAAATTTCGTAAATTGATCGAAGCTGATCCACGCAACTACGTGGCGCAACCTATGCTGTTATTGTCGACGGCTCCGACTCTGGTAGAAAATAATACCGCCGAAGGGCGTCATCTAGATTTGCGGCCGTTCATTTTGAGTGGCAAGGACATTAAAGTCACTATGGGAGGTCTCACCCGAGTCGCGATGGTGAAAGGCTCGACAGTAGTCAATTCCTCCCAAGGTGGTGGCAGCAAAGATACTTGGATTATTGACATGGAGGGCGCTTAGTATGTTGTCACGTGTAGCGAATAACTTATGTTGGATGGGGCGGTATTTAGAGCGTGCGGAAAATACCGCAAGATTAATCAACGTTAATTTTAACCTATTACTCGATTTGCCAAAGAGCATTGTGTTGGGCTGGGAGCCCATTGTCGATATCGTTTCTAACCGCGAAGATTTTTATGCTCACCACAGTGATGCGAACGAACGCAGTGTGGTGAACTACATGGTGGCAGATAAACGCAATATGGGATCGATTGTAAGCTCGCTCAGTGCCGCTCGAGAAAATGCCCGAACAGTGCGGGAAATTATTCCTCGTGAAGCGTGGGAACAAATAAACGAACTGTATCTTTTCGCCAAGGATAACCATCACAAAGCTTTAGCGCGTCGCTCTCGTTACGAGTTTTTAAGTGAGATCATCGAATCGAATCAAAAAATAACCGGTATTTTAGTCGGCACCATGACCCATGATGAAGGGTATCAATTTTTGCGGATTGGTCGAAACTTAGAAAGGGCAGATATGACCACAAGGATCATTGACGTGCGCAGCGCTAGCTTATTGCCAGATACCGAAACTGAGCAATCTGCGTTTGAAAATTTACAATGGATGAGTGTACTTAAATCGCTTACTGCCTATCAAATGTACCGACGTGAGATGCGCTTACGGATAAGACGGCCGGATGTGTTGAAATTTCTGTTATTGGAAGATCGATTTCCACGCTCTTTGATGCATACCTTGCATCAGGTAGCTAATTGTCTGGAGCTGCTTCCCAATTACAACGATCCCTTGAAAGAGATAAAACAACTAGAGAAGCAACTAACTGATGCTAATCCGCAGGCGCTGATCCAAGATAAATTGCATGTATTCATTGATGATATGCAATTGGGATTGATTAATATTTACAATAAAATAGAAGAAACCTATTTTTAACCATAAAAAAAGGCGGCATCCACGAGAGGATGTCGCCTTTTACTTACTTTACTGCTTAACGATTATCGGTAGCATCTTCTATTTGGTCACCTGCATTTTCAACGTCTTCCCCCATGCCTTCAATGGTCGCGCAACCCGACAGTGCAGCAAGTACAAAAGCGAAAACGGCAAATCGACGTAAAGTAGTAGAAATGTTCATAAAAGTCTCCTTGGTACTTAAAATATCAATTTAGTGGCTATATCACCTAAACCTAATGCGAATCACATGCCAAAATGTAACGTGCTGAAATTAATAAATAAATATACTAGTTGGCAGTTCGGAAGAGGTTGAATAAGCACTTTTTTCAAATGTCATTCGTCATTTTTACACGGTGTTTAATACACAGAAGCGCTTCCATCTTCTAAGCTTAAAAACCATTGAACTATTCTAGCTAAGATGACGTAAACGAATTCACGAGTAAACGACGGGCACAGAGATGTCAATTAACTTAAATAAAAGGTCTATTATGATTGCTTTAATATCAAAACGGATGTTCACGATCCTCAGTGGCTGGATGCTTATCACTTTTTCTGCGGTGGCAATGGTTAATATCAACAGCAGTGATGGTGTTGTTATTCAAGGTGAGGAACTTGAAACCTTTAATCGCCCTTGGGCAATGGCATTTTTGCCCAGTGGTCAGGCATTGGTAACAGAGAAATCAGGTGCTATATGGCTTGTTGAAAACACGGGCAAGAAAATAACGACTGTGGCTGGCGCACCTGAGATCTCAGCGCGTGGTCAAGGTGGTATGGGCGATATCATTGTCCACCCAGATTTTGGCGATAATGGGGTAGTGTTTATTTCCTACGTAGAACGGGACCCAAATGATGATGCTTTTAGTGGCGCGGTGGTTGAGCGAGCAACATTGAGTCTGAGCAATTCGGCTGCCAAACTGGAGGAGCGTAAAATAATTTGGCGACAGTCCCCCAAAGTCAGTGGCAATGGACACTACGCACATCGCTTGGCGCTGTCTCCTGATGGTAAGTTATTTATCACGTCGGGTGAGCGCCAGAAATTCACGCCTGCGCAAAACATGGCGATGAATCTGGGTAAAGTGGTGCGAATTAATCAAGATGGCTCGATCCCTGAAGATAATCCGTTTTATGTAAACGGTCCGATAACCAATCAAATATGGTCGTTAGGACATCGCAATCCTCTTGGCATTGATTTTGATTTGGACGGACAATTGTGGGTCCATGAAATGGGGCCTAGACACGGAGATGAATTGAACCTTATTGAAAAAGCACGGAATTACGGCTACCCAAATGTGTCTGAGGGAGCACACTATTCTGGCGTTGAGATCCCATCTCACGACACTGTACCTGTTTACGTTTCTCCTGTAGTCGCTTGGGTTCCAGCAATTAGTCCCGCTGGCTTTGTAATATATAAAGGTGACAAGTATCCTAACTGGAAAGGAGATGGGTTTATCGGTGGTTTATCGTCCAAGGCCATTATTCGAGTTGAATTTGAAAAGCACCAAGAACGTCCGCACTTACGCGCTAAAGAAGCGGCTAGATATGAATGGGGACAGCGTGTTAGAGAGATTGAACAAAATCAACAAGGAGAGTTATTTGTACTAGAAGATGGTGAAAACGGTCGCTTGATTAAGCTTTCTGTTAAGTAGCTAACCGTTGCCATGCTCCAATAGTTTTTGGGGACCAATCTCGCAGAGTCGGCTTGGTTCCCACTGAGGATTTAGCTAGTAATGTTTAATGTCGCCCCACGCCCAAGTCAGATCTAATTCTACTAATTTTTCCTTCACATCACATGGCCTATCATAACTGTGAATGGGTAGGGAATCGCTTAGATATTGTATTTTCCATCGCTTAAAATGTGGATCTCGTTGAAACTGAATTTTGCCAATCAATTCATTATTGGCATTGTAAATAAAACAGGTTCGTCTTGAATATCGGTAGTTAGTATCGCGCATGACTGTAATTATATACAGTTATCGAGATAGTTTAAATGGATTTCTGTGGTGACAGCCCGCAGGAGTCAAATAATGACTGCCAAAACTCAATATGTGCTTGCAGTGCCTGCTGGTAGTTTTGGAATTGTTGTAAATTATTAGACAAATACAGCTGAAATGCCGCAGAAAGCTCGGGTCGTTGCATAAGTTCAATGATAATAGGAGATAAGGTGTAATGGACTTGATTCATATTGCTCGCAAAAGGTTGAATCCGATCAACAAAATATGAGCTAAAGACGTTCTTTAAATAAGATACTTGCTGCTTCGACTGCGACGAGGAGCAGGTAAGTTGTTTTTCTGCGCGAGCCAATTTCTCATTGATATCAGTCAAGTGTTCTGTAACCAACCTTTGAGAGCGCCACAGCTTCGCTAGCAATGGATTAGAGCGTAAACTATCCAGTGACTTTTCTACGCGTTCAGGTACGGCAGCTTCTCCGCGTGAAAGTGATATCAGGTAGTTTAATGCCTGCTTATATTCTTGCAGCTCGGCAGGTTTAACATTTGATAACAATGATTGATTACTACTTAAGGTATTTTTAAATTCACTGCTGTTTTGAATTAAATCAGCCCACACCAAAGGGTAGTGCTTTTTTTTCTGTGCAATCCATTGTTGTAATTGACGGCGCTGTTGTTGTTCTTGCTCCGACGTGCTGGCTAAACAAGTTTCTAATCCAAAGATCAATTGATATTCATAAACCAGTCTGACCGACGGTAGCTGCACTTTGCCAAGTGCGGTATTGCGCTGCGCAATTAAAGTAGAAACATGACATTCATTCAGGGCATAGAAGTCGCGCATGCTGATGTTAGTGCTAGGTATCGAAACCCTTAGTTGACTTGCGGGCGGAAAACGTAACGATACTGTGGGTTCGATTTTAACAAAGGTCTGGTTTAGTACATTGGCTAACCTATGTCGATACGTATCAAGATCATTGACTATCGCCGGTGCTCGGCACGCGGAGAGCATCGCGCAACTTATTAATATCAGCAAACTGCTGGCTGCCTGCAATTTGTGCCCCTTTATGTAACAACGGTTGTCTTAAACTATTTCTAATAAACTTGTTCGTCATCGGAAATAATAGTTACGTCAAGCTTCCGGTGTAGATCATCGATATGGAATTTAACGTGAATATCGTGACAGCAATTAGGGCATTCATCAAAAAAATCTTGGTCTCCGTTGCTGTGATCCAACATGATATGCAAATGATGGCCACAGTGTGGGCACTCGATAGTTTGTCGTGTTTCGCCTTCCGCTATTTTCATGGATGGTTCTCCTAGTCCTCTCCTGTACATGATGTAGTTTACTTAATTTGGTAACGAGTTTTAGTATTCCCGTTACACAAAGTATGGACCTTGTAGCAAGGTTTCACCTGCTCATTTGCGCTAGCTAGTCCAACTTGCTGATAATTCTCATGTTGTTTTTAAAACAAGGATTCTCCACAAGGGGGCGCTGGAAGGAATAGGAGCCTGCGCATTTGTTGTGTTTCCAATAAGCTCAATTAATAAGACCAGACT
Organism: Aliiglaciecola litoralis; assembly: GCF_039523355.1. NCBI lineage: Bacteria > Pseudomonadati > Pseudomonadota > Gammaproteobacteria > Alteromonadales > Alteromonadaceae > Aliiglaciecola > Aliiglaciecola litoralis. The sequence goes on along the minus strand of NZ_BAAAFD010000011.1, from coordinate 11,482 downwards.
AAGAGTCAAGGTTTTTAAGTATCGCTTCTGCGGACTTCAAATATTGCCCCTCAAACAACAATGCATGATTGAGGATATGATAAAGCTGATATACCGTTTTACGATACTGATAGTGTTCACTAATTGGCCACCGCTGTGTATAGCCTTGATAGAAGGCATTGGGGAATTTATTGAATAATTCGGTCATGGCCAAATCGGTTTCTCTGTCACCATAATGAAAAGCAGGGTCAAATAAGACGGCGCGATTTTTATTGAACCCTGTGTTTCCAATCCATAAATCGCCATGCAACATTGATGAGGGGGGATTATGCCCTGCTAGCAAATCGTGCACGGAGGTCACTACCCGATCTATATCCGCCAATTTATGACCCTTCTCGGCCAATAGCTGCAACATAAAACCGATCCGCTGCTCAGCGAAAAATTGCGACCACTTTTTGCTCCACCGGTTGGGTTGTGGGGTGAGCCCGATAAAATTGTCTTCCTGCCATCCATACATTTCTTGTGTCTGAGATTGGTGCAGTTGTGCTAGCCGATCTCCGAAATCAAACCATTCTTGCTCATCTCCTTGTAACAAGGTTAGGTATTCCAATACTAAGTAGCTTTTATCTTCAATTTGACCCAAGCAAATGACCTCAGGCACTTTAAAAATATCGGCCTGTTGCATGTGTTTGAGTCCTTGAGCTTCAGCTTCAAATTGGGGGATCTTCTCAAAATCATTGATTTTTATGAAAAAGCGCCGCTTTCCATCAGAAATACGATAGGTACTATGCGAATCACCTGGCTTTCCTTCTCGGATATCATCGCAAATAAAATCTTCACCGATTTGTTGACTAATTTGGTCGCTAATAAAATGCCACATGATGTTTACCAATTAGACGTGTGAGTGTTGATTATGGAACACATATTAAAAAGCGAAGGTTCATTTCACTATGTCAGTGGTTATTTTTATATCGAAAAGTAATAAAAAAACAGGAATTGATGAATCCTCAATGCCAGCGAAATTCATTAATAGCCTCACATGCACTAATCAATTCAAGAAACGGCCGAATACAGAACAAATAATAGCCTGTGCCTCCAAGTTGACACATACGTGGTTAATTAGATTAACTTTAGGCTATCGCATGGCGGATAATAGATTGATACTCAAACAATAGTGGTCACTGTGGTTGCTGTTCTGAGGGTTATTTTTGCAATATCTCGCGTAAATTATTGAACGTCGTATAAACCGAAGAGACGACGAGTTGGTTACTTAACCAAATGGGAAGATTTCCCGCTGGCTCGCCATATCCTTGGTAACTTAGCGTTGTTAGTCCATTTTCAAGCTTGAGTAATTTCCATTGGCCACTGACGTTAAGCATCCTTACATTATCATCGTCTTTATCATCTGGATAACGCTGCGACATATCGCTTATGTCAATCGTGATTTTACCATTGTTGGGATCAATAGAGGTGAATGAATAGGTTACCATTTCTCGATCTTGCACCGGCCAAGGAGCTGAAAAGGTACTTTTAACGACGCGTTCAAAATTCCCTCGTTTCTCAAGTAATTCAACTTTACGACAATTAGCAATCCATTGTGGAGCAAGTGCAATGTTTTCTAACAGATTGACAAAGTCCATGGGGTGCGCGTTTATGGTCATGCTTGCTTTAATTTCTTTGTAACCGCTGGCGGTGGCGCGAGTGAACACGCTTATACCTTGTTTTTGGGTTGCTACTTCCCAAGCCAAATCAGCAGTATCGGCCAATACCGAAGCCGATATAAATAAGCTGACGAGTAGTCCCAAACTAAGGGGAGTAAATGGCTTCATTTGCTTTTGTAGATATGATTCATTGCATCACACTGGGCTTGTTAGGTATTATGTAGCGCATTGTTCTGACTGTAGCAGGACAGCATGTTATTTGTTTAATTATTTTTTATCTGTTTTCACTCTTATTTGCCATAAACACCCAGTTGGGTGTTTTTTATTGCAAGGCAATTACAACAAGAAATGAGACAAATTAATTCACATGTGGCGCTTGGTAGGTGTCACCACTGTGCAAGGAGTTAAGATGTTAACAATTACCCTTCCCGACGGCAGCCAACGCCAATTTGAAAACGCTGTGTCTGTGCTTGATGTAGCTAATGACATAGGTCCTGGCCTAGCAAAAGCAACAATCGCCGGAAAAGTAGATGGCGTTTTAGTGGATGCGGTGGACATGATCACTGATGATGCCAAGCTGCAAATTATTACTGCCAGAGACGATGAAGGGCTTGAGATTATTCGACATTCCTGTGCACATTTGATTGGGCACGCGTTAAAGCAATTGTACCCAGACGCTAAAATGGCCATTGGGCCAACGATCGATAATGGTTTTTACTACGATATCGATATGGAACATTCGCTCAACGATGACGATTTAGTCAAACTTGAAAAACGCATGTTAGAACTCGCTAAAACCAATTATGACGTTGTTAAGAAAAAAGTAAGTTGGCAACAAGCCCGCGATACGTTTGAACAGCGCGGTGAATCTTACAAAATGGAAATTTTGGACGACAACATCAGTAAAGATGATCAACCCGGATTGTACCATCACCAAGAATATATCGATATGTGCCGTGGGCCTCACGTGCCTAACATGCGTTTTTGTCAACATTTCAAACTAATGAAAGTGGCGGGTGCCTACTGGCGTGGTGACAGCGATAATAAAATGCTGCAACGTATTTACGGTACTGCATGGGCTGATAAGAAACAGTTAAAAAGCTATATTAACCGTTTGGAAGAAGCGGAAAAACGCGACCATCGAAAAATTGGTAAAACACTGGATTTATTCCACTGGCAAGAAGAAGCACCGGGTATGGTGTTTTGGCATGCTGACGGTTGGAGTATCTATACTGAGCTGGAGAAATTCATTCGCGTAAAACAACGTGAGTATGAATTCGGTGAGGTCAAAGGCCCACTGATGATGGATCGTGTATTGTGGGAAAAGTCGGGGCACTGGGACAAGTACGCTGAAAACATGTTCACCACAACATCAGAAAAACGTGAATATGCAATCAAACCGATGAACTGTCCCGGTCATGTGCAAATCTTTAATCAGGGCTTAAAATCCTATCGCGACCTTCCTTTACGTATGGCTGAATTCGGTTGTTGTCATCGAAATGAACCATCGGGTGCTTTGCACGGGCTGATGCGCGTACGCGGATTTACCCAAGATGACGCCCATATTTTCTGTACTGAAGAGCAAATCCAGGATGAAGTCGCGAAGTGTATTGAAATGATATACGACGTTTACAAGGTGTTTGGCTTTGACAAAATCGTGGTCAAACTCTCAACTCGTCCAGAAAAACGGGTAGGTTCTGATGAAGATTGGGATAAAGCTGAGCAGAAATTAGCCGATGCATTAAAGTCCAAAGACATTGATTTTCAGTACTTACCAGGTGAAGGCGCATTCTACGGTCCAAAAATAGAGTTTACGTTACACGATTGCTTGGATAGAGCATGGCAATGCGGTACGGTACAGTTAGATTTCTCTATGCCAGGAAGATTAGGCGCTACTTATGTGGCTGAAGATGGCGAAAGAAAGACACCGGTGATGATCCATAGAGCGACTTTGGGTTCATTAGAGCGCTTTATTGGTATTTTAACCGAAGAATATGCGGGGCTGTTTCCAACTTGGTTGGCACCAATTCAAGTGGTGGTGATGAATATTACTGACAAACAAGCCGAATATACGACAAATATTGCAAAAAAATTGCAAGAAAGTGGATTTAGAGCAAAGTCTGACTTGAGAAATGAGAAGATAGGCTTTAAAATCCGCGAGCACACTCTTAGGCGTGTTCCGTTTTTACTCGTCGTTGGCGATAAAGAAATGGAAAGCGGTGAAGTGGCAGTGCGATCACGCAAAGGCGACGACCTTGGCAAATTCTCAATAGATGCGTTTATTGAAATGATTGGCCAACAGGTGGCGTCTAAGCAACTAGATTAATTTCGTGGAGGAACGACACATTAAAGGCGCTAATAATAAGGCTCAAGGCGATAAAGCCAACATCAATGAAGAAATCACGGCGAACGAAGTTCGTTTAATTGGTAAAGACGGTGAGCAGTTAGGGATTGTATCGTTAAACGATGCACAAGCTCTTGCCGACGTTTCAAATTTGGATCTAGTAGAAATTAGTCCAAATGCTGAGCCGCCTGTATGTAAAGTAATGGATTACGGAAAGTTCATTTTCGAAAAGAGTAAGGCTCAAAAAGAGCAGAAGAAGAAACAAAAGCAAATTCAGGTCAAGGAGATTAAATTCCGCCCTGGCACTGATGAAGGCGACTACCAGGTAAAACTGCGCAACCTGCGTCGCTTTCTAGAAGGGGGTGATAAGGCTAAAGTTACGATCCGTTTTCGCGGACGTGAAATGGCCCACCAAGAGATCGGCATTGATTTACTGAAACGTGTTCGCACGGATTTAGAAGACATTGCCAACTGCGAGTCTTTCCCACATCGGGTTGAGGGTCGTCAGATGATCATGGTGCTTGCCCCAATTAAGAAGTAGTAAAGGTTTACAAGTAACTAAGGACCGTAAAATCGGATCTGCACCCTAGTTCACCTTGCTGCTAGTTTGTAACAATGACCCCTGTCACTAAAATACAGAGTGGTCTTAACAATGCGGAGTTTTAGCAATGCCTAAAATGAAAACCAACCGTGGAGCTGCTAAGCGTTTTAGAAAAACCGCTTCAGGTCGCTTCAAGAGCAAACAGTCTCACTTGCGTCACATTTTGACCAAGAAGAGTTCTAAGCGTAAACGTCACTTACGTGGCAAGAAATTGGCCCATGTAGCTGACACTGCGTTGATTCAACGCATGTTGCCTTACGTTTAAGATAGAGGAGACTGAATAATGGCAAGAGTAAAACGCGGCGTAGTTGCACGTGCCCGACACAAAAAGGTACTAAAGCAAGCCAAAGGTTATTACGGAGCTCGTAGTCGAGTTTATCGCGTTGCTGTCCAGGCAGTAACAAAAGCAGGTCAATATGCATACCGTGACCGTCGTCAGCGCAAACGTCAATTCCGCCAATTGTGGATTGCACGTATCAACGCTGCTGCACGTCAAAACGGCATGTCTTACAGCCGTTTTATCAACGGTTTGAAGAAAGCGTCTGTCGAAATCGATCGTAAGATCCTTGCCGACATCGCAGTGCATGACAAAAACGCGTTTACTGCTTTAGTAGAAGCAGCAAAAGGCGCATTGGCTTAATTTTTAACAATTAAGTTTAAGTTCTTTCGGAAAAAGGCGAACCTGGATGGTTCGCCTTTTTTCGTTTACGCTCATCTTTTTAAATGGACACCCACTCTAGAGTTAAATGGACACCGAGTTAAATGGACACCCACTCTAGGAGTTAAATGGACACCCACTCTAGTATTAAATGGACACCCACTCCAAGGTGGATTTTTACGCGCGCAATTTAACGAGGCCAGCCACCATAATGAGGACACCCACTCTTAATGCATATTAAGTGGACAGCCACTCTTGTAGCATCGATAGTTAAATGGACACCCACTCCAAGGAATATTTTTACGCGCGCAATTTAACGAGGCCAGCCACCATAATGAGGGCACCCACTCTTGTAGCATCGATAACCATTGTATTCTGTTGTTTTCGAACAATAATTTATACTAAAACAGCTATCTAAGTCGTTTATTAAGGTCGCTATTAGGACAGCGCCAGTTAATTTGTAGACGAGTGCTTATTGAAACCTATTCAGCATACTAATGAACTAGTATTCGCAAGGAGGATTTGCTGCAATTACTTCAGTTACAATTTGTCCCATAAAATCCTGTATAATTAAGTCTGCATCTGCATTGCTTATATAAGGCAATAAATCGGCGGGTTGACCACTGATTATTTCGTAAAATACCAATGCAGTTAAAAACCGTCCCAAGTTTGAAGCGTGGTTTCCGTCTTCCTGATATAAAGCTAGATTGGGTCTCAATGCAATTACGCGATCCCAGACTAATCCAACAGGAGCAACACAGCTTGCTTGTTTTTTAGCGATGCTGACATGTAAATTGTGAACCATTGTGCCTTCTATTTTGTTATTTCGTTGTGGATGTTCGGGAAATAAAATTGGTGTGGTATTTTGTGCTTTAGCATATTGAATCCATGTTTGCGCCCCTGTTGTAGGATATTCAAAACTTCCACTTTGAGAGTATTTCTGAGCTTGGAAGATGGCATGAGACCAATCGTTATTTTGAAGTGTTTCTAAAGAGCGGCCGTCGTCCAAGCGATCAGCTAAATAATCTCCCGTATTTACTACGATTTGCCCTAAGTTTTTTTGTGGGACTCCTTTTTGTAGTAATTCTCTTAAAATTACACTTAAGCCTAAAACGTGGCTATTCCCAATGAACAAAATGGCATATTGGTTATTTTCTGAGTTATTTGGGATAGGTAGGTTATCTGCAGTCGCATTGAGAGGGGTATTGCTTGGCGCTGTTATTACTGTTGTGGACTTAGAATTAGGAGGAGCGTCAACAGCAGGATTACAGCCAGTTAAAAGCAAGAATATTAATAATTGAACAATTTTTAGTTTCATTGGTAATTTTCTAATTTGAAATCAAATTTTTTGAAGAAATTAAACTAACACTAATTCATTTACAAAGCAGAACATATATTGTCGATTCGTGGTTATGTGAAATCATCTAAAGCAACAACTTAGTTTTTAACAAGTTAGGGGATCTTTTAACGCATTTCGGTAGCAACTCAAGCCTTTCTTCGTGTACAATTACCCGCTATTTTTTCATATGCCTAGGTGAATTTTCACCGCTTTCAAAAGGCCAATTACGTAATCCAATCCGAGGAAACTATGGATCTTGATGCCATAATCAAAGAAGCTGAAGAGCAAATTAACGCCGCTCAAGACGCTCAAACACTCGATGCTGTGCGCGTCGACTTTATGGGTAAAAAAGGGCGAATGACGGAGCTGTTAAAAGGCTTAGGCAAACTCTCTGCTGAAGAACGGCCGGTTGTGGGGCAGAAAATAAATCTAGCTAAGCAAAAGATCCAAGGGTTCATTTCGGCTCGAGGTGAGGCTTTAAGAGACATTGAATTAAATGCAAAGCTAGCAAACGAAACTATAGATGTCACTTTGCCAGGGCGAGGCAGTGAGCTTGGCGGTCTTCATCCTGTGACTCGCACCATCAGTCGAATTGAGAGCTTTTTTGGCGAGTTAGGTTTCAGTGTTAAATCGGGTCCTGAAATTGAAGATGGCTTTCATAATTTCGATGCGCTGAATATCCCATCTAATCATCCAGCTCGTGCAGATCATGATACTTTTTATTTCAACCCCGATGTGATGCTCAGAACTCAGACGTCGGGTGTGCAAATACGCACCATGGAAGTTGAAAAGCCGCCGTTGCGAATTATTTCTCCTGGCCGAGTATACCGTAATGACTACGATCAAACCCATACACCTATGTTTCACCAGGTTGAAGGCTTGATGGTCGATAAGAACGTGAGTTTTGCTGAACTTAAAGGGATCCTACACGATTTTTTGAATAACTTTTTTGAAGCTGATCTACAAGTGCGATTTAGACCTTCCTATTTTCCATTTACCGAACCGTCTGCGGAAGTGGATGTGATGGGGCAAAACGGTAAGTGGCTCGAAGTATTGGGTTGTGGAATGGTTCACCCAAATGTCCTTAAATCGGTAAATATCGATCCCGAAGAGTACACAGGGTTTGCCTTTGGTATGGGAGTAGAGCGGTTGACCATGTTGCGTTATGGTGTCAATGATCTTAGAGCATTCTTCGAAAACGATTTACGTTTCCTCAAGCAGTTTAAATAGGGAAGACCAAGATAATGAAATTCAGTGAAAATTGGTTGAGAGAATGGGTTAACCCATCGATTTCTACTCAAGTGTTGTCAGAACAATTGAGTATGGCTGGCCTTGAAGTTGACGGTGTAGAGCCAGTCGCGGCAGAGTTCTCTGGCGTTGTCGTTGGTGAGGTCGTCGAGTGTGGACAACATCCCGATGCTGACAAGTTGCAAGTAACTAAAGTCGACGTAGGACAAGATGAGTTACTTGATATCGTCTGCGGCGCGCCTAACTGTCGCCAAGGATTAAAAGTTGCTGTGGCCATGGTAGGGGCAGTTCTTCCTGGTAACTTTAAGATCAAGAAAGCAAAATTACGTGGACAGCCATCCCATGGAATGCTTTGTAGCTTTTCAGAATTAGGAATTTCTGAAGATCATGAAGGCATTTTAGAGCTTCCTGAAGATGCTCCTAACGGTGTGGATTTTAGAGAATATTTAGAGTTAGATGATGTCACTATAGAAGTCGATTTAACACCCAATAGAGCGGATTGTCTTGGGATACGAGGACTAGCACGTGAAGTGGGGGTGTTAAACCAGGTTGAAGTGTGTTCGCCGAAAATTGATCCCGTACACGCCTCAATTGCAGACTTTCGCAACATTCAACTATTGGATCCGCAAGCGTGTCCTAAGTACTTAGGGCGTGTCATTAAAGGAATAAATTTAAATACACCGACACCTCTATGGATGCAGGAAAAACTTAGACGTTGTGGCGTTCGTAGTATTGATCCTGTTGTCGATGTTACTAATTATGTGCTGCTTGAACTTGGGCATCCTATGCATGCATTTGACAATGATAAGCTGGAAGGCGATGTTGTTGTTCGTTTTGCTAATGAAGACGAAAGTTTAACGTTACTTGATGGCAATGAAATCAAGTTAAAAAGCAACACTTTAGTCATTGCCGACCAACAAAAATCGTTGGCGATGGCGGGGATTTTTGGTGGCCTAGATTCTGGCGTGACTAACGGATCTCGCAATATCTTTTTAGAAAGTGCCTTTTTCACGCCTGACGCAATAATGGGGAAAGCTCGACAATATGGGCTGCACACTGATGCGTCTCATCGCTACGAAAGGGGCGTTGATCCTCAATTGCAACGTATCGCTATGGAGCGCGCCACGCAACTCCTCTTAGATATAGTAGGAGGTGAAGCTGGGCCAATAATTGAAAGCATTAATGAAGATGCAATGCCTGTGCAGCGTCATGTTGTTTTAAGAATTGCCAAACTCAATCGAGTATTAGGGATAGAAGTGGACGCGGCTAATGTTACAGACATTCTGTATCGGTTAGGATTGCAAGTAACTTTTGCACAAGATAAGTGGGAAGCGATTGTTCCTGCTTATCGTTTTGACATTAGCATCGAAGAAGATCTAATAGAAGAAGTGGCCCGAGTTTATGGATATAACAATATTCCTGAAGTGTCGCCTGTTGCAAAATTAAAAATGTCCGAACATCGGGAACAAAACTTAACCTTAGGTAGACTAAAACAGACGTTAGTTGAAAGGGAGTATCAAGAAGCAATTACCTATAGCTTTGTAGACCCAAAAGCTCAGTCAGCATTATTTCCTGAAGTAGAAGGTTTAGTGCTTCCTCATCCCATTTCTAGCGATATGTCAGTTATGAGGGTGAGTTTGTGGACCGGGTTATTACAAGCCGTCTCATACAATCAAAAGAGGCAGCAAAGTAGAGTTAGACTATTTGAAACTGGTCTGCGATTCGTTCCAGATGAAACTCAGCAAACAGGGGTGAGACAAGAACAAGTTATTGCCGGTGTAATTAGCGGTAATCGTCACAATGAGCACTGGGATATGCCTGATGCTAGTGTCGATTTTTACGATATTAAAGCCGACGTGGAAGCGTTGTTGGCGACCACTTCTGTGGGTTCTGCATTCCATTTTGAATCTGCTGAGCATTCGTCATTACATCCAGGCCAAAGCGCAGCGATTTTTCGTGATGGAACCTTAGTCGGGTACGTAGGAGCGGTGCACCCCAAATTTACAAAAATACTAGGCTTAAATGGAAAAACCTTCGTTTTTGAATTGAATTTCACTGCAATAGGTCCCAAAAAGTTACCCATGGCCGATGAAATTTCAAAATTTCCTGCTAACAGGCGTGACATTGCGATTGTAGTAGAGGAAGATAAAGCGGTAGGCGAAATATTATCTTACATCGAAAAATTTGGCGGAAATCAACTAGTTGGCCTAAACTTGTTCGATGTGTATAGAGGAAAGGGTATCGAGGCCGGTTATAAGAGCTTGGCTATCTCTCTTACCTTACAGGACCAATCGAGAACGCTTGAAGAAAACGAGATTCAAGCTGTAGTTGAAGACATTCTGTCCCATTTATCAGAAAAATTTGGGGCTTCATTGAGGGATTAACCATATGGCGTTAACCAAAGCTGAAATGGCTGAACATTTGTTTGAAAAACTAGGGATCAATAAACGCGACGCAAAGGAACTTGTTGAATCGTTTTTTGAGGAAGTGCGAGAGGCACTGGAGTCAGGTGAGCAAGTAAAGCTATCAGGGTTTGGTAACTTTGACTTGCGAAAGAAAAACGAACGTCCGGGCAGAAATCCTAAAACCGGTGAAGATATTCCAATCAAAGCACGTAGAGTTGTGACCTTTAGGCCGGGTCAAAAACTGAAAAGTCGAGTTGAGAATACTGAACCAACGAATATGTAATTGATAATTGCGCACCATCCTCGGTGCGCAAATATTTTCCTTTTCCTGCATCTTATATCTAGCACAGGTCGTTTTCCGTATATGTCAAAGAAATTCACGTTGGGTTTTTTCGCTGTTGTTGTAGTTGCTGTTTTACTCTATGTGACTTTTTCTAATACTCCCTCAGTTTCGCCAGTAACGGTGTTGCCATCACCAATCTCATCCCAATCGATAACTGAACCAAAATTCAGTTATTTAGATATATTACAGAATGATGAATTCAAAGATGGCATGCAAAAGGCCGTGATGGATAGCGATATTGAGCTTGCTAAAACGCTCCAAGCGAAAGCGATTGAAATTGCAAATGCGGCCCAACTTCCTGATGCTGAAATCCAAATCCTTTCTGATGAGAGAGGCCTAAATTACATGTTGTTTTTGGCTAAACGCCAACTCTTTATTGCAGCTTTTGAACGTCGCTATCTTGCCCTTGAAGGGATTCAAGATATTAAATTGATCTATCCTGAGGCGCAAAATTTGTTTGCTCGATCCGATGCACTTATTGCTCAACGCGATCAAATGATCAACGACATAGCGAAAGAAATGGCTGGAGGGAATGATATTGGCGATTATCTACAAAAAGCAAAGGACCAATGGAAATTGGTTCAAAGCGCCCACCAAAAGGTCAAAAGTAATCCTTAAGTAAAACTGCCGTGCAAGTAGAGCAAGGACACCCACCCATCCTTTAGATTTTTATAGCTATTAGTCAGGACACCCACTCAAACTGGACGCAGAACTGGACCTCATTGTTAGACAAATTCAGTTAGGCTTTAGGTCTATCAATTCTCAAAGGACGTGTGTATGGCTCTTCCTAGAAAGCGCCAAATCAGTTTGACCGATACGCCGTATTATCATTGTGTGTCGCGTTGTGTGCGTCGGGCGTATTTGTGTGGAGAAGACAGCGTCACGGGTCAAAGCTATGAACACC